>VBGR01000083.1 GCA_005880695.1 Chloroflexota bacterium
CGACGGGCTCTGCCCGCCGGTCGATTATCGATTCACTTCGCCCCCGCCTCAGGCGACGGTTCGCACACCTCCCGCCAGCGGACACGCCACATTCAAGGTGATCAACGGCCAGGTCCAGCCCGTCACCGCCTTCACCGACGACGGCCAGTTCCAGCTCACGACCGTCCCCGGCGCTTTCAACCCGCCGCCTGGCGGCGCTGCGCTCAACATCGACATCAAGCCGGTCACCGACTTCCCCGCGCACGACCAGTACACGTTCGTGACCAACGTCTACCTGGTCACGGCGAACTCGTCGATCGCCAAGGAGGCCCGCGTCGCACTCCTCTACTCGACGGTGCTGCCCGCGCCCTCGAACATCTACCTGGCCCAGCCGAACGGGTCCTGGGCGCCGGTCCTGAGCAGCGTCAACGCCACCGCCTGCAACATCATCGACGCCCGCACCAGCAGCCTCGGCTTGTTCGCGGCCGGCTACCCAGCTGGTGCGACCCGCCCTTCGCACAATCCCGGAGCGGGCGGCCAGACATTGCCCTTGATCGTCGCGGGCGCCATCCTGATCGTGCTGCTGGCCGGGATCCCGCTGGCGCTGGTCAGGCGCCGGACCGGGGAGGCGGGGCGTCCGAAGAAGCCGCCTCGCCGGCGGCGTACTTGAGCGCTTCGTAGTAGGAGCCGCAACCGTGGCAGCGGTACTGGAGCGTGATCGCCTGGGTGCCGAAGAGCGAGATCACCTCGCCCTCGCGGGACCCGCAGAAGGGGCAGCGCGGCGCGGCGCGCGGCTCCTCAGCCGGACCGCTCACCGGCCACCATGTAGCGCTTTTCTTCGAGGCCGCGGAGCATGTCGAACGTGCGCGCGTCGATGGCGCCCGGCTGGGTCCGGCGGCGCACCGGGTCCCACTTCTTCCAGTCGATCTTCAGGTCGGGCTCCGGCTGTTCGAGGCGTTCGGCCAGCCGGCGGCGGAGATCGCCGCCCTCCGGCCCGAAGAACTCGACGGCTTCTCGCCAGGCGCGCTCGATCGGCTCCCGCGCCGAGGCTTCGTTGAGCCAGCTCCGCCCGTGCAAGAAGTGGTAGCGCTCCTCTGTGACCATCTTGCGGAGACGGCTGCGCAGGACCTCGACCTCGCCTTCGACCAGGTTCTCGATCAGGAGCGTGAAGGCTGAGTCAAGCACCGCGTTGGCGGCCACGAACTGGCTCCAATCCAACCAGGGGTCGTCGAGGAAGGCGACGTTGCGGTAGGAGGCGGGGTCGCTCTCGCGCTCCGGGCCGCGCGGGTCGGCCCCGAGCTCGCTCAAGCAGCCGTAGAGGACGCGCGAGTGACCGAGGTCGTCCAGGCCCATCGCCGCCGCCGCGATGTCTGCTTCCAGCGTCGGCGTGGCGCTGCACCATTCGGCGTAGCGCATGCCGAGCAGCTGCTTGCAGTCGGCCAGGCTCAAGACCAGGTCGGCGGGGTTCTCCTTCATTCCTCGCCCGGGGCCCAGAGGGTGATGACCGCCTCGCGGGGCACGATGATCATCTCAATCCAGCGCTCCTCGTCGTACGTCGCCCTGGCGTAGGCCATGGCGGCGCCGTCATCTGGCGCGACAACTCGGCCGACGTGGTGGAGCGGATCGATGCGTGCCTTGCGGGCGAAGACGTCGTACTCGCGGACCTTGTCGTGGACGCGCGTCATGCTCATACCGCCAGGCCCCAGGACTCGAGCGCGTCACGGCCAGCTTCGGTGAGCCGGGCGGCGGTCCAGGGCGGGTCCCACACGACGCGAACTCGCACCTCGTCGATGTCCGGCTCGGCCAGAAGCCGCTCGCGGACGTCCTCGATCACAAAGTCGGCCGCCGGGCAGCCCATCGCCGTGAAGGTGAGGTCGACGTCGACCCGGCCGCCGTCGCGCCGAACCCCATAGATCAGCCCCAGGTCGACCAGGTTGATCGGCATCTCGGGGTCCTGGATCTCGGCCAGGGCCGCCCAGATGCGGTCGTCGGGGTTCATTGCTGCCGCGCGGCGCGCAGCTTGCGGTAGGACTCCTGGAAGTCGGCCACCATCTGGACGTTGCGGGGACCGCGCTCGCGCCAGCGCACCAGCACGTCATCCCAGCTGCACGGATCCTTGAAGTCCCAGCGCTTCTCAGCGGCGTCGAAGGTGCACGGGAAGGGGTAGTCGAGCACCCAGTTCTCGCCTTCCTGGTGGGCCGGCACTTTGACGCCGATCGACTCGCAGTACGGCACCACGGTGGAGAGCCACCACTGCCGCAGCTGGTCGTTGGTCTTGCCTTTGAGGCGGTACTCGAGCTGGGTCGAATGCATCTTCCGGTCGTCCGGAAGCCCGAACCATTCGACTGTCAGCGGGAACATCCAGTCGACATTGCGCTGCAGCTCGTCCTTGGCCTCGCCGCCGGCGGCCGCGATCCTTTTCATCCAGGTGCGGCCGTTGCGCAGGTGGAAGTTCTCCTCGGCCATGACCTTGACCAGGCCGCGCTTCCAGGGTCCGTAGGAGCATTGCTCGTGGATGTCGCCGAGCAGGCAGAATCCCGCCTGGTCGTAGAACGCGTTCGCGATCGCCAGCTCGGGCCACGACTCGAGCGGAACATCGAACGCGTACGGGTAGCGGAACGACTTCGGGTCCCGCTCGAAGATCAGCGTCTCCTCGTCGTCGCCGAGCTCCTCCAGGATGTGGTATGCGATGTGCGCGTGGGCAAGCTCGTCCTGGATGATCGCGATGCCGGTCATGAAGGCGTTGACGCTGGGAGCGCGCTTGGTGGCCATGTAATAGGCCGGAGCCGAGATCAGCTCAGTGTCGCCGGAGACGATGAGCGTGTGCTTCAGCTCTTTCAGATACTCGGGGGTCATCTCCGAAGTGGACTCGATGAGATCGCCTTTCTTCAGCAGGTTGTCGAAGCGCACCTGGTTGGCCGTCGCCATGGCTGAATTCTAGGCCGGGTAGAATTTGATCCTCCCTCAGGCACGGTGGCTATAGCTCAGCTAGGTTAGAGCGCCAGATTGTGGATCTGGGTGTCGAGGGTTCAAATCCCTCTAGCCACCCGTCCTTCATCCGGACCCAGCGAGTCCGCAGTGAAGGCCAACGCTTGAGCGTTGGGCTCCGAGCCTGAAGCCACGATTGGCTGCTCGGTTCCTGCTTCATCGGGACCTGCCCGGCGGACGCCGGGTCTAACGTTCCCTCGACAGGCGTTTTGAGTCTCCGACGCACTGGCGGCGACTTCTGGCCACTTGGCCAGATTCTTGGCTGCGTTGACATCGCGGTCCAGGGTCAAACCGCAAGCGGGACAGTCGAACACGCGGACTGCGAGCGGTAGGGAATCCTTGATCAGCCCGCAGCTGGAGCACGTCTTGGAACTTGGGAACCATCGGCTCGCCTGGATTAGGGTCGAGCCGTACCAACGGCACTTGTACTCGAGCATCGCGGACAATTCACCCCATCCGGAGTCGGCGATCGAACGCGCCAAACGACGGTTGCTCATCATCGCCTGAACGTTGAGGTCCTCAATCACTATCCGGCCGTGGTTCTTGGCCAAATATGTGCTGAGTTTGTGCAGGTGATCGCGCCGAACGGAACTGATGCGCGCGTGACATCGGGCGAGCCTTTGGGCAAAGCGTCGTCGGTTACGTGACTTGAGACGCTTTCGGCTGTGTGCTCTGGACAGCCGCCTTAGCTTGCGGAGGCCGACGGCAAGCGCTCTCGGCCCAGTCACAACCTGTCCACTCGAGAGGGTCGCAAGCGCATTGATGCCGACGTCGACGCCGATGACGGCTGAACCTGGAGGGCGTTCAATTGCCCGCTTGGTGCGAACAACCCGAAAGTTGACGTACCACCGATCCGCTTGTCTCGAGATCGTGGCTGTCGTGATGCGCGCGCGGCCGGATTCGAGATGCCTCATGAATTTGGAAGCGTCCTCATGGACACGGATCCGCCCGAGAGTCGGCAATTGAACCCAGCGTTTGTCGACGTGGAAGAAGCCACTAAGCCGGAACCGATCACGGCTCCGGCCCTTGCACTTGAACCGGGGAAAACCGAACCGCTTGCCCCCACGTTTCGCTCGCCTCGAAGTGACAAAGGAGTTGTTGGGGACGGATTCGCTGGCGTCGAGTTTCCTGCGTTCTATAGCCTCGATCAGCCACTCAAGCCCAAGGTTATATGCGTACCGGGCCGCTCCAGAATGGCTGGCAAGGGCTCCTCGCTGCTTATCGTTGGGATCAAGTGCAAAGCGCATCGCCTGAAATTCGTGATCGCCGGAGCGGGGACCGAAGGCCGAACGCATGTTCGGATTTTCGCGCCCCCATCCCGCGCAGTCAATCTCCTTTACAACGACGTGTCGGGCATACGCCGGAGGACTCCGCCGCGACCCGCTAAGTGGGTTCGGGTTGGATCCGTTCCTTTGTGTTTAGAGCTCGATTCAACGTCGCTTTACGAGGAACAAGTATCCGAGCGGCGCCGCGGGCACGGTGGTGGCCCGTTCATCGCTCAGTTTGATCAGGGCCTGACGTATTGGGTGTCGAGCCTGGCGCCCTCTGGCGTCGAACCGGAAGCCTCCTCGGAAAGATCGATGGGCGGCACTGGCCCGCGTCGCCGGCAGGGGATCGCCCCAGGAGACCCAAACGGTTCTCGGCGGCGATTGGGATGAGTCGAATGATCCTGGATTGGAAAGAGCCGCTCGCGACCTGTGACTCGATGCTATTTCAGCGCATTGCCACAATCCCCCATTCCCTCGATGGATTCTTGACGCGGGCCACTGTAAGGACCTTCACCTTCTCCTTCCCGCCCGGGAAGGCCATCTCCCAACTGTCGTTTAGCCGATTCCAGAAAGCTTCATAAGCATCCTCAACGTCCCATTCGCCGCTGCAACTGGTGAAGAGGGCGTTGCTGTCCGTATCGATCCGCTCAACTCGCGGGCCCGCCACAACCCTTCCGGTGCGCGGATTCAACCCGATCGCTGTCACGTCAAAAAGGGCCAAGACCGTTCCTCCTTGTATAGCCCGCCGAGCGGGCGCGCTCGATTCTTAAGCGTCGTACAAATGTTCGCACGCCGATAACTAGGAGGTCAAGGAAGCCTGTTAGCCGCCAGGCCCGACGTAGTCACGGTGCCCTATCCAGGGGAGCTAGACCTTGGGCCTTGGCGACCCGGTACCTTGAATCGTGATCGGCATCACGGATGACCGGATTCGTCTATGACTGAGTTGATCCTGTTCCACCACGCCCCAGGGCCTCACTGAGGGCGTTCGCGCGTTCGCCGACGAGGTGCGCGCCGCCGGGCACGTCGTGCACACTCCCGATCTCTACGAGGGCAAGACCTTCACCGAGCTCGCTGACGGCGTGGCCAACGCCAGGCAAGTCGGCTTCGGCACGATCATCGAGCGGGGGCGACTCGCCGCCGAGAGCTTGCCGAACGAGATGGTTTATGCCGGCTTCTCGCTCGGCGTGCTCCCCGCGCAGATGCTTGCTCAGACGCGGCGCGGTGCCAAAGGAGCCCTGCTCTTTCACTCCGCGATCCCGATCTCCGAGTTCGGCGGCCGGTGGCCGCACGGCGTCCCCCTCCAGATCCACATGATGGACGCCGACCCGGAGGCCTTACCGCCGAACGAAGACCTCGAGGTCGCCCGTCAACTGGCCACGACGATCGACCGCGCAGAGCTCTTCCTCTACTCCGGCGACGGGCACCTCTTCGCTGACCCGAGCCTCCCGGACTACGACGAGAAAGCCGCGGCGCTGCTCAAGCAGAGGGTGGTCAGCTTCCTCGACAACATCGAGTCGCCGCGACCGGCTTAAGCGGACGCGCGGCTCACCAGGCGCCACGCCTCGACATCGATAGTGATGAAGTCGGGAAACGGAAGCACCCAACCGTACTGGTCGAGAGACGTCTTCACGCGGCGTTTTGACGTGTACGCGATGCCACCGGACACCTCGTGCTCAAAGACAACGTTGGCCACTCTGGCGGTCGGGGTTGCCGCCACCGGCGTGTAGTCATTGCGCTTGAGGAGACCCAAAGTTTTGTCGAACCAGAATCGCTGGATGCGGCTGTGGACGGGCAGGTTGGTGCCATAGTCTGCTTGCAACAGGCCGGCGCCAAGCTCCGTCCATTCGATGTCCGTTCGCAGCAACTGGTAGGGCAGCGTGTAGTAGCCCCAAAAGGCGTAGCCCAAGAAATAGACCAGATTCAGCAGGTCCCATCTGGTGTTGACGCTGGCGTTCTGGAGGTGCTCCCGAGCGTCGGCGCGCTGCTCGAGGATCTTGCCGCTTGGCGCCAAGATCATCACGCTGAAACCGTCGAGTATGCCGATGTCGCCGGATGCGTCGACGGGTTGGATAACGGTGTGCGGACGGCGTATGTCAAGGGTGATCCTGGCGTGAGGCGGGATGTTGATTCCCTTGAGTTGGAACAAGAGACCGCCCACGGTCACGGTGCTTTCGACAGCGCTCGCGGCCTTCCAGACCGCCTCACCGCCGTAAGCCCGCAGCGCTCGCGCCGCGGTCGGTGAAAGCTCACCCCGGGCTGAAGGTGTCGTGTTTGTCGCTGACACCTGAGTGGTGGCGGCAGGCGTAAGCGTGTTCTCATAGACCGTCCACAGCGCATAGCTGAGACCCAAGGCAAGCAGAAGCGCAAGGCTCCCGGCGAGGACCTTGAGCGGCCGTGACCTCCGTCTTCTCCTGGGAGCCGTTGTGCTGGCGTGGGTCATCGACGCGATTCATCTTGACGGCCGCGCGTGCGAGCGGCAGGAAAACCCCTAGGCGATGGCGGCCGGTCGAGGCAGCAGCAGTCCGGAGGCGGCGAGACCGGCCCGCCGGGAGACCGGCGGCAGGCTCAGGAACCGCGGCATGAGGTGGTCGCGCAAGAACCGGGGCACCCGTCCCTTGGCCATCGCGAGCCGCGTAATCCGAGCGTTGCCGCGGATCACCGCCGCCGCGGCCGGGCGTCGCTCCATTTCATAGCCGGCGAGCACGCCAGCATCGCCGCCCTGCAAAGCCGCCGCGAGCCGGGCGCCCAGGCTGAATGCGTCCTGCATTCCGACGTTCATGCCCTGGCCGCCGATCGGACTGTGGATGTGAGCGGCGTCGCCGGCCAGAAAGACCCGGTCCTTCCGGTAGCTCGCGGCGAGCCGGCAGTTGACTCGAAAGGCCGACATCCAGCCGATCGTCATCCGAGCAGGCGCGCGACCGCTGCGACGGCTGAGGGCTGCCTCGAAGAACTCTCGTGACGGGTCACCCGCGATAGGCAGAGCCATGGCCGCCAGCCGCCACCTGCCGCCTGGCATCGGGATCACGCTCAAGGCTCCGTCCGGGTGCAGGAATTGCCTGGCGTAGTCGGGGTCGATATCCCATTCAAGTGCGGCGTCGGCCATCCACACGGTTTCGGGTAAGGCGTCGCCTTCGAAGGGGATGCCCAAGACGTGACGTGTCGCACTGTGCGCGCCATCGCAGCCGACGACGTAGGCGGCGATGATCGACTGCCCGCCAACCGATGCCGTCGCTCCGTCGGCGTCCTGGCTGATCGAAGTCAGCTCGGCGCCCCACTCGACCTGCACGCCCTTTTCGGCCAGCGCCGACCGGAGGGTGGCTTCGGTTTCCTGCTGGGGGAGCGAGATCGCGGTATACGGACCCAGGTCGAACGGGATGCAGGCCAGATCTATGCGGCCGCGGCTGAACCGCATCCCGTGCACAGGGATAGCCCGCGCTGCGATGCGATCGCGGAGCCCCGCCGCTTCCATGAGCTCCTGCGTCCGGCAGTGGACGACGAGCGCGCGCGAGTTTTCCGCCGGTCCGGCGGCGCGGTCGACGACTCGGCAGCGAATTTCTCGACGGGCCAGTTCATACGCGAGTACGAGGCCAACCGGACCTGCCCCCGCGATCAAGACCTCTGTATCCATTCCCGTCCTCCAAAGTTCACAGGTTGTGTACTTACGACACATGCTGTATACATCAAGAACGGTGAAGGCGTCAAGCCGGAGCGACCGCACCAGGCAGGCGATCATCGAGGCCGCCGGCAGGCTCTGGATGGAGCGCGGCCTGCATGGAGTGGGGCTGGAGGAGGTGGCGTCGGCGGCCGGGGTCACCCGGCGGACCGTCTATCTCCACTTCGGCAGCAAGGCGGCGCTTCTCCTTGCCTACGTTTACGACTCCGAGTCAAGGGCCGGTCTGCCGGGCTTGGTCGCTGCGATGACTGCCGCGAAGACGCCAGCGGAGATCTTCGACGTCTTGGGCCAGATCCAGGTCCAGTACGTGCCCCAAGTATTTCCGTCGATGCGGGTCGTCCACGCTGCAAGGGCCAGTGAACCCGCGGCGGCTGAGGTTTGGGACGATCGGATGCGCGGGCGGCGCACAGTTTTTCGGGCGGTCGCCACCCGGCTCTCAGAGATGGGAAGGCTAGACCCGGCTCTCAGCATCGATGATGCGGTCGGCCTGATCTGGGTGTTGACCTCGCCCCACATGTACGAGTACCTGGTGGTGGACGGCGGCTGGTCGCTCGATCGCTATCGGGGGCACGTCGTCAGGCTTCTCAGCCGGGCCCTGCTTGTATCCGGGCCGATCTCGTAGGCCGGCACGCCAGATCGGACGGCAACACGCTCGGGCTGATGCAGTCTCCCTAGCCGAAGGTGCAGTCGAGGGTGACTTTGGCCAGCGCGCTTTCGAGGACGGCGAGCTCCTGATCGTCCAGCCGCGAGACGAATAGTCGAGAGATCCCCCGCGCGTGGACCGGCGCCGTCTCGGTCAGCCGGGCCACGCCCGCCTCGGTCAGCCCGACCACGACCCCGCGTCCGTCGGAGTCGGCCCCGGCTCGACTCACGAGACCCACATCCACGAGCCGGGCAACCCGGCGGGTCATGCCCGACCGTGAGATGAGCGCCCGGTCCGCCAGCTCGGTCATGCGGAGCGAGCCGCCGGCAAGGGCCAGCTGAGCGAGCACGTCGAAGTCGGCAAGGGCCAGGCCGGTCTCCTTCTCGAGATCGGTCTCCAACTGGCGCAGCAGCGTGGCGTGGGCGCGCAGCAGCGAACTCCAGGCCGCCAATCCGCGCCCGCCCGGCAGCTCTTTCACCACGAGGCGGTCGAGGAGGCCGGCGACGTCCGCTCCCGACAGTACTTGCGTCTGCAATAAACCCATCCTAGTTGGGGTATTTGTAAATGCAAGTGTATTCGGAAACCCTCGTGGAGGACCAGAAATGATCAGCCAACTACAAGCCAATCTCGATCGCTCAGTCACTCGCCGGTTCGGAACGGCGCGTGACGAGGCCCGTGTGAAGCGGGTGGCGGCCGCCCTCGAGGCGAATGGAATCAAAGTTCTTCGAGCGGCCAACGCTGCCGAGGCGAAGCGGATAGTTCTCAGCCTCATCCCAGAGGGCTCTGAGGTACATCACGGCGCCTCGCAAACGCTCGAGGAATCCGGGATCCTCGCCGAGCTCGAGAAGCCCGGTCGTTATGAGCATCTCCGGCCGCGGATCTACAGCATGGACCGCAAGACCCAGGCCGACGAGATCCGCCGCCTGTCAGCGGCGCCTGACGTGATGCTCGGCAGTGTGCACGCGGTCACCGAGACCGGAACACTGGTGGCCGCCTCGATGAGTGGCAGCCAGCTTGGGCCCTACGTCAGCGGTGCCGGGCGGGTGATCTTCGTCGTCGGGACGCAGAAGATCGTGTCCGACCTCGAAGAAGGCCTCCGCCGCATCGATGAGTACGCCTTCCCGCTGGAGGACGCCCGGGCCCAGGCCGCGTACGGCATTCGGAGCGCGGTGAACAAGATCCTCGTCATCAACCGGGAGATAACCCCTGGGCGCATCACCGTCGTCCTCGTCGATGAGGTCCTCGGCTTCTAACCGAGGAAAGGAGCAACCCAAATGGCTACCCAGATCGAGACAGCGCAGCGCGAAATCGTCGTCGTCGAGGACGCCCACATCCGCCCGATGATGGGCAATCAGGTCCTCGAATCGTTGCCGTCTAGGCACATCCCGTACTCGCTGGTGGACCCGTACATCCTCGTCCACGAGGCTGTGGTGCGGATCGATCCGAACCAGGAGACCCAGGACACGACGCACCCGCACCGCGGGTTCGACAACCTCTGGTACGCGATCACGGGGTCATCGAGCACCGGCCACAGCACCGGTCCCGGCGGGACGTTCGAGCGCGCGCGCCTTGACGAGGGGTCGCTCCTCTTCATCCGAACCGGTCGCGGCGTCCTGCACGCGGAAGGACTGGGCGAGGACGAGCGTCGCGAGGGCAAGGTCAGCGAGATGCGCGGCCTTCTCTTCTGGGT
>VBGR01000042.1 GCA_005880695.1 Chloroflexota bacterium
CAATCCTCCTCGTAGTGGTCGACGAGCAGCTCGACAGCGGGGTTGGAACGGATGTTTTCGAGGCGGCGCAGGCGCGTTGTCGCCTTGGGCTTCTGGTCGACGGCTGAATAGATGACCTCGTCGGCCAGCGCGAAGCAGACCGGCACCAGGTGCGGCCGGCCGGACGGGTCGACGGTGGCCAGCCGGGCAATCCGGGCCGCGGCGACCAGCTCCTTCAGGTCCTGCTCGTCCATACCTGCCGTGTTCAGTGTGTAACCTGCGCGCGTAGAAGCTCTGATGGTGGCCTGAGCTTGGAAAAAGAAGACCGCGTCGTCGAGCTGCCGGCCGCGCCCTCAAAGGATGCTGTCGAGACTGCGCTCGGTGAGCTCGACGTGGTGTTCGCCTTCGTTTTCAACCGAGTCGGCAACCGTCCCGACGCCGAGGACCTGACCCAGCAGGTGGCCATGAAGGCCATCCCGCGGCTGCGCCAGGGGGCCAGCGCGATCTCGATTCGCGCCTACCTGTTCGCGACCGCGCGTTCGGTCCTGGCCTCTTTCTGGGCGGCCAAGTTCGGCCTCGCGGAGGAGGAGCTACTGGAGGGCATGGGCGCGGCAACCGGGGTCGCGCCGGCGGCGACCGAGTCCACCGACGCCGCCGCCCGCGCTACCCGGATCCTCGCCGCCCTGCCCGACAACTACCGCCGTGTGCTCGAGTTGCGTTTCCTCCGCGGGTACTCGATCAAGGAGGTCGCTACCGAATTGCGGGCGACGCCGGGCAGCATCAAAGTCATGCAGCTGCGGGCACTGCGGGCGGCCGCGAGGATTCCGTTCGATGCCTGAAGACATGGAAGAGCGCGTCAATCGCGTCGTCGAGGACCTGCTGCGAGGCCGAAGTCCCCGGATCCGGGCGCGTGACGCTGCGGAGCGGGAGGCGATTATGACGGCCGCCATCCTGGCAGCCGGGCAGGACGCCCATCCGCGGATGTCGCCCGAGCTGCGCCGGCGCCTGGCGGCGCTGGTCGCGGGCGAGGAGCCGCGCCGTGTCGACCGCCGCACCGCGCTGGCGGCCGTGGCCGGCCTGGCGGTCGGCGCGCTGGGAGTGGTGGGTCTGGACCGCCTGGGTGTGAAGCCGGGGCCCTCGCCGACACTGGCGCCGGTGCCCGCCGGCGTCGTCAAGGCCGGGCCGGTCCGCTGGGTACCGGTCGCCGCCCTGGCTGACCTCCGCGAGGGCGAGCCGGTGCGCATCGTGGCGGGCAAAGTGAGCGCCTGGCTGACGCGCCGCGGCGAGACCGTGACGGCGGTCTCCACGCTCTGCTCGCACTGGCCCTGCGTGCTTGACTTCCAGGCCCAGGCTTCGACGCTCAAGTGCCCCTGCCACACGGGCGCCAGCTTCGCGTTGGACGGCGCCCCGTTGAGCGACGCCTACCCCGAGCTGAAGCCCCTCGACAAGTACGCGGTCAGGGTCGAGAACGGCATCGTGATGGTGCTGGGCACGTGACGCCCGCCGATCGCCACCACCGGCTGCTCCTGCTCGATCGCTGCCTGGTGGTTCTGGAAGAGGCTCTGGAACGCGGCCAGGTACGCGTCGACGCCCAGCTCGGCATTCAGCTCCGGGAGCTGCTCGGGGAGAGCGGCCTGGTCGCCGGCCACCGGCTTGAAGGGCGGCGGGTTGACCGGGTCCTCGACGACATCTTCGCCCTGCAGGAGGAGATGACCGGCCAGGCCTCCTGAAGAGCCCGCCCAAGCCCGTCCGCCGAAGCCCGACGATAATCGGAGGCGGATTGGCCGCAGGGATGCGTGTACTGGACACCCTCACCGGGCGGCATCTGCCCCTACCGCTTTCCGACGGGCCGGGCGGCAAGGAGCTGAAGCTTTACGTCTGTGGCGTTACGCCCTACGACTCCGGCCATCTGGGCCACGCCTTCACCTTCTGCGTCTTCGATGTGCTAGTGCGCTGGGTGGAATCGAAAGGGATCCCCGTCCGCTACGTCCAGAACGTGACCGACGTCGACGACCCGCTCTTCGCCCGGGCCCGGCGCGACGGCAGCTCCTGGCAGGACCTTGCCAAGCGCGAGGAGGCCGCCTTTGTTCAGGACATGACCGTCTTGGGTTGGCGAGCTCCCGACGTGATGCCTCGCGTAAGTGACGAGATACAGGGGATTCGGGCGGCGGCCGAGGGCCTCAGCGAACGGGGCTTTGCCTATTCCGCCGCCGATGGCAGCCTCTACTTCGAGGCCGCCCGCTACCCCGGCTTCGGCCAGCTCTCCCGGCGGTCGCGCCGCTCGATGCTGCGCAAGCTGCGGGAGGAGGAGCTGCTGGGCCGGGTCGGGCCTGGCGCCAAGCGCGACTGGCTCGACTTCCCGCTCTGGCGCCCATCCGGCGCCGGCGAACCAAGCTGGCCGTCTCGGTTCGGACCTGGCCGGCCCGGCTGGCACATCGAGTGCTCGGCGATGTCAATGCGCTACCTGGGCGAGCAGGTCGACATTCACGGCGGCGGTCGCGACCTGATCTTCAGCCACCACGAGTCGGAGAGGGCGCAAAGCGAGTCACTGACGGGCTGCGTGCCCTTCGCTCGCGCCTGGTTGCACACGGGGATGGTTCGCCACGACGGCCGCAAGATGAGCAAGTCGCTCGGGAACCTGGTTGTGGTCAAGGACACGCTGCGGGTGGCTTCACCCGCCGCCGTCCGGCTCTATCTCCTCTCCCACCGCTACCGCCGGGACTGGGAGTTTCGTTGGCCGGCGCTGGCGCGGTTCGAGCGGCTTGTGCAGCGGATCCGAGGGATGCGCGGATCGGGTCGCTCAGGGAGCAGCCTGGCGGAGTTCCGCGCCGCCCTCGACGCCGACCTCGACGCTCCCCGGGCCATCCGCGCGCTCCGCCGAGCGGTGGCGTCCGGCGACCGCCGCGGCGTGGAGGACATGCTTGGCATCCTGGCCGGAACGGCAGCGCTGAAGCCTGCGGCGGGCTAGCTGACGGGCTCCAGGTAGGCCCCGCAATTGGGGCATTCCATCTCCACCTCGAGGACGGGCACCGCAGTTTCGCAGACTGGGCAGAGCACATCGAGGAGGGCCGGCGCCACATCCTCCTCGGCGTCAGCTGCCATCTCGGCGGGAACCTGGCCGAGGTCCAGGGCGGGCGCGCCGCAGCCCACGCAGATGAAGCCCGGCTGGAGGAAGCGATGGCTCTCATAGGCGCCGGCGGCGTCGACGTCAACCTCGGCCTGGAGAGAGCGGAAGATGCCGGCGCCGCAGCGGTTGGAGCAGACGAGCCACATCTTTCATCCCACCTTACGCCGTGTGAAAAACTCCAAGCCGTGCGCGGCTTCCTGCTCGGTTTGTTCCTGATCCCGCTGGCCGTGATCGCGCTGCTCTCGATCCGGCCCGGCGGCTTGCGCCAGCAGCTCCGCAACGCGGGCCGCCGTCTGCGGCTGGCGATCCTGCTCGCCGGAGCCTATCTGGCGGGCTCGTTGGGCGCACGGATCTTCCTGCCTCAAGGCAGCCTCGTTATCGAGTACGGCCTTCCGGTCCTGGCGCTGGTTCTGGCCGGGCTGTTCGTGGTGCTGGGACAGGACCAGGCCTGAGCCGCAGCCGCAAGGCGACGACCGCCAGGCCCGCCAGCGGCAGCAGCGCCAGCACCAGCCAGGACTGGCGCCCTCCGACCAGCGCGCCCAGCAAAGAGCCGGAACCGGCCCCCGCGGCGAACCCCGTGAAGATGAGCCCGAAAGCCGAGTTGGGGGCGTCGGGCGCGGCGTCCGCAGCCAGCCTCGAGACCACTCCGGCCGGGGCGCCGAAGGCGGCGCCGGCAAGGAGCGCGGTGGCCACCAGGAGCAGCGACCCGTTCGCTGCGAAGAGGAGACCGGCGGCAGCCAGGTCGACCAGGAGGAAGGCTGCGAGCACGCGGTCGACTCCGAAGCGGTCGGAGGCGGCTCCCGCCCCGAGCCGGCCCGCCGCGTTGCCCACCGCGACGGCGGTGATGGCGGCGGTTGCGACCGCCGCGGCGAGGGCCAGCCCACGCGCGAAGCTGGACATGTAAACGAAGGCCCAGCTGCCGAGGGGTGTGGCCGCGAGCTCGAGCAGGATCGCGGTCCAGACGCGGGGCCGCCTGAGCAGGCTGAGCAGACGGGGTTGGGTCTGTCGTGCGGTTGCCTCGGATGCGGCTGGACCCGGACCCGGTGCGGGGGCCGGCACGGCGGGCATCAGCGCGAGAGTGAGCGCCGCCACAGCCAGCATCACCGTCCCCTGCAGGCGCAGCGCTGCCAGCCAGCCGAAAGCTGCCGCGAGGAGGCTGACGACCGGCACCTGGATGGGCGCCGCGACCGCATAGGCGGCGGTCACCAAGCCGCCCGCGGCGCCGGGCAAGTCGGGGATGGCGTGGCGGCCGGCCGCGATCGAGCCGGCGAGGGCGACCCCGCCGCCAAAGCCGAGCCCGAGCATCGAGTAGAAGAACGTGAAGGTCAGCTCGGAGGGGAAGCTCAGCGCGATCGCGAGGCCGCTGGCGAGGAGCGCCAGTCCGGCCCAGCAGAGGCGGCGGGGCGGTACCCGGTCGGCCAGGCGGCCGCCGATCACGATGCCAGTCCCGTAGCCGATCGGCGTTGCGCTGAAGACGGCGCTGACGACCACCGCCGGCCAGTGCGCTTCTTGTTGGACGTAAGGCGCGACGGCGCCCCAGCTGTAGACCATGCCGAAGGCGAACTGGAGCGGCAGAGCGCCGAGCAGTATCCGCAGCCGCCTCGCCCGGCTCATCCAGAGCGGAAATTAGCAGGGTCGGTTTTCACGTGATGGGTTCCTGTCCAGCGGCTAGGTCAGAGGTGGCAAAGGCCTGGGGCGAGAGGTCCTCCTCCGGTAGGACTGCCGAGACCGCCGACACGACATATATCAGGGGTATTCCATAATTTGACTATCTCGGATATGCTTTTATCTGCGTAAGCGATGTACGAAGTAGGGGTAGCTTAGGTGTCGGACCTCGCCATCCCCCTGTCGACGGGCGGACCGGCCGCTTCCCCCACGAGGCCGGGGTCGCCCCGGTCCTTCCAGCGTAAGGTCGGCAAGATTGTAGACATCGCGGTGCCCGAGCCGGCGGCCGCCGGGCCTGATTCGGCTCTTGCCGAGGCACTCCGGAAGCAGGTGGCCCGCGAGCTCCATGACCAGCTCGCGCAGGGGCTCACGTCAATGTTGGTCCGGCTCGAGCAACTGAAGCGCCTCCGCAAGGGTGACCCGGCGCTGCGTGAGGAGCTGGACGAGCTGCTTACGCAAACCCGGGAGATCTTCCTGGACGTTCGCGAGCTGCTCGATGGCCTGCGCGGCGGCTCCGGCTGGCAGGAGGACTTCGTGGTCGCGGTCAAGCTGAGGCTGGCCACCCGCTTCCAGCGCCGGTTCGGCGCCCAGGTCCGCGTCCGGGTCGCGAAAGATTGGCCGGCCAGGATCCGCTCCGTGGTCGCGCTGAACCTGTTGAGGATCATCCAGGAGGCCATGTCCAACGCGGTTCTGCACGGCGGCGCCCGCTCGATCAGGGTTGTGCTGAGGGCCGATCCGGCGCGCCACCTGGAGGTGCTTGTCATCGACGACGGGTCCGGCCTGCCCGAGACGGACGATTTGCTCCGCGGCCAGGGCTTGCTTGGCATGCGCGAGCGCAGCCAGTTGATCGGCGGCGAGCTCTGCATCAGGAGCTCGGCGGCTGGAACGGTGTTGAAAGCGACGATTCCATGGAGGACCGCGGTTTGAACCCAGCCTTAAAAGCAGATGTTGAAGTGATCAAGGTCCTCGTCGCGGACGACCAGACATTGTTCCGAGCCGGTCTGGCCAGGCTGCTGGAGGAGTCGCCTGAGCTCGACGTGGTGGGAGAGGCGAAGGACGGCCAGCAGGCCGTCGAGATGGTCCGCCGGCTGCGGCCGGACGTGGTCCTCATGGACTTGAAGATGCCCGGAGTCGATGGCGTGGAGGCCACACGTAAGATCACCGCCGAGCATCCTGAAGTGAAAGTCTTGGTGCTCACGACGTTCGACGTGGACAGCTACGTGCTACAGGCCTTGCGGGTCGGCGCCAGTGGCTACGTCCTCAAGGAATCGACGCCGGAGGCAATTGTCCGAAGCATCCTGACGGTCATGTCGGGAGAGCGCGTCATGGCGACCACCGTTGCCAACCGCGTGCTCGATCTGGTGAGCGGCAACAGCACCAACAAGGAGTTCTACGACGGCCTGACGATGCGCGAGATCGAAATCCTCAAGATGATCGCGGCCGGCCTCGCCAACAAGCAGATCGGCTACCGGCTCGAGATCAGCGAAAAGACGGTTCGCAACCACGTCACGGCAATCTACGGGAAGCTCAAGATCTACGATCGTGCGCAGGCGGTGCTTTACGCCGTGCGCAAGGGCTTGATCGAGGTCTAACAAAGCGTTCGGCCGCGCATCGCTGCGCGGCCGTGATCGGCGACATCTTTACCGTTGTGTCGTCGTATCGGCGTCACCGAATGCCTGCTCGATGACGCGATCTGGAGACTGGTAACCCACGCAAGGATTTGGCGCGCACCTCGTTGATCCTGCTGAAAAGCGCAGCAGCTGGGAGGCGCGATCATGGCTCAAATTCGTGCGTCGTCACTCGCCGGTTCTTTCGTCACGGCACTGGTGCTGGCAACGTTTCCGCTGACGCCGACGACGGCGCGCGCCGCCGGCGGTTTCATCACCACCAGCGGCTCCTCCTTTGTGCTCAGCGGGCAGGAGATCCGCCTCCGTGGCTTGAACATGAACAACGAGCAGGCGCTCGGCGCTGCAATCGGTTCTGGCAATTTGTCGGACATCACCATCGGCGCGGAGGATTACAACCGCGTCGCCGGCTGGGGCATCAACCTGGTCCGCTTCGGCCTCAGCTTCACCTGGTACCAGACGGATCGCAATGCGTTCTTCAAGTCGATCGACGGCCAGGTGGCTGCGGCTCACGCGGCCGGGGTCTACCTGATCCCGGTGATGTTCACCACCCCGGCCGACTGCTATGAAGGTTATGGCCACACCTGTGGCATCTGGAGCTCCGGGGCTGAGCAGCAGCGTCTGTTGAGCTTCTGGCAGGACTTTGCGCGGCACTACGCGGGCGAGACCGCCATCGCCGGGTACGACTTACTCAACGAACCTGCACCGCCGAATGTGAGCCAGTGGCTCTCGCTTGCGCAGTCGATCCGCGACGCGGTGGTCGCTGTCGACGCCAACCACGACGTGGTGATCGAGGCCGGCTCCGACAGCCTGTTCTCCGGCCTGCTCGGAGCGCGCGTCATCTACTCAGTGCACGGCTATGCTCCGCTGTCCATGACGACCGGCGCCACGCCGGGTCGCTACAGCTATCCGGGAAATGCCCCTGACTGGGACGGCACCAGCAGGTACTGGAGCTACCAGTCGATGACCGATCCGACGAGCGCGGTCTACATGGGCTGGCGCGAAAGCTTCGATTGGGCACAGGCGAGCAAAGTGCCCATCTTTTACGGAGAGTTCGGGACCCAGCCATTCGGTAACGGCTGGGTTCAGTACGTGAGCGAGCAGATCGACCTCGCCGAGAGGTGGGGCGCGGCCTGGGCGCTCTTCAACTATCACGAACCAAGCTACGGCGACTTTGGAATCTATTACGGTCCAGAGTCGGCGCGCGTTGGAGACCCGAATGTCTCAGTAAAGCAGGACCTGCTCACGATGCTGACGACCAAGCTGGCACAGCTCGGGGGCCGCACGATCTCGTGGCAGTACACGGCAATGTATGCGTGGTACGACCGGATCAGCAGCCCTGGATTTCTTGCCGACGACATCCATGTCATCAATCCCAACAGCACGGCCGCGGCGATCAGCCTCACCATTCCAGGCCAGCCGGGATGCTCGTTCCTCGACCAGCTTGGAGCCGGCGAGGACCGCCACTACGGCTGTCCGACCGGCTATGGCGGACCGGTCGTGCTGCAGGCCTCGGAGCGCGTCAACTCGTCGCAGCGGGTCCAGTACTACCGATCCTTCAACGAGGTGCTGGCGTTGCCGGTGACCTCTGCTGCGACAAAGTTCTTCATGCCCTGGTATGACCACAGCAGCAGTCCCGGATTCCTCAACGACAACGTGCACGTGGTGAACCCGAGCAGCGCCAGCGCCCAGGTCGACGTCACCATCCCAGGCTGCGGCGACCAGTCGGCCACGATCCCGCCCGGAGGTGGCGAAAGCATCTTCGCGTGCGGCTCAGGCTACGGTGGACCCGTTGTCGTGACCTCTACCAACGGGGTCCCGGTGCTGGCGACACAGCGGGTCCAGTACTACGGATCTTTCAACGAAGTCGTCGCGCATCCCGCGCAGGCCGCCGGCGTTTCTCTCTATTTCCCGTGGTACGACCGCATCAGCAATCCAGGGTTCCTGGCCGACAACGTCCACGTGATGAATCCCGGCTCGACTGACGCGCAGGTCACCGTCAGCATCCCGGGGTGCGGCGGTCAGAGCTGGCTGGTGCCGGCCCTCGCCACGCACTTCTTCAATTGCGATTCTGGCTACGGGGGCCCGGTCTCGGTCGCGTCCACCAACGGCGTGCCGGTGCTCGCCTCACAGAGAGTGCTCTATTACCAGTCCTTCAACGAGGTAGCGGCCCAGTCTCCAGGCGCGGCCGCCGCGCTTCTGTATATGCCCTGGTTCGACAGGATCAGCAGCCCAGGATTCCTCGGTGACAACGTACATGTCGTCAACCCCGGGAGCGGTGAGGCGCAGGTGGCCGTCGGCATCCCGGGGTGCGGCTCGCAAGTGGTGGCGGTCGCCCCGGGCGGCGAGCACATCTTCACCTGCGCTTCCGGTTTCGGCGGTCCCGTGACGGTCGCGACCCCGGCGGGTACGGCGGTGCTGGCCTCGCAGCGTGTCCAGTACTACTCGTCCTTCAACGAATCTGGCGCTGAGCCCTAAAAAGGCCGACCAGGAACCCGCAGCCAGCTCGGGCTAGAGCGCCGCGAGGGCGGCCGCCACGCGCTCTCGATCAGCCTCCGACACGCCAGGATGCACCGGAATGGAGAGCATCTCGGAGCTCGCCCGCTCCGCGGCCGGGCAGTCGGCGCCGAGCTCCCGGTAGGGCTGCTGACAGTGGACGGGCACCGGGTAATGGACCCCCGTCCCGATGCCGCGCAAGTCCAGCTCACTCTGCAGGGGGTCTCGCTGGACCCTGGAGCCGGCCGGCACGCGGAGCACGTACTGGTGGTAGACGTGGAAGCTCGTCGGAAGCACGTGCGGCCGGGGGAACCGGACGCCATCGACAGCCTGGTCATAGAAAGCCGCGTTGTCTCGCCGCGCCGACGTCACCGCTTCGAGCCTGTCCAGCTGGCAGAGACCGATCGCAGCCTGCATCTCGGTCAGCCGGTAGTTGTAGCCGACCTCGTCGTGGCGGTAGCCGCCGCCCGCGGAGTAGGCCTGGTGGCGTAGAGCGGCGACCCGGGCGGCGACTGCCGGGTCGTTGGTTGTGACCATGCCGCCCTCGCCGGTGGTGATGTTCTTGGTCGCGTAGAGCGAGTAGACCGCGGTGCCGAACGAGCCCAAGCCCCTTCCGGCGATCGACGCCCCCACCGCCTGGCAGGCGTCCTGGACCAGAGCGAGCCCATGGCGCTCGGCGATCGCACCCAGCTGGCGCAGGTCGCAGGGATTGCCATGCAGGTGGACGGGGAGGAGGGCCTTTGTCCGGGGTGAGATCAGGGCCTCCACGCGAGTGGGATCGAGATTCAACGTGTCGTCGACGTCAGCGAAAACCGGGCGGGCGCCGGCCTGGACGATCGCGTTCGCCGTGGCGATGAAGGTCAGCGGCGAGGTGATGACCTCGTCCCCCGGGCCGACGCCGTGGGCGGCGAGCGCCAGGAAGAGAGCCGTCGATCCGCTCGAGGTCGCCACCGCCTGCTCCGCGCCGGTGGCGGTCGCGAACGCGGCTTCGAAGGCGGCCACCCGCGGGCCCTGAACGAGCTGCCCCGAGCGCAGGACCTCGATCACCGCCTTCTCCTCTTCGGGGCCGAGCTGCGGCCGGGCGATCGGGATGTAGCTCTCGAGTGATACCGCTTTCATCCGGATTGACCGTCCCGGCCCGGGCCGAGGTCGTGGGCGCGCCCGCACTCGGTGCAGCTACCGTCCGGGGCCAGGCGTCCGGCGCACTCGCAGGCGTAGCCCACCTGCCGAGCAGGGTTGCCGACGACGATGGCATGCGGTCGCACGTCACGCGTTACGACGGCGCCCGCGCCGACGAGGGCATGAGCTCCGATCCTGACGCCGGGCAGCACGGTGCAGCCGCCCCCGATGGACGCTCCCTCTTCCACCGTGACTCCGCTCACGATCCAGTCCGCGTCCGTCTTCAAGCGCCCGTCGGGCGCCGTCGCGCGAGGCTGCTTGTCGTTGAGCAGGCACGAATGGGGGCCGATGAACACGCCGGAGCCGATCTCGGCGCCACGGAAGATGGAGACGTTGTTCTCCAGCTTGACGCGGTCCCCGATCGTTACGTGCGGGTCCACGTAGACGCCCTTTCCGAGAACACAGTCGACGCCGATGGATGCGTGCTCGCGGACCTGCGCGCCGCTCCAGATTCGCGTCCCCTCGCCGATGCGAGCCGAATCCGCGACCTCGGCCCTGGCATGTATGAGCGCGGCCGAGGCCTGCATGAGTTCGAGGCTAGCAAGCGAGGGGGCGAGGTTCCTCAGGCGGAACCGGACCGAGGCGGCGGCATTGTCCCACGAAGCGTCCGTGTTGGCCCACTCCGCAGATCAAGTCGCGCCCTTAGGCTGAAGCGAAAGGTGAGCGCAGAGCACTCACTTGTGGGACAGTCATCGCTCTACGCAACGGGCGTGGAGATCGCCAAGAGCTTGCCTTGGAAGCGGCCCTTCGACCTGCTTCTGGGAGGACTCGCGCTGGTGATCTCGCTGCCCGTCCTGCTGCTCTTGATGCTGGTCGTCAGGCTGGACAGCCCCGGCCCTGTCATTTTCGCCCAGGTGCGGGTCGGCCGGCGCGGCCGGCCATTTACCATCTGGAAGCTGCGGACGATGCGGCACGGCGCCGGCGATGACCTCCACCGCGCCGCCGCCGCGGCCTGGTTTCGAGAGGAGGGCGGTCCGAGCGGCTACAAGCCTGACCACGACCCACGCGTCACGCGGGCCGGCCGCTTTCTCCGGCGGACGAGCCTGGACGAGCTGCCGCAGCTCTTGAACGTGCTGAACGGC
Organism: Chloroflexota bacterium; assembly: GCA_005880695.1. Lineage (GTDB taxonomy): Bacteria > Chloroflexota > Dormibacteria > Dormibacterales > Dormibacteraceae > VBGR01. The sequence goes on from VBGR01000042.1 coordinate 11,154, forward strand.
GACATGAGCCTGGTCGGCCCCCGGCCGGCGATCCCTTACGAGCTCGCGCACTACGAGCCCTGGTACTTCGAGCGCCAGGCCGTGGCGCCGGGCATGACCGGCCTCTGGCAAGTGTCGGGACGGCGGGGCCTGGGCGCCCCGGCAATGATGGCCTGGGACGTGCGCTACGTCCGCGAAGCCTCGCCCATGCTCGATCTCAGAATCCTGCTCGAGACGGCGATCTCCGTCCTCGGGCGTCTGGCAGGGAGGACCGATGGCTGGCACTGATCTCCTGACCTTCAGCTCCATCACGCGCGCGATCCGGCATCGCCTGGCCGTGGTGGTTGCGACAGTCCTGCTCGCGCTCGCACTGGGCGGTGCCTGGGTGTTGCTCGCCCCTCCCGTTTACCAAGCTGAGAGCAGCCTTTACGTCGATCCGGGCTCCGTCAACGGCCTCCAGCAAAGCGATGGCCTCTTGAGCCCGTACTACGTGCGGGAGGCCACCAGCTGGCGCGTCATGCAGCGCGTCATCGCCTCACTCGCGATGACTGACGTGACGCCGGATCAGCTCGCCCGTCACGTCAACGCCCAAGCGCTGAGAGGCACCAACGTATTGGTCATCGACGCCCAGGCGCCAAGCGCGCAGCAGGCCGCCAACCTCGCCAACGCGGTCGCTGACGCGGTCGTCGAGCAGAACCGGGCCGACGCCCAGAACCGGCAGAACCAGACCCGCCAGTACCTGGAGGGAGAGCTGAGCCGGATCAACCAGCAGCTCCAGACGCTCCAGGCCCAGCCGGCCGACCCGGCGCGCCAGATCCAGATCGGGCTGCTCCAGCAGCAATACAGCACGACCTACACCGGCCTCCAAAGCGTGATGCTCGGACAGTCGCGGACGGCTGACTCAGTGGATGTTCTGGAGAGGGCGCCCTTGCCGCGGGACCCCGTCCAGCCTCGCCCGTTGATCGATCTCGCGATTGCCCTGGCTGCCGGACTTGCCCTCGGCGTCCTGATCGCGCTCGTGGCCGAGCGGCTGGACGACCGCCTCCGGAGGTCGGACGCTCTCGGCGAGGCGGCCGGTACCCACCTGCTCGCCACCGTCGTCCGCGACGACGCGGGCCCGGGGCTGGCCAAGACGCACGAGCATCTGTTGGCGCGGCACCCGAAAGCAAGGGTGGTCCTGGTGGCTCCCGCCGGCGCGTCCGACGCGGCCGAAGACGTGGCCCGGATGCTCGCCTCGGCCGGGCAGCTGGCCGGAAAGAAAGTCCAGATCGTGCACCTCACGGCGCCCGAAACGCTTCCGGCGCACCTCTACGGCAATGGGCACGGCAATGGGCACGGCAACGGCCACGGCAACGGCAATGGCAACGGAACTGCCGAGGGCGGGAATGGCAACGGCACCAGCTCCTCCCAGGCGGTCCGGCTCGATCCCGGGCGTGGCTGGTACGACCTGGCCATCGTCACGGTACCGGCGCCGCACCTGGACCCGACCGCCACCCGGGTCGCCGGCAGCGTCGACCTTGCAGTCCTCGTCGGAACGGCCGGCCGCACGCGCGCGAAGGAAGTCCGAAAGGCCGCGGAGGCGCTCCGGCAGTCGGGCGTCCAGGTCGAGGCCGGAGTCCTGGTCGACAGGGCTCCGGCCGCCAACCGGATGAGGTGGAAGCCCTGGGCCGCTGGGTCGAGATGACCCCGGCCGTCGCGCTCGCCTGGTGCCGCTTCCAGCCCCGCACGCGGGCGCTGGCCGGGGCGCTCGGTGGCGAGGCTCACTTCGTGGCTCCCGGTCCGGCCGGCGGGTGGCCGGCAAGTCTTCCGCTGCGCTACCTGCGCAGCGCCGTCGCGACCTGGCGGCTCCTGGAGAGGACCCGGCCGGCGGTGGTGATCGCGATCAGCCCGCCTGTCTTCGCGCCGCTCGTGGCGCTGGCCTGGTGCCGCCACCGCAGCCGGCCGCTGGTGATCGACTGCCATACCGGCGCACTGCACTCGGGACGCTGGGGTTGGGCGCTGCCCGTCCACCGCTTCCTGGCCCGCCGCGCCGCGGCGGTGACGCTGCATACCGAGGAGGCTGCCCAGGAGGTGACCGGCTGGGGAGTGCGAGGGCTCTTGCTGCCGGACGACCTGCCTGAGGGCGCCTCGTTGCGCGCCACCCGCGGCGAGGGGAGGCCCCGGGTCGTCGTCGCCGGCAGCCTCGACTCCCGCGAGCCGGTCGAGGCGGCCTTCTCCGCGGCGGCGCTGACGCCGGACGTCGAATGGAGGTTCACGGGCGACCCGGCCGGGTTGAGTACGCGCCTGCGCTCGCAGGCGCCCCCGAACGTGGTGCTGACCGGCTGGCTGGATTACGACCGGTTCCTTGACGAGATCGCCTCAGCGGACCTGGTGGCAGCCTTCAGCACCGACAGCGGGATCATGAATAGGGCCGCCTTCGAGGCGCTGGGCCTGGAGAAGGCCCTGGTTCTCTCCGACCTGCCAGGGCTCCGCTCCCGCTTCGCCGCGGCGGCTGTCTTCACGGCCAACGAGCCCCAGGCAATGGCCGCCGCAGTGCGCCGGGCGCTTGCCGACCGGGCTCTTCTCGAGGTCCGCAGCCAGGCGTTGAAGGAGCAGCTCCGGCAGATGCACTCGAATGCGCTGGCGCTTTTGGAGTCGGCGCTCGAGGCCGCCGCTCTCCCAGCCGGTGTCTGAGGCGGCTGTGCGGCTCGCGGGCCGCCGAATCCTCCTCATCAGCCAGCACCCGTACCCGGCTCATCGCGTACTCCGCCGGAACGTTGACTTCCTGGCGGCACAGGGCGCCGAGGTCGACGTGGTTTGCCTGGCCTCGCCTGGTGCGTCAACCCCCCCGCCGCCAGGTGTCCGACTCCACCGGGTCCCGCTCGCGCACCGCCGCGCGCACGCTCTGCGCTACGCGTTCGAGTACCTGGCCTTCTTCGCCGCTGCGTTCGTCTGCGCTCTCGTGCTCTCGCTCTGCCGCCGCTACGACGCCGTCCAGGTCGAGAACCCGCCCGATTTCCTCCTCTTCACGGCGCTGCCGGCCCGTCTGCGGGGCGCTCGTTTGGTGCTCTACCTCCTCGAGCTGACCCCGGAGCTGCTGGCCACCCGGCTGGAGGTCGGGGAAAGCCATGTCCTGACCCTCCTCGCCACCGCCCTGGAGCGAGCTGCCACCGCCGTGGCGGACCAGGTGATCACGGTCAGCGAGGCCTGCCGCCGGCGGGTAGAGGCTCGTGGAGTGCCAGCTGACAAGCTCTGGGTGGTCAACGGAAGCGTGCCGACCCGAGACCTCCCTGCCGCTCGCCCGGCCCTGCCCGGGCCATATCTGGTCATTGTCGCCACCCTGATCAAGCGCTACGGGGTGGACGTCGCGATCCGGGCGCTCGCCGCGCTCGGGCCGGCCGGGGCCGAGCTGCGCCTCCTCGTTCTGGGGGAAGGCGAGGAGCGTCCCGGCCTCGAGGCGCTGAGCCAGGAGCTCGGCCTCGCGGACCGGGTGGTCTTCGCGGGCCTCCTGCCCTGGGAGGTCGCCATGGCCCAGGTTCGGGCTGCGGCAGTCGGACTGGTGCCGGTGGTGGCCGACGGCTACGGCGAGCTGATACTCCCGACGAAGCTGCTCGAATACGTGGCGCTGGAGGTCCCGGCGGTCTGCTCCCGGCTGCCGACCATCGCCGAGCACTTCCGGCCAGACTCGCTCGCCTATTTCGAGCCGGGGGACCACCTCGGGCTTGCCGCGCAGGTTGGCCGCCTCCTGGCCGACCCGGACGCGGCCCGGCGCCAGGCCCGCATCGCGCTCGAGGACCTTGGCGAGTTGAGCTGGGAACGGGCGAGTCAGCGGTACCTGGCAGCGCTGGCCACTGCATCGGGCGAACAGCCGGCGACTGCCCTGGCCTCAGAGGATGCCGGAATTGCGACGGGTTAGGAGCATCGGCGAGGCAATCCACCATCGCCGGCTGTTGATCGCCGCGACCGTCATGGCTTTTCTCCTCGCCGGCGCCCTCATCGTCAGGGTCACCCCGCCCACTTACCAGGCAGACGCCGAGCTGAACGTCGACACGTCGAACCTCGATCCTGCCCTGGACGCCAGCCCCGGCCTGATCCCTCGCTACTACGCCCAGCTGGCGACCAGCCCCAGGATCCTGAAGCGCGCGGCGGTCTCGCTCGGCATCCCCGTTGATCGCCGCTTGCTCGACCAGGTCCAGGCGGAGGCCATTCAGAGCACCCCGGTGGTCGTGATCCACGCCCAGGCGTCAAGCGGGCCCCGGGCAGCGAGCATCGCCAATGCCGTCGCCAAGGCGGTGGTGGACCAGAACCGGGAGGACCAGACGGCGCACCCGAGCGACGCCACCGCCTACCTGGCGAACCAGCTCGCGCAGCTCGACGGGTCAGGTGGCGCCCCGGCGGACCCTGTCCACCGCCGCGGTGTCTATGACGCCCTGCAGCAGCAGCGGGTCGCCCAGGCTCGCTCCGCGGACCGCGTTGCTCTCAGCCAGGCGGCGGTGGTGCCATCACGGCCGCGCTGGCCGGACCCGGTGCGCTACCTGCTCGTCGCGCTGCTTGCCGGGATGGCCGTAGCGCTGCTCGGCGCGCTCTTTCTGGAGCAGCTGGACGATCGCCTCTTCACGACTGAGGCCTTGGCTCTCGCGGCCGGCACCCGGCTGGCGGTCGGCGTCGACCGGCCGAGGCCGGGCGCGCCGCCGGGTCCGCCCGTCTTCACACTCGCCAAGCGCCGGATCGTGGCCCCCTCGCTCTGCTCCCGGACGGTTCTGGTCGTGGCGGCGTCGGCCTCCGACCGGGCGGCCGGCGTCGCCGGCGCTCTCGGCCGGGCGGCCTGGGACGAGGGCGATTCTGTCCTCGTCGTCAACAGCGAGGGCGAGGAGTCCTTCGGCGACGAGGCAGACGGCCCGGCCAGGCTCCTGAGCCGGACTCCCGAACAGCTGCTGAGCCTGACCGAAGCCAGTTTCGGACAGACGCTGACCCTGGTCGCGGTTCCCTCCCCGCGGGAGGCTCCCATGGCCGCGACGCTGGCCCGTCGAACCGACGGAGCCATCCTCGTGGCGACTGCTCGGCGCACTCGCGCCTCAGAGGTGCGCCGCACCGCCGCCGCCTTGCGAGCTGCGGGCGTGGTCCCTCTGGCGGCTTTCTTGCTGGCGCCAGGAGCGTCCACGTGAGCGCCGTCATGGCCGCCACGGCGCGCTTTGAGAGCCGCCGGCTCTGGCCAGCTGCCGTGCTGTCGCTGCTCGCCACGGCGGTGATGCTCGTGGTCTCGCAGAAGGCCACTCCGGCGCTGGCCGCGCCGCTCCTTGCCGCCGCGAGCGTGGCCGTGATCGCGGTCACCGCTCGGCGGCCCTCCGTCGGCTGCGCGCTGCTGGTTGTCGGCGCGGCTCTGACCTCCGGCCTCGGCCGGAACACGGTCCTCCCAGCGCTGCGCACGAGCGAGGCCCTGACCATCCTGGTCGCAGCCGGGATGGTCATCCGCCAGCTGGGCAAGGAGCAGCGCTACACGTTCTTCGACGTCGTCGTCGTCACCTACTCGGTGGGTGCCGTGATGGTGCCCGCCGGCTACCTCTGGGTGACCGGCACCTCGGCCAGCGTCGATGCCTGGCGGACGATCCTGGCGCCGCTCCAGTTCCTGCTCATCTACCTGATCTTTTCGCGAGCCCAGCTCAACCGCCCGGAGATCGGCGAGATCCTCCAGCTGGCGATGGGAGCCAGCGTCATCGTCGCCATCGTGGCAATGGCCCAGGTCGCCGACGTGCCGGGCGTGAGGAGCTTCATCGAGACGTACTACTCGGGCACCGGCGAGGCCTCGCAGATCTGCACGTCGGGGCCCTGCCGCGCCACCTCGCTTCTCGAGCACTGGAGCGGAATGGGCGCCTTCGCCGTGCTCCACTACACACTGGCTCTGGCGCTCTGCGCTTACGCGGCGATCAACTTCTCGGGCCGGTTCCTTTCCACCGTCATGGCGCTCAATGCGGTCGGCGCCTTCATCAGTGGGACTCAGGCCGCGATCATCGGTCTGGGGCTGGCCACGCTGGTGATCGTCCTCCACAGCCGCCGGATCCCGCGGCAGCTGCTCGTCATGATCGCTCCGCTGGCCTTCGGGCTTCTCCTCTTCTGGAACCAGATCCAGCTCCGAATGGAGCAGCAGTTCGTCCAGGCCGGCACCGGTCAGCTCTTGAGCAGCCCGGAGAGCCTGGACGTGCGCCAGCGCTACTGGAACGAGATCTTCGTTCCCTTGCTGGAGCAGCACCTCTGGTTCGGGACGGGGAGCGTGGTACCGGCCGAGGTTCCTCAGAGGCTGGTCAACTTCGTCGATAACGAGTACTTGGGCCTGGGCTTCAGGGCAGGCTTGGTCGGAGAGCTGCTGCTGGCCATGATGCTGATCGGGGTCGTGCTGGTCGGCTGGCGGCGCCGCCGCAGCCTGGACACAACTCAGCACGCGGTGAGTGGCGCGGCCGCGGCCTTCGCGCTTGTGCTGGCGGTGATCGGAACCACCGCGGAGTACCTCACCTTCGCTGGGGTGGCCCAGGCCTTCTGGATGCTGGTGGGAATCATGGGAGGCTGGATGCTGGCCGGAAGCCCGTCCAGCGACGTGGTCCTGCTCGGCTCGCGGGAGCCGAAAGCTCCGCGCCGGAGGCCCTTCGGATGAGCGCCGTCGCCGAACAGGCTCAGGCGCCGCACCAACCAGCGGCGCGCCGGCTCAAGGTTCCGCGACTCGCCCGGTTGGCCGCGGCGGCGGCCTGGCGCCGGGTCTGGCACCTGGACGACGTCCTGAGGCAGGCGTTCTGGAGTCAGGACCCGGGTTTCGCGACGAGGGCGACGACCGCGCCCAGGGCGATTCGGGCCCTGGCGCCCCCCCTTCCGCGGACCCGCCGCTCAGCCGCGCCCGCCGGGCGCGGCATCGCAGTGGGGACGAGCTCCGGCGGAACGGAGCGATCGGCCTTCACGGCTGTCGCTGGACTCTACGGCGTGGAGCTCGACGGGGCGCCCTTTTCTGAGTCGGCGGCGCTCAACTTCGTCGACCTCGAGAGCCCATTCTCCGACTCGCACTCCGGTGAGCGGCTCAGGCGGTACCTGTTCGAGGGGGGGACTGTCTATGCCACGGGCACGTCGGCGAGGGCCTCGGCAGGCCTGGTCCAGCTCGAGAACGCCCTGAGCGTCGGACTGCCGCGGCTCCGGGAGCTGTCGGGTCCCGGCGTCGTCAGGTTCCCGTCACATCGGGCGGACTTCGCCGCGGAACTGGCTGGGGTGGCACTGGCCGGCGCCGAGCCGCCCGCTTTCCTGACACCTGTCGCGGGCGCCACGGTCCTGGCCTGGATCGACCACGCCGGCGAGGCCAGCCCGGGCCTGACCGAGTTCGAGATCGGGCGGGGACGGCTTCTGATCGGAGCAGGCGGCGACCACTTGGCGGGCCGGCCGGCCGATGCCTACGGCCCTCGGCACGCCCTGACCGTGCTGCCGCCGATGATGACGATAAGGAGACTCTTCGGCCAGGCGGCCTGGCATCCGGCTGTGAGAACGGCCAATGTGACGGTGGACGATCCGGCGCTCCGGGTGGGCCTGTTGGGCCTCGACTTTCCGAAGCTGTTGGAGGATGCCGAGCGACTTGACTTCCATCTGACCGCGGCGACCATCCCGCGCGAGCTGGGCCTGAGCGACGCGGGCGTCCTTCGCCTGCTGAGGTCAAAGCCGGCGCGCCTGAGCGCTTGTCACCATGGAAACGACCACAGCGGCTACGAGTTCTACGCGGCGCAGCGAGGGCGTCATCGCTTCCGCCACCGCTCGCTGGCGGAGCAACGCAGAGCGTTGCGCGAGGCGGTTGGGAGGTCGCGCAGCTTCGCGGCTGCAACCGGCGTCCGCCTCGACCGCGTCATGGTTTTTCCGCACGGGCTCTGCGCCGAAAGCATGTTGCCTGCGCTGCAGGACCTCGGTTTCCTGGCCAGCTGCAACTGGCTGGATCGCTACCCCCTGGAGGCGTTGGTGCCGGACGACACAGACCTTGGGATGCGGCCCGCGGACACAGCCTGGGAGGGCTTCCCGCTGCTCTGGCGCCGCCAAGCTCCGGACGGCGGGGTGCTCCTCGATCTGTTTCTGGGCCGCCCCGCTCTTCTCTTCTGCCACCCCCAGGAGGTGCGCGGTGGCCTGCCCGCGGAGCTCTTGCAAAGGGTGGCGGAGCTGAATGCTGCGGGCGCGGGGCAGGTCGCCTGGCGGGGCCTCGAAGAGGTCGCCCGGCACGCCTACCTACAACGGCGGCTGGCGGACGGCAGCTGGGAGGTCTTGATGACCGCCAACGAAGCCTGCCTGCACAACCCTGACCCCGAGCCGCGCACCTATCGCGTGACGCGCCCTCACCTGCCTGCCGGCAGCCGCCTGTCCAGTGCTGTGGTCACGGTCGCGTCGGGCACCAGCGGCCTGGTCAGGGTGCTTGGCGGGCGGGTCGCTGCTCAGGAGGACGTGCTGCCCGACGGAGCGGGCGGCTGCTCGATCTTCCCTGGCTAGAAGGCGGCTGTAACCGGCGCCGACGCAGCGCTGCTGATGACCGCCGCATCCGCGGCGGCGAGCCGGATCTCGCGCAGCCGCGCAGTCACAGCCTGCTGCCAGGGCAGCACGACCGCGGCCGGCTTGCCGCCGTCGGCGAGCGACTTGTCCGCAGCCTCCAGCACCGCGACGACGGCCAGGCCCTGAGTCGCATCGCTGAGCGGCCGCTCCCCGGTCCGGGCGCAATGCAGGAAGTGCTCGCACTCGAGACGCAGCGGTTCCTGCCACTCGATGTAGGGGATGGTCACGTCGCCGTAGCGATAAGAGAGCTGGAACTCGCCGAAGCTGTCGGTGACGGGCGGGTGCTCCACGCCCTTGTCGTAGACGCGGATCTTCTCGCCCAGGGAGACGTCGTTGTAAACCGCCATCCGCTTGTCGCCGACCACTGTGATGCGGCGGACCTTGGCCGGATCGAGCCAGCTGACGTGGATCTGGGCGAGGATGCCGCTCTCGAACTCCAGGTTCAAATAGGCCACGTCGTGCACGCCCGGCTGCACGCAGCTGGCGCCATGCGAGCTGACCGTGGCAGGCAGCTCGGCCAGAAGCTGGATCAGGATCGAGATGTCGTGGGGGGCGAGGTCCCACATGACATTGACGCGGCGTTGAAAGAGGCCCAGGTTGAGGCGCGCCGAGTCGATGTAGTGGATGCGGCCCAGGTGCTTCGAATGCACCATCCGGCACAGCTCGCGCACAGCCGGGTTGTACAGAAAGGTGTGCGCCGCCATCAGCACCGTCCCGCGGGCCTCGGCAAGGCCGATCAGATCGAGAGCCTGCTCGACGCTCGAGGTTAGGGGCTTCTCCACCATCACGTGTTTGCCAGCCAGCAGGGCATCCCGGGCGACGGCGTGGTGGGTGTGGATCGGCGTTGCGATCACCACTGCATCCACGTCCGCTTCCAGGAGGTCGGAGTGATGGGTGAAGCGCTTGACGCCGGGATGGCGCACGCGTACGTAGTCGAGACGATCCGGGCGTTGGTCAGCTACCGCGACCAGCTCGGCGCCGGGAATCTCGCTGAAGTTCCTGATCAGGTGCGGGCCCCAGTAGCCACAGCCGATGACGCCCACCTTGAGCGCGTCCGCGCCTCGGCGCCGCGCTCGCCGGTCCCTGTTGCTGCGGCGCTCAGGAGCCGCTCCGTTGGTGGCGCCATTCGCGTGCCCGTTGGAGTGGCCGTTGGGGTGGCCATTCGAGTGGCCGTTGGAATGGCCATTCGAGTTGCCGTTCGTGGCCGCGCCCTTGGGCTTGACCAATGCCGTCCCCTTCAGCAGCCGGTCCATCTCTAGGAGTCCATATCCGCTTGCCCCTTCACGATCCGCCCGGACGGGAGCCGATGCAATGGGCTCGATCGACGGACGTGGCGGGGCGCTCCCAGAGGTCGCCGCTGCGCCCTATGCGGCGGGGCCGAGAACTCCCCCTCGAAATGCCGTAATGCCCCAGTTGAATCCGAAGCCGGCTGCGGGACGATGAAGTCCAGGCTCGGCGGCGGACCAAGTCCCGAGCTATGGCCTTGCGAGGTGAGTGCACGACTGAACACGGCTGATCCAGAGGAGCGGTTCTCGCTATTGCTCGAAACAGCAGAAGCCGAGCTCCTGAGGCTACGATCCGGCTCGTCCAGGAGCCCCGCCGGCGGGTTGACCAGGGCAGCCGTAGCGGTTGGCCGCGTGCTCGGCTACGTCGAGGCGATTGCCTATCTCGACATCAAAGTGGGAGAGACGGCCCTGGACTCCACCCATCGCCTGCTGGCCGAGTTGGAAGAGACGTGCGCGGCGCTGAAATGAGCTCCGCGACAGGGCGCCGGCTTGGTCGCGGCTCGGTCACCATCCTCTGGGCGGCGGCGCTGCTGCTGATCGGTGGTGCGGGCCTGGAGTCGTTGACGCTCGCGCTGGCATTCGGCGAAGTCCAGCAGGGCAGTTCCACGTTGCTCCAGGCCACGGACCGCCTGGGCGCCCATCCGGAGCAATGGACGCCCGATCGGATCAGCGCCGCCGGGCGACTCAACCGAACCGCGGGGCCCCTGCTCGAACGGGGTTGCGCGCGGCTGCAATCCAACCCGATCCCGAGAGCGGCCGGCGGCCTCCCTGTCGCCGGAGCCGATACCACGGCGGTCCTCGACCTCTGCGATGCGGGTATTGCGGCCAGCCGGAGCCTCGACGACTTCCTCCGGGTGGCACGGGCTTACCAGGCCGTCGAGCGCGACCCAGCGCCGCCGGGAGCTCGCTTCATCAAGCTCCTGAGCGAAACCGGTGCTCCGTTGCGCGACGCCGACGCTCGGCTCCGGCCGGTGCTCGCCCGACTCCGGCAGGACCTCGCCCGCCCGCTCGCCCCTCCGCTCAGGGCCAAGGTGGCAGAGGCCGCCGGCCGCCTGGCCGACGCCGAGCAGCGCGCCGCCCTGGGTCTCGGTATGAGCGAGCAGCTGGGGCCCGCGTTGGGAAGCTCGCGTCCGACGACCTACCTGGTCCTCCTCGAGAACCCAGGCGAGATGCGGCCCTCCGGCGGCCTGATCGGGTCGGTCGGCACGATCACCTTCGCCAACGGCGCTCCCAGCCAGCTCGAGATCCGGCCCTACGACGACTACAACCGGCTGTTGAAGCAGCGCTTCCCGATCCCGTCGCCCCTCGACCGGTTGATGTCCTTTTACAACAACGCCCTCGAGATCGGAGACGCCGGTTGGGACCCGGACTTCCCCACGACCGCCCGCCTGGCGGAGGCGATGTACAAGTCAGCGACCGGCCTGGACGTTGACGGCACGATCGCGTTCGATCCGTACGCGATCTCAGCGCTGCTGGCTGTGACCGGTCCCGTCTCGGTCCCCACCTTCGGCACCTTCAGCGCCGCCGACGTTTACGCGCAGCTCAACTACATCATCAACGTCCAGTCGGCGTACCCCCACGAGGGCAAGCAGGCGCTGCCGGTCGTTGGCCGCGAGGTCTTGAAGACGGTCCTGGCGCAGCCGATCGCCGCTTGGCCGCGGCTCCTTGATGTGTTCCAGCAGCAAGCTCGCGGACGCCACCTCCAGATCGAGGTCCACGACGCTGCTCTCGCCAAGTCGCTGGCGGCGGGCGACGTCGACGGCAGCATCGCCGCCACGCCGGGGGACTACCTGATGGTGGTCGACGCCAACGTAGGCGCCACCAAGGGCGATCTCTACGCCAACAAGAGCATGAGCGTCAGGAGCGAGGTCTATGCCGACGGTCTGAGCCGGCACCTGGTCACGATCGACTACAGCCTGCCAGCGTTCAACGACGACCTGGCTCGGGCCCTGAATCCGGGCGACGGCTCCTACCGCGACTACCTCCGGTTCTACCTGCCCGAGCACGCCGCGGTGGCTGGCGTGAAGGCCGCCCTGGACAGCCAGCCATCTGTTGCGGCGCCTGTCAACGTCACGCAGGAGCACGGGCGGGCTGTCGTAGGCGTGTTCTTCATCCTGCCGCCACAGCACAGCTTGCGGCTCCAGCTTGCCTACGAGGTACCGCTGCAGGTGGGGCGCAGCTATTCCCTGTTCATCCAGAAGCAGGCGGGCAGCCCCGGGCTGCCCACGGACCTGCTGGTCAGCTACCCCGGCGGCAGGGCCGAGCGTCACCTCGCCCTCGACAGGGACGAGGAGGTCGGCTACCGATGGTGAGACGCCGCCTGCCTCTCGCCGCGGTCCTGGCCGGGTTGCTGCTCCTGGGCGGCAGCGCCTATCTGTCGGTCCATCCGGCCGCGCCGCGAGGCGCTACCGCACGGCCGGCTCCGGCGACAGCTCCCATCATCGGGGCCGACTGGTTCCGCACCGACGCCTCCAAGGCACCTGTTCACCACCAGGGGCTGCGGATCAAGATCCTGGGGCTGGGGGTCGACCTCCCGGTCGTGGAGGGCGACGGGCTCACCGCGCCGCTCTACGAGGCGGCGCATTACCCCGGCATGAAGTGGCCCGGCGAAGGCGGCCGGACGCTCATCTACGCTCACGCGCGGGCCGGGATGTTCGGGCCGCTCTTCGGTGCTCACGTCGGGCAGCAGATCCAGATCGCGCGGCCGGACGCGCCAACGCTGACTTACACGATCCATGAGTACCACGCCAACTGGCCGAGCTCCAACACCGACATCTTGCAGCCGTCCGATCACGAGCAGCTCGTGCTGCTCACGTGCACCACGTACAACCCCGCCGATCCGCGCATCGTCGTGGTCGCGGAGCCGGCGTCGTGAGCGCGTCTCGCGGTCCGCCGGGCTGCACTTCGGCGCGTCACTTTCCGATCTTCCGGATGTTTCGATTCGAAATTTGACCTTGAGGAGAGTTGATAGACAGTGAGAGCAAGAATTCTGTTGCCAGGAATCGTTTCCGCGGCGGGAGCGGCGATGCTCCTTACGAGCGCCGCCTTGGCGTATGAAACGCCGGCACCTGGCGGCGGCGGCGTCGGCGGGGGAACGGCCACCGGCGGCGTCAGCGGAACAACGGCGACCGGCGGCGTCAGCGCGGGCAGCGCGACGCTCCCGAACACCTCGGCGGACCGACCTGCCAAGGGCGTCGACCCAATCCTGATCGCGGGGACCGCGGCGGGTGGCGGCCTGATCCTGCTGAGTGGGCTGGGACTCGCCTACCGGCGGCGCCTGTCCTAAGGCGCGCGGCAGCGCGCAGCAAGTGAACATCTGTTTCGTTTCCCGGGAGTATCCGACCGAGGATCACGCCGGTGGCATCGGCACGTACACCGAGAAGACGGCGCGAGCCCTGGCACGCCTGGGCGAGCGCGTCTCAGTGATAACAGAGGCGGTGGACCAGCCCTCAGTCCGTGTGGAGGAGGGCGTCACGGTCCACCGCCTGCCGAGGTCGGAAGGGACACGCGTGGGACGATTGCCGCATGCCCGCACGCTGGCCCGCACGCGGGCCGTAGCCGAAGCCGTCTGGCAGCTCGCCGAGCCACCCGACATCCTGCAGGCCTGCGAGCACGGCGCCGAGGCCTTCTGGTACTCGCTGCACGCGCATCCCCGGACCAAGCTTGTGACGCGGCTGGCAACACCCACCGCGGTCGTGGCGGAGCTCAGTCCCAATGCTGGGCTGGGCGCCCTCAAGGTTGCCTGCCTGGACTGGCTCGAACGGGCCCAAGTCCGGCGGAGTGACGCAGTCTTTTCGATGACCGACGCCCTGGCGGATGTGGTCTGCCGGCGTTGGCGCATCCCACGCACAGAGGTCGCCACCGTCCACACCGGCGTCGACTTCGCGGAGCGCTTCGAAGCTGATCCCGCGCCGCTGCCTCCAGAGCTCGAGGGAGTCGAGTTCCTCCTCTATTTCGGCCGGCTCGAGGAGCGCAAGGGCGTCCACATCCTGGCCGAGGCGCTGCCTGAGATTCTGGCTGCCCATCCGGAGCTCCATTGCGTGTTCGCCGGCAACAACTTCCTCAGCTACCGAGGCGGGACGATGCAGGAGTTCGTCGAGCGCTGCAACGCCGCGTACCGCGACCGTCTCCACTTCTATCCCCGGGTGCCGCAGAAGCAGCTTCACAGCTTGCTCGCAGCAGCGCTGCTGGCAGTTCTGCCTTCGCTCTGGGAGGCGCTCGCCAATGCGACCCTGGAAGCCCAAGACATGGGCCGGCCCGTCGTGGCCACCACCGGCTGCGGGTTTGGCGAGGTCGTCGAGGACGGCCGAACCGGCCTCCTCGTGCCTCCGGGCGACGTCGCCGCGTTGCGGGGAGCCCTGCTGGACCTGCTGGCCGACCGCCGGGCCCTTGCGGAGATGTCCGTGGCCGCCAAGGAGCGGACCCGCGAAGTCTTCAGCCTGGACCGGACGGCGCAGGAGCACCTCGCTTTTTACCGCGCCCTTTTGGATGTTCCGGCGCCTGCCCCCCTGGGGGTGGTGACCGCTTGATCGGACCCGACGTCTACGTCAGCGGCAGCTATGTCGAGCACTTCCAGCCCGAGGGCCGGCGCAACCCCTTCCGCGACCTCTACGCCGCCAAGCGGCGCAAGGTTGTCGCGGAGATCGAGCGGCAGGTCCCGACCGGCGGCTCCGTGCTCGACCTGGGCGGCGGCCCGGGGCGGATGGCGGTACCCCTCGCAGCCCGATACCGCGTCACGCTTGCGGACCTCTCCGAGGACATGCTCCGTATCGCCGGCGCCGATGCCGCCGCGGCCGGGACAGCTGCCAACCTGGCGCTTACCCAGCTGGACGCTGGTAGCCCTCTGCCGTTTGCAGACGGCGCCTTCGACGCCGCGCTCTGCGTCGACCTTCTTGTGCACCTGCCCGCCCCGCACGCTGCATTGAGCGAGCTGCACCGGGTCTTGAAGCCGGGTGGTCTGCTTGTCGCCGACGTCAGCAACCGGGAGCCGTGGTGGATCCTGCGCTATCCGCGCGCCCTTGGGCGCCGGCCGAGACAGTGGGCGTCAGCCTGGCGCGCGGGCGGCGTCCGGCCCGAGTGGCAGGGCCTGGTCCGGCACTACCGCCTCGGCGAATTCCTGGCGATGCTGCGCCAGGCGGGCTTCGCCTGCGAGCGAGAGTGGCATTACGGGCCGGCCTGGTGTCCCAAGTGGTTCCTCGCGGTTTGCCGACCGAGCGGATGAGAACCAGTCGTCCGCGGCCCAAGCTGTTGCTCTTTTGCGCGCGCTACGGCTTCTCGCAGAAGAACGCGATCGCGGCGACGCTGGCCTGGGCGGCAGAGACCCAGGGTTTCGCATTCGACGTCTATTACGACGCCGTGCGGGGTGGCCGGCACTACGGCGGGGGAGAGCCCGGCCACCACGGGCTCGCCCTGCTCACCGGTGGCCTGGTCAGCGGCGGGCGCCACCTGGAGGCGCTCACGACAGCTCTCCACCGCTTCGAGACCACCGTCATTTGCGCCGGGCCCGTGGCGTTTGCCAACCCGCTGGCTGCCCTGTCAGGCGACGCGGGCGCCGCAGTCCACCTGGTTCGCGAAGACCTGGTCGAGATCTACGAAGCTGCCTTCGGGGCCCTCGGCGTCGCCTGGCCCGACCTGGCCGTGATGCTGGAGCCAGAGCCGGTGCCGGGCCTCGCCGATGTCGACGCCTACCTCTGGCCAGAAGTCTTCCACCGGCAGGCCCTGGGTCTCGCGTCGGGGGCGCGGCCGGAGGAGCTCAGGGCTATCCTGGATCGCCAGGTCCGCGTGCTCATCGCCTGCGGATTGTCGGCGGACAGGCGGGCTGAGCTGGCCGGGGAGGGCTTCCGTGTGCTCGACCTCGGAGGCGTGGACCCGGCCGACGACTATGCCTCGCTCACGGCCCGGATAGCCCGCCGCTGGAGCGAAGGCCGGCGCGGCTGGATGCTGGCTGACCCGGTCCTGGCCGCTTACTGGCTGCCTGTCGCCTGCCGCGAGCGGAGGGCCCTGATCTACAGCAAGCCGGCAGCGAAGGTGCTCGACTCGCTGGCGGGTGACATCGCCGCGACGCCGGGCCCGGCCGTGCTTGGCCGCCAGACCGAAGATGCGGACTTCTTCCAGCTGTCCGAGCTCGGCCAGTGCTTGCAGGTGGTCGATCCCGGTCGCCCGCCGCTCCCCGTCCTCCTGACCCAGCCGGCGGGCTGGGCGGCTGTCGAATCCATCGCGGAATCGGGTGAGCCAAGCGATGCCGAGCTGCTGGCGTTCGCGAGCGAGGGTCGCGTGCTGGTCTCGCTCCTCTTCTGGACCGGGATGATCCGCGAGCTCGAGAACCTTTACGCGCTCGCCGACCTGGTGTCCCTGACCGGCCTCAAAGCCGGCTTCGTGCTGACCGCCCAGAGCTTCGCCCAGCGACCCTCGCCCCTCGACCTGCTGACGGTGCCGCGTGACCAGGGCGGTCTCTATCCGCACGTCGAGGTCCTGCTGGGGAGCTCTGGCACGGGCGTCTCGATCGAGTCATCCCTCGGTTCGCAGCGGCTGGCCGAGCACCTGGCAGGCGCTCGCCGGGAGCTCGACGACCTTGGCGTGCCCGCCGCGCTCAGACCCTCCGGCTGGTGGGCGACGATGGACGCCCGGCTAATCCGCCGGCCGCGCTGGCAATCGCCCGGACCGCTAGGTTGGAACCCGGCCTCGCCTTACCGGTTGCAGTTCCGCTTCCAGCCGGGACAGGGCCACCAAGCAAACGATCGCGACGCCCGCGCCGGGGCCCTGCGAGAGAACCTGGCCGGACGCCTCAAGGGCTCCCGGCTGCGCTCGTTCTTCCGTGCTTACCGCCCGTACGAGGAATTCGCCCCAGGGCCCTTCTCCGCCGAGATCGCGGATGCCGTCCGGCACGCGGGATTCACCTACATGTTCAGCAAGAGCGGCTTCGGGTCTCCGCCACGCGTGCTCTACGAGAAAGGCGAGTTCGTTGCCTTGAATTACACAGCGGGGCGCTGGGATGGCTGGACGCCTTTCGAGACCATCAACGACGTCGCCGATCTCCGCCAGGCCGAGAAGGAATTGCTCGCAACCAACCAGCCCGGATGGCTCGTGGGCACCCTCGACAGCTGCCTCTGGGCCTTCTCGGGCGAGCTCTGGCGAGCGGCCCCGGGGCTGGCCGCGATCGCCCGGTTTGCAGCGTCGGGAGGCTCCTCCGGCCGGCTCCTGAACGTGACGCCGCGAGTGGTGGCGCGCTACGCGCGGCTGCTCAGCTCGCGAGGATCCCTGGCCGTCCCCCGGGGCGGCGCCACCCGGGTGACCGGATGAGCTTGCTCGCCATCTCGGCTCCTGCGTCGCTGGCGCGCCTGCGCCGGGTAGCGGACCTGAACCTGCTCCGCTCATCCGCAGTCGTTTTCACCGGTACCGCGGTGGCTCGCCTCCTCGCCTTCCTCTTCTACATCGCAGCCGCGCGACTCCTGGCGCCGGCGGATTACGGGCTGGTCGCCTACACGCTGGCGGTCGTCGCCGTGGCTTCGATGCTGGTGTCCACGGCGCCTCTCGGGATGTCCCGCTTCGTAGCTCGCCACGCAGAAGACCGCACCCGCCAGGGGGCCTTCGTCACGAATTGGGCCGGTTTCGTAGCGATGGCGCTGGTGTGCAGCACCGTCGTGTTCCTGATGCTCGCTCCACTGGCCCGGATCTCCGGCTGGCTGCTCCTGGCCGTGGTAGTGAACCTGGCCAACATCGCGGTCTTCGAAACCTACACGCAGCTGCAGCGAGGCCTTTGCCGATTCGTCCCGATGGTTGGCTACTACATCCTGACCAACCTCCTCCAGCTGGTCGCCCTCGGCGCTGCGGGGTTGATGGGCTGGCGCACGCCCGCCGTCGTCGTCGTCATCTACGGCCTCTCCGCGATCGCGGCCTTCGCCGTGGTGCAGGTGTCGATGCCGACCTCGCTCGCGTTCGACGCTTCCAAACTCGCCTGGAGCCGGGTGCGCCAGATCGTCCGCTACATGCGCCCCTTGTTGATCCAGTCCGTGTTCTACGCGGTCTGGTGGTCGGCGGACCTGATCCTGGTCCAGCGCTTCCTCCACCCGGCGGCGACCGGCAACTACGCCGCCGCCAAGACCCTCGCCCAGCTCTTGATGTTGGCGCCCTACGCGATCGGCATGTCGGTCACGCCGTACATCGCCCGCCTGCCCGACTCGGCGCTGCGGCGCTACTTCTCACGCTTGCTGGCGTTCTCCGCCCTCGCGGTGCTGCCCCTGAGCGGTGCGGTCCTCCTCTTCGCCCGGCCTCTGACCCTGCTCGCCTACGGCGCCAAGTACCCGCATGCGGTCGATGCCTTGACACCGCTTGTCGTCGGCGTCGCCCTGCACGGGCTCTATGTCGTCACCGCAGCCTCCTGGGGTGCCCTCGGCCGGCCGAAGATCAGCGCCTTCGCCACCGGCCTCGGAATGGTTGCGACGGTCTCGACCGCATTGCTCCTGATCCCTCACCAGGGACTGGTCGGGGGCGGGATCGCCTTTGCGGCCGGCGCCGGGCTCCAGGTGGTGGCCGTCGGCGCTTACACGATCTGGGGCATCTATTCGGGATCAGGTCCGCGGCTCGGTCACCTGCCGGACGCCGCCCTGCCGGCCTTTGAATCGGATTGAAGCTGGTTTGAGGCGAGAGAGAGGGAGGGGGAAGCCTCTGAAACTCAAGCAGCAGGCGAACAGGGTCTGGCACGCCCAGGCCAGCTTGGCCCCGCTCGACTCGTAGGCCGCCGCACGGAGGAAGGAGAAGAGCACCCGCGCGGGCTGGCTGAGCTCAGGCTGGCGGCACGCTGAGCAACGGCCGGGCCGGTGGCCCAACAGGCGGGCCGCTGCCTCTTCGAAGCCGGCTTGATAAGAATGACTCATAACGCTGACGCCTGGCGTTGCCCGGACCTGAGCGCTGGCGTGGCTCGGGACGCAGGCCAGTCGCGCCAGCTTCAGCATCGGCTGGTCCGACTCACTGTCTCCGACCGCCAGCGCCAGCCAGGGCCTCTCTTCATGACGCAGGCCGAGTTGAGCCGCCAGTGCCACCAGGCCGGTGGCTTTGGTCACCCCGGTCACCATGAAATCCGTCTGCCCAAGGCCCTGGATCGTCCTCACTGCCCCAGGCGGCGCCGCCGCCAGCGCCTGCTCGATCTGCTCCGGCAGCAGCGGGAGGCGCCGGCCGTTCGCACCGCGCCGGTAGGCGCGGACGGCAACCATCGAGCCCGGATCAAGCCGCAGGTCAGGCTGGCTTTCGAGGAATGCTCGAACCCGCGCGAGGTGGACGCGCTCGTTCTCGCTGAGCAGATTCCGCGCGGTCCCCTGCGCGGTCACGTAAACGACGGCCCCGTATTCGGCAACGCCGCCCACGAGGTGGTAGGCGAGACAGCGGTCGCGGATTTCGGCCAGTGAGCGCCCGCTTGCAAGCACGGCACTGTAGCCGTGGAGGGCCAGGGCCCGGAGCGTGCGGGCCGATTCCAGGCTGAGAGCGCAAATGCCGAGCGGGGTGGTCTCCAGCACTCCGTCGAGATCGATGGCGCAAAGCGCGCCCGTCCTTGCCGGCCGCAGGTCGGCCAGCCAGGTCGCCTCGAAATAGCGCTGAAAGCACCTGGCAGCCGAGCGCTCGAGCTCGGGATCGGCGAGCTCCGGCTCGGAACGGCGGCTCAAGAGGTGGGCGAGCTGGTAGATCAGCCACCGCTCTTGATCCGGAGGCTTCCCCTCCGCCGCCGCGAAGGCGATGCTCAGCTTGGACTGGAGACCGTCGGCGGCCCCTGCCACGGCGCCTGCGAGGTCGTAGAGCTGATCGAAGCAAACCAGCTCGTAGCTGTCGAACGCTCGCTCCGCGTAGCCGATCTTCTTCAGCTCGCGGCCGTCAGATCCGGTGGCGAACCAGTTCTCGAAGCTCGTCTTGCCGTCGATGACTGACGGCTCTCGGACCTCGAGCAGCCGCCGGGCCAAATCCTCTGTCAACGGGTAGGCCAGGAACCTCAAGCGGCCGAACGGTTGGGCCAGGAACCTGCCGACCCACCGCGCGAGCGTCTGGCGCCGCCGCAGGCGCCGGCTGGGGTCGTCGGGGAGGCCCAGCGCCCGCGCGCGCTCTCCCACGTAACTCACGATCGACTCGGCCACCCGACCCAGGTCGGCTTCAGCGCCGAGACGCCCAGACTCCGGCAGCCACTCGCGGAGCAGGATTCCCCCTGAGACCCCGTAGACGGCTGGCAAGAAGGTCGGGAGCCGCTCCGCGACCGCCAGCGTCTGGCCCCCGAAGTAGCCGAGTCCGACTCCCTCGGCGTATACGCGCCGGGTTTCGGTAAGCCGCCCGGAAAGGGCGATCTCGACCTCGTACTGTGCACGAGCGTGGCCGCGTCGCTCCCCACCGTCCAGGGACAGCCGCCGAACCGCTCCCACCCGGCCGCTGGGCGCCAGCAGCTTGGCCAGCGCCGCCTGGACGGCTTCCGACGCCAGCTGGCGGTGGACCTGCCAGTGCTCCCAGGGCAGGACCAGCAGGGGATGGGCAAGCAGCGACTGCGGGGGCGGCGAGCCGGCGGCGTAGGTCTGCGCCAGCGGGACCAGCGATCCAGGCCGGACCCCCAGCCGGCCGAGCAAGAGCGCAGCCTTGGCCAGCGTCCCCCAGGTCCTGGGTGGGTCGTCCACCAGAAGGACGAGAGCGTCGCGCCGCACGGCCTGGCGCAGCTGCCGGCGCTCCCCAGGCAACCAGCGCGTCCCCAGCCTGAGCGTCATCCAGGTCACCTCGCGCTGCCCAGCGGCTTCCAAGGCTGCGGCCGCCAGGGGCGCGAGGTAGGAGCCAGACGTGCGAACACCGACCACCAGCGCCGGCCGATCTCGATCGCGACAGAGCTCCGCGACGCGCCGGACCAGCTCCTCCACGTCTTCCGGGGACTGGTCCTGGCTCAGAAATCCGCTGGGCAGCCGCAGCAGGTCGTGGCGGACGCGGCCCGGCAGCCTGGCAATCTCGCTCTTGAGCCGCTTCGCTCGCGAAAGCAGCTCCGGGCCAGCTGAGTCCGGAACCTCCTCCTTCGCCAGAGCGACCCGCGCCAAGTCTCCGACCAGGGCCGCGCTGAGAGCGTGGCAGCGGGCGGCCCTGGACCAGTTTAGGAACCGGCTTTCTGGCATCCACAAGACTGTTGCCGCCAACTGGCAGGCGACAGCGGCAAGCCGCCAGGGGCGACCCCTGAAGGAGCCTAGCCGGACCGCCGCCCGGCCGGCCAGCGGCTCAGGGTGCAGGGCGTCATCGAGGATCTGGTCGATTCCAGCCGCGAGCAGGAAGGAGTCCAGCCAGAAGCCGGCCGCCACCTGGTCGACCAGGAGCTCGCCCAGTACCTGGCAGTCGTTCAGAAGGTTGTAAAGACGGAGGGGAGCTGGCGCGGCGGCGGGACGCTGAATCAGCCTCTGACCTCCGCGAACCCAGCCACGGCTTCGTCGGGCAGCTGGCCGAGGCGCACAACCGGTCCCAACCAAAGACCCCAGACGGTATAGGCGCCGACGATCGCCACCTGCGTCATGGCGCCGGCCGCGAACCCAAGCCCGGCGCCGGCGATCCCCAGCAACGGGATCAGCGCCAGTGCCGTCAGAACCGTGACCACTGTTCCGACGCCGGTGGCGACTGGCCCGATGGCAGGCCGGCCAAGCCCGAACCAGGCGCTTGAGAGCACCAGGTAGAGCCCATGCAGGGCGGTGCCCGCCACCAGCGGCGTGAGGGCCAGGGCGGCCCCCGGGTACTTAGCGCCGAAGAACGCGAAGGTCAGCTCGTGGCGAAACAGGATCATCACCGCGGCGAGCGGCAGCAGCACGCCGATGCAAAGGGCCATCATCCGGACGAGGTAGCGCGGTACCGCCGAGTCCGGCAGCCGCGAGAGGCGAGGCCCGGCCGCGACAGCGATGGCGGTCGGCGCCATGATCAGCGCCTGGGCCAGTGTCTTGGCCGCCGCGTAATTGCCCGTCGCGGTGTCGTTCAAAAGGTGCTGGACCAGAATCAAATCCGCTCCCCACCAGGCGCCGTAGAAGACGCCGTGCAGCAGGAAAGGCCGGATGTAGCGTGCAATGCTGATCACGCGCTGCCTGGAAATGGTGACCAGCCTCAGGCTGACCGGGATCGGCCAGATCAGCTGCTGCAGCGCCAGCCCGACAATCGCGGAAAGGCCATAGACGATCAGGAACAGCGCCGGTGATCGCCAGCCCATGGCAGCCAGGACAATCACAGCGAGCAGCTGCAGGAGGTTGGCCAGCACGTAATAGCAGGCCATTGCTCGGAACCGGCTCAAGCCCCGTTGGGCCTGCAAGTAGGCATCGAACACCGCCAGGTTGGCCACGTTCAGCGCGGCGCCGACCAGCAGCCAACCGTTTAGCCCCAATGCCGGTCCAAGCGGTAAGAGCACGACAAGGCTGGCCACCAGCGCCAGCGCCAGGACCGCGGACCAGTTGGTTACGTAAGCGTCGACGAGCAGCCGGTTGCCTTCGCTCCTGGCCACGAATCGGGCCAACCCATTGCCAGCGGTCGTTACCAGGATGGAGGCGACCATGACGAGCGCCAAGGCGTATGCCAGCAAGCCGTAATCGGCCGGCAGCAGAAGCCGCGCGCTGACCACGTAGAAGAAGAATCCGAGCAGGCGCGCTAACGCCGTCCCGGCGAAGACGATGGCCGTCGAGCCCAGCAGTCCGCCAGCTCCGAGACGGCGCGTCAGGGAATCCCGAGCAGGGCTCTGGGAGGCGGCCATCGGTCCCGGCGTTGGCTGGTGATCGGGAAGGGCAGCCCTCATCCCGACTCGCTCTCATCCGTCTGCGACACGGATCTCTCCTTCGGTATGCGACAGCGGAGCCGGAGCCGGCTTCGTCCTGCCGGCTGCGGCAAGGGCGTAGAGGTGGTTGACGATGCGGCGCGCGAGGGCTTCCCAGCTGAAGGCCTCGGCAAGGGCGCGAGTCCCGGGGCGCCGGAGAAGCATCTCGCTCACCGCGCTCCCGATCTCCCCATCGTCCTTCACGAATCGGATCCCGGCGGCGTTCGGAAACCGTTCCGGAAGCGCTCCAAAAGGCAGCGTCACGACGGGCAGATCGCTGGCCAGAGCCTCCAGTACCGAGGCCGGGAGGTCGATGCCGCCACCAGGCCGGCAGGGGAAGACGTAGCAGTCAACCGCGCGGTACAGCTCGGCCACGTCCGGGCGGTAGCCCTCGAGCACCAGGACACCCCGCGCGAGCAGCTCCTGCTTCAAGTCTTCGGAACCGGCCACTCGTACGTGGCTTGCCAGGAGCACGGCCGTCGTACCGGGCCGGCCGGCCAGCCTGGCGAGTGCCCCCAGGTTGCGAGCAGGTACCAGGTGCCCGACATGCAGTACGACCTGATCTTTCGCCGGCAGCGACCATTTGGCGCGCAATCTCGCCTTCTCTCCGGGGTCTGGCGGATGGAAGCGATCCAGGTCGACCGCGGGTGGCAGGTCCGCGGTCGGGCAGCCGAGCTCACGCAGGCGACTTCGCGTGCCAGTAGCGCTGCTGAGCACCAGGTCCGGCCTGAGGAGTCGCGTGAGCAGGCCCCGGGCGCCGTCGAGCGAGGGCGAGACAAGCGGCATCACCACGACGGGCGCGCCCCGGGCGGCTGCCTTCAGCGCCCGCATGCGAACCAGGCTGGCCGGCGTCAGATGGCTGATGTACCCCACCGCCCACGGCCGAGCTTCCCAGAGGCGGCGCGCCAGTCCCGGGCTGATGAGGGGATGGGGGTCGACGAGGCGAAGCGAGGGAAAGCTCGAACTGCTCGAATAGGCAACGACGGGGGCCAACCGGGCGAGCTGCTTGACGAGCTCCTGAGTGAAGACCTGCTCGCCCTGATCCGGGTGGGGAACCAGTCCAGAGTCGCAGCCAACCATGCGAGCGAGGTCCGCGTAGACGGCGAGCGGACGCTGGCCGGCTCTAAGGGCCCTGCTCAAGCGTCCACAACCGCGCGCGCCAGGTGGCCGTTGCTCTGAGACTTCACGGCGCGGTAGCGGACGTTGGCTGCCAGCATCGCCGTCAGCAGCTGAGGCTGAAAGCCGGCGGTAAGGGCGGCGCTAACAAGAGCACTGACGTCCTTTGGCAGGCACTTGCCACCGAACCCACGGTCCTCCGGCAGGACGAACGTGTGGCTCCGGCCCACCCTGGGATCGAGGAGCCAGAGCTCGCGAAGCTCGTTGTAGTCGACGCCGAACAACTGGGAGAGGTCGTGAAATTCGTTGCAGAAGGTGACCTTGAGGGCCAGGTAACAGTTGTCCATGTACTTGGTCAGCTCGGCGGTCGTCGAGTCGGTCTGGTGGATCGCCAGCTCCGCGTTGCGAGCTCGCTTGTAGAGGTCCGCGACCGCATTGGTGTCGTGCCGGTCGCCCCCGAGCACGATCCAGGCCAGCCGCCGGGCGTCGCCGAAGGCGTGGTCGGCGCTCTCCCCAGAGAACTCGGGCTGGAAGACGATCCGCTTCCCGCTTCTGGCCTTGAGAAGAGCGGTGGTGCCGGGCACGACAGTGGAGCGAAGAACGATCACTGCGCTGTCCAGCCAGTCGATCACCGACTCGACGATGGAGGTGTCGCAGGACCCATCGAGGCGAGCGTTGGTAGGCACAGCAACAAATGCGAAGTCGCAACGATTGACCTCGTCGCGGCTGCCAAGGCCGAGTGGCTCGTCGTACACGACGGCGTTGGGAAAGAGCTGCTTCATTCCCTTGCCGACAACCCCAAATCCGACTATGGCGAGACTTTTTTCAGGCGTCATTCTTTGCTGCTCCCTATCGCAGACGGCGACATTTGCGCCGGCGCTCGATTCAGTTTTAGGGGCTCGGCGCGAGGCAGGATCGAATCTGCCGAGCCTGGTTCCGGTCTCTCCGGCGAAGCCGGGCGGCCTGAGCTAATCCAGCAAGCCGCCTCGGCGACCTGCTCTACCAGGAGGGCGCCGTGGGTTTCGCAATCGTTCAGCAGGTTATGGAGGCGCAGAGACACGGCCGTTCTTCGATTATCGGAACCGCCCGAGCGTGGCCACATGGGAGGTTTCGGCGGCGGTTGCCTGACTGTCCCCCAAGTTGGAGTCCTACGCGGCTTGTTCGCTGGTCGGCGGCTCCTCGGGATCGATCTCGCTCGTGCAAAAAGCGCACCGCGTAGCCGCCTTTGGGACCTCGCTCAAGCAGTACGGGCACTTGCGCGTGGCCGGGTTGGGGCTGTCCTGGCGGATGGCCAGCGTGGACACGTAGTTCACCGGCTTCACGATCAGGAAGAAGACGGCCACCGCCACCAGCACGAATGTGATCACGGCGTTCAAGAAGTCGCCGTAGCGGAACTGCGCGTTGTGGATCGTGAAGGAGAGCGCGCCAAAATCTGGCTTGCCGACCGTCGCCGCGATCAGCGGCGTCAGGAGGTCGGCCACCAGCTTCGTGACGATCTGGCCGAACGCGGTGCCCATAACCACGCCGACCGCCAGGTCGACAACGTTGCCCCGGAGCAGGAACTGACGGAAGTCTCTGAACACAGGTGTCCCTCCTGAAGTAGGTGTGGGAGGCGGAGAAACCTTGCCCGGCTATTGTTCGCCGTCCGGGGCGCCGACCGAGGCTTCGGCCGTCACCCGGCTCGGCTCGAGGCCGGCGCCTTCGGCCAGCCGGGCGAAGACCGACGCGTCACGGAGGGCGCAGGCTCTGCGGTCGTTGTTGAAATAGGCATAGACGTCGCGGCGCGCCCCAAAGAGATCGGAGAGCCGGCGGGCCCAGGTCTTCAGCGCTCGCTCGCCGTAGCAGGGACGGGGTGCCGCCTGGCCTTCGTGAAAGCGGACGAAGCCCCAGTCCGCGGTGCGCTCGAATGGCGTCTTGCGACGGGGTGAGTCGGCCAGGCAGAGCGCCGCGCCGCGGCTTTCCAGAATCCCGTAGATCTCGGTGTTGAACCAGGACGCGTGGCGGAACTCCACGGCGACGCGGACGGTCTCGGGGAATTCCTTCAGCGCCTCTCGCAGCCGAGCGGGATCTGCCTCCAGGCTGGGCGGCAGCTGGACGAGGACGGGGCCAAGCTTGGAACCCAGGTGCTTGGCCCGGTCCAGGAAGAGCTCGACCGGCTCGGCCGGGTCGCGGAGCCGTTTCTGATGCGTCAGGAAGCGGCTCATCTTGACCGCGAAGACGAAATCGTCCGGCGTCCGCCGGCGCCAATCCGTGAAGCTCGCTTCGGAGGGCAGCCGGTAGAAGGAGTTGTTCAGCTCGACGGTCTGGAAACGGTCGGCGTAGAACTCTAGCCAGCGCGCCTGCGCCACGCCTTTCGGATAGAAGCTGAGCCGCCAGTGGCGGTACTGCCAGCCCGACGTCCCGATGTAGACCAAACGCGTATCCGGTCTTCAGCGCAGGTTGACGCGCGCGTCGGCTTCGATCTCGACGAGCCACTCGGGCCGAAGCAGCTCTTTGACCACGATCATCGTCGAAGCGGGCGGGTGGCCAGCGAAGTACTCGGCGTGCGCCCGGCCGACCGCCTTCGAGTCGCCGGCCCGCAGGATGTACATGCGCGTTCGGTAGACGTCCTCCAGGCCCGCCCCGGCGGTCTCGAGCGCAGTCTTGATGACCTCCAGGCAGGCCCGCGCCTGCTCGTACGGATCATCGCCGCCCGCGCTGGAACCGTCAGGGTTGGTGGGCGCGCAGCCGGAGACCGCCACGAGGTCGCCCGCGACGACCACCCGGCTGAACCCGATCTGCTTCTCGAGCGGGCGGCCGCTCTGGACGCGTTGCATTTAGCCTAAGCGAGTTATGCCGATCGACCCGAAGCACCGGATCTCGATCAAGTACTGCGTACCTTGAAACTACTCGGAACGGGCCGTGGGCCTGGCCGCTGAGATCATCGATCGCTGGGCGCCGATCCTGGTCGACATCGACCTCGTCACCGGGGACCACGGCGTCTTTCAGGTCTCCTGCGATGAGCAGCTGATCTTCGACAAGCACTCGGAGGGACGCCATGCCCGGTCGGGCGAGGTGGAGGCGAGGCTGGAACCGATCCTCGGTCCCAGGCTGAGCTGGAAGTGAGCAGCCGGCCACCAAGGATCTACACGGTCGAAGAAGCCAACCAGGCGCTGCCCAAGGTGCGCGAAGCGGTGGGCGCCATCGTCCAGCTGGCCAGCCTCCTGCCGGAGCTCGAGGAGCAGGCCAGGATCGACGACTACAAGACCTCCCGGCGGGCGGACGACCCGGAGGCGGAGGCCGAGTTCCAGAAGTCCCGGCGCGCGATCTGGGACGCCGAGATGGAGGTGGCCAAGGCGGTCGCTCGGCTGGAGCAGATGGGCATCGCCCTGAAGGACCCGTCGCAGGGTCTGATCGACTTCTACGCCTACCGCGACGACGAGATGGTCGAGCTCTGCTGGAAGCTGGGCGAGGAGTCGGTCGCGCACTGGCACCGGATCGGCGAGGGCTTCGCGGGCCGCAAGCGTCTCTAGGCCGGGGTCCAGCTAACGCAGGGCTTTGAGCTCGGGCAGAAGCTTGGTCGCCGTCTCAGCCTGCTTCGGCGCCTCGGCCGGGTCCAGGTAAAGCACCAGCTCGCTGAACCCACGCTGCACGAAGCGGCCGCAGAGGTCGAGCATGGCTTCCGGGCCGGCACCATCCCAGCGCAGCTGGACCGACCGCCGGATCTGATCCGGGTTCCGCCCGACCTCAGCGCAGCGCTCGTCCAGGATCCCCGACAGGCGGGCGGCCTCGTCCGGATCGCCACCCCCGCCGGACGGGTTCCAAACGTCGGCGTGCTCCGCCACCACGCGCAGCGTCAGCTGCTCGCCGCTGCCCCCGATCCAGATCGGCGGGTGCGGTTTCTGGACCGGCTTGGGCTCGTGAATCGCTTCCCGGAGCTTGAAGTAGCGACCGTCGAAGCCGGCCCGCTCCTCGGTCCAGAGCTTCTTCACCACCTGCACCGCCTCGCCCATCCGCCGGATCCGGCCGCCCACCGTGTAGAAGGGGATGTCGAGCATCTCGTGCTCGTTCTCGGCCCAGGCCGACCCGAGGCCGAACTCGAGGCGCCCGCCTGAGAGATGGTCGACGGTGGTTGCCGTCTTCGCGAGCACCGCTGGGTGGCGATAGGTCACGCCGGTGACCATCAGGCCGATGCGGACCTGCTTCGTGGCCACGGCCATCGCCGCCAGCAACGACCAGCCGTCGAAAACGTCCCGGCCGGGTCCGTTGGCGCCGATGCTGGCCATGTGGTCGAAGGCCCAGAGGTGGTCGAACCCGCCTTCGTCGGCGATCTGCCAGACCGTCCGGTAGGACGCGATGGGCGCGTCCTGGGACAGCTTCAGCCCGACCCGAACGGGATGCGGCTGAGTCACCCGGCGACCTTCGTTGGAGCCTTCACCCTGACACCGACCAACTCGCGGACGCGACCAGCGATTCCCTCCGCCGTCAGCCCGTGCTCGGCCAGGATCTCGCTCTGCCGGCCGTGGGGCAGGAACCCGTCAGGCAGGGCCAGCGTCCGAACCTTGCCCGCCAGCCCGGCCGGGGCCAGCGCCTCCAGCACCGCCCCGCCGAGGCCGCCCGAGCCCACGTTTTCCTCGACGGTGAGCAAGAGGGGGTAGCGTTCGGCCCAATCGTCCAGGAGGCGGGGATCGATGGGCTTGAGCCAGCGGGCGTTGATCACGCCGCAGCTGACGCCCTCGCGATTCAAGCGGTCCGCGGCCTCCAGGGCGGCGCCCACCATGCGCCCGATCGCCACGATCGCCGCATCCTGGCCGCGGCGGACCTCATCCCAGCGTCCGATCTCGAAGGGCTTGGCCGGCAGGTCGGGCATCACGGCAACGCCCGCCCTCGGGTAGCGGATCGCGACCGGGCCGTCGTGGCGCAGAGCCGCCTCCAGCAGCCCCGAGACCTCGCTTGGGTCGGCGGGGGAGGCGATAGCCAGCCCAGGGACCGCTCGCAAGTAGGAGAGATCGAAGATGCCGTGGTGGGAGGCCCCGTCGGGCCCGGTCACGCCTGCGCGGTCGATCACCAGGACGACCGGCAGGCGGTGCATCGCCACGTCCAGCATCACCTGGTCGTAGGCCCGCTGCAGGAACGTCGAGTAGATGCAGACAACCGGTCGCATGCCTGCCATCGCGAGGCCGGCCGCGAAGGTGACCGCGTGCTGCTCGCAGATGCCGACGTCGTAGAAGCGCTCCGGAAACTCCTGCGCGAAATCGAGGAGCCCGGTCGAGGAGGCCATGGCCGCGGTCAGGGCGACGACCTCCGGGTGACGTGTCGCGGCGCTCATGAGAGCTTCGCCGAAGACGTCGGTGTAGGTCAGCTCCTTGCGCGCCGCCGGCCCGGTCGCGGGGTCGAAGGCCGAGACGCCGTGGAGCTTGTCGATCTCGTCCTCGATCGCCGGGCCGTAGCCGCGGCCCTTCTCGGTCACAACGTGGATGACGACCGGCTCGCCGAGCTGCTTGGCCCGCCGGAGCACCTTTTCCATCGCCTTCACGTCGTGTCCGTCGACCGGTCCCGCGTACTTCAGGCCCAGGCTCTCGAAGACCGTCGTCGGCTGCACGAGCTGCTTCAGCGACTCCTTGAAGCGGTAGGCGGCCTGGTCCGAGAGGCCGCCCACGACGGGGAGCGACTTGAGGCGGTCGGAAATCTCCTCCTTCAAGCGCTCGTAGCGCGGGTCCACGGTGAGGTTGGCAAGGTGGCGCGCCATCCCGCCCACGGTCGGGGCGTAGGAGCGGCCGTTGTCGTTGATCACGACGATCAAGTTCGGCGGCTGCAGGTGGGCGATCTGGTTGAGCGCCTCCCAGGCCATCCCGCCGGTGAGCGCGCCGTCGCCGATGACGGCGATCACGTGGCCGCGCTGACCCTTCTGGAGGCGCGCTTCCGCGAGGCCCAGGCCGTAGCTCAGGGAGGTCGAGGCGTGGCTGTTCTCGACCAGGTCGTGCTCGCTCTCCCGGCGGCTCGGATAGCCGGAGAGGCCGTCCGGCTGGCGCAGCTTGGCGAAGCCCTCCCGGCGGCCGGTGACGAGCTTGTGCACGTAGGACTGGTGGCCCGTATCCCAGACGAGGGAATCCTTGGGGCTGTCGAAGACGCGGTGGAGGGCGAGCGTGAGCTCAACCACCCCCAGGTTCGGCGAGAGGTGGCCGCCGCTCCGGGAGATGTGCTCGATCAGGAACTGACGGATCTCCGCGGCCAGCTCGTCGAGCTGGGCCGTGCTCAAGCCACGCAAGTCGGCGGGCGACTTGATGTCAGCGAGCATGTTGGCTCCTCACAACGTAAGACCTAGGCGGGGTTCGGGTGCGCCAGAAGCTCGGCCAGGTGGACGAGGAGGCGCGTGCCGGCTCCGGTCGGGCCGCGGGGGATGGTGGTCAGGTCGCCGTTCGAGTTCCAGGAGCTGGCAGCGATGTCGAGGTGGACCCACGGCTTGCCCTCCACGAATTCCTGGATGAACATGCCGCCGCAGATCGACCCCGCCTCGCCGTAGTCGGAGTTGCGGAGGTCGGCGTACTTGCTCTGCAAGAGGACCCGGTAGTCGGCGTAGATGGGGAGGCGCCAGGCGCGGTCGCCCGCGCGCTGGGAGGCGGCGGCGACCATCTCCCAGAAGGCGTCGTTGTTGCTGACGGCCGTCGTGGCGGCGTGTCCGAGGGCGACCGTGGCGGCGCCCGTCAGCGTGGCCAGATCGATCAGGTGAGAGGCGCCGTGGCGGAGTGCGTGGGTGAGGGCGTCGGCGAGGACCAGCCGGCCCTCGGCGTCGGTGTTGATGATCTCGACGGTCTTGCCGCTGGCCGCGGTGATCACGTCCCCCGGACGCTGGGCCGAACCGCCGGGCATGTTTTCGGTGGCGGCCACGATGGCCATGACATCTAGAGGGATCCGCCGCGCGGCGATCACCTCCATGGCCGCCAGGACGGCTGCCGCGCCGGCCATGTCGGCCTTCATCAGGTGCATGTTCTTGGCGACCTTGATCGAGATGCCGCCGGAGTCGAAGGTGATGCCCTTGCCCACCATCGCCAGCGTCGGGCCGCCCTCCGGTCCCCGCTTCTGGTGGAGCCTGATCAGGCGGGGTGGGACGTTCGAGCCCGCGGCGACGCCGAGGAGCAGGTTGTAGCCGCCCGCTCGGAGCTCCTCCGGGCCGAGGATCTCGACCTCCAGCTCGTGGCGGCGGGCGATCCTCCGCGCCTCTTCGGCGAGCGCCTCGGGCGTGAGCACGTTGCCGGGCAGGTTCTGCCACTCGCGGGCGCGGTTCGTGGCCTCACCCAGCTGCTCGGCCGCCACGACATCGTGTTCGCGGTCGAGGCCGAAACCGAGCAGGATCAGCTCCTCCAGCTCAACTCGATCGCGCTGCCCGGACTGGCGGCTGCGCTGCTCCCAGGTGCCCATCACCGAGCCCTCGACGACCGCGGCCAGGTTCTCCTCCACGACCGGCTCCGCCTTCAGCACCGCGACCTTGCCGTAGCCGTAGGTGCGGGCTGCGCGGATCATCTCGTGATGCGCGTACCGCATCCGCTGGCCGTCCATGTCGCGCAGGCTGCCGAGCCCGTAGAGGAGCAGTCGGCGGCTCGGGATCTGGCCGCTCAGGTGCACCGGCAGGATCTCCAGCAGGCGCCCCCGGTGCTCGTTGCGGGAGACGATCTCCGAGACCATCCCGCCCAGCGTGCTGTCCAGCTGCTGGACGGGCTCCTGGAGCCCGCGGCCGGCAACGACGGGGATGGCGATGGCATCGGCCTGGACCTGGGTGGCGGTCATGGGCGAGAGAGTGAATTTCAAGGCCGCAATAGGGTATTCGAGCGCGGAGCTAAACTCGCTGACATGGCTGAGGATTCAACGGCCGGGCGCGAGTTCGGTTTCGACACTCTGGCGGTCCATGCCGGGCAGCGGCCCGACCCGGTCACTGGCGCCCGCGCGGTTCCCATCTACCAGACCAGCGCCTATGTCTTCGAGGACACCGAGCACGCCGCCAACCTCTTCGCTTTGCAGCGCTTCGGCAATATCTACTCGCGGATCATGAATCCCACAGTCGCCGTCTTCGAGGAGCGCGTCGCCGCGTTGGAGAACGGGATTGGCGCGCTGGCCACGGCGTCGGGCCAGGCGGCACAGCACATCACCCTCTTCACGCTGATGCAATCGGGCGACGAGTTCGTCTCCTCCTCGACGCTTTACGGCGGCAGCTTCCAGCAGTTCGACGTCTCCTTCCGCAAGCTCGGCATCAACGCGCGGTTCGTTGACGCGTCGAACCTCGACGCCTGGCGCGCGGCGATCACCGACAAGACGAAATGCCTTTACGCCGAGGTGATGGGCAACCCGAAGATCGACGTGCTGGACATCGAGGGAGTTGCGAAGATCGCGCATGACGCGGGCGTGCCGCTGGTGGTCGACAACACCTTCGCGTCGCCGTACCTCTGCCGCCCGCTGGAGTGGGGAGCCGACATCGTGGTCCACTCGGCGACGAAGTTCATCTGCGGCCATGGCACCACGATCGCCGGCGTCATCGTCGACGGCGGCCGCTTCCCCTGGAACAACGGCAAGTTCCCCGGCATGACCGAGCCGTCCAAGGGCTACCACGACCTGCGCTTCTTCGAGTACTTCGGCGACTTCGGCTGGCTGATGAAGGCGCGCGCCGAGATGCTGCGCGACTACGGACCGGCGATGCAGCCGTTCGCGGCCTTCCTGCTTCTCCAGGGGTTGGAAACGCTGCATGTGCGCATGGACCGCCACGTCGCCAACGCTCAGCGGGTGGCCGAGTTCCTGGAACAGCACCCCGCGGTCGAGTACGTGAACTACCCGGGCCTGCCCTCCAACCGCTACCACTCCCTTGCGCAGAAGTACCTGTCCAAGGGCGCCGGGTCGATTTTCACCTTCGGTATCAAGGGCGGGCGCGAGGCAGGGCGGCGGCTGATCGAATCCGTGCAGCTCTTCTCTCACCTGGCCAACGTCGGCGACGCCAAATCGCTGATCATTCACCCGGGCTCGACGACGCACCAGCAGCTCTCCGACGACGAGCTGCGGGCGGCCGGCATCGGGCCGGAGATGATCCGGGTCTCCGTCGGGATCGAGTCGGTCGAGGACATCATCTGGGACCTTGAGCAATCGCTCGCCAAATCGCAGTCGACCGAGCCGCTCAGCGAGCCGGCGGCCGTCTCACCGAACGGGGCAGGCGAGAAGACCGGCCATTCCATCCTGAGCAAGGCGTTCGGCGCCCCGTACCAGAAATGATGCGCTTACGGCGGGCGACCACGGGCGCGGAAAAGGCGATCCGGGGTCCCCGCGAAATCGTCAGATTTCGTGGGGTGGAAAGATGAGCGCGGTGGGCGAACGTAACGCCTTTGGAATGACGACCGCGGATCGGCTCCGGATCCTCACCACCTACCGCACGATTGCAATGGTCGGGCTCTCCTCGAACTATTTCAACGCGAGCTCGTTCGCCGGCATCTACCTCGACGCCAACGGGTACGACATCATCCCGGTCAACCCGGCCCAGGCGGGCAAGGTCGAGATCCTGGGCCGCAGGGTCTACAAGGACCTCCTGGAGGCGGCCGAGGAGCACGTGGTCCAGATCGTCGACGTCTTTCGTCCGTCGACGGAGGCGCCGGAGATCGCGCGCCAGGCGGTCGAGATCGGAGCCAAGGTGCTCTGGCTGCAGCTCGGCGTGATCAGCGAGGAGGCGGCCGAGATCGCCCGCGCGGCTGGGCTCGAGGTGGTCATGGATCGCTGCTGCAAGATCGAGCACGCGCGCTTTTTCGGGGGCCTGCGCACGATCGGGCTGAACACCGGAGTCCTCACCAGCCGCCTGGGAACGAAGCTCTCCTAGCCGAAAGAGGTGCAGGCGGCAGACGCCTGATAGGCCGGCGCCGTCGCTCCGCCGCAGGCCCAGAGGCGCTCGCGGAAGAGCGCCAGCTGGATGCCATGTCGGGGAACCAGCATCGCCTCCGCCGACCAGGCGCTGCCGCGCAGGCGAGCCACCTGGGTGACGAGTAACGACTCGTTCGGATCCTCGCCGCCGGCCACCACAACCTCGTCGTCGACGCCGACCACCCCGGCGCCCGCGCCGCTGGTGGCGAAGGGCAGGTCGGGACCGTCGGTCCAGGCGTCGGCGGCCGGGTCGTAGACCTCGATCGGGGCCACGTTGCCCGCGGCCGCGTTGCCGCCGATCGCGTACAGCTTGCGCGTGAGCCCGACCAGCGCGAGCGCGCCGCGCGGGTGGTGGAGCGAGGCGACCTGGTGCCAGGCTCCCTGGTCCAGCGCGTAGACGGCGCCCTGGGCGGGGCCGTTGCTGAAGCCGCCCGCGACATAGATGCGGCCGTCGAGCACTGCCGCGGCCGCGTGGTCGACGGGCAGCGGGTAGGTGGGACCGGTCGCCCAGGCGTCGGTGAGGACGTAGACGCTGCTGCTCGAATGGCGCCCTGGGTCGAAGCCGCCGATCAGGTAGAGCGACCGGCCGTCGGCTGCAGAGGCGACCTCCTGGCGGGCTGCCGGCAGCGGGACTTCCGCGCGCTGCGGTTCCGGCGGCGGCGTCGGGCTTTGGGCCCGGGCCGGGCTCGTCCGGCTCGTCGGGGTGGGGGAGGAGCGCGGAGAGGCTGTCGCCGGAAGACAGCCCGCCACCAGCAGGACGAGGCAGAGGCCGCCGGCGCGCAGGGCTATGGCGATGCGCCCGCTTCCAGTGCCTCGCGGGCTTCCCCCTGGACCCACCAGACGAATAGCAGCGCCGCCAGCGGGTCGGCCCACCACCAGCCCAGCAGCTGGTTCAAGACCAGCCCGACCAAGGCGATCGCGGCGAGGTAGATGCAGATCGCGCTGCAGGCGGCGTCGGCCCGCAAGGCTGGGCTGCCGAGCGCATCCGCCAGCCGGAGACGCCATCGCCAGAGCGGCAGCATGATCGCCAGGGAGGCGAGGGTAAGCGCGACGCCGACCGGCGAGGGCCTGGCGTGGAAGCCGAGTAGAAGGCTCGCCGCGGCCGAGATGACGATGTAGGCGACCAGCGCCCAGAGCGCCCAACCGACCAACCGCGAAGCGCCGCGTTCGCCCGGACCGAGGCTGCCTCGCGATTCATCGGGACTCCGCTGCAGAAGCCGCCGCAACACCACCGCGGCGGTGACTATCTCGACGAGGGAGTCGAAGCCGAAAGCGGTCAGCACTATCGATCGCGCCGCCAGCCCGGCGGCGAGCGCGACGCCCCCCTCGACCAGCATCCAGGCCACGGTTGCTGCCTGGGCTAGGCGAGCTCGGCGGAGCACCGCCGCCAGGTCAGGCGAGGCGGTCGGCGACCAGCTCGAGGACATGGGCCACGCGAAGGTCGAGGCCGCGACTGCGGGCGCCCGACGAGATGTGCATGAGGCAGCCGGGGTTGTCCGAGGCGAGGATTGTGCAACCGGTGGCGGCCAGCGCCTCCAGCTTCCAGTCCAGCAGCCGGGCGCCGACGTCCGGCCACTCCATGCTGAAGCTGCCACCGAAGCCGCAGCAGTTGGTGATGTCGGGCAGGTCGACCACCTCGTAGCCGGCCAGCCGGAGGAGCCTGCGCGGCTCGGCGTGAAGGCCCAGCTCGCGCAGCGACTGGCAGGAATCGTGGTAGGCGACCCTCACCAGCTCGTCGCCGGCGGTGCGGACCAGGTCGGGCCTGGCTTCGAGCAGCTCTAGGGCGAAGCGGGTCGAGTCGCGCATCCGGGAGGCCAGTTCGTCATGCCTCGCCCCGTCGGCGCCCCATTCGATCGCGTCCTTCACGTAAGCGCTGAAACAGGAGGCGGACGGCGTCACGATCGGGCCTTCGGAGCCGCTCAGGGCCCGTGTCAGGCCCCGGCTCAGACGGGCACCCAGCTTGAAGTCCCCGGCGTTGGCGCAGATCAGGCCGCAGCACCACTGCTGCCCCGGGAATTCGACACGGTAGCCGGCCCGGCGCAGGATCTTCTCCAGCGCCAGTCCCTGCTCGGGTGCGACGCGGTCGACCAGGCAGGAGGCGAAGATGGTCACCGGCTCGCCGTCTCCGCCGGGCGTCACCTGGTCCCGAAAAGGCCGGCTCGCCAGCCGCGCCGGCGCGCCTGGCACGAAGCCCGAAAACGGCGTTCCAAGCCGCAGGGCAGGGTCGGCCAGGCTGGAAGCCCAGACTTCGAGGACCGCCTTCTTCAGTAGAGGCTTCCGCGCCTCCCGCCGGTGCTCCAGGATCTGCCGAGGCAGTGGGATGTCGACCGGGCAGATCTCCTGGCAGGCGTTGCACTGGACGCAGAGCGAATTCGGGAAATCGTCCACCCGATGGCCGTGGTGGAAGGGGGTTAGCACGAGCCCGATCGGGCCGCTGTAGATGTGCCCGAACTGGTGGCCGCCGACGGCCATAAAGGGAGGGCAGGCGTTCGAGCAGGCGCCGCACCTGATGCAAGTCAGCGCCTCGCGCATCAGCGGGTCGGCTCGCATCGCCTCGCGGCCGTTGTCCAGGACGACGCAGTGCATCTCGCGCGGGCCGTGCGCGCCGATGACGGGTTTGAAGCCGATGTCCGAGGAGCGGGACGGGCCCGTCACCCAGTTCACGTACGTGCTCATCGGCTGGCCGGTCGCGGAGCGGGCCAGCATCTTCAGCAGCGAAGCCGCGTCGTCCACGTCCTTCACAACCTTGTCGATCCCGAAGACGGCGATATGAACGCGCGGGAGCGTGATCGTGAGGTCGGCGTTGCCCTCATTGCTGACGATCACCACGGTGCCTGTCTCCGCGATCGCCGCGTTGGCGCCCGAGATGCCCACCGCGGCATTGATGAACTTCTCGCGCAGCTCGGCGCGGGCGTGCGCCATGATCGCGTCCCGGTTCGGCTCGGTGCCCAGCTCCTCCGCCCAGTCCTCGATGGTGAGGTGGATGGCAGGCGCGATCAGGTGCGAGGGGTGCTCGTGCTTGCGCTGCACCATGTACTCGCCGAGGTCGGTCTCGACTACCTCCATCCCGAGGCGCTCCAGGTGCTGGTTGAGCTGGATCTCTTCGGTCGCCATCGACTTTGATTTGGTGACGATGCCGGCGCCGGCGCTGCGGCAGATCTCGCCGATGACCTCGCGCGCCGCCTTAGCGTCGGCGGCGTAATGAAAGATCCCGCCCGCCGCCTCAAGGCTTTGCCGAAAGCGGTCGACGAGTCCCTCCAGCTGGTCGAGGTTGGCGCGCCGGCGGGCTTTAAGGTCGGTCTGGCCGGCCTTGAAGTCGTAGATCTCGAAGGCTCGGTTGCGGCGGGTGCGGAGCTCGACTGTCGCTTCGCGGAGCGCCCGCTGGAGGCTGGGGTTGGCGAGCGCCTTCCGCACACGCTTGCGGAAGTGGCGCCGGGTCTCGCTAGCTCCTTGCGTGAGACTGCTCCGTGATCGCCGCAGTGACGGCCTCAGCCGAGTCGACGGGAGCCAGGCAGAGGGTGCCGATGCAGATCACGGCTCGCTTTGCGTCACCAGGCTCGATCACGGCGTAAGGGTAGGCGGCAAGCGCGGCGCGGACGAGTGCGGGATGGGAGCTCGTGACCTTGATCGGCGGCCGCAAATAGCGGTCGTACGCGCGGGCGAAGCTGGCGGCCATGATCCCGAGCCGCGGCGGCAGCTGGGCAACCGAGGTCAGGGCCCGCTCGCCACGGCTGCGGTAGGGCGCGTCGGGCTCGCCGATCAGCACGTCGAGCTCGAAGAGGGCCAGCGCCGCCACAGCGTTTTCGGCGAGGGGCTTGAGCCGCTCTCCCAGCCGGCCAAGGTCGCCGCCTTCGGCACGGTCGAAATAGCCGCCGAACCGCGCATCCGCGTAGCGAGTTTCAAGGTGCTCCGCGAGCTCGCGCGCGTTATCGAGCCAGCGCGTTCCGAGACCGGCCGAGTAGGCGCGCACCGCGGCCAGCAGGCCCCAGACCTGGTCGCCCAGCTGGCCCTGTACGCCCTCGCCGTGCTCGAGACCGCCGCCGGCCCGGTAGCTGCGCTCGAACAGGCTCTCCAGCAACTTTCGGGCGGCGTCCCCGAGGTCCGACCGGTCGAGGCGGGCGGCGGCTTCCAGGTAGGCGATGGCCAGGCTCGCGTTCCAGCTGGTGTAGACGCGGCGGTCCACGTAGGGTGCGGCCAGCCCGGCGCGCCCCGCCGCGTCGAGCCCGTAATAGTGCTCGTCGGCGTCCTGGCTGCCCGCGTACAGCCCGGTCCGCGCGTCGCGCAGGACCCGGTCGAGGTAGGCGGTGGTCCGGTCCAGGATCTCGCTCTCGGAGGTCGCCGCCAGGGCCGCGACCAGCCCAGCGTGGTCCTCCAGCATCTTTTCGTAGTGCGGGACGCTCCAGTCCTGGGTCGTCGAATACCGGTAAAAGCCGCCCTCGACCTGGTCGTAGGTGCCGCCGGCGGCCATCTGGCGAAGGGTGAAGACCGCCATCTCACGGAGCTCCGGCCGGCCTCTGATCGCCGCTTGCTCGGCGAGCAGCAGGAGCGCGTCAACTTGCGGAAACTTGGGTGCGCTGCCGAAGCCGCCATAGGTTGCGTCATAGGCGTTCTCGACTGCTTGCAGGACCCCATCGATGAGCCCAGCGTCGAGGCTGCCGGCGCTCGAGGCGACGACAGCGCCGGTTCGCTTCTTCGCCTCCAGGACCCTGGCCACAACCTCCGGCTTGCGGAGGTGGTAGAAGCGCTCGATGTCGACCAGCGCGCCGACCATCTGGTCGGCCGGCAGGTAGGTCCCACCGGACAGGATGTCGCCTTGCGGCGTCAGGAACGCGGTGGTCGGCCAGCCGCCCATGTTGTAGCGGCCGTTGATGTCGGGCCGGAGATCGTTGTCGACCCGGACCGGCACGTAATCACGGTTCAAGAGGTCGATGACGCGCTGGTCGGAGTAGGTCGTTTCGTCCATGACGTGGCACCAGTGGCACCAGACCGCGGAGATGCTGAGCAGAATCGGCTTGTCCCTCGTGCGCGCTTCCTCGAAGGCTGCCTCCTCCCAGGGCCGCCAATGGATCTCGGCGGCCCGGTTCGGGCGGGGTGAGAAGTGGAAGTCGGCCATGGGCTATGGGCTAAGCCTAAAGGCGGGGTTGACCGGGCCGTGGCCGCTGCCGATATCGATCGAAGCCCGGATGGCGCCTGTGACGAAGTTCTTCGCCTCGTGGACCGCCTCGACGAGGCTCATGCCTTTGGCCAGCTCCGCGGCGATGGCCGCCGAGAAGACGCAGCCGCTGCCGTGGGTGTTCCGGCTCTGGATACGCTGGACCCGGAGCTCGACGCTGCGGTCGCCGTCGAAGAGGATGTCGATCGCCTCCGCTTCGTCGCCGTGGCCGCCCTTCAAGACGACCGCCCGTGGCCCGAGGCGGACCAGGTCTTCCGCAGCCTGGCGCCGTTCCGCGAGGGTCTTGATCGGCCGCTCCAAGAGGACCTCCGCCTCCGGCAGGTTGGGCGTGAGGACCGTGGCCAGCGGCAGCAGCCGGCTGCGCAGCGCCTCGACCGCCTCGTCGCGGAGCAGCTTGGCGCCGCCCTTGGCGACCATGACCGGGTCGACCACCAGCGGAAAGCGGTAGTCCCCGACGGCGCCCGCCACCACCGCGATGATCGCCGCGCTGGAGAGCATGCCGGTCTTCGCGGCTTTGATCTCGAGATCGCCGGCGACGGCCTCGATCTGGGCGCGAACCAGACTCGGCGGCAGCTCCAGGATCTCCGTCACGGTGACCGTGTTCTGGGCCGTGATTGCCGTGATCGCGCAGGTTCCGTGAACTCCGAGGACGGCGAAGGTCTTGAGGTCGGCCTGGATGCCGGCGCCCCCGCCGGAGTCGGAGCCTGCGATGGTGAGCGCTACGGGCAGTTTCACGAGGCTTTGAGGAGCCTCAAGCTGCCCCAGTAGACGAGCGCGGCCACGCCGGCGCTGACCAGGCCCGAGAGGTCGGCGCCGTGCAGGAGGCCGACCAGTGGCTGGTTGGGGAAATGCGCGCTCGGGAAGGCGCTGCTGAAGAGATTCGGGTAGTTGACGAAGAGGAGGCTCAGCGCCGTGCCCGCTCCCCAGGCCAGGAAGGCGAGCCCGGGCCGCCCTTTGCCGGAGAAAACGAAGAAGCTGAGCAGCACGACCGCGGCCCAGGCTGGCGCCCAGAGATAGGTCAGGATCAGGAAGTCTTCGTAGACGACGTGGAAGTCGGTCACCAGGATCGCGAGGCTGGCGACCCCCGCGCCGAGGATCCCGCAGCCCAAAGCGGTCTGCCAGCGCTTGAGGTTGACGCCCATCGTCAGCGTCACCAGCCCGGCCGTGTAAACGTCCAGGTAGTTGGCCCAGATCTCGCCGACGATCACGAACGCGAGGAAGGGGATCGCTACCCACTGCGGGGCGTGCTTGTTGATCACCGCCAGGACGCCCTGGTCACTCGCCAGCTTGGGGTCGATGGTAGGGAGGAGGAGGCCAAAAAGACCGAGCAGCACCATCGGCAGGGTGACCCCGGCGAGCGGCCAGAAGGTGACCTCTCCCGTCCGGCTGCTGGACGGCAGGTACCGCGAGTAGTCGCTCGCGAACGGGAACCAGGAGGCCACCAGCGCAAAGCAGCTCATGAAGCCGAGAACGAGCGCGCCCGGATAGTCGGCGCCGGCCGCGGTGGGCGCGAAGCTCCATCTCATCTGCGTCGCCAGGAGCGCGAAGAGCGCCAGCGACAGGCCCGCGAAGATGACCGCGCCGTAGGTCTCCAGCACCTTGATGGTCTGGTGACCGAAGACGGCCACGACGACGCTCGCCCCCGCGATCAGTAGCATCAGGACCCAGGTCAGGAAACGGTCGCTCGAGCCCAGCAGCTGGGCGCCGGCCTGGGCCGCGATGACGCAGTCGACGGCGAACCAGCCCACCGCCAGGAAGAGCGTCAGAGCCGCGCCGGCACTGGCGCCGCGGCGGCCGAAGATGCGGCGGGTGAAGACGACCTGCGGCTCGCCGGTGCGGGGCCCGGTGTTGCTGAGGAGGCCGAGGATGACGGCGCCGGCCAGCGTTCCGAGCGTGGTGGCCAGGAGCCCGTCCCAGACGCCGAGGCCGTAGTAGGTGGTGAGCAGGCTGGCCGTGAGGAGGGTGGCGTAGTTGACGAACGCGCCGGCCCAGAGGAAGGCAAGCTCGCGAGGGCGGCCGTGGCGCTCACGCTCGGGGATGGGGTCGATGCCGCGGGTCTCGACCTTCAGGAACTGGTCGGACTCGATGATGCTGCGCTGCGCGGCTTCGATGGCTGCTTCCCTCCGCTGGCATTACCCAGTTCAGGTTCATGCGGTCGGCGCGAAGTTCAGCGCCCTCTCAGCCCTTCTGGCTCCCGCTTAGCTTTTGAGTCTAGCCGTCCTCAGCTTTGAGCGCCGAAGATGACGGCCGCCCGCAGCGCCAGCACGCCGACCAGCACCAGCAGCGAGGTGATCAGCGGGAGGATGGGCCGGGTTCGTGTGTGCGCGACGACCGGGACCGCCAGGCCGAGCACCACGAACAGCCAGAGCAGCGGGATGATGCCGCTGAAAAGCTTGCCCAGGCTTCCGGCCAGCGCGACAGTAACCAGGAACATCACCACCAGGACCGCCTCGATCGCAACGAAGTACCGATCTGCCTCGGAGAGAGCGCGCACGCCCTCGGCCAGCTGTGGCCGGTACCCGGCGGCCAGCACCAGCAGCGCAGCGGCCCCGCTCAGGCCGGAGGCCAGGAAGAGGCCTCCCAGCGGCCAGCCATCGCTCCAGACCGGCTGGTTGGAAACGCTCAGGAGCACGCCGGTGTAGGCGGCGACAAAGAGGCCGAGCGCGCCGCCCAGGACCGCGACCACCGCGCCCAGGCCGCCGGCCAGCAGCCGCCGGACGCGGCTGGAGAGGGCCTCGACGAAGGACACGAACGCGAAAGCGGCGTAGATGCTCAGGGCCCAGACACCGAGCGACATCGGCGACCAGTACTTGAAGTTGAGGGCGGGCAGGTTGGCGCTGTCGAACAGCATGTGCCAGAACCTGAGCGGCTGGCCGAGGTCCAGGGTCAGCAGCAGCGGACAGGCGAGGATCAAGGGAAAGGCGGCCAGGAAGGCGAGTCGGGCGGCGGCCTGATAGCCGGGCCTGCGGGAGAGCCTCAGCAGGGCGCCGAGGGCGTAGCTGCCGCCGGAAAGCCCGGCCAGGAAGAAGTAGGTGAGGATGTACCAGGTCCACTCCGGTGGCTTCACAAAGTGCTCGGCGAGCAGGGTCATCAGGCCTTGGTCTCCTCCGACTCGCCGCGGCGCCTAAACGCGATCAGGCCGGCGATGACCGCGACCACCGCGGTTGCGAGCCCGCCCAGGTAGCCGGGCAGGTTATTGCGGGAGGGCAGCACGGCGTTGGCCCGGTTAGGCAGGTTGTAGACCTCCGGCTCGTCCATCAGCAGGAAGAAGGCGTTCAGCCCGCCGTAGACCTTGTCGTCTCGGCCGTAGAGCTGGGCCTTGGAATAACCCTGCTTTTGCAGCGCGGCCAGCCGGGCGTCGGCCAGCTGGTGCAGCGTATCGACATCGCCGAACTTGATCGACTCGGTCGGACAGGCCTTGGCGCACGCAGGCGTCAGGTCGTTCTGCAGCCGGTCGTAACAGAGGGTGCACTTGTGCACCGTGCCTGTCGCCTGGTTGAAGCCGATCACGTTGTAGGGGCAGGCCGAGATGCAGTTGCGGCAGCCGTTGCAGACGTCCTGCTGGATGTAGACGGTGTCGAATTCGGTTCGCACGATGGCGTTGGTCGGGCAAACCTCCATGCAGGAGGCGTGCTGGCAGTGCTTGCAGACGTCCGACATCATCAGGAACGCCTGCCCGCCGCCCGTCGAGGCCGGCTGCTCGACCAGGTTGGCCTGGTCCGGCATCCGCTCGTAGAACTTGACGTGCCGCCAGTTCTCAGCGTCCAGCTGGCCAGTGTTGTCGAAGCTGTCGAGGAGCAGGTTGGGCGAGTTGCCCTGGAGGCCGTTCCACTCCTTGCAAGCGACTTCGCACGCCTTGCAGCCGATGCAGACGCTGGTGTCGGTGAAAAAGCCGGCTCGTTTTACCGCCATCGCATTTCCTCTTAGAAACCCACCAGGTTGGGTGTGATCTTGGCGAAGCCGCGCTCCCGCGCGAAGAGATCGAGAGGCAATGCCGCCAGCTCGTCGACGACCGGCTCCGCCGCGGGATCCTTCGGCAGGTCGACGGTGACGAGGTAGGTCCGGCAGACCTCGCAGGCGTCGATGCGGAGGCCAGGAAACCTCTCGGCGTCGGAGTAGACCGGCAGCCCGGTGGTGTCCGGGTTGCCGCAGCCGGCGCAGATCATCCGCGGGTAGATCCAGCTCTCCGAGCAGCGGCTGCAGACGAGCCTGCGTGGCGCGGTGACGAGCGCCTCCTCCGACTTGCCGAAATAAGCCAGCTGAGGCAGGCCACCGCAGGCCGGGCAATGACGCGAGTCCCTGCCGGTGGAGCCCGTCGCACGCGCCAGGTCCGGAACCAGCTCGAGGATGGGGGCGGCTGCCGCCCGGGCCAGGTAGCGGTCGACAGGCGGGAGCTCAGCTCCGGCCAGCCAGCACGCGACCAAATCGGCCAGGTCGGCCTCCTCGAATCGCCGCAGCACCGACTCACGAAGAGCAAGGGGACCTGCGGCCAGCGTCGCCCCCAGCACGCCGGGGAGCAGCGTCCGGACGGCGAAGGCGGGCAGCTCGGCGGCCGCCGGGGGGGCCGCCCGGATTGGCCCCGCCGACTCCGACCAGACGTCAAGCAGCGCCAGGTAAAGACGGAGGATTTCTGCGGCGTGTGGCTCAGCTGTACCCAGCTCCGTGGCCCGCCGCCGGTGCTCCGTCCAGGGGTCGGTCCTTGTCAGCAGCCTCATCTCATTCGATCTTCTTGATGTCGACCAGGAAGGCTTTGAACTCCGGGGTCCGGCTGTTCGCGTCGCCCACGAACGGAGTCAAGGCATTCGCCAGCCAGTGCTTGGCGAGTTCCGGGTTGCGCTCCGCGGCGATGCCGACGAACCCCCAGTGGATCGGGATCCCGATGTGGTAGACCTTCTTGCCGCCGACGGTCATCGGCCCGAGGCGTTTGGTGACGAGTGCCGCCACTTCCAGAATGCCCCGCGCCGAGGAGACGCGCACCCGATCGCCGTTCTTGATGCCCTTCTGATCGGCCAGCTCCTTGGGCACCTCCACGAAGGCTTGCGGCTGCAGTCCGACCAGGAGGGGAACGTGCTGCGTGATGTAGTGCTCGTGCTCGGTGAGCCGGTAGCTGGTCGCCACGTATGGATACTGTTCGGGCTTGCCGAAGCGGTTCGGCCGGCCTGCGGCCTGGTCGTAGAGGAAGGCCACCGGCGACTCCGACTGAGAAGCATGGAGCGGGTTTGGGATCGGCGATTCAATGGGCTCGTAGTGCTCGGCGAAGGGCCCGTCTACCATCGAGTTGCTGAATAGGCGCCCGGTGCCCTCGCCATTCATGATGAACGGCAGCCAGGCGGTCGGGTCCTGCGTCACGGGCTTCATCGTCGGCGGGTAGTCCGGCACGTCGCCCACCCACTTCGTCCCGTCCCACTTGATGCCCGGCCGCTTCGGGTCCCAGGGATTCCCGGCCAGGTCGGCGGAGGCGCGGTTGTAGAGGATGCGCCGGTTCAAGGGCCAGCTCCAGGCCCAGTTCGGGTAGAAGCCCATGCCGGTCGGATCGTTGGCGGCCGGGTTGTCGACGCCCTGTCGCCGCTTCATGTTGTTCCCGGACTCCGTGTAGCTGGACGTGTAGATCCAGTTTCCGGCCGTGGTGGTCCCGTCGGCCTTCAGGGCGGCGAAGCTCGCCATCTGCTTGCCGGTCGTGAGGTCCTTGCCATTGATCTCGCGCGCCAGCTCGTCGAAGGTCGGCTTCAAGGGATCGGCGTACTGGAGCGTCATCGCCTTGATCGGGTCCGGGAACTTGCCACCGGCCGACCCGTAGAGCTTCCTCACGCGATCGAAGAGGTCTGCAAGGATCCAGTGGTCGTGTCGCGCATTGCCCTGCGGCGGGATGACCTGATCCTTCCATTGCGCCCAGCGACCGCTGTTGACGAAAGATCCCTCTTTCTCGATCCAGTGCGT
The DNA here is from genome assembly GCA_005880695.1 of Chloroflexota bacterium. Classification (GTDB taxonomy): domain Bacteria; phylum Chloroflexota; class Dormibacteria; order Dormibacterales; family Dormibacteraceae; genus VBGR01. The sequence continues at coordinate 55,831 of VBGR01000042.1, forward strand.
CGTGGGCAGCATGAAGACTTCCGTCTGAATCTCGGCTGGCTTCTGGCCCGGCGCCCGCCAGAACTCGGAGCTGGTGGTGGCGAAGGCATCCATGACGACCAGCCACTTGAGCTTGGCCAGTCCCTGCAGAACCTGGTTCGAGTCGGGTCCGATGCTGGTCGCGGTCATCCCCGAGAGGAGCAGACCCTCCATGTTTCCCTTCAGCGCCTGGTCGAAGATTGAGATCCAGGAGCTGTTTACCGCCGGCTTGGGGATGAAATTGAAAGCGAAGTCGTTGTCGGCGGTGGCGGCGGTGCCGAACCAGGCCTTGAGCAAGCTCACCGTGAAGTTCTTGTAATTGGTGCCGAAGAAGTTCCAGGAGTTCGGGTCGGACTTCTTGGGCGCGCTCTGGGCGACGAAGTCATCCAGCGTGCGCTGCCCGGGCGCCGGGATCTTCATGTAGCCCGGGAGGATCTCCCAGGAGATCGCGTGGTCGGTGTTGCCCTGGATGTTGGCGTGGCCGCGCTCGGCGTTGACGCCGCCTCCCGGGCGGCCGACATTGCCGAGCAGCAGCTGGAGGATGGCGGCGCTCCTGATCAGCTGGCCGCCTGTCGTGTGGTGCGTCAGGCCGACCGCGTACACGATCGACATGACCTTGTCGGGCTTGCCCATCTCGCCGACCAGCGCCGCGACCTTCAGGAAGTCCGCTTTGGGGATGCCGGTGATGCTCTCGACCATCTCCGGCGTGTAGCGCGCGTAGTGCGCCTTCAGGAGCTGAAAGACGGAGCTCGGGTCCTGCAGGGTCGGGTCCCGCCTGGCGAAGGTGTCGCCTGGGTTTGCCGGCGGTAGGGTCTCGTAAGCCCAGGTGCTGATGTCGTAGGTCCGTTTGGTCTTGTCGTAGCCGCTGAAAAGGCCGTCCTGGAAGCTGTAGCCCTGCTTCACGATCCAGGAGGCGTTCGTGTAATCGCGGACGTAATCCGCGTGAATGAGATTGTTCTGAAGAACGTAGTTGATCAAGCCGCCGAAGTAAGCGGCATCGGTCCCGGTCCGGATGCGGAGGTAGGTGTCCGCCAGGGCGCTGGTGCGGGTGAAACGAGGGTCGGCGTGGACGATCTTCGCCCCGCCGCCCTGCCCGGGGCCACGGCTCGGGTCCAGCTTGGCCTTGACGAACCACTGGAAACCGACCGGATGGGCCTCAGCCGGGTTGGCGCCGTTGATCAGGATGAGGTCGGCATTCTTCAGGTCCCGCCAGTGGTTGGTCATTGCCCCTCTCCCGAAGCTGGCGGCCAAACTGACCACCGTGGGGCCGTGTCAAACGCGGGCCTGCTGCTCTAAGTGCACCAGCCCCAAGGTCCGCATGACCTTGGTGGCGAAGTAGCCCTCCTCACTTGAAAAGGCCGCCCCTCCGGCAAAGGCGATGCCCTCGGTGCGGTTGACTGTGTTGCCAGCGACGTCCTGCGCCACGAACGTCCGGTCGCGGGAGGCCTTGAAGTTCTGGGCGATCTTGTCGAGCATGAAGTTCCAGTCCTTCTCAACCCAGCTGTTGCTGCCGGGAGCTCGGTAGAGAGGCTTCTCGATCCGACGTCGGGAGACCGCCAGCTGCATCGCGGTGGCGCCCTTCGGGCAGAGCCGGCCCTCGTTGACCGGGCTCGAGGGATCGCCCTCGATCTGGAGCAATCGGGTGCTGCCGTCCGCGTTCCGACGCGTGTAAGCGACAAGGCTGCAGCCGACCGCGCAGTAAGGGCAGATCGAATGCAGCTCCTGGGAGCCCGCGATCTTGAGGTTCTGCTTGATCGTGTTGGCTCGAGCCAGGTCGAAGCCGAGGCCGCTCGCGGCGACGGCGCCTGCCGTAGCTGCGCCAACCTTCAGGAAATCCCTGCGGTTGATCCCATTCACGGCACTACTCCGGGAGATAGACGCAGCCTGGAACTATTCGCAAACGTACGTGCACCACTGTCGCAGTGTCAAGCGCAAGATTGCGTGGCCATGAATGCGTTCTTCGCTGACCTCGGCAAGCGCTGGTCCGTCGCCGCCCGGGCTCGCGGTGCCGACATCGAACCGCCGACGCTGGACGCGGGGGTAGCAGAGGAGCTGCTCGAGCTGGCTCGGGCGGCGGCTCACGTGCAGGAGCGACGATTCGCGCCGCTCGCCTGCTACATGGCGGGCGCGGCCGCCGAGCGTCTGCGGGCCGCTCAGCCAGCCACGACCGAAGGCGATGTCGCAGCTTTCATCGCGGAGGTCCGGCGGGCGCTCGAACACGCGTAATCTGAAGCCTCCGATGCCGAAGATCGGAGTCCGCCTGCCCGCCTCCTTCGACTCCGCCGGCGAGTTCCTCGCCGACGCGCAAGCGCTGGAGGCCGCCGGCGCTGAGCTCCTCACCCTGGGGGAGGGCGACCTGGAGCCCGCGTTGCTTCTGGCGGCGCTGGCGTCGGTGACCACGCGGATCGCCCTCCACGGTGCTGCAAACGAAACGCTGCGGCAGCTGGCTCGAGGCCGCCTGGCTCTGGACCTTGAGGGCTGGGTGGAGGAGGCGCTGCCGGCCGATCGGGGTGCCTGGCGGGTCCGGCTTGCAGCACACGACGAAGCGGGCGTTGTCGGGGTGATCGTGCCGATGAATCCGCGACTCGTAGGCCTCTTGCGCAATCCGGACGTCGAAGACGACCGGGCCGGCGACCTCCAGCTCGCGCAAGGCTAGGCTGCCTCAATCGTAAGCGGGTGTAGTTGAGGCGCGGGAGCTGCCCTCCCCCGATGCCAGCTACCGGCGACAGATGCCCGCGGCCTCCCTCTCTATACGCACAACGAGTTTCATCGGGTCGGTTGACACTTAGACTTGGGATGAGATGGAGAAGCTCGAGGACAAGCTGTTCACCGTCCGAAACAAGAAGGACGAGGGCCATCCACACATCCGCATCCTCGACGACACCGTCTGCGCCGAGAAATGTGACGGCAAGTATTGCAACCACTTTTGCCCGGCCGGCGTCTACGTCTGGGACGCCGACCTGAAGCGCAACCTGGTCAGCTACGAGAACTGCATCGAGTGCGGCGCCTGCGCCATCGGCTGTCCTTTCGGCAACATCGACTGCGAGACGCCGCGCGGCGGCTACGGCGTCCAGTTCAAGTACGGCTAGGCGAATAAGCCTGCCTGCCGGAGGGGTTTCCTAAGGCGTGAGGGAACACTTCGACGTAGTGATCGTGGGCGGCGGTCCGGCGGGGCTGGCCGCGGGCCTCTACGCCGCCCGCATGGACTTGCGCACCGTGCTTGTCGACCGGGGCCCGCTGGGCGGTCAGCTCCTCAATACCGAGCTGATCGAGGACTACCCGGGCATCGACTCGATCCTGGGCCACGATCTGGCTGTGAAGATGGGCGACCACGCGCGCAAGTTCGGTCTCGATATCCGCGAGTTCGAGCCGGTCACCGAGGTCGACGTCGACGGCGACGAGCGAGTGGTCCGGCTGGAGTCGGGCAACGAGCTGCGGGCGCCGGCCGTGATCATGGCGGCCGGAGGCCTGCCCCGGAAGCTTGGCGTGCCGGGTGAGCTGGACTTCGCCGGCCGCGGAGTGTCGTATTGCGCGGTTTGTGATGGCGCGTTCTTCAAGAACGAGGTCCTCGCGGTGATCGGCGGCGGCGATGCGGCGCTCGAGGAAGGCGAGTTTTTGACCCGCTACGCGTCGAAAGTCCACATCATCCATCGACGCGGCGAGTTCCGGGCGCAGCCCATCCTGCAAGACCGGGCGCGGGCCAATCCGAAGGTCGACTTCATCATGGACGCGCAGGTGCGCGAGATCGTCGGCAACGGCAAGACCACCGCGGTGAAGTACGAGTCGCACGGCGAGCCGATGGAGCTGCCGGTCGGCGGCGTATTCATCTTCATCGGCTTCATACCCAACTCTGACGTCCTGAAAGTGCATGCCGACCATGACGCCGAGGGCTACCTCACCACCGACCGCGAAATGCGTACCTCTGTCCCCGGGATCTGGGCGGTGGGCGATGTCCGGGCGCAGCTCACAAAACAGATCGCGACGGCGGTGGGCGACGGCACGACGGCGGCGGTCTCGGCGTCCGCCTACGTCTCTTCTCTCAAGGACAAGGCGCGCGCGAGTGCCTAAGGCGAAAACCAACGGCCTCGAGCTCGAGTACGAGAGCTTCGGCGACCCGCGCGACCCGACAGTTCTCCTGATCATGGGCCTCGGAGCTCAGCTCCTGAGCTACCCGGAGGGCTTTTGCCAGGAGATCGCCGCACGCGGGTTTCGGGCGATCCGCTACGACAATCGTGACGTCGGCCTTTCCACCTGGTTCGATGCCGCCGGCATCCCGGATCTGTCGGCCCTCCTGGCCCGCCAGCCGGCGCCGATCGCATACACGCTGGCCGACATGGCCGCGGATGCGGTCGGGCTGCTCGATTTCCTCGGGGTGAAGGTCGCCCATGTGGTCGGCACTTCGATGGGCGGAATGATCGCCCAACAGGTGGCGATCTCCTACCCCGAACGGGTGCTCTCGCTGACTTCGATCATGTCCCACATCGGCGGCGTGGACGCCACCCCGCCCACGCCGGAGGCGGCCGCCACCCTGTACAACCGACCGCCGGCTGACAGGGACGCCTACATCGAATACTCCGTCGAGGTCAATCGCGTCAACTGGGGTCCGAGCTTCGACGAGGCCCGGGCCCGGGAGCGGGCTCCGATCATCTTCGACCGGGCGTTCCACCCGGCCGGCACCGCCCGCCAGTTCGCTGCCATCCTGGCGGCGCCCTCTCGGCGCGAAGGGCTCCGCCGGTTGAGCATGCCGACGCTGGTGATTCATGGCGTGGAGGACCCCCTGGTACCGGTCGAGAACGGCCGGCTGACCGCCGAGCTGGTGCCGGCCTCCGAGCTCTTGCTGATGCCTGGCGTGGGACACGACCTGCCGCCCGACTGGTTTTCGAGGCTGGCCGACGCCATCGCCGCCAACGCCCGCCGCGGGCATACTCAGGTTGGCGTCGGCGTGGCGGAACGGTAGACGCGCCAGCCTTAGGAGCTGGTGCCCTTCATGGGCGTGGAGGTTCGAATCCTCTCGCCGACACCAGACTCCTAGACATGATGGCCTTCGATCACCATGAAGGCGTCCCCGGCGGCCGTGCAGGTGTAGAGCCGATCGAGGTGATAGCCGGGGTCGAGCTGGGTCAGGTTGTGGCCCGAGGCCTGGCTCAAGGCGTTTGTGAGCTGGTCGGTCACGCTGATGCCGCTGACGGTGGCGCTCGTCACCTGGGCGACCAGGAAGCCGTCGGCCGCGTAGAGCAGTGCCGACCCTGACACGCTGACGCCGCTGAAGCTGCCCGACGCCGAGGCATTGACGCCGGTGGCGGAGGCGCCGCTGAAGTTCACGCTCACGTTGCTGCCACCCGCCTGGGTGAGGGCGGCGGCGGTGTCCTTGGCGCTCAGGATGTTGCGGACGAACCCGCCGTTGTCGAGGCTGCCGGAGGCGCACGGGTAGCGGACGCTGAGCGTGACGGCGTAGTCCTCAGCCGGGTTGACGTCCTCGCCTGTTACGAAGACGTGGTAGAGGCCAGGCGCACCGTTCGGGATCAGGATTTCAACCTTCTTGCCGACACCAGGCAGAAGCGAAGCGGTGTCGCTTTCGACTGTCTGCCCGGAGGGCGTGACAAGCCGCAGCTTCATCTTGCTCCCGGGGTAGACGAGGTCGCCGACCAGGTCTCCGCCGGCTGAGCCGTAGTCCGGCTGGGCCTGGGTCTGCCCGCTGGCGATGCCGCCGGAGCTGTAGTCAGTGGTCGCGGTCCCCGGCTGGCCGGTGCCCTTGGCCGCGTTCTCGCTTGCGATCCAGAGGTTGAAGGGGTCGGCCGGATCGGATGGGATCGGCGTCTGGGGACCGAGCTTGCCATTCGGCTGCACCACTACCTGGTGGCCGGCGCTGACGTCCGTCTCCGTGCTGCCCTTCAGGTGGACCTTGCCGACCTTGACCCGGAGCGTGAAAGTGCCGTCACCCGACACGATGATCTCGAACTCGGTCCCGCGCACGCTCGCGTTGCCGGAGTGGCCCTGAACGGTGAAAGTGGCGCCGCCGCCCGTCAGGCGCTGAACGGTGCTGTAGGTGCGGCCGGCCTTCTGGGAGAGCGTCACGTTCTGGAGCTGACCGTGCTTGGTGAACTGCGCCTGGGTAAGTTGCACCTCGGTGCCCGGGGCGAGCCGCGTGAGTGATCCGTCCTGGAACTGGATCGCCGCACGGCCCTTGCTGTCGGTCCTGATCGAATCGTTGGCGCGGATCAGCTGGCCTGACTTACCGGCCTGCGTGCTGCCGCCGTGCGTGACGTTGGCCGTCTGGGTGACGACCAGCAGCTCGGCAGGAACGGCGACCGAGGCGCTCGCCCCGACGACGCCGAAGTAGAAGATGCCCCCAGCGGCCAGCAGTACGACCAGGAGCAGGATTCCGAGACAGCCCGTGCAGCCGCA
>VBGR01000089.1 GCA_005880695.1 Chloroflexota bacterium
TGGCTCACCTCGACACAAAGTGGTGCGGCGGAGAGGATTTGAACCTCCACGAGGTTGCCCTCACTAGGTCCTGAACCTAGCGCGTCTGCCGTTCCGCCACCGCCGCAGAGCAGGCGTGGAAACGAGTTCAAAAGTATACCCAGCAACCCTCCGCCGGCCCTCAGGCGGGGAGGCGTCCCCAGAGCAGCCGGGCCAGGCTCATGATCCCGATGGCGAATGCCGCCGACCAGGCGATCGCGCTCACGACCGGAGCCGAGAAGTCGCTGCCGCCGAGCAGGGCGTGAAAGAAGAGGACGCCGAACGCGAGGTAGGAAAGCCGGTGGATCCAGCGCCAGGCGTGCGGGTTCATCCGCGAGCGAAGCCAGGATGTGATCGTGACCACGATGAAGAGGTCGAAACTGATCGCGCCAAGCCCGATGGCGAGCAGCGCGTAGTCGTGGTAGTAGCCGTTCACGAACGGCACGAAGAGGTCCAGCAGCGTGATGCGGGCGGTCTGGTCGAGGACGATCGTGGCGACGTGCAGGAGCCCGAGCGGGATCCAGAGAATGGTCGTGAACTCGTGCGTGCCCCGGATCGCGCGGTTGCTGGAAAGCCAGTCGAAGAGCGCGGTCCGGAGCGCCACGCCGGTCACGATCGCAATTGCGAGCGAGGCGAAGCTGGCGAGCCCGGTGACGCGCGAAAGGACCCAGAAGAAAAGGTCCGGGCTCATGTTCACGGGTACAACCACCAGCCTGGCGAGCGGCCGGAGAGGAAGTAGTCGCCCGCCTCCCGGCCGAGCAGCAGCGCCGTCTTGGCGAAGATCTCGGCGTCAGCGCCGGTCGGCGCCAAGACCGACACCTCTTCCAGGTCCGAGACCGCCGGCAGGCCGCTCCGCGGGTCGATCAAGTGGTGGAGGTCGGCACCCCAGCGCCGATACCGCGTACCCGAGGTGGCCGCTCCGAGATCCTTCAGCAGGAGCGTCTTGCCGGCGAAACCGACCGGCCAGCCGGAACCTTCCGGCCCGCCGCCGCGCGCGAACAGGTCGCCGCCCAGGTTGACCAGGCAGTTCGCGCCCAGCCGTTCGGCGAGGCGGTCGGCCAGCCAGCCCTTGGCGATCCCGCCCAGGTCGACGCCCGTGCCCTCTTGCAGCCGGGCGCGCCCGGCGCCGACAGCGAGCATGTCGGGCAGCGGTGGCGGCGGCGGGACGCCGAGCAGCACAGTGGACGGGCCTTCCTTGAAGGGCCGCGCGTAGCCCGCGGCGACCAGCGCCCGCAGGACCCCGGCGTGGACGAGACCGCCGCTCACCAGGTAGGCGCGCAGCGCCTCTTTGAGCAAAGCCTCTAGCTCGGCGCTCACGGGCAACCATCGCCCGGCTCCGTCGTTGAGCTGAGAGAGCTCGCTTGCCGCGTCAAAGCGCGTCAAACGGGAATGCATGACGCCGATCCAGGCCGCGGCTCCCGCCAACTCCTCCGGCCGGCCGCCTACCGAGAAAAGCTGGCAGCCGGTCCCCAGCGCCTCGAAGCGGAGGCTCTCAAGAAACACTGGTGGACGTGAGCGGCTGCTGGCTGTCCGTCGCCTGCACGCTCGGCTCCAGATGAACCTTGCCCCCCGAAGCCGGCGCTGAGGCGGCGAACTCCAGGCCGGCGATGGTGAAGGTGCGGCTTGCGGCGGGCACAACCGCCGGCCGCAGCGGCGCCGACGGGTTCTTCAAGTGCCCGTCGACGTAGACCGCCGACCCGGCCGACGCCAGCAGCGTCAGAACGGCCGCCGACGCCTTCAGCGCCCAGGCCGGCAGCAGGGCCACGGCTAGGCGCTGACGCTCACCGGCGCAGCGATGAACGGGATCTGCTCGAAGGTGTCGCCGAGGACGGCCTTGGCGTCGGCGCCCAGGTGGGCCGAGAGGATCTCCTGGTACACCGACCGGAAGTCGACCTTGTACTTCAGGTTGCCGGTCGCGTCGAGGTCGTCGAGGCGCGGGGCCGCGCCGTAGAAGCCGCCCTTGACCGGGTTGCCGATCAGCAGGAGGGGTGAGGCGGCGCCGTGATCGGTTCCTCCGGAGGCGTTCTCCTTGGGTCGGCGGCCGAATTCGGACCAGGTCGCCACCAGCACCTTGTCCGCCAGGCCGTGTGCGTCGAGGTCGCTGTAGAAGGCGCTCACCGCCTGGTCGAAATAGCCGAGCAGGTCGTCGTGGCGGTTCAACTCGGTGTAGTGCGTGTCGAATCCGCCGAGCGTGACGTGGAGCAGCTTTACTCCGGTTCCGGTGACGATCAGCTCGGCAGCCAGCTGGAGCGCTGCCGCGAGCTGGTTCTTGGACGAGTAGACGAGCTTGGCGCTGTCCGAGTAAGCCGCCGCCGGCTGGTACTTGTCGGCCGCGGTCTTGAGCGTGGCAATGGTGTCCTTCGCAGTTGAGATGGCGGTGTCGAAGAGGGCCCCGTAGATGCCCGGCGTCCCCTTGTAGAGCGCGGTCACCGCGTTCTCGATGTCGCTGCCGCCCTGGAAGCCGAAGGTCTTGCCGTTCTGCACGACGGTCAGCGTGGCCTGGAGGTCGCGCAAGGCGCCGGGCACGTCTGTCGCGCCGCAGGCGCATCCGGTCAGCGGATGGCCGAGGGTGTCGTACTGCGTCGCCATCAGGCGGCCCAGCCAGCCGTTGATCGAGCGGCGGCTGGGATCGCCGGTCTCCCAGATCCGGATCGACTCGAAGTGCGAGAAGACCGGGTTCGGGTAGCCGACGCCCTGCACGATGGCGACCCGGCCCTTGTCCCAAAGGGACTTAACGCCCTTCAGGTTGGCGTTCAGACCGAAGTCGTTTGTGAGCGGCAGCGCTTGAGCGATCGAGGGCGCGGCCAGGCGGGGCCGGAAATCATGCAGTTTCGGGTCCTGCAGCGGCACTACCGTGCGGAGGCCGTCGTTGCCGCCCGCGAGCTGGATCATGACGAGCACCCGGTCATTGGTGATGCCGTCTTTCTTAGCCGCGTACACCGCCCGCGCGAAGGCGTCCGGCACGGCGGCGTAGCCGGCGGCGAGGCCGGCCGCGCCGGCGCCGAAAACCAGTCCCGCCTTCAGGAAGTCTCGCCGGTGGACCTCGTTGATTCCCGCTTTCTCGTCACTCATGGCTTCAAAGCACCTACTTCAACTGGAATTCCGGTGACGCGAGCACGATGAACCAGCGCTCGCGGTCGTCTGACGCACCGTTAAGCAGCTGCGCGGTGGCCGGGCTGACCACCGATTCCAGGTGCTGCGCCGGCGCCTGGCTGCTCGGGGGGACGCTTTTCAATCCGTTCAGGAGGCCGGTCACGAAATTGACCCGGGAGAGCACCGTGTTGGACGAGATCCAGGCTTCGTTCACCGGCCACCCGCCCACGTCCGGAACGTCGAAGAGGTTTTGGCCCATGCCGCCACCGCCCTGCACCGCCAGCTGGCTGAGGTCCGGCGCCTTGACCGCTTTGAGCGCGTGCACCATGAACTCGACAGGCGACTTCACCAGCGAGCGGTAGGTCGGCGCAGCGTTGAATTCGGCGCTCGTGAGGATGTCGTGCAGGAGCTGCTTCAGGCTGTACTTCGAGCGCCGGAAGCCGTCGGCAAGGCGGTTCACATAAGCCGGCGCCGGGTTGTTCATGGCAAGTCGCGCCAGGAGCCTCTGGACGATGAAAGTTGCTGTCGCCGGCTGGGCCAGGATGGCGTTGATCACCGCTTCGGTGTCGAACCTGCCGGTCTTGCCGAGGAAAGTGATCGGGCCGCCCTTGAAAGCGCGCTTTGGATCGAAGATGCCCACCGTGCCGGCGCTGCCCGGCTGCGGCTCGCGCCAGCCGGCCAGGGCTTTCGCGGCTGCGCGCACGTCGTCCTCTGTGAAGTTGCCTGGGCCCATCGTGAAGAGCTCCATCAGCTCCCGGCTGTAGTTCTCGTTCGGGTTCTGCCCTGTCGAGTTGCCCAGGTCGAGGTAGCGGAGCATGGCCGGGTCGCTGGTCACGGCGAGCAGGAAACTCTTCAGGTCGCCCAGCGCGTGCTTCCGCCAGGTCAGGTTCTGCCAGTAGATCCAGGGCGTCTGCAGGCCCACTTTCCGGTAGTCGCTCGTGAAGTGGCCGTGCCAGAAGAGGGTCATGGCCTCGGCGAAGGGTGTGGGCGTGGCCAGCATCCAGTCGATCCACCACTTCTGAAGGGACTGGACCCGGATCGCGTTGCCCTTGGCCGCCTGGTCGGCGCCCGCCAGCACGGGCGGGACGGCAGGAGGCGTCTCCAGCAGGCGCTGGACGGTTTTGGCGTAGCCGTCGCTGAGCGCCTGGTCGAGCTCGTCCGGCGTGGCGCCGAAGGCGACCCGGCGGAGGAGCTGGCTGACTCGGGCCGATTCGCCGCCCAGCGGCGAGATCCAGTCCGTCTTGCCGGTGGTCGGGGCCGCGCTCGGAGCGGACGGGGCGCCGATTCCGAGGAGGCGGATCGCGGCGACCCCGGCCCCGCCGGCCAGGGCGACTCCCAACACCTCGCGGCGGGACACGCGCCGGCGGCGGCTGGCTGGTCGGGTCGCCTCGGTCTCGACGGCCATCGGTCTCGACTCAAATTGAGCCGGATGCGCCTCAGCGCGCGGTCAGCCCGTTGTCAAGATTTCGTAAAACTCGGCAGGCGGCTTCTGGGCGCGAATTTCGAGGTCCCGCCGGAAGATCGATTCCACGTGCAGGTCGGAGCCCGGCTCGACCTCCTCCGTCGGGTCGTGGTCGCCTTCCACCTCCCAGAGCCCGGTCACGACCAGGCCGGCGGCCACGATTCCACCGATCAGGGTCTCCAGCGAGTGCTGAAAGTCGAGGGTCGGCGCCTCGACCTCGATTTGGCCGTGGCGCCAGACGTTGTCCTTCCACGGCAGCGGGCCTTTCCAGGGGTACTGGCGCGGCAGGTAGCCGCTGCCCGTCCAGGTCTCGTAGAGCGCCTGCACGTAAGGGTTCATGAGCAGGACCAGGTAGATGCCAAGCGGCGCCAAGACCCGCCCCACCTCGTTGAACACGCGCTCCGCGTCGTCGATGAAGTTGAGCGAATGGGCATGCCAGACGAGGTCGAAGGACTGGTCGTGCAAGGGCCCGAGGTCGCGCATATCGCCCTCGACGAAGTGCAGGTTGACGCCCTCCCGCGACGCCAGGTTGCGGACCGTGTGGATCTGGGACGGCGTGAGGTCGAAGAGTGTCGTCTCGGCGCCGAGCTTGGCGAAGAGGACCGGCTCCCAGCCGCCGCCCGCGGCCAGTGCCAGCACCCGCTTGCCGTGGAAGTCGAAGCCGGGCAGGCGGCCGCGGCTGTCGATGTAGTCGCGCCACTCCTCGTGAGTCCGGCCGGGATCGCCGTGGGGCACGGTGTAGTGGTGGCCGGAAGCGGCCAGGCGCTCCCAGGCGTCCCGGTTCTGGCTGGCGATGGGATCGAACTTCATCGGGTGAACACCGAGTGCCACATTTTGGGGCCCGCCGGTGCTTGTAGGGTGTGCAGGCAATCAACGCCTCGCCGCGAACCGGAGTCGGATCCAGGGAGGACTTCGAGCGTCTCTTCCGGGAAGAGTACCCGAGGGTCGTCGGCATCGCGAACCGCGTGCTGGCCGATCGCCAGGCGGCGGAGGACGTTGCCCAGGAGGTCTTCGTCGACTTCAACCGGCTGCACCGGGCGGACGCGCCCTACGCCGGTCCCTGGCTTCACGCGGCGGCCGCCCATCGGGCGCTGAACGCGATCCGGTCCAGGCTGCGCAGGGCAAAGCGAGAAGCCGCCTACCCGCTGCCGGCCCCGGCCGACCCCGCCGAAGAGGTGGAACGCGCCGAGGAGCGGCGGCTCGTCCGGGCCGCGCTGGCACGGATGCCAGGCCGCGGCGCGACTGTGCTCGCCCTGCGCTATTCGGGGCTCAGCTATTCGGAGGTCGCCAGCGCGCTGGGCGTCGGCGTCAACCAGGTCGGAACACTTTTGCGAAGGGCCGAAGCTCAGCTTCGGCGGGAGGTTGAACGTGGGACATCTCGGTGACGGCGCTCTGCGCCGCTTGATCGACGAACCGCTGGCCATGAGCGACAGCGAGCGCTTCCATTACCAGCACTGCGAGCACTGCCAGGCGCGGCGGCGTGAGTACGAGGCGCAAGCCGAGTCCGCCGGCCAGCTGCTGGCTGTGGGCCCGGCTGAGGTCGACACCCAGGCCGCGCTGCGGGCCGTGACCGCGCGTTCCGCGCACCCCGCCTCGGCGCCGGTCCGACTCTTCGCACGCAGCGCATCCAGCTTGAACGCGTTCCGGCGGCCCATCCTCATCGCCGCCGCCCTGCTCGCCCTGACCAGCGTGGCGGTTACCGCGGGACCCGCGGTTCTCACCACGACGATCTTCGAGCCCAAGGCCCCGGTGACGGCGGTGACCGTCAACCCGCCCGCGGGCGAGACGCAGGGCGCGATCGCGGGCCTGCCAGACCTCTCCGCCTACGGCGACATGACTGTCATCAAGAAGGCCCAGACCCAGACCGGCGTGACGCCGGACGAAGCGGCCTCCACCACCGGCCTCAAGGTGCTCACCCCTCCCGCGCAGTACGCGACGGGAGCCGTCACCTACACGACGGTCACCGCTTCTGAAGGCAGCTTCACGTTCAGCAAGGCCAAGGCGATCGCCGCCGCACAGGCTGCCGGCAAGCCGGCGCCTGTCTTCCCTGACGGGATCGACGGCTCCACCATCGACGTGACCGCCGGGCCCGCCCTGGTCGAAGTCTTCGGGACCGTCGACAAGAACAGCACCCTCTCCAACCTGCCGCTGATCCTGGCCCAGAGCAAGGCGCCAGTCGTGAAGTCGACAGGTGTCAGCTACGAGCAGCTGGAAGCCTTCCTGGTCGCCCAGCCCGGCATCGCCGGCAACCCCAGCCTGGTGGCCGCCATCCACGCGATCGGCGCGCCTCTCGCCGCCGGCCAGATTGCGATTCCGGTCCCGGCCGATCGCGCGACGTCCAAGGATGAAACCGGAAATGGCGTGCCCGGCGTATTGATCTCCGAGAACACCGGACTTGCCAGCGCTCTCGTCTGGCAGAAGGGAGATATCGTCTATGCCGCAGGCGGCCACTTCGATGAGTCCCAACTCCTCGCCATCTACAAGTCCATCGGCTGATCCGCCGCAGGCGGGCGGCGACTCGCCGCCGTCGCCCGCCATCCACACTCAGGACCTCGCCAAGAAGTACGGCGACATCACGGCCCTCGCGGGCCTGACGATGACCGTGCCCCGGGGCGAGGTCTTCGGGTTCCTGGGGCCCAACGGCGCCGGCAAGACGACCGCCGTCAAACTTCTCCTCGGCCTCACCCAGCCCACGTCAGGCCAGGGCTGGGTGCTGGGCGCGCCGGTCGGCGACATCGCGACGCGGCGCCGGGTCGGCTACCTGCCGGAGCTCTTCCGCTACCAGTCCTGGCTTTCGGCGCGGGAGGTCCTGGCACTCCACTGCGAGCTGGCCCGGCTGCCCCGCCGGACCTGGAAGGCGGAGATCGCGGAGGCCCTCGAGCTCGTCGGGCTGAACGACCGCGCCGATGACCGCTGCGGGACCTTCTCGAAAGGGATGCAGCAGCGCCTGGGCCTGGGCGTGGCGCTGCTCGGCAAGCCCGAGATCGTGTTTCTGGACGAGCCCACCTCAGCCCTCGACCCGGTCGGCCGCTACGACGTGCGGGAGATCTTGAGAGGACTCAAGGACCGCTCTACCACCGTGTTCCTCAACTCGCACCTGCTGTCCGAGGTGGAGCTGATCTGCGACCGCGTGGCGGTCGTCGACCACGGGCGCGTGATCGCGATCGGCACGCTCGGTGAACTCCTCCAGGGCGCCGACCTGGTCCGGGTCCACGTAACGGGGCTGGACGGGCGGGCAGGAGACCTGAGCCGCTTCGGCACGGTCGCGGCCGAAGGCGACTGGCTGACGGTGCACGGCCTGAAAGAGGCCGCCGTGCCTGAGCTGGTCGAGGCGATCGTCCGCCTGGGCGGGCGGGTCTACGCCGTCGAGCCGAGACAGCAGTCGCTGGAGGACCGCTTCTTGCAGCTGCTGCAGGAGGAGGAGGCCTGAGATGGCGATCCTGACGATCGCCCGGCTGACGCTGGTGGAGGCCTCTCGCCGCCGGCTCCTGATCGCGCTCGGCGCGCTGACGCTGATCGTGATCGCGGGAATCGGCTGGGGCTTCTCCAAGGTGCCGACGCTGGGCGGACCCAACACGACGGCCTCCGACATCACCCAGATCGAGGCCATCATGGAGATCCTCGCCTGCTTCATGTTCAGCTTCCTGCTCGCCTTCGCGTCGGTCTTCGTGGCCGCGCCGGCGATAGCGTCCGACATCGAGTCCGGGGTGATCCTGGCCATCGTCCCCCGCCCCCTCCGCCGGAGCGAGATCGTGCTCGGCCGCTGGCTCGGGCTCTCCGGCCTGGTGGCGCTTTACACGGTGACCGCCCTGCTGGTCGAGATGGAGGTCGTGAACCTGGTCGTCGGATACGTTCCACGCAACCCGCTCGCGGTGATCGGCTTTTTGACCCTGGAAGGAGTCGTAGCGATCACGATGGGCCTGCTTTTCAGCACCCGCCTGGCACCTATGACAGGTGGAATCGTGGCCACGATCCTTCTGCTCGTTGTCTGGTTCGCGGGCATCGTCGGCAACATCGGCGTCGCCTTCGACAATTCGAACGTGGCCGCGATCGGCTCGGTCTCTCGCCTGATCCTGCCAACGGACGGCATCTGGCGGGGAGCCCTGTACTACCTGCAGAGCGAACAGCTGCTGGCGCTCCAGCGGCTCGCCGGCAGGCGAGCGGCGGGCAACCCCTTCTTCGCGCCGAGTCCGCCGCCCTGGACCTACCTGGCCTGGATCGGCGCCTGGATCCTCGGCTTGCTGGGGCTGAGCACGCTCAGCTTCCGAACCCGAGAGCTCTAGCCAGCAGCGTCTGTACGCATCGCAGGAGCTCGAGTCGGTCACGACGCTGGAGTTTCGATTTCGGCGTCAGAGGTCGTTTCCGCGACTGGAGAATTCGACCATGAAGCGACGCTGTGGCTCGTGCCTTTTGAGCCCGTTGGCGGAGGTGCCAGGGCGGTATAAATATGCAGCCACACTTGCCGGAGAACGAGCTTAATCCCGGGTCGGATTAGGCACTTTTGCCGACACTCGTCCACGGGGAGGCGTGCAAGCTACCTCCGGACGCGGCTCTGGCTGCATAAAGATGCCTTATCACTGCATGTTATGCAAGGCGTCACTTTTCGACGCCCAAACGCCGCGAATTTCCGCTTCCTGGTTCATCGTCCCACGCCGCAAGTTCTCCTAGTCGTCGCGTCCCGATTCCAGGCGACGCCAATGCCGCGTCAGAAACGTTCCATGAACATCCAGCGGTGGCCCTCCAGGTCCTCCGCCCGGTAACGCAGGCCCGGCGCGTCGCCCTCCGGCTCGCTCAAAATCCGCGCTCCGGCCTGCTTCGCCCGCCTGTAGTGAGCCCGCACGTCCGGGACGTAGACGAGCACTCCGTCGATGATGTACGGCACCTGCGACCAGCGGTTTGCCGCGGCGCAGTTTTCGCGGTGCTTCTTCGGGCCCTGGTAGTCGGGGCTCGGCGTCGCCAGCATCACGACGCCGTCGCCTGCCTCCAGCTCGCCGTGGCTCAGGCGGCCGTCCGGGCTGAGCTGGCGCGTGCGCTCCCGAAAGCCGAAGGCGCGGCTGAGCCAGTCGAGGGCGGCGATGCCGTCCTCGTAGGAGAGCATCGGGATGACTGTCGGGTAGTCGGCCATCGCGCTAGCCCGTGAGCGGCATGACAAGGCCAGGCTTGGCGATCTGGTGGTCCTTGCGGAGTGCGTTGACCGCGTTGCCGATGGCGAAGAACTCGATCACGTGGGATCCCCAGTAGTAAGGCTTCTCGACGATCTGCATGCCCACTATCCCGTCGGCCTGCAGCTGCATCGCCTCGTACTGCATACGGTCCATCGCCAGCTCACGCGCCTCGTAGATCGCCTGCGTGAACTGCGGCACCTCGGTGTTCTGGCCGAACTGCCGCATGGTCTGGCGCCAGCCCTGGTGCGCGACGTGGTAGACGCAGGTGCCCATCACCAGACCGCGCGGAATGTAGCCGGCCTGGAGGAGCGTCCAGAAGTCCTGCCCGGAGAGGTCGGACGTGAACGGCTTGCCCGAAGGCGTCTTGTGAGAGGTGCCGTCCTTCGACTTGATGGCGGTGCCCACAGCCACGAACTCGGCGAGGTTCTCTCCCCATTCGTAGAAGCCGACCGAGAGGCGAACCCCGACGATGCCGTCCGCCCCGAAAGCATCCGCCTCGGCCTCCATCCTGCTCATGGCCAGCTCCCGGGCGGCGTACATCGCCTGGCTCAAAACCGCCAGCTCCATGTTCTGGCCCCAGTTCCCGATCTGGTAGCCGATGTGGTAAATCGAGCTCCCGACCACCAGCCCGAGCGGGTCGAAACCGGCTTCCTCGACCATCAGGAACTCGTTGACTGAAAGGTCGCTCGTGAAGAATGGCGCCGCGCCCTCCTGGCTTGCGGCCTGCATCCGATGGATGCGGTCCATGCCCTGTTGGGGGACGCCGTCCGAAGTAGGTGGAGCGGGGGGTGACTGTGCCATACGAAGAATTCCCTCCTCTAATTCAGCCCAGCAGCCGGGTGAGCGCCAGCCGCGCCTGCTCGCTGCCCTGCGCGTGCGCTTGCAGGCGCTGCACCAGCTCATCGATCCACTGCTCGACGTCGACGATTTCCGTCTTGAGCGTCATGCCGCGCACGACATGAGCGCGGCGCGCCTCCACTCCCTGACGGCCGCGCGCCAGCTCATAGCGGTGATCGCCGAGCTGGAGCGCGACGCGTTTCACGCGCTTTTTCGAGAGCAGCCCGCCCTCGTGTTCCACCAGCACCGCCTGGGGCAGGGCGCCGCTGAACTTCAGCGCCACCACTTCCAGGAAGACGTCAAGGTCGCGGGCGTCGGCGCGAAGCGAGGACGCGAGGACGTCGAAGCCCAGCCCTGGGTCTTCCATCCCGGCGAGTATACGAAGCGGGCCCGCCCGGTTCGGCAGGCCCGCTAGTTTCAGCTACTCAGTGGGTCGCGTGTTCGGGGCCGGTCTCGCCGTTGCCGCGGACGGCGGCCTTGTTCGGCGCCGGCGTCCCCGCCAGGTGGAGCAGGTTCTCGACGCCGCGTACGCCCACGATCCGGTTCACCGCGGCGACTATCGAGTTGATCTGGTCCTCGCTCTCCAGCTGCCCGCGCAGGATCACGGTGCCGTCGGCGGCTCCGATGTTGATCTTCCCTTTGGGGATGCTGCGGTCCCGGTAGAGCTCGCTCTCCACGCGGTCGACGAGCGTCAGGTCGTCAGGGTTCGGATTGTCGGGTGGCGTGGTCACCTGGCGGAGCTTGCCTTCGGCCTTGTTGCGGGCGTCGTTCGCCACGCCCTGGACCCGATAGCCCATCGTCCCGAACGTCTTCCGGCTGCGATCCGCAAACATCTGGCGACGCTCGGCGCCCCGCTGCTGGTCCATGAAATAGGCGGCGGCGAAGCCGATCCCGATCCCGGTCAGCAGCGTCATCACGAGGCCCGCCCGGCTGGCCGGCGGCGGGGCCGGTGCCATGCGGCGCCGGAGGTCCAGCTGGTACGAGTCGGCGCGGTCGAGGACATCACCCAGCCGCTCCAGGAGCCGCTCGGTCTGGCGATCGAGCTGCTTCGCGAGCCGTTCGCTGCGCTCGGAAACCTGCCTGTTGAGCCTCTCCGTCAGGTCGCTCGCCCGCATCTCTGAAATCTCCTTGCTCGTCTCGTCTAGGGCCGGCTCCGCTTGGGGTGCTCGGCGTCGTAGGCAGCGCTCTTGGCGGTCTGCTTGGCGCCGCCCACCATCTGGCGGGCCTTGCCCTTCAGCTGCGTCTTCCGATCGCCGGTGAGCTTGCCCTTGGCCTCCTCCAGCTTACCCTTCATCTTCTCTTTCATAAGTGGTCCTTTTGCCTCCAGTCTAAGAATCCGTTAGGGCAGCTTTTCATTATAGCGATACTATCAAGATTTTTAGGCTGCGGAGTGGCGCGCTTGGGGGACCAGCCGGAGCCTCTGCGGCGTGACCGGGAGCAGCGTTCGGACGGCGGTCACAGCTGCCCGGTAGCCGGAACGCTGGAGGCCCCGCCAGGGTAATCCGTAACCCTCGCGCAGGACCGGCGGCAGTAGACCGGTGGTGATCACCGCGAAGGGTGCGAAGACCGCGCCCGGCAACCGGGGCACGTGTGGCCGGAGGACTTGCGCCGAGAGGCGGCGGGCCACCTCACCGACCTGGACCGGACCTCCGTGCAGCATGCCCTCGACGTAGGCTTCGAAGTCCGCCAGGGTGGGCGGAAAGCTGGCCTGCGGGATGCGCAGAAGTTCGCCGATCGGCCGGTTCTGCTGGTAATAAGCCTCCGCGTCCGCCTCGTTCAAGGAACTGACGAAGGTCCGGTAGGTGAGCAGCGCGCTGTCGATCAGGGTGGCGTAGACCCAGAGCAGCAGGTCCGGGTCGGTCGCCGAGTAGCCGTCACCCCTGACGCGGCCGTGGACCTGGTTGATCTGCCTCGCCGCGCCAGTCACCTCGGCCGGCGTACCGAAGCTGAGCGCCAGGGAAAGCTCCATGGTCCGGTTCAGACGGCCGATCGGGTCGCGTTCGAAGTCGCTGTGGTCGGCCACGCCCTGTGCGACCTTCGGATGCGCGAGCTGCATCAGCAGCGCCCGCCCGCCGCCGAGGAGAAGCGCGTTCTCGCTGTTGACGCGCCAGGCAACCGACCCTAATTCGACCATCAGCCGATTGTGAGCTGAACCGGGGTTAACCTTTCCCAGGCTGTGGGCAACAGGGGCGTGACGCGGGCAGCGGCGACCCCAGGCGAGCTCGGCGCTCCGGCGCTGGCTGACCTGCTGCGCGGCCTGCTGGCCGGGTTCGTCGAGGCCTCCGGCGCCCAGATCGCCACGCTCTACCTCTACAACCAGGAGACGCACGAGTTCTACGCGCCATTCGCGGTGGGCGTGTCGGAGGACCGGCTGGGCGATTCGCTCTCCGACATGCGGGACCAGGTCGCCCGCTACCTCTCCGACGAAGCGGCCGGGAAAGCGCCCGCTGACCTTGGGTTCGGCACTTACGGCTCCAACGTCTGGCTGACGGCGACCAGGCGCACGCTGCTGGCGCGGGATGCCCGCACCGAGCTGGACAGCAGCTTTGTCCGCCGCCATCAGGTGGCCGCCGTGATCGGACTGCCGCTGCTGAGCGGGTCCACCTTGCACGGACTCGTCTACTTGAACTTCCAGGACGCCGCGCAACTGCCGGACGCCAAACGGCTGGTCGGGCTGGAGCGGCGGGCCGCGGAGGGGGCGGCGGCTGTCGCCAGCTTCCTGGCCCGGGCCGACCGGGAGGCGCTCGCCACAGCCGGCATCCTGACCCGGGACCTGGGCGCAGCGACCGGGTCCGCCTTCAACCGCAACATCACCGAGGCTCTGACGCATCTCCGCACGGCGCTGAGCGTGGAAGCCGTGGCCGTCTACCAGCTCAAGGAGGACGGGCGGCTCGGCCTTGTCGCCGGCGAAGGTCTCGACGCTTTGCCCGGCTCTGTGGCCGTCCCCCCCGAGCCGGCGGAGTGGGAGGCGCCGCTCCTGGCCGCCACGCGCTCGGCCGCGCGCGACCTCCGACTGGTGGCCAGCCTGGAGCTGAACGCCGCCGAGCCCCAGGGCCAGCTGATCGCCTTCAGCCGGGACCCGCTCGCGATCAGGCGCCTGGCGCCGGCGACGGTTGCGCTCCTCAGGACGGCGGCCGACCTGCTCGCCTCGGCGCTGGCAGCCCAGCGGCTGGTGGCGCGCCTCGAGGACACCAACCGCGTGCTGGGCGCGTTGAGTCGCATGAGCAACGCCATGCTTCGGCCCGGGTCGACGCGGCAGCAGGTCCTCTCAGCGCTGGTCCGGCACCTGACCGACCGCGAGATTCCTGAGTTCCATTTCGACATCGCCAGCGTCTTCCTCCTGGAGGACGTCGGCGAGGGCAACCTCGGCGTCCGGCTGGCGGTCGGATCCGAACCGCTGGAGCAGGTCCGGGACCTCGCCGGCGACGACGTGCTGGCCTTCGCCGCCCGCGGCTGGCACGTGGTCGCCGTGGGCTCGGTCGGCGGCGCCGAGGTGCTGGCGGGTTACTCCGAGGAGCAGCTGCTGGCGGTGCCGGTCCCGGTCCGCAAGGCGGACGGGAGCACCATCGCGCAGGTCACGGCCTGGCTCGTGGAACCCTCCGGTGGCGTGCCGGATCCGCCCTTCAGCCTGGCCGGCGAGGTCTTCGAGGAACGCGCCCACCACGACGTCAACCGGGTCTTCATCCCCTTCGGGATGGACACGCGCGGGCGGGCGTCCGGCGTCCTCGAGCTCGGCTACGCGACCTCGCGCCGGCGGACGCTGCAGCGCACGCAAGTCGAAGCCTTGCGGGCCGCGGCCAGCCTGGTGGCGGTCGCCGTGGAGACCGCGCGGCTCTACGAGGATGTGAGCTTCCACGCCGAGCAGCTGGAGCTGAGCAGCGACGTCAGCAAGGCGATCGCCTCTTCCATCGACCTCGACCAGACGCTGCGCCTCGTGGCTCGCAACCTGGTCCGGCTGGTCTCTGCCTCGGTCTGCCAGATCGCCCTCTACGAAGAGGACGGGTCTGGCTGGTACGGCGCCGCCGCATCAAGCGACGAGGAGGCCTGGCGGCGCCAGCGCGGCGAGCGGCCGGAGCGCTCCTTCCTCTTCGAAGTCCTTGACCGCCGGGAGCCGCTCGTCATCGACGACGCGCCGGCCTCCGACCTTGTCGACGACGTCTACTCGAAGCTCTTCAAGGTGCGCTCGCTGCTGGCGGTTCCCCTGATCGCCGACGGCCACCCCATCGGCGCGGCGGTGCTGGCCCAGGTCGGGGAGGCGCGCAGCTTCACTCAAAACGAGGTCGAGCTGGCCCAGGGGCTGGCCCACCAGGCCGCGGTCGCCATCAAGAACGCCCGCCTGCACGCCTTCGCCGAGGAGGAGCGGCACATCGAGAAGGACTTCGTGCTGGTCGGTTTCGGCCAGTGGGGCCAGAAGGCCTACCAGCATCTTCTGACGCTGAAGCAGTTCTTCAACTTCAAGACGCACGTGGTCCAGCTCGACACGCCGGGCGCCCGCGCCACCCTCTCCGGGCGGGTGGAGGAGGTGCTCGCGCACGGCGACGCCTTCTACTGGGACGCGGAAGGGAATCCCGCCCACGAGCAGCTCGAAACCGAGCTGGAGGCGAGCAGCTACGTCGTGACCTACATCGCGACGCCGGCCGCGACGCACCTGCCCACCCTCGCCCGCTACTACGACCTGAGTGACGTCATCGTCATCGAGAAGCCGCTCGGCGCCTCACCCGAGGAGTACCGCAAGTTCCTCGACAGCGCGCCCGGCCGGGTCCAGATCGTGGCGGCGGACCACTACTACTTCAAGCTCGAGGTGCGCTTGCTCCAGCTGCTCCTGACCGAGGAGCGCACGCTGCGCGCTTTCCTCGATACCGTCGAGGAGATCCGGGTCGAGATCCTGGAGGAGCAGCCGCTGACCGGCGCCGCGGCCGAGATCGGCGTGATCGCCGACCTCATCCCGCACGCCTTCGCGATCGTCTCCCTCTTCACCCCAATCGACCGCATCCGGCTGGACGCCGAAACGCCGCTGCGCATCGGCCGCCACGAGCCGCTCCAGGGTTCGCGCGAAACCTTCGCGCGGATGACCGGCACCCTGACGCACCAGGGCCGGCCGGTGCGCCTTGTGATCGAGATGGGCAAGGGCGTCGAGAACTCCAAGTGGATCAAGCTCAGCTCCGAGGGGCGGCTCACCGGTCGGCGCCCCTTCTACAAGTTCGACTTCGGCCGCGGCGAGGCCATCGACGGCACCCAGGCCAGCGTCCACGCCGCGCGCCGCAACATCCGGCAGCCGGGCGTGCTCGACAACGCGCACCTGACCATGCTCCGCCACGTCATCGAGAAGCAGCGCCCCGCGGTCGGCATCCTCTCCATCCGGGAGGCCCTGCGCTCCAACCAGCGCATCCAGGAGCTGGACGCGATGGCGGCGGAGCTGCTGGCGCGCGGGGAGTGGACGCCGTACCCGATCGGCCGCCGGCCGGATTTCAGCGCCGCTCGAGTCCCGGGCTAGGACACGCTAGCGTGCCTCGCAGCATCGTGATCGGCAACGGCAACGCGCTCGTCGCGTTCGACGCCGCCTACTCGCTGCGCGACATCTTCCATCCCCAGGTCGGGCTCGAGAACCACACGGCGGGAAACGTCTGCCGGACCGGCTTCTTCCTCGACGGCCGCTTCGCCTGGCTGGAGGACGAGGGCTGGACCCGCACGCTCGGCTACGCGGAAGACACACTCGTCACCGACGTGCACGTGCGTCATCCCGGCCTCGGCCTGGAAGTTCATTTCACCGACTACGTGGACATGGCGCGCGACTGGCTCTTCCGCAACCTCGAGGTGCGCTGTGACGCACCCGTCCAAAGGGCGATCGCCTTCTTCCATTACGACTGGTACATCAAGGAGGCCGACCTCGGCTGCACCTGCGCCTACGACCCGCGGCAGCGGGCGGTGGTCGCCTACAAGGACGACCGCTACTTCCTGATCGGGGGACGCTCTCCGCTCGGCGAGGGCATCAGCTCCTGGGCCACGGGGAAGAAGGGATTCGACCGCGCCGGCACCTGGCTCGACGCAGTCGACGGCGAGTTGGGCCGGAACCCGATCGACCAGGGCGCGGTCGACTCCACCGTGGCGTTCGAGCTGGGCTCATTGATCCCGGGCGCCAAGGCGGAGCTCACGCACTGGCTCTGCATGGCGACCGACTACCGGGGCGTCACCGAGTTCGGGCAGGAGCTGATCCTGCGGCGGGGCGAGTCCACCTATCGCACGCGCACGCTCAACTACTGGAGCATCTGGTCGGGCAAGGACCGGCGGCGCATCGACGAGGCACTCGGGGCGGACGTGCACGAGCTCTACCGCCGCTCGCTGCTGACGATCAGGACCCAATGCGACAACCGGGGCGCCTTCGTGGCCGCCAACGACTTCGACATCACCAAGTTCGCGCGCGACACCTACAGCTACGTCTGGCCGCGAGACGGCGCGCTGACCGCCAATGCGCTCGACCGCGCCGGCCACGAGGACATCACGCGGACCTTCTTCGAGTTCTGCCAGCGGATCGAGATCGCTCAAGATGACTGGTCGTACTTCGCCCACAAGTACACGCCGGACGGGCTGGTCGGCAGCTCCTGGCACCCCTGGTCCGACGAGAAGGGCGAGCCGGTCCTGGCGATCCAGGAGGACGAGACCGGCCTCGTGCTCTGGGCGCTCTGGGAGCACTTCCAGATCCACGGCAACCTGGATTTCGCGGCCAAGCTGTATTCGACGCTGGTCCTCCGCAGCGCCCGCTTCCTGGCGGCCTACGTGGACGAACGAACCGGGCTGCCCAAGCCTTCCTGGGACCTCTGGGAGGAGCGCTGGGGCGTCCACGCGTTCACGGTTGCCGCGATCTGGGGCGGGCTGGAAGCTGCCCGCCGGTTCGCCGCCCTCTTCGGAGACGCCTTCGAGCGGGACGCCTTCCTGGCCGCCCAGACCCAGCTCAAAGAGGCCGCCGACAGCCAGCTCTTCCGGCCCGAACTGGGCCGCTTCGCGCGGCGGCTCACCATCTCCCCCGACGGCGAGGTGGTCGCCGACGCCGTCCTGGACAGCGCGCTCCACGGGCTCTGGCGCTTCGGGATGTACCAGGCCGACGACCCTCGCATCGTCAGCACCATGGAGGCGATCCAGAGCGAGCTCTCCAATCAGAACGCGACCGGCGGCCTGGCTCGCTACAAGGGCGACTACTACTTCCAGGCCGACCCGGACGTGACGCGGGTGCCCGGCAATCCCTGGTTCATCTGCACGCTCTGGCTGGCGCAATGGCACATCGCGACCGCCAGCCGGCCCGAGGACCTGGAACCGGCGCGGGCCATCATCGAGTGGACCTGCCGGCACGCCCTGGAAGGCGGCCTGCTGTCCGAGCAGCTGCACCCGCACACGGGCGCCCCGCTCTCGGTCTCGCCGCTGACCTGGAGCCACGCGGAGTTCGTCATCGCGGTCGAGGAGTACGTCACTGCGCTGGAGGTGCTCAAGCGCCAGGCCAGCCCGGCGCCGGTCTGACGCGGCCGGCATTACAACCCCGCCCGGAGTATCCGCGGCCGACGCTGCGGCGCCGCGACTGGGTCAACCTGAACGGCGAGTGGGAGTTCGGCGCCGGCGAGACTGCCAGGTTCGATCGCCGCATCCTGGTGCCCTTCGCTCCCCAGTCGCGGCTTTCCGGGATCGGTCTGCGGGCGCCCGGTGACGTCGTCTGGTATCGGCGGCGCTTCCAGGCTCCCGAGGCGGACCGGGTGCTGCTCCACTTTGGGGCGGTCGACTACCGGGCGACGGTCTGGCTGAACGACGTGGAGGTGGCCCGGCACGAGGGCGG
>VBGR01000034.1 GCA_005880695.1 Chloroflexota bacterium
CCCGAGGCGCCGGAGAGGAAGGCATCACGCTCTTCCTCGTCAAAGGCCGGCCCACCGGGCTGACCGTGAAGCCGCTCTCCACGATGGACATGACGCACCGCTGGTACGAGGTCAAGTTCGAGGGCGTGACGCTGCCGGCTGATGCCCTGATGGGCGAGCCGGACAAAGGCTGGGCGCCGCTCAAGCGGGCGCTGGACACCGCGACCGCGGGGCTCTGCGCGGAGATGGTCGGCGGCGCCGCGCAGGTCATGGAGGCCTCTGTCGAATACGCCAAGACCCGCCAGCAGTTCGGCAAGCCGATCGGCATCTACCAGGCGGTGTCGCACAAGCTGGCCGACATGTTGCTGGAGGTGGAGAGCGCTCGCTCCGTCACCTACTACGCCGCCTGGGCTGTCGACGCCGACGCTCCGGACCGGCCGGTGGCAGCCTCCATCGCCAAGGCCTACACATCAGACGCCTATCGCAACATTGCTGGGAATGGCATCCAGGTACATGGCGGCATCGGCTTCACCTGGGAGCACGACATGCACCTCTACTTCAAGCGGGCCAAGGCCTCCGAGGTGACGCTCGGGGACGCTACCTATCACCGCGAGCTGGTGGCGCAGTCGCTCGACCTCTAGCGCTCGTCAAGGCCTGACTGAATTGGGCCACACAGGTTCCGGCGAAATACTGCTTGGCTAGCGGGTGAAGAGAAGCAGAGCGGCCACGACCACACCGAAGCCCGCGCAGGCTGGAATCACAAGGCCCCGGTAAAGCGCGAAGTAGTCGGTCCAGGCGGTTCGCAGGCGGTCCACCCGGGAGCCGGCGCCGAAGGCCAGCGCCGTGTAGAGAGGAATGCCGGCCGCCGTGTTGACAGTCAGCGCCAGCAGCGCCAGGCCGGCGCCCAGGCCGAGCCAGTCCTGGAGCGGTGCCGTGGGTCCAAAGCTCACCTGCACGCCCCAGAGGCCGGCCAGCACCGGGAGCAAAAGGAGCTCGGGCAGTCCGAGCAGGAAGAAGGCGGCGAAGGTCACCGCCAGCAGCACCAGCATCAGGCCAAAGGTCGCCACCACGCCGGCTAGAAGCGAAGAGGCGACCGTCACGGTGGAGCTGGGCACCTCGAGCTGAAAGGAACGCGAGCCCGGGGCCGCTGGATCGGAAGGCTGACTTCCGTGAGCCACGGCAGTCACCGCGGCCCAGGAGTGCGCGTGTGTGCCGGCCGCAAGCACTGCCCCCGTCCCGGCGGGAACAGCGGCCAAGACCAGGCCGAGGGCGAGGGCCGCGGCGTGCCGGCGGAGAGCCGCGGTGGGCAGCCAGCGCCGGCGCGGGCGTTCGCGGCCGGCGCCGCTCTCGAGGAGCCGCTCGCGGTCAAAGGTGGCGCCAGTGATGACCGTCAGGACCAGGCAGGCGGCGAAGGGGAGCGCCAGCGAGGCCGGAGCCAGCGGCGAACGGAAGACGAAGAGAGCGAGTGGGATATCCGCCACCGCCGCCGAGATGGGCGAGAGCAAGAAGGACCAGGCGCCGCCCGCGGCGCCTTCACGAGGGAAGAGCATGAAGCCGAGCATCCGGCCCATCGCAGCCCAGTAGGCGGTCGCGGCCGCGACGAGGGCGAAGACCGGCAGCAGATCCCACGGCGCCGGACGTCCGAAGAGGGCCATCAGCCCCATCCCGGCCGCCATCCAGGCCGTCACGTAGACGCTGCTTACGGCGACGCCCGGCAACACCTCGAGCCAGACCAGCGAGGGGTCGTCGAGTGGGGTGTAGAGCAAGACCTCCAGCGACTGCTGCGCCTTCTCCCACCAGATACCGATGGAGCTCTTGATCGACTCCAGGAGCGCGAAGGACATGAAGAAAAGCGGTAGCAGCAGCCCCGCCACCGACACACCGGACCCCGCTGCCCGGCCGGCGAAGGCGCCGACCACGGCGGGGATGCTGCCGAAGAGCGCGACGACCGCGACCAGGAGCAGGACGAAGGCGTTCAGATAGATGACCCAGGAGAGGTCGCCGCGGCGCCACCAGGAGGCGACGTAGAAGGGCAGGAACTCCCGCAGCCGGCGGCTCTGGCCGGCCAGGGAGGCGAACATCCGCCGCGGCCGGATGCCGGGTATGAGAGCCGGCGCGGACGGCTCCGACGCCGGCGCCTCAGGCTCGTCCATCGCTTTCAGGTAGACCGCCTCCAGGCCCTGCGCTTCCTCACGCAGCTCCAGATAAGGCGTTCCCTCCGCGGCCAGGCGGCCCTGGAGCTCGGCCGCCCGCCGGGCCAGCTCCTCATCAGCCACCTGCCAGCCAGCTGTGTAGGAGACAGTGCGCCCGCCCGGCAGGCGAGCGGTGAAGCGCCGCTCGGCCCCGGCCCAGCGGCGCAGCTCTGGCAGGCTGCCCGCTGCCACCACGTGGCCCCCGCGCATGATCGCAATGCGGTCGGCCAGCAGCTCGGCCTCCGCAAGCTGATGCGTCGTCACGATGACCGCCGCGCCCCGGTCGCGCTGCTCCTCGAGGTAGCGGCGCATGTCGGCGGCAGCCACCGGATCGAGCCCGACCGTCGGCTCGTCGCAGAAGAGCCACCTCGGTTCATGCAGGGTGGCGCGGATCAGCGCCACCTTCTGGGCCATTCCGCGCGAGTACGTGTAGAGGACGCGGCCGGCGGCGTCCTCGAGCTCAAACCGTTCGAGTAGCTCGCGAATCCGGCGCCGCCGCGCTATCTCGGGCAGTCCGTAGACCCGGCCGAAGTGGTCGAGGTACTCGAACGCGGTGTTGCGGCCGTAGAGCCGAGCCTGGTCGGGCACCACGCCCAGCGAGCGCCGAATGCTGTCGATGTCGTCAGGCACCCGGAGGTCGTCAAAGCGGATCTCGCCCGAGTCGGGGCGCAGGATGCCCCCCAGGCAGCGGAGAGTGGTGGACTTGCCGGCGCCGTTCTGGCCGAGCAGCAGCAGGATCTCGCCGCGGTCC
The DNA here is from genome assembly GCA_005880695.1 of Chloroflexota bacterium. Taxonomy (GTDB): domain Bacteria; phylum Chloroflexota; class Dormibacteria; order Dormibacterales; family Dormibacteraceae; genus VBGR01. The sequence goes on from VBGR01000034.1 coordinate 2,923, forward strand.
ACCTTGAGATCGACTCCGGCGACTGCCTGGACGGCGCCGAAGCGCTTCCGGAGGCCCTGGACAGAGATCACGTCGCGCTAGTCTGAGAGATTCGCACCGGATCGCAATAGGTGCCGGGCCGCAGGCGGGCTAGAGCTTCTCGAAACTCTCCACTTTGACCACGAAGATCGTGGCGCCGCCGACCTGGACCTCGACCGGGTAGGGCATGAACAGCTCGCCGGGTTCGACCAGGGGCGGCAACGGGGTCATGAAGCGGCTCCGTTCCCGCGAATTCTCTCGGATGATCGTGACCGCCGCCTCCACGCGATCGTCTTCGACGCCGATCATGAGCGTGGCGTTCCCCTGCTGCAGGAAGCCGCCGGAGGACGCCAGCTTCGTCACGCTGTAGCCGGCGTTGGACAGGGCCTGGATGGTCTGCTGGGAATCCTCACCCTGGACGACGGCGATGATCAGCTTGATGCCCGCACCTCGCTTTCAGCCAAGAGGCTCCTGACCCTACCGAGCACCTCCGCGTGGATCTCCTCTGGCGCCCCTCGCGCATCGACGCGAAGGAACCGGTCCGGATCGGCCGCCGCCAACCGATCGTACGCCGCCGCCACCGCCCGATGAAAGTCGAGCGGCTCGGCGTCGAGGCGGTCCAGGCCCTTGCCGCCCGACCGGATCCGGTCCAGACCGACATCCGGAGGGAGGACGAGCAAGATCGTCAGGTCGGGCTTGGGAAAGGACGCCGGCCAGTCCACCGGCGCGCCGCGGCCGCCGCCCTGATAGGCGAGCGTCGAATCCTGGTAGCGGTCGTCGATCACGATTCGGCCCGCGGCCAGCGCCGGCTCGATCCGCGTGCGCAAGAGCTCGGCGCGGGCGGCCATGAAGAGGTGCATCTCCGCCTCCGCGCTCATGCTTTCGGGCCGGTGGAGGACGATCTCTCTGATCCGCTCGCCCAGCTCGGTGCCGCCCGGTTCGCGGAAAACCAATGGTTCCCGCTCCGCCAGCGCCTGCGCCAGCAGCTCGACCTGTGTCGACTTGCCGGCCCCGTCCGGACCCTCGAACGTGATGAAGATCCCGCGGGAACGGCGACTCACTCGGTGCCGGGCAGGTAGATGCGCAGCCGCCGCTGCGGCTCCTTCCCCGTGCTCTTGGCCTCGACCCCTCCCTGCTCGTCGACCAGCTTGTGCTGGAGCCGGCGCACGTAGGCGTTCTGGGGCGAGATCTCGGCCGGTTGGAGCGTCGACTTGACCCTCCGCACAGCGGCCTGCGCCTCGTCGAGCGCCTGGGCTGTCGTGTCGTCGGCGCCGTCGCCCGCGTAGAGCTGGGCCAGCGCCTCTCTGACCTGGGAGACGGTGTTGCTTTTCAAGATGGTGATGGGCACGCCGGAGGTCTCCGCGTGGCGGATGCTGTCGGGCCGGCGCCGGTAGTAGTTCTTCAGCGTCAGCACGAGGTCGGCGCCGTCGGGGTTGCCGAGAACGCGTACAGGGATCGCGAGGTCGCGCACCGACTGCTCGATGTACTGGCGGCTGACCCCGTAGGCAAAGATCGCGCGAGGCCGCTTGCTCGACGCGACCATGGTCGCCCGGAGCCCGGGCGGCGGCGCGTCCTGGCGGTCCTCCTCCACGTTGGAGAGCACACGCCCCTCCCGCGTGCGGAGCCGGATCCGGGGTGTCGGCACGTCGCCGCGCAGCGCCGCGTCGACAACCTCGGCGAGCGGCAGGTGGATGGCGACCCGATCCCGGTCCTGGATCTCGACCAGGACGTCGAACGTGGGCGGAGCCTTGCGCTCGAGCACCGATTTCTGAGTGCCGCGCCGCCGGGCTTCCTCGTCCGACAGGGTCACGCTCTGGATGCCACCGAGAAGGTCGTTCAAGGTCGGGTTCACCATGAGGTTCTCGAGCGTCTGGCCGTGCGCTGTCGCGATCAGCTGCACGCCCCGCTCGGCGATGGTGCGGGCTGCCACGGCCTCGAGCTCGGTGCCGATCTCGTCGATCACGATCACCTCGGGCATGTGGTTCTCGACGGCTTCGATCATCACCGAGTGCTGGAGGAGCGGTGTGCGAACCTGCATCCGCCGGGCGCGGCCGATGCCCGGGTGCGGGATATCGCCGTCGCCACCGATCTCGTTCGAGGTGTCGACGATGACGACGCGCTTGCGCTGCTCGTCCGCGAGCAGCCGCGCGCATTCACGCAGGATCGTGGTCTTTCCGATCCCAGGCCGGCCGAGCAGCAGGATGCTCTGGCCAGCGAGCGCGATGTCCCTGATGATGTCGGCCGTCCCGCCAACAGCGCGGCCCACCCGGCAGGTCAGGCCGACTATGCGGCCGGTCCGGTTTCGGATGGCGGAGACCCGGTGCAGGGTGCGCTCGATGCCTGCCCGGTTGTCATCACCGAACTGCCCCACGCGGTTGGCCACATAGTCGAGGTCGGAGGCGGTCACCGACTGGTCGCTCAAGAGCACCTCCCGGCCGGGCACGCGCGCCTCCGACTCCCGGCCGAGGTCGAGCACGATCTCCAGGAGCTGGTCGGGATCGATACGCTCGTGGACCGCCTGGTAAAGGTGAGGCGGCAGCGTCTGGGCGAGGAGCTCGATCTCGGGATCCCAGCCAGCCGGCTGCCGGTCCAGGGCTTCCTCCATCAGCCGAAAGAGGGGACCAGGCCCTTCGCTTTCTCCTTCACGGGAGCGCGCAGAGCCAGCTCTCGCATCATCAGCGACTGCGTGACGAGAGTGCTGAAACCCCGCGCTCGAAGGGCCTCGATCATGTGGGAATCATAGTGACGGAGACTTGACCAGACCGTCCCCGGACGGCTGCCGAGCAGGGAGAGCGAGTAGTCGACCATCTCGTGCGGTAGGGGCTCTTCCGGCAGCGCCATGAAGGAGAGCGAGTGGGGCCTGGTCGAGGAGCTCCGCTGGACTCGCATCCAGCCCACCAGCTCGACGCGGTCGACCACGAACTGCTGGTCGGTCTGGCCGCGGGCGGTGCCGTGCCCGAACCACTCGGCGCGGAGCGCCTTCCACTCCCTGGAGGTGGGCGCTTCGACCTGCGCCACTCCAGGCGGTGTCACCTTCCGGTAGAGCTGGTAGAGCCGGGCGAAGTCGCCGCGTTTTTCGGGTCGGAGCCCGACCGGCTCGGGCGCCTTGGTGGCGGTCGCCGACTCGTTGTAAAGGACGTACTCGATCGCGTATTGGCGGAACGCTTGCATCCGAAAGACGCGCGTCAGGCGATCCTCCAGGGGGAGGCGGACGAAGAGCCTGTGCACGCCGCGCTGGAGTGCCTGATTGGAGAGGTGCTCGATGAGAGCGAGGCCGACCTCTTCAGTCGCAAAGCGAGGATCGACGCAGAGGTTCAGGACCTGGAGCGTCGTCGCACCGGCCAGCCCGACTCCGGCCGGCCGGTTGGCGGCCTGGATGAACCCGATCACCTCGCCCTCCTCTTCGGCCACATAGAGGAGCGTGTCGTTGTACATGGCGGGCAAGATCGAAGAGATGGTCTGGCTCAGCAGCGACCAGAGGCGGACGGGGCCCCGGGCGGCTGTCTCCGACAGCTCGCCGCCGCCCTCCCGCTGAATCTCCTCGATACGAGCCAGGTCGCGGACGCTGGCCGCCCGGACACCGCCCATCAGCTGGCGCGGCCTTCGACCAGGTGGACGAACTCCTCGTGGAGGCGCAGATCACCGCTCAGCTCCGGGTGGAAGGCGAGCGCCATGACCGAGCCCTGCCGGACTCCGACCGGGTCGCCCTCGTGCCGGGCGATGACCTCGGTCGAGCCGGTGTCCTCGACGATCGGCGCCCTGATGAACACCCCCGGGAACGGCCGCTCGTCACCGGCCAGCTCGAGATCCGCCTCGAAGCTGTCGACCTGGCGTCCGTAGCCGTTGCGGCGGACGGCGATGTCGAGGATGCCGAACCCGGGCTGGTCCGGGAGACCGTCGCTGATCCGCTCGGCCAGAAGGATCATCCCGGCGCAGGTGCCGAGAGTGGGCAGGCCGTCCCGCACCGCCTGGCGAACCGAGTCGTAGAGGCCCATCCGCTGCATGAGCATCGTCATCGTGGTGCTCTCGCCACCGGGAATGACGAGGCCGTCGAGCTCAGCCAGGTCCTCCTTGAGACGGACCAACCGGGTGCGGGCGCCGGCCGCCGCCAATGCGCGCTCGTGCTCCGCGAAGGCGCCCTGCAGCGCGAGGACCCCGATTAGCGGCTTGCGGCCGTTGCTGGCTACCAGCCTCGTTGGGCGAGCAGTTGATCTTCCGGGAGGGCCGGGATCTCAAGCCCGCGCATCGCCTCGCCGAGACCCTCGCTGGCCTCGGCGATGATGTCGGGCCGGTCGTGGTAGGTGGTCGCCGCGACGATCGCCTTGGCCCGCCGGAGCGGGTCCTCCGACTTGAAGATTCCAGACCCCACGAAGACGCCGTCGACTCCCAGCTGCATCATCAGAGCCGCGTCGGCCGGGGTCGCGATGCCGCCGGCGGCGAAGTTGACGACCGGGAGGCGGCCTAGTTTCTGGCATTCCTCGAGGAGATCGACCGGGGCCCCGATGCGCTTGGCCTCCTGCACCAGCTCGGCGCGGTTCAGGCCCTGCAACTTGCGGATGCCGGCGTTGACCGCTCGCGCATGACGCACCGCCTCCACGACGTTGCCGGTGCCGGCCTCGCCCTTGGTCCGGATCATGGCGGCGCCCTCGGCGATGCGCCGGAGCGCCTCGCCCAGGTCCCGGCAGCCGCAGACGAAGGGGACCTTGAACGGCCACTTGTCGATGTGGTTCTCCTCGTCGGCGGGCGTCAATACCTCGGACTCGTCGATGTAGTCGACACCGAGCTCCTCCAGGACCCTGGCCTCGACGAAATGGCCGATCCGGCACTTGGCCATGACCGGGATGGTGACCGCGGCCTCAATCGCCTTGATCAGGCTCGGGTCGCTCATCCGGGCGACGCCGCCCTCCTTGCGAATGTCGGCCGGCACGCGCTCCAGCGCCATCACCGCGCAGGCGCCGGCGTCCTGCGCGAGCCGGGCGTGCTCGGGTGTGACGACGTCCATGATGACGCCGCCTTTCAGCATCTCGGCCAGGCCGGCCTTGACCTTGAAAGTGCCCTTCTGGGAGCCGCTGCCGTTCCGTTCCGCCATGACGCCTCTGAATTCTACCCTTGGGAGTTTGCGTAGCCTGTACGCGCATGCGCCGGGCTTCCACGGTGGCGTTGGCGGCGCTGCTGATCGCCTGTCAGCCCAGCACCGGGCCGCCGCCGCAGGCCACGCCGCCGGTCTCGACCTATCGCCCGGAAGCCGCGGGGCACAAGGGCGGCACCCTGGTGCTGGCGGACTGGGAGGTGCCCGACACCCTGAACCCGCTGACTGCTCCCACCGAAAACGACCTCCGGGTCGCGGCGATGCTGTTTGCGCCGCTCTGGAATCTCGATCCCAAGCTGACGTCCTACCCGGACCTGGTCGCCCGCGTTCCCAGCCGGGAGAACGGCGGCGTCAAGGCAGGCGCGGATGGGACGACGATGACCATCGACCTGCACTTGAAGCCAGGGCTGGAGTGGAGCGACGGCCAGCCCTTGACCGTCGACGACGTGATCTTCACCTGGCAGTCGATCTGCGCCGGCGACCTGCCGGTGGCGACCGCCGGCTGGGACCACATCGTGGGGATGGACAGACGGTCCGACACCGAGGTGGTCTGGCGGTTCGGCCCCCGCGCCGCCGGCGCCTGCGGCCTGCCGGCCGCGACCGCGAGCGGCCTCTACCCGCCCTACCTCCTGCTCGGGCCCCGGGCCAGACTCCTGCCGCGGCACCGGCTGAGCGCGCTGCCGCTTTCCGCGTGGGCCTCAGATCCCTATTTCCACGGGCCCGACGTGGTCTCCGGCCCTTTCGCCTACAAGAGCGCCGTGAAGGATCAGCTGCTGACACTCGTCGCCAACCCGCGCTATGCGTCCGGCCGGGACCACGGCGCCTACCTGGACCAGGTCGTCTACCGGACCTACGGCGGCAAGCCAGAGCTCCTGGGGGGCCTGACGTCAGGCGAGGCAGACGTCGGCTTCCACCTGGGGTCGGACGACATCCCGGTGCTCCAGAAGCTGACCCATTCCACGACGATCATCGCCCCGAGCCTCCAGACCGAGTTCCTGAACCCGAATCACGCCACAAATGTGCAGACCGGTCGGGCACCGCCCTGGGTGGGCGATCCTCGGGTGCTGGACGCGCTCAGCCTGGGCGCCGACCGCCAGGCACTCGACAAGACGGTTTTCGGCGGCGTCGCCGAGGCCCCGCCGGGCATCTACCCGACGAGCCTTGTCGCCTATGCCGACCGCACCCTCGCCTCCCCGAGCTCCGACTTCGCGGCGGCGCGTCAGACGCTGGAGGACGACGGCTGGAAAGCGGGCGCCGACGGCATCCGCAGCAAGGCCGGACGGCGCCTCGAGTTCGCGCTGCTGGTCACCTGTGGAAATGCGGTGCGTCAGAAGGAGCAGGAGCTGCTCCAGGCACGCTGGCAGGAGCTCGGGGCTTCGGTCCGGCCCGCCTGCCTCAATCGGAGCCAGTTCCTGGCGCCCTTCCTGGAGCACGGCGCCAATGCGACAGGCGCGTTCGATATGAGCCTGTATTCGAACACCTGGGACGCCGATCCGGCCGTCTGGGCGCCCTTCGCGCAGAGCGACCAGGTGCCCAGCGCGGCGACACCCGACGGCCAGAACTGGAACCGCTGTGCGGCGGCCCAACTGGACGCCGACTTTCGGGCCGGAGCGGCCACGCTCGACTTCGCAAAGCGCCGGGCGGCATACCTGGCGGCCCAGCGCGTCTGGCTGGCGGAACACTGTACGATCCCGCTCCTGCAGTGGCCCCGAGTGATCCAACGGCCTTTCAAGCTGCACAACTTCGTCCCTGATCCGAGCTATTCGACAGACGCCTGGAACGCGGCGGATTGGTGGGTGGCGGCCTGAGCCGGGTCCGCGCGGGAGCCGTCTGCTCAACTTGACTCGGCCGGTCAGGCAAGGCTAGAGTTCCGCCACCGCCACCGGCACTTCCCTGCAATGCCCTTGCATGCTCTCCGCCCTCTAGCTGCTGCTGTCGCCGCCGCCGTGGTGACCGGATTCGTGACCATCACCCCCGTCGCGGCCGCGACGACGACTCTGCCACCCCACGACCTGGTCCACCCCTGGATCAATCAGCAGGCGGCGGCCGATTCGGCGCAGCTCCCGCCAACAGTGTCCGGACCTGCCTTCACGAAGCCGGCTCCCCTGGCGGCCAGGCCGAACGCGGTCAGCCCGTCGTCGTCAGGTCCCAGGCGCGAGGTGTTCGGCTTCGTCAACGCCGGCAATCTCGGCAGCTCGGCCGTCGGCTACACCACCTGGAACCTCGACCTGCTTTCGACGGTCGCCTACTTCGGGGTCCACGTCAACAGCGGCGACGGCAACCTGGTCACCTCCGACACCGGCTGGGCGGTGCTCAACTCGGGCACCATGTCGGCGTTCGTCTCGGCCGCCCATGGGCACGGAACTCGCGTCGTGATGACGATCCAGCTCTTCGACTTCGGCGCCGGAACGCCTCAGATGTGCAGCGGGTTGACCCACACGGGCTCGACGATCTCGCAGTCGGTCCAGCAGATGAACGCGCACGGGCTCGACGGCATCAACATCGACTACGAAGGACTCAACGGCAGCTGCGGAACCTCCGACCCGAGCTGGGCGCGCCACGGTCTCACGTCGTTCGCGCAGAACCTGCGGTCGGCAATGCCGGCGGGGTCCTATCTGTCGATCGACAGCTACGCGGCGTCGGCGGGCGATCCTTACAACTTCTTCGATGTCGTGGAGCTCGCGAAGTCGGTCGACTCCTTCTTCATCATGGCGTACGACAGCGACTGGTCCAACTACTCGGGCCCGCCGACCTACTGCAGCCGCTATTGCCTGAACCCGGTCTCGCCTCTTTCCGCCTACACCTACAACGACACCCGCGCAGCCGGCGAGTACGCAAGCGCCGTCCCCGCCAGCAAGGTCATCCTCGGGCTGCCTTATTACAACCGTGGCGCCTGCGTCAATTCGACGGCGCCGAACCAGTACCCCGCGGGCGGCCTCTGGACGCTGACCTACCGCGGCGGCATCTCGATGCCGTCCGATCCCGACAACACCAACTTCGCCTCCCACCGCGACAGCTACGACGGCGTGAGCCCCTGGTCGACCTGGAACTCCGGCCATCCCGCCTGTCTCGAGCAGATGTACTGGGACGACATCGGGTCACTCGGCGCCAAATACGACCTCGTCAACCGTGACAACCTGCGCGGCGTCGGCCTCTTCACGCTCGACTATGGGGGTGGGGCGTCCGAACTCTGGAGCACGCTCGCCACGCACTTCAGCCTGATACCGGGCGCTCCGGCTGCCCTCGTCCCCTGCGCCGGAGCCAGCTCAGCCTCGATCAGCTGGTCGCCGAGCCCGAGCTCAGCCGGCGTCTCCAGCTACACGGTGACGGCATCGCCTGGCGGCGCGACCGTGTCAGTGCCCGGCACGACGACCTTCGCCACCCTCGGCGGCTTGACGCCCGGCAGCAGCTACACGCTCACCGTGCAGGGAGTGAACCAGTACGGCAACGGCGTCACGTCGGTTCCCAGCGACGCGATAACTGTCGCTCAGTCGGTCCAAACGTCGCGTTTCAGCTGGTATGACACGGCCAGCCCGGGCATGCTTGCCGACAACGTTCACCTGGTGAACCCGGGATCGACGGCGAGCTCCGGATGCGTGCGTCTGGGTGGCTCGCTTTATCGCTTCTCGCTGGCCCCTCAGCAGGGAACCCACTTGAGCCTCGGTCAGGGCCAGATCGGAGGGCCCATCGAGGTGACGGTCGCCTCCGGCCCGAGCGTGATCGCATCCCAGCGGGTGCAGTACTACCAGACCTTCAACGAGACCCCGGCGACGCCGCTCGCGCTCGCCTCCAACACGGTTTACTTTCCCTGGTTCGATCGCATCAGCAGCCCTGGGTTCCAGGCCGACAACATCCACGTGATCAACCCCGGTCCGGCCGACGCCAGCGTCACGGTGACGATCCCGGGCCAACCGGGCTGCAGCCCGAGCGCCACGCTGCAACCGGGCGCGGAGCAGTACTTCACCTGCGCCAGAGGCTTCGGCGGACCCGTAGTCGTCCAGTCGTCCGGGAATCCCGTCATCGCCTCCCAGCGCGTCCAGTACTACCGGTCATTCAACGAGACGCGCGGCTTGCCTGCTTCGGCAGCAGGGACGAGTCTCTACTTCAGCTGGTACGACAACCTCTCCAGCCCGGGGTTTTTGAACGACAACATCCACCTCGTCAACCCGGGCGCCAGCGACGCACACGCCACCGTCACCATCCCCAATTGCGGGGCCATCGCGCGCACGGTGCCGGCACACGGCGAGTCGGCACCGGTCTCCTGCGCGGGATTCGGCGGCCCGGTGGTGGTCACCTCCGACCAGCCTGTATTGGCCTCGCAGCGGGTGCAGTATTACCAGACCTTCAACGAGGTTTCCGCGGTGCGCGCCAGCGACGCCGCCACGGCCCTCTACATGAGCTGGTTCGATCGGCTCTCGAGCCCCGGCTTCCAGGCCGACAACGTGCATGTCGTGAACCCGCAAACCACGACCGCCCACGTCAGCGTCTCCATCCCTGGCTGCGCACCGTTCAGCGGGACTGTGGGGCCCAATGGGGCAAGCTACTTCACCTGTCCGGCGGGGTTCGGCGGGCCGGTCGCCGTCACCGCCGACGTTGCGGTGGTGGCGTCGCAGCGCGTGCAGTTCTACCAGTCGTTCAACGAAGTCGTCGCAGTCAGCCCCGACGGCTGACAGCGCGTGAGAGGTGGCCGCTCAGGCCGGCAGCCGCGGCATGATCCTGCGGTAGGCGCGCCGAGCCAGCCTGCCGAATCGGTAGGATGCGCTGCTTTCGATCTGGGCGAGCCTCGCCCGGGTTTCGGCCAGCTCGCCGACCAACCGGGCGTGGGCCGCGACCACCTTCTCAGGCAGGTTGATCTGCACCGGCGTGGCGCTGCCTTCTCCAGCCACCACGATGTACTGGTAGGCACGGGCCTCTGGCGAGTCCATCAGCGCCCAGAACTGGCGCGTCGGCTTCAGACCCAGAGCTTCCAGCCGCTGCTCGATGAGGTCCTCGGGTAGGTCGGAGACGACGGCATCGAAGCTCTCTACCGCCAGGCCAGCGCTCTGGAACAGCTCCAGGATCGATTGCTTCGTGAAGTACTTGAGATGTGTGTCGTCGAGCAAGCCCAGCCGTTCGTAAGCGAAGCTGCCCTCCATCAGCTCCACCCGGAGCGAGAGGTGTGCGACGTTCGGTATCGATGCGATCACCTGACCAGACCTGGCGAGTAGTTGAGCGGCGCCCCCCAGCGCGGTCGCCGGCCGCTTCAGGTGCTCGAGGACATCGGCAAACACGATTGCATCGAACTCGAGGCCGGCCAGGTCGTTCCAGTCGAAGCTGTCGAGATCGCCGCCGAAGACGCGCTCGAAACCGCGCTGGCGAGCCTGATCTGCATCGTCCGGATCGATCTCGATTCCCCACACACGCGCTCCGCGCTTCTTGATAAGGGCCTCCCCGAGATAGCCGCTGCTGCAGCCGACGTCGAGGACCCTGGAGTTCTCTGGAACCAGCTCAACGATCTTGGTGGTCGAGGTGCTCGGGTTGTCCAGATCGACGCTCTGCCGAGAGTACTTCGACACATCAGCATCTTAGATCGGCCCTCGAGGCGGTCCTTCCGGAGAGGACAGGTCGAGGCTAGAGGACTTCGAGCAGCTGGGCGCGCTTGGATTGGTATTCGGCGTCGGTGAGGAGACCGCCCCGGTGCAGGCGGCTCAGCATGTCCATCTCCTCGAGCACATCAAGCAGGGGCGCCATCGTGCGGCGAGCCAGGTAAGCCTCCGAAGGCACCCCCTTGTCCTCCTCGACGCGGCCGTCGAACTCGCGGACATAGAAGAGCGCTTTGATCGCTGAGAAGGGGATCGCCAGGCGAAGGCTTCCCGAGGACCCGTTGCCTTTGGCGCTGCCGTTGCCGTTGCCGCTGCCGTCGCCGTTGGGCTTCTCGGGATGGAGGTGAAGGGCAACGCCGTAGCGGTGGCGGACTACCTCGCCACCGACCCAGCCGCGGAGGACCTCGCCGTCGAGGAAGCGGATGGCCACCTTCTTGGTATGGGACTCGGGCTCGGTTTCAGGCAGCTCGACGAACTTGACCGCCGTCAACGGGATCCACGCCAGCTCGCTGTTTTCGAGCCCGCTCGCGTCCTGGATCTCGAGGATGAAGTCGGGTTCGTCGAGGTCGAGGTCCCGCGCCTCCCCCTCGAGCACCTCGTCGTCGAAGAACCGGACTTTAACCTTGCTCATAGGTCGATCATGACGCTCCCCCTTCCGATGCTAACGGACGCCGGCGGCTTCTCCTGCGAGGCACGATCTTGCGCGAGCATTTGACGCAGCCGGCGAGATGGCGGCGGACCGCCTCCTCCTGCCCACGACGCAGCTTACCGGCCAGGAAGGGCTTCAGGAGCGGCTGCACCTCGGCGCACTCCATTTCGAGGCCGCCCTGCTCGGCGACGAACTCTTCTTTGAAGCGAAGCCGCGCCCGGTAGACGAGCGTCTCGACGGCGCTTTCGCTGATCCCCATCGCCTTGGCTATGCGGCGGTAGCTGAATCCCTGGAGCTCACGCAGCGTCAGCACCAGTCGGTACTTCTCGGGAAGGCGCTGGGCGACCTGGAACACCTGCCGCCGCAGCTCTCGCTGCTCAAAGCTGACCACCGGGTCGAAGCGGGGCGGCGCAGGTAGGTCGTAGAGCAGCTCCCTTTCGTCGTCCGGGCGATCCTCGGCTCGGAGGTCGCGGCGACGGCGACGGAGCTCGTCACGGCAGAGGTTCTGGGCGACTGTATGGATCCAGCCACCGAAGTTGAACGACTCGTCGACACGATCCATCGTTCGCAGCGACCGGATGAACGTCTCCTGCGCGATGTCCTCGGCCAGCAGCTGGTCGCCGAGCGTGCGGTGGACGAGCCGGTAGATCGTTGCTACGTAGCGTCGGTGGAGCTCTTCGAAAGCGCTCACCTCGCCGGCCCTGAACGCAGCCACCAGCTGGGCGTCGGTGCGCTCCAGTGCCTGGCTCACGCGAGCATCTCCTGGGCGACTCGGGAGGCCGCACGCTCCAGGTGCTCGGCAGGCCTGGCGAGGAGCTCATCCGGGTCGCCTTCCAGCGGCACGACCGGCGCGCCGAGCGTCTCCCAACCTTCGCCCAGGCTGCCGGCGATCAGAACGACCGGCACTCCGGCAGCCCCCGCCCGTCTCATCACCTCTGACGGACCCTTGCCGTAGGCGGTCTGGCGATCGACGCGGCCCTCGCCGGTGACGACGAGGCGCGCCCCTGGCAAGGCACGGTCGAGGCCGGACGCCTCGACGATGAGGGAAGCGCCGCGGACCAGCTCGGCGTCGAGGAAAGCGAGCAGTCCGGCGCCGGTCCCGCCGGCCGCACCAGCGCCGGGGACGTCGCGGACCTCCTTGCGCAGATCGCGAGCCACCACGTCGGCGAAGTGGGCGAGCGCTCGGTCGAGCTCGTCGATCATCTCCGGGGTGGCGCCCTTCTGCGGGCCGTAGACGGCCGTGGCCCCTTCGGGCCCGCAGAGCGGGTTGGTGACATCGCAGGCGACGCGAACGCGGACCTTTCGCCAGCCGGGGTCGACACCCGAGGCGTCGATGCGGGCGAGCCGCGCCAGGGCCGCGCCGCCTGGCGGGAGGTCGTCCCCACGCGCATCCAGGAGCCTGAACCCGAGGGCCTGGCCCATACCTGCGCCGCCATCGTTCGTGGCGGAGCCGCCGATCCCGGCGACGAGCGTCCTGATTCCTCTCCTCCTGGCGGCCTCCAGCACCTGCCCGAAGCCGTACGTGGTAGTAACGCGCGGATCTCGCCGTTCTTTCGGCAGCAGCGGCAGGCCGCTGGCGGAGGCCAGCTCCACGACCGCACTGCGCCCGCCCTCGATGAGACCGTAAACAGCTGTCACGGGATCACCGAGCGGGCCGTTCACCGTGAGCTCGATGCGTTCGCCGTGGTGGGCGGCAACCAGGGCGTCGACGGTCCCCTCGCCGCCGTCCGCGACGGGAACTTCGATCACGTGCGCCTCCGGCCGGACGCGCCGGATCCCGCGGGCGATGGCGGTGGCTGCTTCTGGGGCACCAAGGGTTCCTTTGAACGGGTTCGGGGCTACGACGACGCGCAGGATAGCCGACTTACCAACAGTGGCCGACCTGACGGACGGTTTAGTAGACCGGGAGGCTCCAGTCGGAATACTTGGGATTGTCTCCCCGGCAGGCCCCGAAATAGATCTCCTGCAGCTCGCCCGTGAACTCGCCGATCTTGCCGTCGGCGACCGTGCGGCGGTCGACCTCGATCACCGGGGAGATCTGGGCGCCGGTCCCGCAGAGGAAGAGCTCATCGCAGGTATAAAGCTCGGTCCGGTCGATCGAGCGCTCGACGACACGTTTCCCAAGCTCGTCCTCGATCAGCTTGATGATGAGCTTGCGGGTGATGCCCTCCAGGATGTCGTCGGTGACCGGCGGCGTCACGAATTCGCCTTCCTTGTAGAGGAAGAGGTTCTCGGCGCTGCCTTCCGAAACGTGTCCGTCGACCGTTAGCACGATCGCCTCGTCGAACCCGCCCTCCTCGGCTTCGCTCTTGGCGAGCGCCGAGTTGGCATAGGCCCCGGTGACCTTGGCGCGAGCCGGCAGCGACTGGTCGGAAACCCGGCGCCAGCTGCTGACCATGCAGCGGATCCCGTTCTCGACGTCCACGTAATTGCCGAAAGGCGCGGTGTAGATCGCGAAACTCTCGGGCACACCGTGGAGGCGCACGCCGATGATCTCGGCGGATTTGAAGAGGAGCGGGCGGATGTAGACATCGCCCTGGTATTCGTTGCGGCGGAGCAGCTCCATCGTGATGTTGAGAAGCTCTTCGGTCGTGTGCGGCAGCGTCATGCGCATGATGTTCCCGGAGCGACGCAGCCGCTCGTAGTGGGGCCCTCCCTGGAGCAGGTAGAGCTGCGACTTGCCTGCATTCCAGTAAGCGCGGATGCCTTCGAAGCAGCCGGTTCCGTAATGGAGCGCGTGGGTCATGAGGCCGATCCTGGCGTCCTGGTAACGGCGGTATTCGCCGTTCAGGTAAACCCAGCTGTTCGGGTGCTCAGGGCTCGTGGCCGGCTTCGCACCCCGCTGGGTCTCGATGCTCATGCGGCCCTGATTGTAATCTTGTGACCGTCGATGACCCTGTACGACATCATCGCCGAGCTGCGGCGCGAGCACCAGACCGCCGCCGCCTCGAAAACCCTCGACCTGGTCATGATCGAGCTCGGCAAGACGCGCGACAACCTGCGCTCGGCGCTCGCCAACCTGGAGGGGCAAACGCTCCCACCGGGGGGGCGCGAGATCCTCAAAGAGCTGGAGACGCGCGCCGAGCGGGTTGGCCTCGACGACCTCGACTACCCGGCGGTCGAGATGGCCGGATACAAGCCTCCCCTGGAGCCCGTCCCCGAGGGTACCTGGGGCATCGCGCTGATCCTCGGCGGCACCTCGCTTGTGATCGTGATCTTGGCCGTGGCGGCCATCGTGGCCGGCGTGAAGAGCGCCACCGGCCACTAGTGACACCCGCCCGCTGACATGGCCGAGTTCTCCTTCGATGTCGTCTCTGAGTACGACCACGCCGAGCTTACGAACGCGCTCGACCAGGCCCGTCGCGAAGTCGGCACGCGCTTCGATTTCAAGGGAACCGACCCCCAGATCGACCACAAGGGCGACCTCATCGTGCTGGAGGCTTCGACGGAGGACCGGGCCAAAGCCGCTTACCAGGTGCTCGTCGAGAAGGCCGCGCGACGCGGTCTTTCCGGGAAGCTTTTCAAGCCCGAAGCGCCCAAAACCGTCGGCCGGGGACGGGGCCAGATCGAGGTCAAGCTGAACGCCGGGATCAGCGACGACCTCGCGCGCGACCTCCAGAAGCGCATTCGCAACGTGAGTCCTAAGCTCCAGGTCCGGATCCAGGGCGACCAGCTTCGCGTCGTCAGCAAGGAGAAGGACACGCTGCAGGCGGTGATCAAGGCGCTCCGCGATGCGGAGGACATCCCGGTTCCCCTTCAGTTCACCAACTACCGGTGATTCAGGCCCCGAGGTCGGGGACTTTGCGGGGACTCCGATGAACGTCATCCCCGCGATCGACGTCCGCGGGGGGCTGGCGGTGCGGCTGACCGAGGGGGACTTCAGCCGCGAGAAGGTTTATTCGAACGACCCGGTCCAGGTCGCCCGCGAGCACGCCGAAGCTGGGGCGCAGAGGCTCCACGTTGTCGATCTCGACGCCGCGCGCGGCGAGGGAGACAGCCGGGACGTCGTGCGCTCGATCATGAAGGCGGTCAAGGTCGAAGTCCAGATCGCCGGAGGGGTGCGGACTCGGAAGGAGGCCCAGGAATGGCTGGACGCCGGCGCGGTCGCGGTGGTGATGGGCACGGCCGCGGTCCGCGACCCGCTCACGTTCCACTCCACCGTCTGGGCCCAACCTGGTCGGGTGCTGGCCGCGCTCGATGTGAAGGAAGGCCTGCCGGCGGTGACGGGCTGGACCGACACCGAGTCGGTCGAGCTGGAGACGCTGTTGGCGCGCTGGGCAACGTTGCCGCTCGGCGGGGTGATCTTGACCGCCGTCGAACGCGACGGCACCTTGTCGGGGCCCGATCTGGAGACCCTCAAGCGGGTCCGCTCCCGGACCGTGCTGCCGCTCTCCTACTCGGGCGGAATCCGCTCGCTGGACGACCTCCGCGCCCTCGCGGAGGCCGGCGCCGACGCGGTGATCGTCGGTAAGGCGCTCTACGAAGGCCAGATCGATCTCAAGGCTGCTCTGGCTCTCGTTTAGCCTCCTGCTCCTCCTGGCGGCCTGCGACGCGGCGGGCACGAGGGCGACGCCGGACGACGGCGCGGTTCACCAGGACATCGTCCAGGGACGCGCGGGCGCTGAAGTGACCTTCGACGGCAGTGTGCTGGCGGAGCCGACCCAGGTCGGCAGTCACGAGCATTTGCTGGTGTCCGACCCGGCGGGAGACCAGCTCGAGGTCGACCACAACACGTCTCTGGCCACGTCGGTCCCGGCGCATCAGGGGAATCGCGTGGTGGTCCATGGGCAGCTCTACATCGACCCTGGGCCGCACGCCGGGGTCCACTGCACGCACGCGCACACGTCGAGTGGTTGCCCGGTGCCCGGCTGGATCCAGTTCAACGGCAACTACTACGAGTAGCTCCCTCGCTTGCGCCCCCTGGACTAGGTGGACTGGCCGTTGGGCCGGACCAGGATCTCGTTGACCGCCACGTGGAAAGGCTGCGACATGGCGAAGATGCAAGCTCGGGCCACGTCGTCGGCGGTGAGCGGGTCGAAGGTCCGCGGGATGATGCCGGCCCCTTCGTGGCGGACCGAGCGCTCGTAGAAAGGCGTGTCGACCGTGGCCGGCTCGACCAGCGTCACCCGCACCTTCGCCTCGGCCAGCTCCTGGCGGAGCGATTCGCCGATTGCGCTGACGCCGAACTTCGTGGCGGCATAGACGCCCGCACCAAGCCGCGCCGTCCGCCCGCTGATGGAGGACATGAAGACGATGTCGCGGGTGCCTTCAGCCGGGAACTTCTGGTAGCCGTAGAAGACTGTGTAGAGCACGCCCAGCACATTGGTCTCGATGACGTCCCGCCAATCGGCGGGATTGCCCTTGGTGATGTGCCCGTAGAGGCCGTAGCCGGCGTTGGCGACGAGACCATCGAGGCCTCCCAGCGCCTGCGCCGCCTTGTCGATGGCAGCCTTCACGGAAGCCTCGTCGCGGACGTCGCACTTGATGCCGACGACCGCGCCGTGCTCGCCCTCGTCCACCGTGCGCGCGAGCGAGGCCACACGTGCGCCGGCCTCCACCGCCTGGCGCACTACGGCTTCGCCGATGCCCGTGCTGCCGCCGGTGACCAGGATCCTGCGACCTTTCAGGCTCATTCCGACCTCCTTTGCGACTCAGGCCGCCGCGGCACCAGGACCTTGCGGCGGAAGCTGCAGACTCGCTCGCCGCGCTGGTTGAAGGCCCGGGTCTCGACGTAGACGACGCCGCGGTCGGACTTCGACTTCGAGGGCGTCACCGCGAGTACCTCGCTCTCGGCGTAGATGGTGTCGCCGTGGAAGGTGGGGTGCTCGTGCTTGAGCGTCTCCACCTCCAGGTTGGCGATCGCCTTGCCGGAGACGTCCGCGACGCTCATTCCGAGGGCCAGCGAGTAGACCAGGTTGCCGACCACGACATTCCGGCCGAACTCCGTCTGGGTCTCTGCGTAGTGGGCGTCCAGGTGGAGCGGATGGTGGTTCATGGTGAGCAGGCAGAAGAGATGGTCGTCGGCCTCGGTGATGGTCTTGCCCGGCCAGTGCTTGTACGTCGCGCCGACTTCGAACTCTTCCAGAAACCGGCCGAACTCAGGCATCGTGAGGGACCCCCAGCTCCTTTGCTATGACGCGCAGTGCGAGCACCTCTTCCGCACCTTCGAAGATGGCCAGCACGCGCGCATCCAGGAAGTAGCGGCTGACGTCGGTCTCCTCCGCGTACCCCATCCCGCCGAAAAGTTGCACCGCGTCACGGGTCACGTACTCGGCCATGCGTGACGCATAGAGCTTGGCCAGCGAGGCCTCCATCTGGCCTTCCTGCCCTCCCGCCGCCAGCAGCAGGCCCGCCTGGTAGGAGAGCTGCCGGGCAGCATGGAGCCGGGTCCCCATCCGGCCGAGCGTGTGGCGAGTGAGTTCGTGCTTGGCCAGTCGCTTGCCGAAAAGGGAACGCTCGCGCGTGTACGCGAGGGCATCCCGGACCGCCGCCTGCATCACGCCGACCGCCCGGCCCGCCGTCTGCAGGCGGCCTGCCGCGAAACCTTCCATCTGAAGGTAGAAGCCGCGACCCTCCTCCCCGATGAGGGCGGTCGCCGGCAGGACGTAGCCGTCGAACTCGAGCTCAAACGTGTGCAGTCCGCGGTAGCCCAGAGTCGGGATGGCGCGACCGCGCAGCCGGCCACCGCCGCGCTGCCGGTGCTCGAACTCGTGCCCTGGGTAGGAGGGCTTTTCGGCGACGAAGAGGCTCAGCCCCCGGTGGCCTGGTCCGCCGGTGCGGCAGAGCAACATCAGGAGCTGGGCCCGACCGGCGAAGGTGCACCAGAGCTTGGCGCCGTTCACCATCCAGGAGCCGTCCGCGCGGCGCTCCGCCCGGCACTTGACAGCCGAAACGTCGGACCCGGCGTCCGGCTCGGTCACGGCCACGGCCACGAGGTTCTCGCCTGTGGCGATCCCCGGCAGCCAGCGCCGCTTCTGGTCTTCGGTCGCGCCGCTCAGCAAGGCGCGGACCAGGATCTCGGGGCGCGTCATCAGGCTGCCGCCGGCGGCCAGCGAGGCCGCCGAGAGCTCTTCGGTCGCGATCAGCATGGCGACGTTGTCTGGACGCCCGCTCAGCGAGCCGCCGAACTCCTCCGGGATGGAGAGTCCGAAGAGGCCGAGCTCAGCCACCCCGCGGATGATCTCGTCAGGCACGTCGAGGTCCTGCCGGTGGATCTCCTGTGCGCGTGGCGCCACCTTGCTCTGCGCGAAATCGCGCAGGGTACGCCGCAGCAATCGGTGCTCCTCGTCAGCCCCCACGTCCTCCACGCCGCGGCCCTCCAGGAGGAGGTCGCCGACCTCCAGGAAGGCGGGGGAGTAAGACTCGGCGTCGGTGTCGCCGGCGGCACCCTGGGCGATGGCCCAGGCCACCTTGTCGCCGGTCCGCTCGGACCACTCCCTGGCCGCATGGGCCGCGCCCTGGCGAGCCGCCGCCCAGGCCCGCTGGTAGGCGGCTACCTCGTCGATGGCTTCATCCCGAACGACTCGCCGCGCTCGACCATTACCTGGGCCATCTTGCGCGACGCCTCGTCGATCATCTCGTCACCAAGCATGACGGCGCCCGTCTGCTCGACGTCGGTGGCCTGGCGATAGGCCTCCAGGACGGCCCAGGCCCGGTCGAAGTCTCCTTGGGCGGGCGTGAAGACCTCGTTCAGCACGTCAACCTGGGCGGGATTCAGCGCCCATTTGCCGTCGAAGCCGAGCATCGCGGCTCGCTGGGCGAAGGTGCGCAGGCCGTCGAGGTCGCGGACCTGCGCGTAAGGGCCGTCGATGGGCTGCAGGCCGTGAGCGCGTGCCGCTACCGCTACGCGAGCGAGGAAGTAGTGCCAGTAATCGCCGGGATACTCGGGCTTGAGGCGGCCGACCGTCAGCTCCGGTACGCGCAGCGAGGCGGAGAAGTCGGCGGGGCCGAAGATCAGCGTCTCCGCCCGCGAGGAGGAGGCGGCGATCTCTTCGATGTTCTCCATCCCCAGCGCGGATTCGATCTGCAGCTCGAGCCCCAGCCGCTTCCCGAGGCCGGCCTTCGACTCGACCTGGCTCAGGAGGTTGTCCACGAAGTGGACCTGCCCCGCGTCCTCGACCTTTGGGATCATCAGGCAGTCGAGCAGGTCGCCGGCCTCTTCGACGACCTGGATGATGTCCCCGTAGCACCACTTGGTGTCGCAGGCGTTGACGCGCACCACACGGGTCTTTCCCTCATAGCGGTGCGTGCGCAGCGCTTCAACGACCATTGCCCGGGCCTTCTCCTTCAAGGCCGGCGCGACCGAATCCTCGAGGTCGAGGAAGACGGCGTCGGCGGCGGTCTCGGCGGCCTTGGCGTGGAATCGGGGTTGAGTTCCGGGAACCGACAGGCAGGACCGCCTGGCTCTCAGCGCTTGCCTCCCCGTTTCTCCGCGCTGGGGCCGCGGCCCGCCTCCACGTATTTCTTGAGGCTGCGCATAGTCCGCGCGACGTCCTGCGGGAGCTGGCGGTCGATGATCCCGAAGAAGAGCCGGACGGCGAAGTTGGCGGGCTCGTAGTCCATCGTGTAGGTCAGCTTCGTGACCCCGTCCTTCTCGGCGTAGCTGTACTTCCAGGTGCCCTTGATCGGGCCGCGGACCAGCTTGCCGGTGCAAGTCTTCGGCTTGCTCACAGTCGTGTGCTCCACCTCGAGCTCCTGCTTCCCGCCGGGGGTATGGATCTCGTAGACGAGGCGGCTGCCCTTACGCAGCGGCAGGGGGTCGAGGACGTCCACCTTCTTCAAGTTCGACGACCACTTGCCGGCGTTCTTGAAGTCCTCGTGGACCACCGCCCAGACCCGATCCGCCGGGGCCTCGATCTCGACGCTTTCCTTGATGGCTGCCACGTCTCCAGAAATCTATCGGAGTTCGCAGGTCGGACAGGGGTAGCACTCGGAACCCTACGATTGGAGCTCGTGCGATTGCCCCAGCTGAAGCCGCCCGGCGTCCCCCCGCGGCGGCTCCTGGGAGCGCTCCGCCACAGCAACTATCGGCTCTACTTCGCCGGCCAGGTCATCTCGACGGTGGGCACCTGGATGCAGAGCGTGGCGCTCTCCTGGTACGCGCTCGAGCTGACGCATTCCGGGTTCAAGGTCGGCCTCGTCCTGGCCATGCAGTTCACGCCGATGCTGGTCGGAGGGCAGTTCGGCGGTCTGCTCGCCGACCGCTTCCCGAAGCGGCGGATCCTGCTCGTGACTCAGACCCTGTTCATCCTGCCGGCGGCCTGGCTCTTCCTGGTCAGCGAGACGCACACCGGACAGTACTGGATGGTGCTGCTGGCAGCCCTTGCCCTCGGCTCGATCAACGTGTTCGACGTCCCCTGCCGGCAGGCCTTCGTGATCGAGATGGTGGGCCGGGAGGACCTCCTCAACGCCATCGCACTCAACTCGACGATCTTCAACGCGGCCGCTGTGATCGGGCCGAGCCTGGCGGGCCTGATCATCGGCCTTCTCGGCGTACCCCTCTGCTTCCTCGCCAACGCCGTCAGCTACCTGGCCTCGATCGGAGCGCTGGCCCTGATGCGAAACTTGCCCAGCCTGGTCGGGGAGGGCGCCCGGGTGGGGCAGACCGCTTTCGGCCGGATCCTCGAAGGGCTCGCCTACGCGCGCGACAACGCGGTCGTCGGCACGCTGCTCCTGAATGTCGGGGTCTTCTCGCTCTTCGCGATGAACCGCTTCACGATCCTGCCGCTCTTCGCCGACCAGGTCCTCCATGTTGGCCCGAGCGGGTTCGGCTTCATGGTCGCCGCCCAGGGCCTCGGCGCCATGGTCGGCGCCCTCTCCCTGGCCTTCCTGCAGCACCGGGTCGCCACCGGCCGCAACCAGTTCCTCCTAGGCGTCAGCTGGTCGGTCTTCCTGGTGGTGTTCAGCTGGAGCCGCTCGCTCTGGCTGTCGGTGGCCCTTCTGGCCGCCGCCGGATTCTGCCAGATCACGTTCGTGGCTACCGCAAACACCCGCATCCAGACGGCAACGCCCGACGTCTTGCGGGGTCGCGTGATGGCGCTCTACGCACAGTCACTGATGGGCGTGGGACCGATTGGCAGCCTGCAGGCGGGGACGCTCGCCGAGCTCTTCGGCGCGCCCTGGGCGATGGCCGCCGGCGCGCTGGTGTCGGGCCTCTTCCTGGGCGCGAGCCGGCTCTTGAGGCCCGGGGTTTTCGGCGCGAGCGACAAGCGCCGATCCGTCTGAGTAGCGTCCGCTGGCATTCGCCTCCAGCCCCAGAGGGGAGTTCCCCCTTGAGCCGTCGCTCCGGGCGGCTGTTCGCGACGGACCCCCCTTGAGGGGAATTATCCTTCGGGTAGAGAGTGGCGCGTAAATTGAGCGTCAAGGAAGGTTCCGCCCGGCTCCTTCAGGAGACGCAGGAGCTGGTTGCCCGCCTGGTCCGCGAAAACAGCGCGCTCCGCGTTCAGAACAAGAAGCTGGCGGCCGAGCTGGAGCGCATCAGCAAGGGCTGGGACGAAGTTAAGCGGCTCGCACGTACAGCGCCCCGCCCGCGCCGCCGCCGCTAGCTCTAGCGGAGCGCTTTCAGGAGTGCCGCGCCGAGTTCGGCCGCCGGCTCCGGGACGGTACGCGGACGGCGGCGCCTCGAGGCGACCTCGATCTGGAGCGCGCAGCCTCCGGACCGCTGGACGAAGGCCGTGATCGTGCCCGGGTGGCAGGCGTCGAAGGGCGGGCCCAAGGCGACGGCCAGGCCGCAGGCGCGCAGAGCGGCGGCCAGTTTCCGCGAGCGGTCGTCCGAACTGGGTCCGAGGCCGATGATCAGGTCCGGCCCCCATTCGTCCCGCATGCCGTGGAGATCGACGACCAGCGTGCCCGGCCGGAGCCGGCGCTCGAGCTCGACCTTGAACGGTCCCGCCTCGAGGTCACGGTTCGCGTTGCCGGTCTGGCGCCCCCAAGCGGTGACGGCAAGGCCGCCCATCGCCTCGGCAAGGCATTCAGCCAGGCCCCCGGTGCCGTAGTCGGCCCGCCATTCCTCCGTCGCGCGCAGCGCCCTGACGGAGTGCGGCGCCGTGAAGACCAGGCTGCTTTCGGCGTTGCCGGTGACGCGCACCTGATCCGGCTCGTCGACGCCCCAATGATCCGTTTCCCGGTAGGCGGTCTCGAGCTCGGCCCAGCGGAGCGCCAGGCGATTTAGTCGAGGGGCAGGTAGCGTGGCAGCTCCTTCAATGAGGTCCAGCCTTTCGACTCCAGGTAAGCGGCGATCCCATCGTGCACCCCGGCGATCGCACGCGGGTCGGCGAACGTGGCCGTGCCGACCTGAACGGCGGCGCAACCCGCGACCAGGAACTCGAGCGCGTCCTCCGGGCCTGCGATACCTCCGATCCCGATCACCGGCACCTGGACGTTACGAGCCACCTGGTGCGCAAGGTGCAGCGCCAGCGGCCGGATCGCCGGGCCGGAGAGGCCGCCGGTCCGGAAGGACAGGCGAGGCCGGAAGGAGTGCAGGTCGATGCTCATCCCAAGGAAGGTGTTGACGGCGCAGAGCGCATCCGCGCCGGCGTCTTCGACCGCCCTTGCCACCTCCGCGATGTCGCCCACGTTGGGCGTCAGCTTGACCCAGACGGGCAGCTTTGTGCGGCGTCTGACGGCCCGCGTCACATCGGCAGCCGCACGCGGGTCGTTGCCGAAGTACATGCCTCCCTGCTCGACATTGGGGCAGGAGATGTTGACCTCGAAGCCGCCTACTCCTGGGACCCCGTCGAGCTGGGCGGTCAGCTCGCCGTACTCCTCGACCGTCTCGCCGTTGATGTTGACCAGCACGGGGAAGTCCCAAGCCGACCAGAGCGGCGCATAGTCGCGGAGCAGCGCCTCCGCTCCGGGACCCTGAAGGCCGATCGCGTTGAGCATCCCGGACGGGGTCTCGACGATCCGGGGGGGCGGCGTTCCCGGCCGCGGCCGCAGGAAGATCCCCTTGGAGACGACGGCGGCCAGGGTTCGGCGTTCCAGGAGTGGAACCTCCGTACCGTAGCCAAACGTCCCGCTCGCCGCGATCACGGGGCCGCGGAGCCGGAGGTGGCCCAGGTCGACGCTCAGGTCCGCCGTCATACCGGCACCTCGCCTCCCCCGGTTGCGGGCGAGGGCCGGGAGGGGGACGCGACGGGCACCGCCGTGTAGTAAAGATGCGAGGGCAGAGCCGGCCAATCCACGTCGGCGGCGCGGTAAACGGGTCCCTCCCGGCAGGCGCGGTCGTAACCTCCCGCCGTGAGGGGCACCGCGCAGCCGAGGCAGACGCCCGTCCCGCAGCCCATGTACGTCTCGACAGCTACCTGCGCGTCCGGCCAGCGCTCGGCGACCGCCGCCAGCATCGGGTTGGGGCCACAGGCGAGCACGGCGCCGAACTCCTCTTCGACGGCGGCGACGGCGCTCCCCTGGAAGCCGCGCGAACCGTCGTCCGTCGCCCAGGTCGCCTCCTCACCGTCCCATTCCGAACCGAGGTCCCAGGCGGTGCGAGCGCCGTGCACCCAGTGCACGCTGAGACCGGCGGCTCGCGCATCCCGTGCGGCCAGCAGCATCGGCGCCAGGCCGAGCCCGCCGCTCACGAGCGCGACAGACCGCCAGGCCGGGTCAAACCGAAAACCTGTGCCGAGCGGCCCGAGCACCGAAACGAGGTCTCCCTCTCGCAGGGAGAGCAGCTGCGACGTGCCCTCGCCGACCGCCCGCAGGACGATCTCGACGCGGCCCCCGCCGGCGCGGTAGACGCTGAAGGGCCGGCGCAGCAGCGGACCGGGCTGGAGGCCGAGGTTGACGAACTGACCCGCCTTGGCGGCGGCGGCCACCGCCGGGGCGTCAAAGCCGAGAACGAACATGTCCCGGGCGACCTGACGGCGCTCGCTGAGCGGAGCGCTAGCCTCGAACACCGGATCTCCATTCGCCGATGGTGGCGACCTCGAGGTCGCGGTTCGCGGCAGCCGCCGACTCGAGCAGAGCGGCCGCGGTGTCGAGCGAGGTCAGGCAAGGGATGCGCCGCTCGACCGCCGCCCGGCGGATCTCGAATCCGTCTCGGATCACCCCGGTCCGGGTCTCCTGCCGCCAGTTCGACATCGTGTTGATGACAAGGTCCACCTCCCCATCCACGATCACGTCGAGGACGGTCGGCCCGGTTTCGCCGATCTTGCCGACCACAGTCGGCGTGAAACCCGCCGCCCGCAGGGCCGCCGCGGTGCCCTCGGTGGCCAGAATCCGGCAGCCAAGCTGGACCAGGCGGGAGACGATCGGGAGCATCTCGGGCTTGTCCTCGTCGGCAACCGTCAGCAGAGCCGTGCCGCCTGGCTCGACCCGCAGCCCGGCCGCCAGGAACGCTTTCTGGAGCGCTGCCGGCAGGTCGGCGGCGACGCCCATGACCTCGCCGGTGGACTTCATCTCGGGGCCCAGGTAGGAGTCGACCGCGGAGAGTTTCGCCATCGAGAAGACCGGCGCCTTCACGGCCACCAGGGGCGTCGCGGGCTTGAGACCGGTTTCCCAGCCGAGGGCCGCCAGGCGCTCGCCCAGCATGACGCGGGTGGCCAGCTTGACCATGGGGACGCCGGTGACCTTGCTCAGGAAGGGCACCGTCCGCGAGGCTCGTGGATTGACCTCCAGCACGTAGACCTTGCCGCGGTGGACCACGAACTGGATGTTGAGCAGGCCCCGGATCTCGAGGTGGCGGGCGATGCGGATCGTGTGGTCGACGATCGCGGCCTCCTCCTGAGGCTCCAGGCCTGGCGCCGGGTAGACGGCGTAGGAGTCGCCCGAGTGAACGCCCGCCCGCTCGACGTGCTGCATGAGACCAGGGATGACCACCGTCTCACCGTCGGTGATGGCGTCGACCTCGACCTCGACCCCCTGCAGGTACTTGTCGACCAGCACAGCCCCGCGCGGCTGCGCGCCCAGCGCCGAGTCCATGTAGCGCTCGAGGTCGCGCTGGTCGCGCACGATCTCCATTGCCCGGCCGCCCAGCACGTAGGAGGGCCGGACCAGGACCGGATAGCCGGCGCGGGAGGCGATCTCGACTGCCTCCTCACGGCTGGCGGCGGTGGCTCCGACCGGTTGCGGGATTTCGAGCGCCTCCAGGGCGGCGGCGAACCGGCGCCGGTCTTCGGCCAGGTCGATCGCCTCCACGGACGAGCCGAGGATGCCGACGCCGCTCTCCTCGAGCGGGCCGGCCAGGTTGATGGCCGTCTGGCCGCCGAACTGGACGACCGCGCCGCTCGCCCCCTCCGCGGCGATCACATCGAGCACGGCGCGCTGGTCGAGCGGCTCGAAGTAGAGGCGGTCGGAGGTGTCGAAGTCGGTCGAGACGGTCTCGGGGTTGGAGTTGACCATCACCGCCGAGCGGCCGGCGTCGCGCAGCGCCCAGGCCGCGTGCACCGAGCAGTAGTCGAACTCGATGCCCTGTCCGATCCGGATCGGGCCGGAGCCGATGACAACCGCGACCTCCTTCCCGTTTGAGCGCGACTCGTCCTCCTCTTCGAAAGTCGAGTAGAAGTACGGGGTGGCGGCCTCGAACTCGGCCGCGCAGGTGTCGACCAGCTTGTACGTCGGACGGCCCTCGGGCTCGGGTCTCGAGAGCATCGACTGCATGCGCTCCAGGAACCAGCTGTCGATGCCGCTCCGCTCGGCCAGCTCCGCGGGCGCGGCGCCGGCGCGGAGCGCTTCCAGGAGGGCGAAGAGGCGGCGATCGTTCGGCGTCTCGATGAGGGCGGGATCCTCGAGCTCCTGCGCTGTCGGCGGCTTCTGCTCCAGGGAGCGGATGGCCTTGGCCAGCGCGGCTTCGAAGGTCCGCTCGATCGCCATCACCTCGCCGGTCGACTTCATCTGCGTCGTGAGAGTGCGGTCGGCGGCCGGGAACTTGTCGAAGGGCCAGCGCGGAATCTTGACGACGCAGTAGTCGAGGGCCGGCTCGAAGGCGGCGAAAGTCCGTCCGGTCACCTGGTTCCGGATCTCATCGAGCCGGAACCCGATCGCGATCTTGGCGGCGACCCTCGCGATCGGGTAGCCGGTCGCCTTCGACGCCAGGGCGGAGGAGCGGCTGACGCGCGGGTTGACCTCGATCACGTAGTACTGGTCTGATCGGGGATCCAGCGCGAACTGGACGTTGCAGCCACCCTCGATGCCCAGTGCTCGGATGATCCGCAGGGCCGACGAGCGCAGCATCTGGTAGTCGCGGTCGCTCAGCGTCTGCGAGGGCGCCACCACTATCGAGTCGCCCGTGTGGACTCCCATCGGGTCGAGGTTCTCCATATTGCAGACGGTGATGCAGGTGTTGGCCGCGTCTCGCATCACCTCGTACTCGATCTCCTTCCACCCGATCAGGGACCGCTCGACGAGGACCTGGTGGATCGGCGAGGCCCTGAGGCCGCCCGCGACGACCTGGCGGAGCTCCCGGACGTCGCCCGCGATGCCGCCGCCGGTGCCGCCGAGGGTGTAAGCCGGGCGGACGATCAGCGGGTAGCCGGTGCTAGTGGCGAAGCGCTCGGCAGACTCGACGCTGGAGCAGACCTCCGAGTCGGGGACCGGCTCGCCGATTGCCTCGAGCGTGCGCTTGAAGGCCTCCCGGTCTTCGGCCTTGCGGATCGACGTGATCGAGGTGCCGAGGACGCGGACGCCGAAGCGTTCGAGGACGCCGGCTTCGGCCAGCTCGACAGCCAGGTTCAGCCCGGTCTGGCCGCCCAGCGTGGGCAGGATGGAGTCGGGCCGCTCGCGCTCGATCACCTTGGCGACCGCCTCTACGGTGAGCGGCTCGATGTAGACACGGTCGGCGACTTCCTCGTCGGTCATGATCGTGGCCGGGTTCGAGTTCACCAGCACCGTGGCCACTCCTTCCTCCCGGAGCGACTTGCAGGCCTGCGTGCCGGCGTAGTCGAACTCGGCGGCCTGCCCGATCACGATCGGACCGGAGCCGATGATCAGGACTTTGCGCGGCCGCTCCGCCGGCGCGGCCCCGGCTACTCTGCGGGCGGGCAGCCCGGCGGTCTTCACCATCTCGGCGAAGCGGTCGAAGTGGTGCTGGTTGTCCTGCGGTCCAGGCGCGCCCTCCGGGTGGTACTGGACGCTGAAGACCGGCAGGCTCTTGTGGGCCAGCCCTTCGACGGAGCCGTCGTTCAAGTTCAGCTGGGAGACGAAGAAGTCGCCTTCCGGGATGGACGCCTGGTCGACCTGGAACTCGTGGTTCTGGCTTGTGATGTGGGTTTCGCCGCTGAGCAGGTCCTTGACCGGGTGGTTGGCGCCATGGTGCCCGAAGGGCAGGCGGCTCGTGGTGCCGCCGATGGCGCGGCCGAGGATCTGGTGACCGAGGCAGATCCCGAAGACCGGGAGCCTCCCGATCGCCTGCCGGCAGAGCTCGACCGGGCCGTCCAGCACCGCGGGGTCGCCAGGCCCGTTGCTGAGCAGAAGGCCGTCGGCGCCGGCGGCCTTGACGTCCTCCCAGGTGGCCGTGTGGGGCAGCACCACGACCCGAAAGCCCCGCGCCCGCAGGGAGCGGAGAGTGTTGTGCTTCAAGCCGTAGTCGACCACGGCTACCGTGTGGCCGGCGGCGTCGGCGCCACCTCTGAGCGCGAGCTCTGGCGGAAGCGCCTCACTCCACTCCTCGCTCCGGCGGCGCGAGACTTCAGCGACGAGGTCCTGCTCGGCGAGCGGACTGACCCGGCGGGCGAGCTCGGTCAGCTCGCGCAGCCGTTCGCCTGACGGCGCCGTGGCCTCGGGGCTCAGCACCGCCCGAAGAGCGCCGGTCGAGCGAATGTGGCGGGTCAGCGCCCGGGTATCGATACCCGCGATCGCGGGGATGCCATGCCGCTTCAAGAAGGCGTCGAGAGATTCCTCCGCTCGGAAGTTGCTCGGCGATTCGCAGTTCCAGCGGACGATGAAGGCACGGACCCAGGGACGAATCGACTCCCCGTCCCGGTCGTTGATTCCGTAGTTGCCCTGGAGCGGGTAGGTCATGCAGACCATCTGACCGGCGTAAGAGGGGTCGGTCAGGATCTCCTGGTACCCGGTCATCGCCGTGTTGAACACGACCTCCCCTTCGCCCAGCACCGGAGCACCGAAGGACTGGCCGACGAAGGCGCGGCCGTCTTCCAGGACGAGCGCCGCGACGGGCGTGGAGGTCACCCGCGCTCCTCCGGCTGGAGCAGGGGGGTCGGCCACGAGCCGGCTTCGCCGGGCGTGGCCGCTTGAGGGGGGACTTCCCCCCTCAGGATGACCGCCCGGTCGAGCTCATCGAGCTCGGTCAGCAGCACCTGGATCCGCTCGGACTCGGCGGTGGGGACGTTCTTGCCGACGTAGTCGGGCCGGATCGGCAGCTCGCGATGGCCGCGATCGACCAGGACGGCCAGCTGGATCGCGCGGGGCCGCCCGAACTCGATCAGCGCGTCCATCGCGGCCCGCGCCGTGCGCCCGTGGTGAATCACGTCGTCGACCAGGATCACGACCTTCCCGTCCAGGCTCGGCACCTGCGAGGGCGGGCGGGCGGCGGGCGAGCGGAGGTGGAGGTCGTCGCGGTGCCGGCCCACATCGAGGGCTCCGACCGCGACCGGGCTGCCCTCCAGCTCCTCCAGCTTGCCGGCCAGCCGGCGGGCGAGGGGCTCGCCTCGCGTCATGATCCCGACCAGCACGACCGCTGCGATGCCCTGGTTGCGCTCGACGATCTCGTGCGCGATGCGCGTCAAAGAGCGGCGGATGGCGTCGGCGTCCATGACCGTGGCCTTGAGATGCGCCTGAATCGCCACTAGCTCAAAACCATGTCCAGGAGGGCCATGCGGATGAAAAGGCCGTTGCGTGCCTGCCGGAAATAGGCGGCCCGGGGGTCGGTGTCGACCTCGGTCGCGATCTCGTCCAGGCGCGGCAGCGGGTGCATGACTATCGAGTTCGCCTGCAGCTTTCGCAAGGTCTGCGCATCGACCCGGTAAACGCCCTTCAAAGCCTCGTAGCCGGCCAGGTCGCTGAAGCGCTCCTTCTGGATCCGGGTCATGTAGACGACGTCGACCGTGGCCAGGACCGACTCGAGGTCCTCGGTCTCGGACCAGCGCACGCCGCGCTGGTCGAGGTGGTCCTTGATGTCCTGGCGCATCGCCACCTGGGGCGGAGCGACGAACCAGACCTGGACATCGCGGTACTTGCTCAGCAGGTAGGCCAGGCTGCGGACGGTGCGCCCGTTGGCGAGGTCGCCGACCATCGCGATCTTGACCCCGTCGATGCGGCCCAGCTCAGCTCGGATGGTGTAGACGTCGAGCAGCCCCTGCGTCGGGTGCTGGCCGCGCCCGTCGCCGGCGTTGATCACCGGGACCTGGCTCACGGCCGCGGCCCGACGGGCGGCGCCCTCCTCGTCGTGGCGGAGGACGATCACGTCTGCGTAGCCGTTGACGATCCGGATCGTGTCCTCGAGCGACTCGCCCTTGGCCGCGCTGGAGAACTCGTGGGCGTTGTCGGTGCCCATGGTCCGGCCGCCGAGCCGGAGCATGGCGGCTTCGAAGGAGAGTCGGGTCCGGGTGCTGGGCTCGTAGAAGAGAGCGGCCATCACACGGCCCTGGAGCCGGCCGGCCGCGCGGTGCGGCTCGCGCTCCATCTCGGAGGCCCTGGTCATGAGCTCGTCGAGGAGCTGGCGGGAGAACTGCTGGCTCTCGACCACGTGCTGCAGGTGCTGCACGACGGCCATGAAAAAATCTCCTTCCCGGCCTCACCGGACCGGACTTAAAGGGCCTGACCGGCGGCACGGCGCCGGCTAAGTCGCCGGCTAGTCTACCGGGTCCGGAGCCGCCGCGGGCTTGGGCGCGACCTTGTAGAAGCGGCAGGGCGGCGAGTCCTTGGTGGTGAAGAAGTTCCAGTGTTTGCACCAGGTGTAGCCGTCGAACTTGCGGCAGGTGCCGCAGGTCACCTTTGGGTTGTACTTCTCGAGCTTCTTCACAGGCGCGACCTGACAGCCCAGAGCTCCGGGAAGAACCTCTTGTCCAGCGTCGAGCGCAGGTACTGGGCGCCTGTCGAGCCGCCCGTGCCGGTCTTGGAGCCGATCTGGCGCTCGACCATCAGCACATGCCGCGACCGCCAGAGCGCAAACGACTCGTCGTGGTCGAGCAGGCCCTCTGAGAGGTCGAAGAGCTCGCCGTGGAGGTCGCGACGCTTGAAGACCTCCTCCAGAGACGGCGAGCCGCGGCGCTCGACCAGGGCACAGAAGGCATCCCAGAGCGTCGGCTCTTCGAGCCGCCGGCGCAGCCTCGCTTGCTCTTCGGGGCTGGCCTCCAGGCGCTTCAGGTAGGACGGGTTCTTCAAGCCGGAGATGAACTCGATCTCCCGGAACTGGATCGACTGGAAGCCCGACGCCGGCGCCAGCTCGGAGCGGAAGGCCAGGAAGTCCTGTGGCGACATCGTCTCCAGCACCTCGACCTGCTCGATCAGAAGTCGCCAGATGACGCTCACCCGCCGGAGCGCGTGGCGAGACCAGAAAGTGTCGTCCAGCTGCATGCGGTCGCGGACGGCTTCCAGCTCCTGCAGGAGGACCTTGAACCAGAGCTCGTAAGCCTGGTGGACCGCGATGAAGAGCAGCTCGTCGTGGGCCTCGGTCAGGCATTCCTGGAGGCTCAGCAGCTCGGGGATCTTCAGGTAGGAGCCATAGCTGAGGCGGCGGCCCTCCTCACCGAAATTCGATCCCACGGGTCAGAGCTTATGCTCCGGCCCGGCGGGTGGCTGAGGTCCCCGGGCGAGCTGAGCGCGCTTGATGACGTTGTAAGCGAAGTAGTCGCCGGCGGCCAGGATGACGCAGACCACGAGGGCGAACATCGACGCCGTCTGCAGCGAGCCTGACCGGTACCAGGCGGCCCAGAAGACCAGCAGGCTGACGACGACGTTGGCCCCGAGCAGCAGGTAGCCGATGAGTCGAACCTGCTCCATTTTCTTAGTGCCGAAAGTGCCTGACGCCCGTCATCACCATGGCTGCTCCCACCGCATCGGCCGCGGCGATCGACTCAGCGTCGCGGACTGAGCCACCGGGCTGGATGATCGCCGTGACGCCGGCCTGGAGCCCGGCCTGAACACCGTCGGCAAACGGAAAGAAGGCGTCCGAGGCGAGCACCGAGCCGGCAGCGCGGTCGGCCGCCCGTTTTACGGCGATCTCGACCGCTTCGACCCGGCTCATCTGGCCCGCGCCCACCCCGACCGCTGCGCCGTCTCGCGCGAGGACTATCGCGTTGGACTTGACGTGTTTCACCGTGCGCCAGGCGAGGTCCAGAGCCGCCCATTCGGCCTCGGTGGGCGCCCGCTCGGTGGCGACCCGGCACGACTCGCGATCGAGCCGGCCCCGGTCCGGCGACTGCACGAGCAATCCGCCCGGCACGCTGCGCACCTCGAGGTCCTGCCAGAATGCCCGCGCCGGCGCCGCTTCGAGCAGGCGCACATTGGGCTTCTTCGCCATCACCTCGAGCGCTTCCGGCGCGAATCCTGGCGCCACCACGACCTCCAAGAAGATTGCCGCCGCCTGCTCGGCCGTGGGACCGTCCAGCCTGCGATTCAGGGCGACGACGCCGCCATACGCCGACACGGTGTCGCACTCGTAGGCCTTCTGATACGCCTCGGCCAGGTCGACTCCGACAGCCAGGCCGCAGGGGTTCGTGTGCTTGATGATGGCAGCGACAGGCTCGTCGAATTCAGCCGCCAGCGCCAGGGCCGCTGCCGCGTCCTGGAGGTTGTTGTAGCTGAGCTCCTTGCCCTGGAGCTGGCGCGCCGTCCCCAGGCCACCCGCGACGTTCGCCAGGCGGTAGAAAGCCGCGTCCTGGTGGGGATTCTCGCCGTAGCGCAGCTGCTCGACGATCTTGCCGGTAAACGTGATCTCCGAGGGGAAGCCGACGCCAGAGTCGAGCCAGCCGCTGACGTGGGAGTCGTAGGCGGCGGTGTGGCCGTAAGCCACGGCCGCCAGCTCCCGGCGGAGTGCCGGGGACACCTCGCCTTCCCGGAGCCGGTCCAGGACCTCCCGGTAGCTCTCGGGGTGAACCACCACGACCACACTGGCGTGGTTCTTGGCGGCTGCCCTGATCATCGCCGGCCCACCGATGTCGATCTGCTCGATCACCTCCTCGAAACCGGCGCCCTCGCGCGTCGCGGTTGCGACGAAGGGATAGAGATTCACCGCGAGCAGGTCGATTAGCTGCAGGCCGTGCTCCGCCAGCGCCGCCAGGTGCTCGGGCCGGTCTCGCCGGGCCAGGAGTCCGGCGTGCACGCCAGGGTGCAGCGTCTTCACGCGACCGTCGAGAATTTCGGGAAAGCCGGTCAGCTCGCTGACGCCGCGCACGCGCACCCCTTCCTGTTCGAGGGTCTTTTGAGTCCCGCCCGTCGAGTAGATCTCGAACCCAAGCTCGACCAGGCCGCGCGCGAACTCCGGCAGGCCGGTTTTGTCGCTAACGGAGAGGAGGGCGC
Source organism: Chloroflexota bacterium (assembly GCA_005880695.1). Classification (GTDB taxonomy): domain Bacteria; phylum Chloroflexota; class Dormibacteria; order Dormibacterales; family Dormibacteraceae; genus VBGR01. The sequence goes on from VBGR01000034.1 coordinate 35,672, forward strand.
GCCGCGGCAAGTCGGTCTGAGAGTAGCCGGATGGCCTCCGGCAGGATCCGGTGCTCCTGGATCTGGATGCGGGCATGGAGCGAGGCCGGCGTGTCGTCGTCATGGACCGGCACCGCGGCCTGCGCCAGGATGGGCCCCGCGTCAACCGTTTCGTCCACCAGGTGGACTGTGCAGCCGGTCACCTTCACCCCATGCGTGAGCGCCTGCGCCACCGCATCCATGCCACCCGCGAACGCCGGCAGCAGGGACGGATGGATGTTGACGATGCGACCCCGGAAGGCTTCCAGGAGAGGAGCCGTGAGGACGCGGTCGTAGCCGGCGCAGACGACCAGCTCGACGCCTTGCCCCCGCAGCCAGCCGGCCATGGCGGAGTCGCGGGCGGCCAGCGAGTCGTAGTCCTTCTGAGCGAAGACAGCGAGCGGCAGCCGCCGCTCACGGGCGATGTCGGCCGCTCCGCAATGCGCCTTGTTGGTGGCCACCGCCGCGATTTCGAAGTAGAGGTCGGCCAGGTTGCGCAAGTTCGACCCCTGGCCGGAGGCGAGGACTCCGAGCTTCAAGCTTGCGCGACGACTTCGCCGATCACCGAGCGTCCGGCCGGCGTGGCCTGCGGATCGACGACCAGCACCATCCCGATGCCCAGGTTGAACGTGCCGAGCATCTCCTCGTCGCTGACACGACCCCGCTCCTGGATCTCCTGGAAGATCGGGGGCACCGCCCAGGCCGAGCGATCGAGGCGGTAGCCGAGGCCGGGCGGCAGCGCGCGAGGCAGGTTGCCCGGGATCCCGCCGCCGGTAACGTGTGCGGCCGTCTTCCAGCGAAGCTCGTGGAGGTCGGCCAGGTAGGAGCGATGCGGGGCCAGCAGCTCCTCCGGCAAAGCGGCGCCTTCGAAGGCTTTGCGCACGAGAGAGAACCCGTTGGTGTGCAGGCCTGCGGACGGGAGACCCACCAGCAGGTCGCCCGGCTTAACGGTTGCGGTGTCAGGCAGGCGGCCGGCCTCGACCAGGCCGACGATGAACCCGGCCAGGTCGTAATCGCCCAACGCGTATAGACCCGGCATCTCGGCGGTCTCCCCGCCCAGGAGAGCCGCGCCGGCCTCTCGACAGGCGCTGGCGATGCCGGCCACGACGTCTTCGAAGACGTCAGGGTCGAGCTTGCCGGTCGCGAAGTAGTCGAGGAAGAAGAGCGGCCGGGCCCGCATCACAGCGATGTCGTTGACGCAGTGGTTGACGAGGTCAGCGCCGATGCCGCGGTGCCGGCCGAGCGCGATCGCGACTTTGATCTTCGTGCCGACGCCGTCGGCGCTCGCCACCAGGTGACCCAGCCCGGGGAGCTCGTAGGTGCCCGCGAACTCGCCGATCCGGCCCGATGCTGCCTCGATCAGCGGCCTGACGCGCTCCAGGGCTGCCTCATACGCGGCGATATCGACGCCCGCCGCCGCGTATGAAAGGCCTTCTCGTGCCTTCACTGGACTATTCGGGCCTGGTTTAGAACGTAAAGGCCCTTCCTTGCGGACTCGCGCGCCGCAGCGCGCCGCAGGCGAGCCGAGCACGTGGGCGGTCGGCGCTGGGCCTGGGTTAGAACGTAAAGGCCCTTCCTTGCGGACTCGCGCGCCGCAGCGCGCCGCAGGCGAGCCGAGCACGTGGGCGGTCGGCGCTGGGCCTGGGTTAGAACGTAAAGGCCCTTCCTTGCAGATTCGCGCGCCGCAGCGCGCGGCAGGCGGGCCGAGCGCGTGGGCGGTCGGCGCTGGGCCTGGGTTAGAACGTAAAGGCCCTTCCTTGCAGACTCGCGCGCCGCAGCGCGCGGCAGGCGGGCCGAGCGCGTGGGCGGTCGGCGCTGGGCCTGGGTTAGAACGTAAAGGCCCTTCCTTGCAGACTCGCGCGCCGCAGCGCGCGGCAGGCGGGCCGAGTGGCCCGCTCCATTTAGAAAGAGATCACGACCTCTCACCATGCTCAGACCTCCAGGGCGAGCTTGTCCATCTCCAGCTGCTGCGGCACCGGCACCGGGTACGACCCGTCAAAGCAGGCGCGGCAGAAGTGGTCGATGGTCCCGGTGCCGACCGCCCGCATCAGCCCGGGGATCGAGAGGTAGGCGAGCGAGTCGGCACCGATGTGCTCGCGGATCTGCTCGACCGAGCGGTTGGCGGCGATCAGCTCCTTAGAGCTGCCGATGTCCACGCCCATGAAGCAGGGAAACCGCATCGGCGGGCTGGAGATCCGCAGGTGGACCTCGGTGGCGCCGGCTCTCCGCATGATGTCGATCACCCGCTTGGAGGACGTGCCGCGCACTATCGAGTCGTCGACCGCGATGACGCGTTTCCCGGCCAGCGAGCGCTTGAGCGGGTTGAGCTTCAACATCACTCCCGCCTCCCGCAGCGACTGGGTGGGCTGGATGAAAGTGCGGTTGATGTAGCGGCTTTTGACGAGCCCTTCCCGGAAGGGGATTCCGGCGGCCTCGGCGTACCCGATCGCGGCCGGGGTGCCCGAGTCGGGCAGCCCGATCACCATGTCGGCCGGAACCGGCGACTCGGCGGCGAGCTCCCGGCCCATTCGGAGTCGTGCCTCCTCCAGCTCGCAGTTCTTGAGGATCGAGTCGGGCCGCGCGAAGTAGATGAACTCGAAGACGCACATCGCGTGGCGGTTCGAAGTTTGGAAAGAGACGCTGCGGACCCCGTGCTCGTCCATCAAGACCATCTCGCCGGGCTGAACCTCGCGCACGAACGTGGCGTTGACCGTGTCCAGCGCGCAGGTCTCAGACGCGAAGACGTGGCCCGGCTGGCCCGAACCACGCGGGATGTACCCGATGCAGAGCGGGCGGAATCCGTAGGGGTCGCGCACCGCGATCACCTCGCGCGGCGTGATCACGCCGCAGGAGTAGGCGCCCACTACGCGGGCAAAAGCGCGCCGGATCAGGTCCTCCCAGCTCTTGCCGTGTGTCGTCTCGAGGAGCCGCGCCATCACCTCGGTGTCGTTCGAGGTGTCGAACTCGACGCCCTGCGCCTCCAGCTCCCGTCGCAGCGCGGCGGCGTTGATGAGGTTGCCGTTGTGGGCGATAGCGGCATCGCCGAGGACCGGGTGGTGGATGGGCATCGGGTGGGCGTTTTCGGCACGGCTGGCACCTGTCGTCGAGTACCGCGTGTGGCCGAGGGCCACCTTGCCTTTCAGCTCGCCAAGCGCCGCCGGCGAGAAGACCTGGTTGACCAGTCCCATGTCGCGGTGGACGCGCAGGCCCTGGCCGTCGCCGACCGCGATTCCGGCCGACTCCTGGCCGCGGTGCTGCAAGGCGAAGAGCCCGAAATAGGTGAGGTTGGCCACGTCCTCACCGGCCGCGTGGATGCCGAAAATTCCACACATCTCAGACGGCCACCCTCAGCCCAAGCCTCCCTCGTGCGCGCGCTCCATCTCTTCGAGCGAGACCTTGAACTGGCCTTCGAACTCGAGCTGGTCGCCGCCGGTCATGCCCAGCATCTGGATCTCGATCCGGTGCTTGCGGGCCAGGTTCTGGATCTCGGGCATCGAGCGAGAAGGCAGGCTCACCAGGAAGCGACCCTGTGTCTCGCCGAAAAGCAGGGCGTCGAAGCGGAGGTCGCCGCCCGCGCTCAGGGGTGGGCCGCGCATCCCTTTCTTGCTCATCAGGCAGCACTCGGCCAGGGCGACCAGCATCCCGCCTTCGGCAACGTCGTGGGCACTGCGGAGCAGCCCGGCCGCGGCAGCCGCCAGGATGAACTCCAGGACGGCCCGCTCCTGGAGCAGGTCGACCTCCGGCGGCCGCCCGGCGAAAACCCCGTGCTCGACCTCCAGGTAGTGACTGCCTCCCAGGTCGTTGGCCGTCACGCCGACCAGCAGGACGAAGTCACCGTCCTCCTTGAACCCGGCCTCGAGCCGTTTCGAATAGTCGTCGATGACGCCCACCATGCCGATCACCGGCGTCGGGTAGATCGACCTGCCGTCGGTGTCGTTGTAGAGGCTGACGTTGCCGCTCACGATGGGCAGGTCGAGCGCCCGGCAGGCGTTGGCCATACCGGAGATGGTCTCCTCCAGCTGCCAGTAAACATCGGGCTTGTCGGGGTTGCCGAAGTTGAGGCAATCGGTGATCGCCACCGGCCGGGCTCCGGTCGCGACGATGTTGCGCGCGGCCTCGGCGATGGCGATCTGGGCACCAAGGTAGGGGTCCAGCTCGCAGTAACGGCCGCTGCCGTCGGTCGTCATCGCGATCCCGATCTGGGTGCCGTTGATGCGGATCATGGCGGCGTCGCCGCCGGGTCGCACGACCGTCGCGTTGCCCACCATGTGGTCGTACTGGCGCACGACAGGACGCCGGCTGCAGAGGTTGGGGTGCGCCAGCAGACGCAGCAGCGTCGCCGTCGGATCGGCGGGCTCTTCGCGGATTTCCGTCAGATCCAGCCGGTAGCGCGAGTGGTCCGGCGGCTTCGCCTCCAGCGTGCGCGTCGGGCAGAGCGAGGTCAGGACGTCGACCGGCACCCGGGCGACCTGCTCACGGCCCTCGACCACGTCCAGGTGACCGTCGCCGGTCACCATCCCGATCACGGCCGAGTGGAGGTCCCAGCGCTCGAGGACCTTCTGGACCTCTGCCTGCCGGCCGCGCTTGACGATCAGGAGCATCCGCTCCTGCGACTCGGAGAGCATCACCTCGTAAGGCGACATGCCCTGCTCGCGGCGCGGGACCTCGGCCACGTCGATGAGCGCCCCCGAGCCCGCCTTCGACGCGGCCTCGGCAACGGCGGAGGTGAGGCCGGCGGCGCCCAGGTCCTGGATGCCGATCACCGCCGTGCTCTCGGCCAGCTCCTGGAGCGCCTCGATCAGGCACTTCTCGAGGAAAGGGTTGCCGACCTGCACCGCGGGGCGCCGCTCTTCGCTGGAGTCGTCGAGCTCGAGCGAGGCAAAGGAAGCGCCGTGGATCCCGTCGCGGCCGGTGTCGGCGCCGGCCAGGAGGAGGAGGTTGCCGACGCCCTCGGCGCGCGCCTTTCGCAAACGCTCTGTGGGAACCAGGCCCAGGCACATCGCGTTGACTACGGGGTTGCCCGCGTAGGCCGGCTCGAAGTAGACCTCGCCGCCGACGGTCGGCACGCCCACGCAGTTGCCGTAGCCGCCGATGCCGCTCACCACGCCGTCGAAAAGGCGCCGGCTTTCGGGCAGCGGTCCGAACCGAAGCGAGTCGAGGAGGGCGACCGGCCGGGCGCCCATGGCGGCAACGTCGCGGAGGATCCCGCCCACACCCGTGGCCGCGCCCTGGTAGGGCTCGATCGCGGATGGGTGGTTGTGCGACTCGATCTTGAAGACAGCGGCCCAGCCCTCGCCGACGTCGATCGCACCGGCGTTCTCGCCGGGGCCCTGGAGCACCCGGGAGCCGCTGCTCGGCAGCCGCCGCAGCAACGGTCGCGAGGTCTTGTAGGAGCAGTGCTCGGACCAGAGGACGCCGATCATCCCCAGCTCGACGTCATTCGGCTGGCGGTCCAGCAGCTCGACGACGCGCTTGTACTCCTGCTCGCTGAGCGCGACCTCGCGGAGCTTTTTCTTGGTTACGGGCACAGCAGTTGCCTCGCGGCGCAGTCGGAGGCTGGATCGGGGCCGCAGCCAAGGGCCAGGGGCGGCGCCGAGTGGCGCCGTAGGGGGGCAGGGCTGTGCGGCGCACAGCCCGTCGCCGGTGTCAAGACCGCCGTAGGCTGGCGAGCGCAGGCGAGCCGGCGTCTTGACGCCGGCGTTGGCGGGGGGGCGGAGCCCCCCAGTAAGAGCGCCGCCGTGATCGGCCCAGGGCGAGGAGGAGTCAGGAGGCCACCAGGATGTCGTTCATGGCGTCGACCACCGAGTTGAAGAGCTTGAGGCCGTCCTCGCCCCCCAGCTCAACTTCGGCGCGGCGTTCCGGGTGCGGCATCATGCCGAGCACGTTGCCAGCCTCGTTGACAATGCCGGCGATGTTGTGCAAGGAGCCGTTCGGGTTGGCCGCCGGAACCACGAGCCCGTCCGGCTGGCAGTAGCGAAACACGACCTGCCCGTTCTGCTCGATTTGGGAGAGCGTGGCCGGGTCGGCGAAGTAGTTGCCTTCACCGTGCGAGATCGGGATCTCGAGCACAGCGCCGCGGTCGAGGTTCGCCGTGTAGATGAGGTCCGCGCGCTCGACGAAAAGGTGCGCCGGCTCGCAGCGGAACTGGCAGGCCTCGTTGCGGATCAGCGCTCCCGGCAGGAGGCCGGTCTCGCAGAGTACCTGGAAGCCGTTGCAGATCCCCCAGACGAGCCCGCCGTGCTCGGCGAACGTGACCACCGATTCCATCACCGGCGAGAAGCGCGCGATCGCGCCGCAGCGAAGGTAGTCGCCATAGCTGAACCCGCCCGGCAGGATGACGCAATCGCAGCCCTGGAGGTCGCGGTCCTTGTGCCAGAGATAGCGCACCTCGGCACCGAGCACCTGCTCGATCACCTGGCCGCAGTCTCGGTCCGACCAGGTCCCGGGGAAGACGACGACCCCGAATTTCACCTGCTCGCGCCCACCTGCGCGTCCTGCTCCTCGACCTGAAAGCGCACATCTTCGATCACGTGGTTCGCGAGCAACCTTCGACACATCTCGGAAACGCGGGTCCGGGCCGCCTTCTCGTCTTCGGCCGTTAGCCTGACCTCGATGTGCTTGCCGACGCGGACGCCCTCAACCTCGTCGAACCCGAGCTGGCGCAGACCGCTCTTCACGGTCAACCCCTGTGGGTCGTTGACGACCTGCTTCAGGGTCACCACTACAGTGGCCAGGTAGTTAACCAACTGTCCTTCTCCTTGTAGAAAAGATCCCGCCCGGAGATCTGTTTGTAAGCGCTCAGATAGAGGTCGCGCGTGCGCTTGACCACATCCTCTGGCAGCTCCGGCCCGGGCGGTTTGTGGTCCCAGCCGGACCGATTCAGCCAGTCGCGCACGAACTGCTTGTCAAAGGAGGGCGGGGCAGTGCCCGGCCGCCAGGCGGCGCGGTCCCAGTAGCGCGAGCTGTCAGGAGTGAGCGCTTCGTCGATCAGGATCAGGCGGTCGTTCAGAAGCCCGAACTCGAACTTCGTATCGGCCAGGATCAACCCTCGCTTCTCGGCCGCGTCAGCCGCGAACTTGTAGAGGCCCAGGCTGGCCTCCTTGACCTGATCGGCGATCTTGGCGCCCACAGCCTTCCGCATCTTGCTGAAGGTGACGTTCTCGTCGTGGCCGGCGTCGGCCTTGGTGGCGGGAGTGAAGATCGGCTCGGGCAGGCGGTCGGACTCCTGGAGGCCTTTCGGGAGCGGCTCCCCGGCCATCGTTCCCGCCTCCTTGTACTCCGCCCAGGCGCTGCCGGCCAGGTAGCCGCGGACGACGCACTCGAAGTCGATCCGCTCGGCCTTGCGCACGATCATGAACCGTCCCACCAGCTCGTCCCGCCGATCCTTCAAGGCGGTCGGCAGATCGGGGACCATGCCGGAGACGAGGTGGTTCTCCTGGAAGGAGTGCGTCTGGGAGAACCACCAAATCGAGAGCTGGGTCAGCACCTTGCCTTTGTCCGGGATGCCGTTGGGGAGCACGACGTCGAAGGCGGAGATGCGGTCGGTGGCGACCATCAGGAGCCGGCCGTCGGCGAGTTCATAGGTGTCGCGAACCTTCCCGCGCGCGAACACGGGCAGGTCGAGGGCGGTGGTGAGCACCGCGGGTCCGGGATTCACCGGCCCGCGCGTGATCCCAGCTGCAAGCGGTCGAAGGCCACGTCGATGTGCTTCAGGAAGTGCTCCGGGTCGAATAGGCTACCGAGCTGCTCCAACCTTTCGGCGACGATCGGGTTAGCCTCGAGGTTCTGGCGAAAGCCGCCGTCGCCGTTCAGCGCCCGCATGGCCGCCGACTGCACTATCGCGTAGGCCTCGTCGCGAGCGAGGCCGCTCTCCACCAGCGCCAGAAGGACTCGCTGCGAGTAGACAACGCCGCCCCCCATCTCGAGGTTGGCCAGCATCCGCTCCGGGCGCACCTCCAGGCCGGCGACCACCCGCCGCATCTCGCGCGCCATATAGTCGACAAGCGCGCAGGCGTCGGGAAAGATGACCCGTTCGGCCGAGGAGTGGCTGATGTCGCGCTCATGCCAGAGCGCCAGGTTCTCGAGGCCGCTGGCGGCGTACCCGCGCACCACACGAGCGAGCCCACAGATGCGCTCGCAGAGCACCGGGTTGCGCTTGTGCGGCATCGCCGAGGAGCCCTTCTGCTGGCGGCCGAAGGGCTCATAAGCCTCGCCCACCTCGGTGCGCTGCAGGTGCCGGATCTCGAGCGCGATCCGCTCGAGCGTGCCGCCCACCAGGGCAAGCACGTTCAAGAAGTTGGAGTGGCGATCACGGCTCACGACCTGGGAGCTCACGGGATCGACTTCGAGGCCGAGACCGCGCATCACGATCTCCTCGATCTCCGGGGGGATGGTGGCGTGAGTCCCGACGACCCCGCTCAGCTTGCCCACCGAGGCGTCCCGCCGCGCCGCCTCCAAGCGGCCGATCTCACGATCCAGCTCGGCGACCCAGCCTGCCACCTTGAAGCCGAACGTGATGGGCTCGGCGTGGATGCCATGCGTGCGGCCCGCCATCAGGGTCCGCCGGTGCTTGATCGCCAGCTCCAAGCAGGCTTCCCGCAGCTTGCCCAGGTCGGCCAGGATCAAGTCGGCGGCGCCCCGCATCTGGAGCGCCAGCGCGGTGTCCAAAAGGTCGGAGCTGGTCAGTCCGATGTGGACGTACCTGGCCTCCGGCCCGATCGACTCGCCGACGACCGTCAGGAATGCGATCACGTCGTGGCCGACGCGGTCCTCGACCTCCATGATCCGATCCACGTCAAAGCTCGCGGCGCGGATCTTCGGAAGGGCCGCGGGCGGGACTTTGCCGAGCTCGGACCAGGCCTCGGAGACGAGGATCTCGATGTCGAGCCAGTGCCGAAACCGCCTGCTGTCCGACCAGATCTCCCGCATCTCGACAGGGGAGTAGCGCTCGATCATCGGGGGGACGGATACCTCACGCGCGATGGACCTGGCAGGCGACTCCGGATTATAGCCGACCAAGTCTGGGATCCAAATCTTGCGGTCAGCACTTGCTGGACCCACAAGATGTGGCCTTGAAAGTGGCCGCGAGCGCCTGAGGATAATTGCCGGGTGCCCGCCCCCGTAACCGGTCTAGCGCCCCTCGCGTTGAACCGGCGATATCGATCAACTAGCGACGCATGAGTTCGCGCGCCTTGCCCGACGAGCGGTCGCTCGTCGAGCGGGCCAAAACGGACCCCGGCGCCTTTGGAGAGCTTTACGACCGCTATTTCCACCAGATGTACAGGTTCGTGTTTTCGAGGATGAGAGACCAGACCGCGGCTGAAGACGTCACCTCCGAGGTCTTCATCAAGGCCTTGAAGGGCATCCCGCGTTACCAGGACACGGGACGTCCCTTCGTAGCCTGGCTTTACCAGATCGCGGTGAACACCGTCGCCGATCGCTACCGGTCCAGCCGGCCGACCGTGGACATCGACGAGGTGCACGACATCGGCACCGCCGGGCCGAGCCTGGAGGACCTGGCCGTCCGCCGGGACGAGGTGCGGCAGGTCTGGGCCATCGTCGAGAAGCTGCCGGCGCCCCAGCGCACCGCGATCGTCTTGAAGTTCCAAGAGGACATGAAGATCACCGACATCGCCGCCGTGATGGGCAAGACGGAAGGTGCCGTCAAGCTGCTCATCCATCGCGGCATGACGCGCATCAGGGGGACTCTCGTCCCGGGAGCGGCGCGATGAGCCGGCGGCTCCCACCCGATCCCGACCTTGACGAGATCTTCGACGACGATCCTCAGCTGGAGCGATTCGCGGCCATCCTGCGCTCGACCCAGCTGCGCGAGCCGCCGCTGGACCCGGCATTTCGTTCGGGCCTTCGGCGCCGCCTCCTGACGCAGGCGTTCGAGCGTTCCAACCGCCCACAACGGGGCAGCTGGTTGAGCGGCCTCTTCCGGCCCCCGGCGTTCGCGCTCGCCGCGGCTGCCGTGGGTGCGGTCCTGCTCGGCGTGTTCTTCGTACAGCTCTTGAACCCCGCCTACCCCTCGACGGTGGTGGTCACGACGGATGCCCGGCCCACAGCCGCGATCGACCCGTCCCGGCCGATCACGTTGAGCTTCAACCAGCCCATGGACCACCGGTCCGTCGAAAGCTCGATCAGCATCCAGCCCGCCACGCAGGTGTCGTACACCTGGCAGGGCAACAACCTGCTGATCCAGCCGGTCGGCAACCAGCTGGCGCCAAACACCCAGTACCACGTCACCATCGCGGCGGCCGCCGCCACCCCCAAGGGCCAGACCCTTGGCGAGGCGAAGACGATCCTGGTGCTCACCGCTCCCGCGCCTTCCCCGCAGCCCCAACCCAGCCCGAGCCCCTCTCCCCAGGCGCCGGCCATCACGGGCGAAAAGCAGCTGGCCAGCCCGGCGGCCAGGGTCGTGGGCTGGTCGCCTGACGCAAAGACGCTCTATTACCTGGCGCCCAACGGCGACCTCGACGCGATCGGCGCGGACGGAAGCGGTTCCCGAACCCTGCATCAGCAGGTCAGCCTGGCCGCCGTCTCGCCGGCCGGTGGCGTCGTCTTCGGGAGCGCCGGCAAGGTGCAGGCGATCACCCCTGACGGATCCTTGAGCTTGCTCGACAACGCCCCCGCCGACGCGATCTTCTTCCAGGGGTCCAAGACCCTCGAGCTGCGCGGCGCGAACATCTACCAGGCCGGCGGGCAAGCGCCCGTCGCCACCATCACCGAGCCCTTCAAGGCGGCCTTCCCGGCGCCGGACGGTAACCATCTGATCTACCGGAACGCGGCCGGCCGCACGGTTCTCCTGAACCTCAATTCGCCCCAGGTCACGGCCTGGAACCAGAGCACCTCCGGCACGATCACCTGGGCGCCGGATTCGAACCACGTGGCGTACGTGGCAGGCGGCGGCCTCCAGGTGACGACGCCCGATGGCTCATCCGCGACGCAGGTGGCGAGCCCCGTTCGCGACGGTGCCGAGGTCGCCTGGTCGGCCCAGGATCTGCTGCTCGTGACCATGGAGCCGGGCCTGGCGGCGGTCCACTCGGACGGGTCCGGTTTCACGCAGCTCTCGCAGGAGGAGTACGGCGGCCCGGTCTGGGCCGGCAGCGCGACGTCCTTCGCGTTCCTTCGCCAGGGCGCGCTCTCGAGCGCGACGGTCAGCTCGGCGGGCGGCAGCGGGCTGGCGCTCAACGCCGGCGCCAAGTTGGTGTCAGATTTCATGGCGGCTCGGGTCAAAGGGGATTCGACAGCCGCGCTGGCTTTCCTCAACGACAGCGGCAAGCAGGCCTTCAGCGGCGGGTCCCGGCTGCTGGTGACGGGGGATCCGCGGCTGGCGCGCTTCTACTTCGTTTCCAGCCAGGTCGGTCCTGAAGGCACGCCGACGCTGCATTACGTGGTCCGCCTCGTCCTCGCCAAGCACAGCTCCGAGGTCGCTTACCTGGATGAGACGATTACGGTGCTGAGAGATCCTGCGCGAGGTCTGCTGCTGATCGACTCGGATAGTGCGGGCCCGCAGCGCGACCTCGGCAAGGGGCCCACGGTCCTCTCGGTCGACGTCACCAAGCCGGGCCACGTGACGGTCTTCCTGGACAGCGACCTCAACTCGGCGACGGTGGCCGGCAATGTCACGCTGACCGGGGCCGACGGAAAGCCGGTCTCGGTCCAGATGGTGTACGCCAACCGTGCGATCACGGTCACCGCATCAGGCCTCCAGGCGGGTGAGCACTACAAGCTGGCGGTCACTAGCGGCCTGGCAGATATCAACGGCCAGCCGCTCAGCGCCGAGTACGACCTCGACTTCGTCGCCGTGGGGTAGCTCGGCGATGCTTCGCCTGACCGCGGTCGCGCTCTTGATCGCCGTGGTCATCGGCTGTGGCTCATTCCGGGTCCACAAGCCGGTGTCGCTGCCGCCCGGATCTCTCGTGCCCTGGATGAACCGGCCTGCGCCGGCTTACGAGGAGCAGCCGCCGCCCTCGCCCTCCCCCTATCCGACGAACGCGGCCGCCTGCACCGCGGCGAGCCTCCTGGTCACGGCGGGACGACAAGGAGCGGCCGCTGGAAACGAACTACAGCAATTCATTTTCACCAACTCCGGGTCCTTCCCCTGCCTACTTGCCGGGAACCCGGTCGTAACCGCGACCGATCCCCAGGGCAAGCGAGTGACCCTAACCTTCGGGTCCGGCACCTTCTTCGGCCCAGTCTGGCCCGCCAACATTCGCGCCGGCGGCGCCGGTGAGCTGGACTTCGGCACGGCCGGCGGTTGCGGAACCCAGCAAAGCGTGCCGTACAGCTCGCTGTCCTTCCAGATGCCAGGCGGGGGCCGCATCGATTCCAGCCTCTCTCTGTTCGTTGGAAGCTGCGGCCTTTCCAGCAGCGGCCTCGGCCTGCCGCCACCTCAGATAACGGTGCCAAGTCCGGCTCCAGGTAGCGTCCAGACGCTCACCGCCGGCCTCGAGCTGCCGCAGAGCGTCGCCCGCGGCCACGAGCTTGCCTATGTGGTCGTGTTGACCAACTCCAGTACGGCGGACGTCGAGCTCTCGTCCTGCCCGTCCTACACAGAGAATCTCGGCTCGCTGACTCGTTCTTACTGGCTCAACTGCGACTCGGTCGGGCGGATCGCCGCCGGCGCGTCCTATCGGTTCGAGATGAAGCTGGCCGTTCCCTTGAGCGCGCCGACCGGAGCCTACAAGTTCTCCTGGCGGATCAACGATCCTTCCGGGCCTTTCTGCGGCTCGAGCATCTCGCTCATCACCTAACCCCGTACAGCTGCTGCGGCCTGGCCCGTACGACGTAGGTGCGCGCCATCATGTCGTGCAACCCCCGGTGGCGCGCCGTGAAGGCGATCATCAGATAGCCCACGAAGCAGAGCAGACCGGAGAGCACCGAGGCGAAATAGCGTCCCGTCGCCCGGCCGAAACCGATCCGCATCCCGTCGGCGCCGACGACGCTCAGCCCGGTCGCCATCATGCCGAGGCTGGCCTGGGCTCGAGAGCTGTGCAGAAAGCTGTAGTAGAGCCAGGCGACGAGGACAGCCTGCCCATACCCGATCACTCCGAGGCTGGCGCGATACCCGAGCAAGGCCGCCGTGACCCCGAGCACGAAGCCGATGACGAAGCCGGCTACTCCAAGCACGAGCCAGTCGATGAACCAGGCCAGGAAGCGGATCCAGAAGCCGGCGTACGCGACCTCTTGCTGAGGGTACGCAGCCGCACTCGGCAGCGCGACCGGGATCCAGCGGTAGCCGTCCCACCACCAGCGACCGTCTGGGGAATACTCCCCCTGGTAGCCCATCCCGCCGCGAATTCTAGGAGGGCAGCTCCCGGGCGCTAGAGGCGCAGGATCGCCTGGTAGATCGCCTCGGTGCCGAGGTCCAGGCCGTCCACCGGAATCCGCTCATCCGCGTCGTGGATCGTGGACCACGCATCAAAGCCGTCCGGCAACCGGACCGGAGTGAAGCCGTAAGTCCTGATCCCGAGCTCGGCGAAGTGACGCCCGTCGGTCGCGCCACTGACCAGATAGGGCACCGGTATGCCTTCGGGGTCGAGCTCGCGCAGGATCTGGGAAAGGACCTCGAGCCCGCTGAGGTCCAGCTCGGGCTGGGCTGGGCCGAGACGTACGACCTCGATCTCCGCCTCCTCGCCGATCAGGGCTCGCACCTCTGCGATCAGGTCCTCCGGCCCGAAGCCCGGCAGAAGCCGCCCATCGAGCTCGACCGCGACTGCGCTCGGGATCACATTGATCTTGAGGCCGCCCTCCACGATCGTGGCGTTGACTGTGTTGTGGAGAATGGCGTCGAAGCTCCGGCCGTCGGCGCCCATGCGGTCGAGCAGGCTGTCGGCGCGAGCAGGGTCCAGCAGGCCTCCATAGCGCTCGCCGAGCTCGCCGCCGAGGCTGTCCCGCATGGCCTCCAGCATCAGCCGCACGGGCGGCGTGAGGTGGACGGGGAGCCGGGCGGAGTCGAGCTTCACCAGCAGCTGGCCGAGCTTCGCCATTGCCCCGCCGCGCATCGGCAGGGAACCGTGCCCACCCGGACCGCGGAGGGTGACTTTCAGCTGGCAGCCGCGCTTCTCCGAAACCATGACCGAGTAGAAGCGACGGCCGCCCGCCATGAAGCTGTAGCCGCCGCCTTCGCCGATCGTGTAGCGGACACCCTGGAAAAGATCCGGTTGGTTTGCCACCAGCCACTCCGCGCCTTCGACGCCTCCGGCCTCCTCGTCGACGAGGAGGCAGAGGATCACCTCGCCAGGCAAGGGGATGTTTTCCCGCTTGGCCCGCAGGAACGCGCTGACCATCATCGCGACCCCGTTCTTCATGTCGAGTGCGCCGCGTCCCCAGATGAACCCCTCTGCGATATGGGCTTGGAAGGGCGGATACGTCCACCTCTGGTTGGCGGTGGTCACGACGTCGACGTGGCCCTGGAGCACCAGCCCGGGCCGCCGGCCGGAGCCCGCGAGCCGGGCAACCAGGTTCGGCCGCTCGGGCCGCGCCCCATACGTCTTGAAGTCGATCCCCGCCTCGCGCAGCAGGGTCGCGACATGCTCGATGCAGGCGCGCTCATTGCCCGGCGGGTTGCTGGTGTCGAAGCGGATCAGCTCCCGAAGGAGCTCTGCCGGCGCGACCGTCAGCAATGCACCCTTCGCGCGGCCCGGTAGAGCGCCGCGATCGAGGCCGCGTGCTGGATCGTGCCGTCCGCGGCAAGGTCCAGCGCCTCCTTGAAGGGCAGCTCACGGACGACCATGTCGCGCTCGTAGAGCTCCGGGCGGCGGTCCTCTGAGCGGAGGCCGCGCGCCAAGAAGAGATGGAATCGCATGGTCGAAAGCGCTGTCGCCCGGGCACTGCCGAGGGATTCCCAGTCGGCCGCGTCCAGGCCCGCCTCTTCGATCAGCTCGCGGCGGGCGGCTGCCTCCGGTTTCTCACCCTCCTCGATCGTGCCGGCCGGCAGCTCCCAGGCGTCGGCCTCCCAGGCGTGCCGCCACTGGCGGACCAGGAAAGTGGTGCCCACCTCGGTGACCGGCACGATGACCGCGGCTTCCGGCTGCTCCAGCACGGCATAAGAGGCCCGTGCCCCGTCCGGCCATTCGACTTCATCGGCGCGAAAACCGTGCCGGCCATGACGCGCCAGCTGCGCTGAGCCGACCACTTCATACGGCCGCGTCAAGCCCGGCCCTGGCCTTGCGACATCACGGTGCTCACCGCGGCAGCCGCCGCGGCCAGCCGGCGGCTGTCGACCGCGCTGTAGTCCATCGGCGACACCTCGTCGAGGTACTTCCGCATGTCCTCGAGCAGCTCGGGGTGCTCGGCGATGAATCCAGTGGAGAGCTTTCCCGCCTTGAAATCAGGGCTGGCGAGGATGGCGCGGTGATAGGGGATCGTGGTGGCGGGTCCTGCCAGGACAAATTCGGCCAGCGCGCGCTGCGCCCGGCCGATCGCCTCCGCCCGGTCGGCGCCGTAGACGATCAGCTTGGCCACCAGCGAGTCGTAGTTGGCAGGCACCTCGGTGGCCGGTCCGTAGCCGCTATCGACTCGAACACCAGGTCCGGCCGGCGCCATCCAGCGCTGGATCCGCTTCGGGTTGGGCATGAAGTTCTTGGCGGGGTTCTCGGCGTTGATCCGCATCTCGATCGCATGGCCGGACCAGGTCACGTCGTCCTGGTGGAAGCTCAGGCGGTGGCCGGCGGCGACCCGGATCTGCTCCTTGACGATGTCGATGCCGGTAACCATCTCGGTTACCGGATGCTCCACCTGGAGCCGGGCGTTGACCTCCAGAAAATAGAACTCGCCGTTGCTGAAGATGAACTCGACGGTGCCCGCGTTGGCGTAGCCGGCGGCTTTGGCCGCGGTCACTGCAGCCTTTCCCATCCGGGCGCGGATCTCAGGCGTCACGGCCGGCGACGGGCTCTCTTCAAGGATCTTCTGGTGGCGGCGCTGGATCGAGCACTCGCGCTCGCCCAGGTGAAGGACGTGGCCGTGCTGGTCGCCAATCACCTGGATCTCGATATGACGCGGGTTGTGAACGTACTTCTCGAGATAGACGGTGGGGTCGCCGAACGCTGCCCGGGCCTGGTTTGCAGCGCTCTCCAGGGCCGACCGCAGCTCCTCTTCGCGTTCGACGACCTTCATTCCGATGCCGCCGCCGCCGCCGCTGGGCTTGATGATCACGGGGAGGCCGATCTCGAGCGCGGCACGGCGCGCCTCGTCGAGGTCGTGGATAGCGCCCGTCCCCGGCGTCACCGGGACACCGTGCTTGCTGGCCAGCGCGCGGGAGGAGAGCTTGTCGCCTAGCCGGTGCATGGCTTCTGCGGGCGGACCGATGAAAGCCAGGTGAGCCGCTTTGCAGGCCTCGGGAAAGGCCGCCCGTTCGGAAAGGAAGCCATAACCGGGATGGATCGCCTCGGCGCCGCTGTCGCTGGCGGCCTTGATGATCCGGTCCAGCTTCAGGTAGGACTCGGAGGGCGGCGCGGCGCCGATGTGGATCGACTCATCCGCATAGCGGCGGTGGATGGCGTCGCGGTCCGCGTCGGAATAAACGGCGACGGTGGCGATGCCCAGCTCCCGGCACGCTCGCATGACGCGGATTGCGATCTCACCTCGATTGGCGATCAGGATCTTCTTGAAGAGCCGCTTCATTTTTTTCTATTTGGAGCAGGCCACCAGGCTTGGCCCGCCGCGCGCTGTGGCGCGCGAGTCTCAAAGGAAAGGCCTTTCACTTCTTTCTGTATCTCTCCAGGACCGCCGTGAGCTCCTTTTCGCCGTGTTGGGGCGCCACTTCCTTAAAAGCGCGGCGGACCGCCTTGAGGATCGGCATCGGGAACTCCTTGCCGTCGAAAGCCTCGAGTGCCAGGTCGACGTCCTTCAACATGTCCTTCAGCGCAAAGGTGAGCGGCTCGTAGGGGCCGCCCAGGAAACCGGAGCGGCGCATATCCAGGTAAGGGATATGTCGCTTCGCGAACGCGAAGGCCTCTTCCCGCGAAAGGCCGGCGTGGACGGTCGCCTCCACCAGCTCTGCCGCCGCGGCCGTGGTCACCGCCAGCATCGCGTTGTTGAGCAGCTTCATCTCCGCCGCGCGCCGGCGGGTGCCGACATGTCTGT
The DNA here is from genome assembly GCA_005880695.1 of Chloroflexota bacterium. GTDB lineage: Bacteria > Chloroflexota > Dormibacteria > Dormibacterales > Dormibacteraceae > VBGR01. The sequence continues at coordinate 52,781 of VBGR01000034.1, forward strand.
GCTCGCCAAGTGCGTTCAGCACCGGTCCAGCCCGCTCCACGGCTTCCTCGGGTCCGCCCGTCAGGATGTACGCCTCGCCGCGCCTGACGACCGGGGGAGCCGCGATGATGGGCGCCGCCACCAGGCTCTCGAACCGCGTCCCCAGCTCCTCCGCGATGTCGGGGCCGGCCGTGCTCATCTCCAGGAAGACCCGGGTTCCGGGCTCGAGCCGCCCGTACACGGCGCGGACCGCAGAGGGACCGGTCAGGACCGAGATGACGACCTCAGCAGCCGCCGCGGCTGCCTCTGGATTCGACGCTACGGTGCCCAGGCCGAGGGCTTCGGCCTTCGCCGGCGTTCGGTTCCAGAGGTGCAGCTCGAAGCCGGTCTCCTGCAGCCGGCCGGCTACGGCGGCACCCATCTTGCCCGTGCCGAGAATGGCGACTCTCACTTGATGGTCAGGATTGGCTGGTTCTGGCCGACGACCTCGCCTTCCTTGACGTGGACGGCTTCCACGCTGCCGGCCTGGGTCGCCACGATGTCGTTCTGCATCTTCATCGCCTCCAGGACGGCGACCACCTCGCCGATCTTGACCTGGTCGCCCGGCTTGACCGGCACCTTGACGATCAAGCCTTGCATGGGCGCCACGATGGTCCCTGGACCGGCGGTGGCTGGTGGGGCCGGCGCCGCTCCGGCGGCCGGGGTCGCGCTCGGAGCCGCTGCTGCCCCGGCAACTACTGCGCCACCCATGACGCGCACGGTGTACACCTCGCCTTCGACCTCGACCTGGAACTCGCTGGCTTGGGGTGCCGGGGCGGAGGCTGCCGCGGCGGCCGGGGCCGGCGCCTGGGCGCCGTCGGACTCCGGCTGCTCGACCGGCTCAGCCCGCTGCTCCGCCTCCGCTTCCCGCTCTGTTCTCTCCCGAGGCGGCGCATCCGGTTTCTTCTCCAGCTCGCCCTTCAAGAAGCGGAGGCCGAGCGACGGGAAGAGCAAGAAGATGAGCACGTTGTCGTCGGAGGGCTCGATGCCCTGGCGCTTGAGCTGGGCTCGGGCCTCGGGTAGCTGCGGCTCCAGGAGGTCGGCCGGTCGAATGGTGACGGGCTCTTCGCGGCCCAGGACCAATCGCCGGATCTCTGGGTCGGCCGGGACCGGCGGCCGCCCGTAGAGGCCCTGCAGGTAGTCCTTGAGCTCCTTGGTCACCGTGCCGTAGCGCTCGCCGCTGATCACGTTGAGCACTGCCTGGGAAGCGATCATCTGGCGGATTGGAGCCACCAGGGGCGGAAAGCCCACCTCCTGCCGGACGCGCCTGATCTCCGCCAGCACCTCCTGCTGCCGCTCACCGGCGCCATGCTGCTGGAGCTGGTGGTTGACGTCCTCGAGCATCAGGCCCGGCACCTGGTAGCGAAGGATGTCGGAATCGACGCGATCCGCGGCGGTGCTCAGGTAGTCGCCGTACTTGTTCTTCAGCCGCTCGAGCTCGATCTTGGCCTCCACCAGCGCGTCGAGGTCGAGACCGGTGTCATAGTCGCCTCCGGCCAGCGCCGCGACCACGCTCTCGGTGGCGGGCTGGGATGCGCCCCAGGCCAGCGGCGAAAGGGCCGTGTCGAGGATGGTCGCACCGGCCTCGACCGCGGCCATGTAGGACATCGGCGCCATCCCGCTCGAGCAGTGCGAATGGACGCCGATGGGCAGCGCCACGCTCTCTTTCAAGGCGCCGACCAGCTCCCAGGTCGTCTGCGGGCTCAAAAGGCCTGACGTGTCTTTGATCACGATCACGTCGCAGCCGAGCTGTTCGAGCCCCTTGGCGAGGGCGACCCAACCCTTGAGGTCGTGCGCGGGGCTGATCGCGTAGCAGAGGGCGCCCTGGACCTTGCGGCGGGCCTTCTTGGCCGCCGCGATGGCTGCCTCCATGTTCCGGATGTCGTTCAGCGGGTCGAAAATTCGGAAGATGTCGACGCCGCAGCGGGCGGCGTGCGCGACGAAGAGCTCCACGACGTCGTCGGCGAAGTTACGGTTGGCGACCAGGTTCTGGCCGCGGATCAGGGCCTGGATGGGCGTCTTCGGTGTGGCCTTCGCAAGCCGCCGCAGGTACTGCCAGGGGTCCTCGGCATTGAACCGGATCTCGGTCTCGAAGGTGGCGCCGCCGAAAGCCTCGAAGGAGTAGAAGCCGATCCGGTCCAGCTTCCGGGCCAGCTCGACGATCTCCTCGCCCCGGAGGCGGCCGCCGAGAAGGGACTGGTGGGCGTCGCGGAAGGTGGTGTCGGTGAGGCGAAGCCTCGGTACCGCCTTTGGGCTCAACGGCCGCCCAGCGAAGTCCGGAGCTGGCGATGTCGGTCCGCCAGGTCGCTGTCCCCAAGCCCCAGGATCCTGGCCGCCAGCCAGGCCGCGTTCTTGGCCCCCGCGGCACCGATGGCGACGGTGGCGACGGGAATCCCGGCGGGCATCTGGACGATGCTGTAGAGCGAGTCCTGGCCGCCAAGGTGCTCAGTTGGCACGGGCACTCCGATTACCGGCAGATCGGTCCAGGCCGCCACCACGCCAGGCAGGTGAGCGGCCCCGCCGGCCGCCGCGATCACGACCTTGAGACCGCGCTCCCGGGCGCCGGTCGCCCACTCCATGACGCCCTTGGGGTCGCGATGCGCCGAGCAGACCGTCACCTCGTGCTCGATGCCGAAAGCCTCGAGCTGGGCGGTGCAGGCCTCCATCAGCGGCAGGTCGCTCTTGGAGCCGAGGATGACTCCGACGGTCGGGCTAGGCACGGACGGCCTCCTGGGCAATGTCGGGGCGGTGGAAGGCTCCGGGAAATCGTACCCGTCCGATCGCGGCCAGCACGGCGTCGCGGGCTTCGCCGACGCTGCCGGCGACGGCGGCCAGGGTGAGAACGCGGCCGCCGCTGGTGACGAGGCCGCGGCCGGCCACGTAGCGGGTGCCGGCATGGAAGACGAGGACGCCGGGCGGGATGTGGCTCAAGCCGTCGATCGCAAACCCCGTCTCGTAGGAATCGGGGTAACCACGGGAGGCGACGACCACCGCGACCGCGGCCCGGTCGGTCCATTCCAGCCGCTCGATGGAACCGAGATCGCCTTTGGCGGCCTCCAGCATGACGCGCACCGGATCGGTCGCCAGCCGCGGCAGGACGCACTGCGCCTCGGGGTCACCGAAGCGGGCGTTGAACTCCAGGACCCGGACGCCCTGCTCGGTGAGCATCAGCCCCGCGTAGAGCACGCCACGGTACTCGAAGCCGTCGCCGGCAAGGCGCTTGATAGCCGGCTCGATGGCAATCCGTAGGGCCTCCTCGACCAGCTCGGGGGTTGCATCCGGTGGCGGCGAATAAGCGCCCATGCCGCCGGTCAGGGGCCCGCTGTCGCCCTCGCCAGCGCGCTTGAAGTCCCGGGCTGGAGCCAGGGCGAGTGCGCGCTTGCCGTCGCTGATCGCCATCAGCGAGAGCTCGCGACCCTCGAGCAGCTCTTCGACGACGATGGTGTGCCCGGCCCGCCCGAAGCTGTGCTCGACCAGCATTGCGTCGATCGCCTTACGCGCCTGTTCCCGGTCGCGGCAGACCAGCACTCCCTTGCCGAGCGCCAGCCCGTCGGCCTTGACCACGACCCGGCCGTCGCGCTCGTCGGCCCACTTCTGCGCTGCCGGGGCCTCGCTGAAGACGCCGAAGTCGGCCGTGGGGATGCCCGCCCTCCGCATCAGGTCCTTGGCGAAGGCCTTGCTGCTCTCGATCCGGCCGGCGGCACGGTCGGGACCGAAAGTCGGGATGCCTTCAGCGCGCATGGCGTCGCCGACGCCCGCGGCGACCGCTGACTCGGGCCCGAGGATCACGAGCCCGATCTTCTCGTGCTTGGCGAACTTGACCAGGTTGACGACGTCGTCGGCCGGGATCCGGATGTTCTTGGCCAGGCCTCCGGTGCCGCCGTTTCCCGGTGCGATGAAGACCCGCGAACTGATCGCCGACTGCATGCATTTCCAGGCGAGAGCGTGCTCGCGGGCGCCCGACCCGACGACGAGAATCCGCACCGCTAGAGGTTACCTGCGGAGCGGCGACCTCACGGGCGGGCGGCGTTCAGCTGGCGGTCCAGTGTGGGCGCGTTTCCAGCAGCTCGCTGTCGTACTTGGCGAGGATCGTCGCAAAGCGCGCCGGGTCACCCTGCCCGGCGGCCGCCAGCTCGACGATCATGTCCACGCCTCTGGGGTCGCCGGTCATGACCACCACCGTCGCCGCCACGTCTCCGACGGCGCGGAAGCAATGCGGGACGCCCGCCGGGATCAGCACGCCGGCACCAGCTCCGCCTGTCTCATAGCGATCGCCCAGGCGGTACTCAACCTCGCCACCGGCGATGTAGAAGGCCTCGTCCATGCTTCGGTGGAGGTGGAGGAACGGCATCCCTGCCCCTGGCGGCAGCGTCGAGCGGAAGAACCCGAAGCTGAGCCCCGCGGCTACGTCGCCCTTCACCTCGCCTCGGTTCCCGAAGGGGAAATCGAATCGCTTGCCCTGGCCTTCCCGGACGATGCTGCCCTGCCCGCTGCCCACCATTCCTCAGCCTCCAATCATCACAGTGGCGCTTAATTGAATACGGCTATACTGCATCGATATGGCGAGTGCTGTCAAGCCCCGGCGGGGGTACCGCTCGGCAGTCAGAGACGAGCAAGCCCGCCGCACTCGCGAGCGGATCGTGCGGGCCGCCCGCCTCCTCTTCTTGAAGCGCGGGTACAACGCCACGAGCATCGCCGCGATCGCTGACGCAGCCGGCGTCGCGCCGGAGACTGTCTATGCGATCTTCCGCAACAAGCGGGCGGTGCTGGAGGGCGTCGTCACCAGCGGGATCTCAGGCGCAGAGGAAACCGCCGGCTGGCTGGAGCGCGCCTGGGTGCGGGATCTGCTGGCGCTGCCGGACGTCGCGCGGCGTATTCGCGGCTTTGCGCGCCACACGGCGAAGACCGTCGCGCGCATGAGCCCGCTGCACGCGGTGATCAGGAGCGCCGCCGGGTCGGAGCCGGAGCTGGCCGAGCTCTACCGGCGGATCCAGGCAGACCGCTTCGCGGCGCAGGGACGGATTTTGGCCGCCCTCGCGCCAGGTCCTGCCGCCAAGCGCGCGGCCGAGACCTTCTCCGCCGTCTCGAGCCCCGAGCTTCACCACCTTCTGACTGGCGTGCGCGGCTGGTCCGAAGCCCGCTATGAAGCCTGGCTGGAGGAGCTGGCCCTCGCGGTGGTGGCCGGCCGGCCCGGAACCTAGTGGGCTACTCCCACTCGATGGTTCCCGGAGGCTTGGAGGTGATGTCGAAGACCACCCGGTTGACGCCCTTCACCTCGTTGACGATGCGGTTGGAAATCGTGGCGAGCACCTCGTATGGCACCCGAGCCCAGTCGGCGGTCATCGCGTCGTCGGATGTCACCACCCGCACCGCCACCACGTTGGCGTAGGTCCTAAAGTCGCCCATCACCCCGACCGTCTGGAGCGGCGTCAGGACGGCGAAGGACTGCCAGACCTGGCGGTAGAGGCCGTTCTTCTTGATCTCGTCGACGACCACCCAATCTGCGTTGCGGAGGATCTCCAGCCGTTCGGCGGTGACCTCGCCCAGGCAGCGGATGGCCAGCCCCGGCCCCGGAAAAGGCTGGCGCCAGACCATGTCCTCCGGCAGGCCGAGCTCGAGTCCCACCGCGCGCACCTCGTCCTTGAAGAGATAGCGGAGCGGCTCGATCAGCTGGAAGCGCAGCCCCTCCGGCAAGCCGCCCACGTTGTGGTGCGTCTTGATCTTGACCGCGCTGGCGGCGGTGTCGGGCGCTGTCGACTCGATCACGTCCGGGTAGAGCGTCCCCTGGGCCAGGAAGTCGATGTCGCCGAGCGCCCTGGCCTCGGCTTCGAAGACGTCGATGAAGACCTTGCCGACGGCCCGCCGCTTGGCCTCCGGGTCGATGACGCCGGCCAGCTCGGCGAGGAACCGCTCGGAGGCGTCGACGTAGCGGATGCGCATGTCGAGGTTGCCGTGCATGACGTCGAGCACGCGCTCGGGCTCCTCCTTCCGGAGCAGGCCGTTGTTGACGAAGACGCAGGTCAGCTGGTCGCCGACCGCCCGCTGCACGAGCGTCGCGGCGACCGCGCTGTCCACCCCACCGGAGAGCGCGCAGATGACGCGCCCGGAGCCGACCTGCGCCCGGATCGCCGCCAGCGTCTCGGCCACGTAGGAGCCGGACGTCCAGGTCGCCTCCAGGCCGCAGACGCGGTAGAGGAAGTTGCGCAGAATCTCCTTTCCATGCGGCGTGTGGACCACCTCCGGGTGGAACTGGATGCCCACGATGCCGGCGTCGCTGGCGAAGGCCGCCAGTGGGGAGTTGGCGCTGCGGGCCAGCGGATGGAAGCCAGGCGGCAGCTTGGAGACGTGGTCGCCGTGGCTCATCCAGACCGGCATCTCGGCGGGCAGGCCCGAGAAGAGGTTCCCGGCGTCCTCCACCTTGATGAAGGCGGGTCCGTATTCGCGGTGGTCGGCGGGCAGGACCTCGCCGCCGAGGTGGTAGGCGATCAGCTGCATGCCGTAGCAGATCCCGAGCACGGGGACGCCGGCCTTGAGCGCGGCAGGGTCGACCTGGGGGGCGCCGCTGTCATAGACGCTGGCCGGGCCGCCGCTCAGGATCAAGCCGGCCGGCTGCCGCTCCTTCAGCTCCGACCAGGGAATGGTGCCCGGTATCAGCTCGCAGTAGACGCCTGCCTCGCGCACGCGCCGGGCGATCAGCTGCGAGTACTGGGCGCCGAAGTCGAGGACGAAGACCGTCGCGCGCGTGGGAGGCGCCTGGACCGCCGGGCTCACTTCCCCATGCCGACGCGCTGGGCCTGCTGGAAGACCTTGCCCTCGCTGACGATGGCCGGGGCGATCACCATCTCCACTCGCTGGAACGCACGCAGGTCGCGGGCGCCGCAGACTCCCAGCGCCGAGCGGAGCGCCCCCGCAAAGTTCTGGGTCCCATCGTCGACTCGGGCAGGCCCGGCCAGGATCTCCCGCAGCGTCGCCTTCACGCCGACCTCGATCCGGGTCCCCCGCGGCAGGTTGGGGTCCGGGGTCGCCATGCCCCAGTTGAATCCCCTTGAGGCCGATTCTGCGGCGCCGGCGAGGGGCGACCCGACCATCACCGCGTCGGCACCGCACGCGAAGGCTTTGCAAACGTCGGCGCCGATTCGCATGCCGCCGTCTGTGATCACGGCCACCCTGCGGCCCGTGCGCTCGTAATAGGCCTCGCGAGCGGCCGCCACGTCAGCTGTCGCGGTGACCTGCGGTACGCCCACACCGAGCACGCCCCGGGTGGTGCAGGCGGCGCCGGGGCCGACTCCGACCAGGATCCCGGCAACCCCTTCCTCCATCAGCTCCAGGGCGGTCGCGAAGTGGACGCAGTTGCCCGCCACGACCGGGATGCGCAGCTGCCGGGCCAGGGCCGCGAAGGAGAGCTGGGTGTAGGACCTGGAGAGGTGGCGCGCGGTGAGGACTGTCCCCTGCACCACCAGCACGTCGGCGCCGGCTGACTCGACCAGCTCCGCCCGCTCAGCAGCCCGGGCCGGGACTGTGGAGACGGCGCAGGGGACGCCGGCGGCCTTGATCGCCTTGATGCGCTCGCTGATCAGGCGGGGCTTGACCGGCTCCCGATAGACCTCCTGGAGAAGGCCGTTGACCTCGGCGCGAGAAGCCTCCGCGATGCGTTTGAGGACCGGCGCCGGGTCGTCGTACTTGGTCTGGACGCCGTCGAGGTTGAGGACTGCAAGGCCACCGAGACGCCCCATCTCGATCGCGAAGGCAACGTCGACGACGCCATCCATCGCCGAGCCCCAGATCGGCAGCTCGAGGCGCAGGGAGTCGAGGCTGAAGGAGATGTCGACCTCGTCCGGATTGATCGTGACCCGGCCGGGCACGAGGGCGACCTCGTCAAATCCATAAGCGCGGCGGGCACGGCGGCCGAGCCCGATCTCCAGCCCCGGGGCCTCGGCGGTGAGCTCAGTTGCGAGTCGGTCCAGGGTGTGCTTCTCCCAAGGGGCGGAGGAATTTCGCGGAATTATACCCGACGCCGGGTCCCGCTTATTCTTCAGGAGAAGCCATGCCGATGAAGCGCCTCGAATACATCCGCGGGATCAGCCCCGAGGAGTGCGAGAGGCTGCGGGCGGTCGACGTCCAGCACACGAACCAACTCCTCCACTTCACCACGCTCGTGATCGACCGCGAGCGGCTGGCCCTGCGGACGGGCATCCCTGAAGAGAGGCTCAAGGCCCTGGGCCAGGAGGCGGCGTTGATGGAGGTCTCGGGCTCGGAGCGGTTCCTCTCCACGCTGCAGCGCTGCGGCATCACGAGCCTCGCGATCCTGGCTCGCGAGGACGCTCCCACCCTCCACCAGCGCCTGGTCAACATCGTCGGGATGAGCGGGGCACCAACGCTGTCCGACGTGGAGTACTGGATCAGCCAGGCGCGCACGATCGATGTGATCGAGGAGCCGGACGAGGAGCACACGCGGGCCGAGCGGCTGCGCAGCTGGCGGTCCCGCTGACCTAGACAAACACCCCTTTTCTCAGCTTCAGGTTCTCCAGGATCCCCGTCTGGATGATCTCTTGCACGTGGTCGCTGATGCTCATGACCAGCCGCTGATCGGCAGCGTCAGCCGGGTCCCAGAGATCGGTCCGGACCGGCTCGTGGAACTGGATCCGCCACTTGGACGGCAGCGGGATCGCACCCAGCGGGCCAAGCAGAGGAAAGAACGGAGTGATCGGGAAGTACGGGAAGCCGACCGCCTTTGCCACCGGCTCCAGGTTGGCGATCATCGGGTAGATCTCCTCGCTGCCGACGACCGAGATCGGGATGATCGGCGCCCGGGCCCGGATCGCCGTCTCCACGTAGCCGCCCCGGCCGAACCGCTGCAGGCGGTAGCGGTTCTGCCAGCCCTTGCCTGTCCCCTTCACGCCCTCCGGGAAGACCAGCACCAGCTCGTCGCGCCCAAGCAGCCGTTGGGCGTCGGCGGGGTGTCCGACCGTCTGGCCGGTACGGCGGAGGAACCAGCTGAGCACGGGGAGACCGAAGAAGACGCTCGCCACCAGCGCCCGCGCATGACGCGGCGTCGGGTGCTCCTCGAAGAGGGCGGTTTTGATCATGGCCCCGTCCCACGGCAGCACCCCCGCATGGTTGCTGACGAGCAGCGCTCTGCCCTCCCCGGGCACGTTGGCGGCCCCCGTCGTCTCCACCCGCCAGTAGTTGTGGTAGATCCAGCGGAAGACCGGAAGGAACGATTCCGCGTACTCGCGGTCGAACCCGAACTCGTCGATCTCGTAGAGATCGCGCTTGGCGAGCTCGACCTGCTGGTAGAAGAACTGGACGATCGCCATCATCGCGTTCAGGTCGATGACGTCGCGGCCAGTCAGCCGGCGGAGTCCGACGCTGAGACGGCCGACCCCCTCCAGCGCCAACAAAGGGGCTTGCTTGCGGAGACGCCGCACCGTCCGGGGCAGGGCGACGCGACGGTGGCCGTTGTGATCCTGGGGCGTGCGCGCGCGAATCTCGAGCGCGACGTCCCGATAGAGCCCGTCGAGGTCGGCCCTGGCCGCCCGTTCCACGGTCGCCCGCGGCCTGGTCGGCGCCGGAGCCGCCATCAGCCGGCCTTCTGAAACACCGGCGGCGCGGCGAATTTGACCGCCACGTCCGCCGTCGACTCCCGCGGCCGCCAGCCGGAGGCTTCCTCCAGGCGCCGGCAGTCGATCGCCTGGCCGTCGCTCAGGAGCTGGATCAGGTGGTCTGGCAGATCGTGGCCGGTCGCCGCCCGGTAGGCCTGGCGCCGGACCCAGGTGCCGCCCATCGGCGGCAGGATCGGCCTGCCCCGCCGCCCCGCTAAGCGGAGGAGCTGGCTCAGCAGCAGGACGCCCTGCCCGGCAACGTTGAAGACGCCCGCGTGAGACCCGAGCGCGGCTCGCTCTACCGCCTCCAGCGCGGCGTCTTCCGAGAGCAGCTGGAGCCGTGGGTCGAAGCCCGGGACGGTCGGCGGCGCTTCCAGGGCGAGGTACTCGGCGAGCGGGCTGGGCCAGCGCCGGCCGAGGACCTGGCCGAGCCGCAGGACCACCACGTCGACCGTGTCGTTGACCATCGCGAACTCACGCACCGTGAGCTCCACCTCACGCAGGTCGCGCCCGGCTGCGCCGGCGGGCGCGCCCCGGCGGCCGTCCTCCTCTGTCAGCAGCGATGGCAGCTCGAGGCCGGAGCTGTAAACGGCCGTGGACGACTTCACAACCAGGCGCCGAGCGCGCTGCGAGCCGGCCAGGACGTTCATCGTGCCCATGACGTTGGTCTCGTGCGCCTGGCGCGGGATCGCGGCGGTCGCCGCGACCTGGGTCGCCAGATGCACGACGACGTCCGGGTCCAGCTCCTTTATCAGCTCGCTGGCGGAGGGCTGGCGGAGGTCCGCCCGAAAGAACTGGAGACGTCGGAAACGCAGGCGTGGCGGGACCACGTCCAAACCGAAGACGGCGCGGACGTCGTCATGTCGCTCGAGCCGCCTGGCGAGGTCAGGCCCGAGGCCCCGGGAAACCCCGGTGATGAGGACTCGCAAGGTAAGTTGACCACCTAAGCCGGGCAGCGGGTCCGCCCGGCAACCGGCTCACTCTACGCGCCTTCAGCGAGACAGGGTATAGGCGATTAACACGATGCCGGCGACGCCGAGGACGCTTCCCCAAAAACGCCAGTAACCGGGCACGATGGCCGCTTCCTCGAGCTCACCGCGTTTGGGGTGGAGGCCCCGGATCAGGCGCGTCGGAAACCGTCCGATGTCGAAAAAGAGCACGATGCCGACGGCCAGCCAGGAGAGCCCCAGGACGATCGACCAGTAGGCGCTCACCGCGTCATTGCCTCTCTCTCAGGGAGCGGTAAGAGCTAGGGGTAGATGCCCCGCACGATGGTTGCGTTGGCGACCTTCTGCACCGCCAGCGCATAGGCGGCGGTGCGCATAGGAAGCCGCTTGTTGACGCTCGTGTGAAGCACCTCATAGAAGGCGCGCGTGATGATGTGGTGGAGCTTCGTGTTGATCTCCTCGCCCTCCCAGAAGAAGGCCTGGAGGTCCTGCACCCACTCGAAGTAGGAAACGATCACCCCGCCGGAGTTGGCCAGGATGTCCGGGACGATGAACACCCCCATCTCGTTCAGGATGTCGTCCGCCGCCGGCGTCGTCGGCACGTTGGCGCCCTCGGTGATGAGCCGGGCGTGGACCTTGCCGGCATTCTTCTCGGTCAGCACGTTCTCGACGGCGGCCGGCACCAGCACGGTGACCGGCAGCTCGAGGAGCTCCTCGTTGCTGATGTCCTCGCCGCCCTTGAACCCGCTGACGCCTCCGCGTACACGCTTGTGCTCGTCCAGCGCTTCGAGGTCGAGGCCTTTCGGGTTGTGGATTCCCGTCCTGGAGTCGCTCACCGCCACGACCTTGATGCCGGCCTCGGCCAGCAGGCGGGCCGCGCTGTGGCCGACGGTGCCGTAACCCTGGATGGCCACGGTCGGGGTCTCCTCCTGCACGTGCAGGTACTTGAGCGCCTCCAGAGTCACATAGGTGACGCCCCGTCCAGGCGCCTCGTCCCGGCCCACCGAGCCGCCCACATCCAGCGGCTTGCCGGTCACCGACGCGGGGACCGAGTGGCCTTCGTGCATCGAGATGGTGTCCATGATCCAGGCCATCACCTGCGGGGTTGTGCCCATGTCGGGCGCGGGAATGTCCTTCTCTGGTCCCAGCAGGAGCGCAATCTCCGTGGCGTAGCGCCGCGTCAGATGTTCCAGCTCGCCGGGCGAGAGCCGCCGCGGATCGACGTCCACGCCACCTTTCGCGCCGCCATAGGGAAGGCCGACGACGGCGCACTTCCAGGTCATCAACATCGCCATCGCCTTCACCGCGTCGAGCGTCAGCCCGGCCTGGTAGCGGATGCCGCCCTTGGCGGGTCCACGGCTGATGTTGTGCTGCACCCGATAGCCCGTGAAGAGCTCGATCGAGTGGTCGTCCATGTGCACCGGAAAGTGGACGACGAGCTCGCGCTTGACCTCGCGCAGGAGGTTGCGAACGTTCTCCGGGAGGTCGAGCACGTCGGCGGCTACGTCGAACTGGTGCTGGGCGGTGACGTATGCGGAATCGGCCTTCAGCCCGACTGCCACGCCGCCGATACTACATCCGATGCTCGCCGCCTGGCCGCGATTGCGCCTGTACCCCCTGGTCGCCTTGCTGGCGCTCGCCTTCGGGTTCTTCTTTGCCGCTCAGCTGCGCGCCGAGCTGATCCCGCCGTCCAACCGCGTGGCGCGCAACGAAGCTCTCGCCCTGACCGTCAGGAGTCTTGAAACCGACAACGCCGCCTACCGGTCGCGCACCGCCGCGCTGCAGTCTCAGATCGGCCGGCTGGAGACGGACGCCGCGCTGCGCTCGGGCGCCAGCCGGCAGCTGGCGGACCAGGTCGCCGAACTTCGCGCGCACTCGGGCCTGACGCGGCTGCACGGCCCAGGTGAGACGGTCACGCTCGGCAACGGCCAGTCCCCCAAAGGAGGAGCCGCCGTGAGCGCCTACCTGGTCAACTTTCAGGACGTCCAGGACGTGGTCAACCTGCTCTTCCGGGGCGGCGCGGAGGGCATCGCCGTGAACGGCCGCCGGATCACGCCCGAGAGCCGCATCGTCGGCGCGGGGACGGCGGTCGTAATCGACGACGGGCCGCCTCTCGTGCCGCCTTTCAGCGTCGCCGCCGTGGGCAACCGAGCCGCGATCGAAACGCTGCTCGCAGCGCCAGCCAGCCTCGGGGACCTGAAGCAGCGCCAGCGGGACTACCAGGTGCAGCTCGGCTGGTTCGGCGCCGGCGACCTCGTCCTCCCGGCGGCTGACACCGGCCTCGAGCCCCAGTACGCGCATGCCGGCTGAGCGGCGCCTGCGCACGCCGCTGGTCGTCGGTGTGGTGATCCTGCTGATCACCCTGCTGGCGGTGATCCAGGTCCGCAGCCAGGCTGAGGTGCAGCGCAGCCTGCTCTCGCAGGACAACACCTCGCTGGCGTTCCTGATCGACGACCTTCACCGCTCCAATGACGACCTGGCCAAGCAGGAGAAAGCCCTCGCTTCCAGGCGCGACATGCTCAGCGGCGCCGGCAGCGCGGCGGTCGCCAACGCCGCGCTCAGCGCCGAGGCGCAGAACCTCCGGATCGTGCAGGGCCTGGACCCGGTTCGGGGGCCAGGCGTCGTGGTCACCGTCGACGCTCCGCTCAACGACGTGGACCTCCAGGACGCGGTCAACAACCTCCACGTCGCCGGCGCCGAGGCGATCTCCCTGGCCGGGCGACGGATCGTCACCGGCACTGTGATCGAGGCCTCGGGGGGCGAAGTGCTGATCGATGGCGTCGGCGTGCGGGGCCCCTGGACGCTGGTCGCGATCGGCGACCCGTCCCGCCTGGCCACGGCCGGCGACGAGATGACGCGAACGCTACGGGCCGACGCCCGCGTCAGATCGGCGTCCTACCGAGCGGACCCCGACCTCACGATCTCCTCCGTGATCAGGCAGCGCCCTTTCGTGTACGCGCTCGCGCCGTAGGCCGCCGGCTCGGCCGCTTTCCACCAAGCCTCGCTTCCAGCGCGTCGAGCCGGGCGTTGAGGCGCCCGATGTCGCGGCGGGTCGGGATATTGAGCCGCTTCAAGGCCTGCGTGATCGCCACCTCGACGACACCCTCCAGGTCTCCCCGGGCCTGCCCCAACTGGCCGCTGACCAACTCGGCCGGCATGCTGATCGTCCGGCGCAAGTAGTCGAGCAGAGCCTGGCCGCGCTCGACCGGACCCTCGGCGCCCTCCTCGTGGGCGTGGCCGTTGCCGCTGCTCTGGCGCTCCTCGCGCGCGACGATCTGGGAGAGGACGATTGGCGTCAGGTCGCGACCCGTGTCACGCTGGATGACGGTCACGTCCTCGCCCGCGCGAACCATGCGAGCGATGTCATCCAGCGTGATGTAGCGCCGGCTGCGCGTGTCGTAAAGCTTCCGATTGGAGTACTTCTTGACTACGTGTTTTTGTGCTGCAGGGGACATGACGGTGTCGATTATAACGCATTGCGTTATGATGTTCAGAGGTTCAACCTCTCACTGGAGGTGAGATATGGGTAAAAGGAAGAAAGCGTCGCGCGGAGCTGGCGGAACAGCTCGCAAACTGATATCGCAGGCGGTCGGTTCAGTCGAGAAGAGGCTGCCCAAGGACTACCAGAAGGTGGTCCGCGACTTCGGCAAGCAGGTCGACAAGGGTGTCCAGCAGGCGGTCAAGCAGGCGGAGAAGAACGGCACCGAAGTCCAAAAGCTGATGACGCGGTTGAGCCAGACCGCGAGCCGGAGCGACCTCGCCAAGCTGGAGCAGCGCATCGAGCAGCTGGCCAAGCAGATCGGCGCCGGCGCGCGCTCCCGCACACGCAGCGCTGCGCGGTCAACCCGGCGGACCGCCAGCAGCACCGCCAGGAAGGCCGGCACGCGGGTACGCCGAACGACGCGAGCCGCCGGCACCACGACCCGCCGGGCCTCGACCCGCGCCAAGCGGCCGACCACGAGTCGCCGGCGGAGTACGACTACGCGCACCACGACGCGCACAACCACGACGCGGCCGACGACGCCACCAACTCCGCCGACTCCTACTACCTAGCAGGCGACCGAAAGAGGGATCCGCGGCCCTTTCAGGGGCGCGGCGTCGGCGCTAAGGCGCCCTGGCGGCCGACCCGTCAGTCGGCTCGTCCGCTCCTCGGTCAGGCAGCTTCGGCTGCGATCCCTGCGGTGCTCCGTCGCCTTCGCCGGCTCGGCTCGCCAGGATCGCCTGATCACTCGACGCCCTCTTTCAGCCGCCTGCTCCTAGCAACCGGGACCCCGGCTACCGCGACCAGATTTGGGCGAACTTCCGCCCAGGTCTCCGGCCGCGCCTGGAGCGGGTCTTCCTCGTACACCTGGAAGTCGGCGTGGCGGCCTGGCTCGAGCGTCCCTTTCAGGCTCTCCTCGAAGGTCGTCCAGGCTCCGGCGACGGTGTATGCGCGAAGAGCCTGGAGCGCAGTCAGCCCGTCGCCGACGGCGGCGGCGAGGCCGGGCCAGGGATTCGGATCCTTGACGACCGGCAGGTCGGAGCTGAACGCGACCTGGACACCCGCTCGCAGCAGGTCTCGCTGGGGCGCGACATGGGCGGCCAGCGCCGCCGGCAGCTGCTCGCCGAATCGCTGCCGGCCGAGCGTCGCGAACAGCGGCTGCATCACGGCGGCCATTCCCGCGCGGGCCAGCCGCCGCTGGAGGTCAGGCGGACAGACCGTGCAGTGTTCGACGCGGTGGCGCAGCGGGCGCGGACCGGGCGGCGCCGACTCCACGGCCAGGAGCAGCGCCTCGATGGCGGCATCGCCGATCGCGTGGGCGGCGACCTGGAGCCCAGCCGGCTGGGCCGCGTGGACGAGTTCGCGCAGGTCCTCAGGGGTCGTTCGCCAGGGCCCGTCCTGGCCGCGGAGGCGGGCGGTCGCGCCGGAGGCGCCACCGTCGACGAAGACCTTGACCGGGCCCATCCGCAGCCTGGAGCTGCCAAAGCCAGTCGCGGCGCCGAGGCCGCGCAGCGAGGGCAGGAGCTCCCAGGAGAGGAACTCGTTGACGCGCACCTCGAGCCGTCCCTCGTCGACCAGCTCCTGGTACGCACGGAGGTCGTCGGCGAATCCCCGGTTGACCGCAGCGCCTACGCTCGTGATCCCGCGCGAGCTGAGCAAGCGCAGGCAGCGCCGGATTCCCAGCTTCCGTTGGGCGAGGGGAGGCGGCGGCTGGTGATCGGCGGGCAGCCGCATCGCGGCCTCGAGCAGCAAGCCGTTGGGGGTCCCGTCCGGGTCGCGCCCGATGCTGCCGCCAGGCGGGTCAGGTGTTGCGGCCGTGATGCCGCCGGCGGCAAGCGCGGCGCTGCTGGCGACCCGCGAGTGGCCGCCGCGATGGTCGACGAGCGTGGGCCGGCCTCCGACCGCGGCGTCGAGCTCGGTCCGGTGAGGAGCCCGCTTCTCGGCCAACTCCTCCTCCCAGTAGCCCCGGCCGAGCACCCACCCCGAAGGAGTTCGGCCAGCCGCCGCCCGCAGGCGGCGCTGGAGCTCGGCGATGCTGCGGGAGCCGGTGAGGTCGGCGCCGAAGGAGGTCAGCCCGTGGTAGACGACGTGCGCGTGGGCGTCGTTGAAGCCGGGCAGGACGGCCGCGCCCGCCAGTCTCACGACGCGGGTGCGCGGGCCCTTCAGTCCGAGCAGATCCTCGCCGCCCACACCGGCCACCATGCCGCTCTTCACCGCCAGGTGGGAGAAGGGGCGAAGGCCGGCTCTGCCCAGGGTGTAGACGCGGCCGCCGGCCAGGAGCAGATCGGCGTACATCGGTTGGATAGAGTTTTAGCCGTGCGGGTGGTGGACATGCGCTCCGACACGCTGACGATGCCGACGCCGGAGATGCGCAAGGCGATGGCCGGCGCCGAATTGGGCGATGACGTGTTCGGCGAGGACCCGACAGTGAACCGCCTCCAGGAGGTCGCCGCCGAGCGGCTCGGCAAAGAGGCTGGCATCTTCGTCAGCAGCGGGACGATGGGCAACCTGGTCGGAATACTCGTCAACGCCCGCTCGGGTGAGGAGGTGATCGCCGACGCCGACTCGCACGTCTTCCTGAATGAGGCGGCCGGCTCGGCCACGCTGGGCGGCATCCAGATCATGCCCATCAAGACCGAGCGCGGCTTACTGACCCCGGAGCAGGTGCAGGAGGCGATCCGTCCTGACGACCAGCACCAACCGCGCACCGCGGCGGCGACTTTCGAGGACACCCACAACCGGCACGGCGGCATCGCCTGGCCGCTGGCAGACCTGCGGGCGGCCGCCACAGCGGCTCGCGAGCGGGGGTTGGCCGTGCACCTCGATGGGGCCCGCATTTTCAACGCCGCCGTAGCGACGGGAGTGGACGTGAAGGAGATCGCGGCCACCGCGGACACGGTCACCTTCTGCCTCAGCAAAGGCCTCGGCGCACCGGCCGGGAGCGTGCTGACGGGCCCGAAGGACAAGATCGCCGCCGCGAGGCGCTGGCGGAAGATGCTGGGCGGGGGGATGCGCGAGGTGGGCATGCTGGCGGCAGCCGGCCTGGTCGCCCTCGACACCATGGTCGACCGCCTGGCCGAGGATCATGCCAACGCCCGCACCCTGGCCGAGGCCCTGGCCGAGATGGACGGGGTGAGGGTCGAGCTCGACCGCGTCCAGACCAACCTGGTCTTCTTCGAGGTCGACTCCATGCCACCCGAACGCTTCCTGGCCGAGTGCCGAGCGCGCGGCCTGCGGGCGGAAGCCTCCGGCCGCAAGATCCGCTTCGTCACCCGGCATGGGATCGACGCCGGCGACGTTCAGCAGGCGCTGGCTGTCGTCGCCGAAGTGCTCTCCACCTGAGGGCCGGCCCATGAGCCGCGTCCGGAGCAGGTTCTGGCAGGACCCGATCGGCGCGAACCTCGCCTTTATACTCGGGTCATGCCGGGCCGGCGGTTCGGCATCCGCATCACGGCGATGGGTTTCGCGCTTCTGGCGCTGAATCCGCAGGGTGCAGGCGCCGGCTCACCGACCGTGCTGGAAGCGTCCATCGAAGGCGACATCAACTCGGTCACCGCCGCCTACGTGTCGCAGGCGGTCGACCGCGCTCAGTCTCAACACGCGGGCGCACTCGTCCTGCTGATGAACACGCCGGGCGGCGACAGCGTCTCGATGGACCAGATCGTGACGACGCTGCTGAATGCGCGCCTGCCCGTGATCGTCTACGTGTCCCCGGTGGGAGCCCGCGCCGATTCGGCGGGACTCTTCGTGGCGCAGGCCGCCGACTTCGTCGCGATGACCCCGGGCACCAACCTGGGCTCAGCTCATCCGATCTCCGCCACGGGGGCAGACCTCACGGGAGACCTCGGCAAGAAAGTCCTGAACGACGCGGTGACCCGGATCCGGAGCCTGGCCGCCATGCATGGGCGCAACGCCGATTGGTGTGAGAAGGCGGTGCGCGAGAGCGTCAACGTCAACGCGGACGAGGCTGTCGCACTCCACGTCGCGGATGCGAAGGCTGCCGACCTGGCCTCTTTGCTGCACGCCCTCGATGGACGCCAGCTCGCGCGGCCGCACGGCGGCTCCGAGGCTCTGATGGTGGCCGGAGCCACGGTGGAGGACGCCGCCATGTCCTGGCCGCAGCAGCTCCTCCACGCATTGATCGACCCGAACGTCGCCTATCTGCTCCTGCTGGTGGCCATCTACGGCCTGATCGCCGAGGTGTCCACGCCCGGCGCGATCTTGCCCGGGACCGTCGGCGGCATCAGCGCGATCCTGGCCCTGATCGCGCTGTCGAGCCTGCCACTGAATCTTGCCGGCGTCCTCCTCGTCCTCTTCGCCTTCGGCCTCTTCATCGCCGACCTGAAAGCTCCCACTCACGGCATCCTGACCGCCGGCGGCGTTGTCGCCCTCCTGCTCGGCTCGGCGCTCCTGATCAACACGGGGCCGCTCGGGATGGGCGTCAGCCCGTGGGTGATCGGCGGCGCCGCGATTGCGAGCGCACTCTTCTTCGGCCTCGTGCTGAGCAGAGTGGTGGCGGCCCGCCGCCAGCCCATCTTCGTCGGCTACGAGACGCTGATCGGCCGGGTCGGCCAGGCGAGAGAGGAGCTCAAGCCGTCGGGCCTGGCCTTCGTCGCCGGCGCGCTCTGGAAGGCGACCGCGACGGCGGGGACGATCCCCGCCGGCACCCCGGTCAGGGTCGTCGGGCAGAAAGGACTTGAACTGTCGGTCGAACCCGTTCCCGCTGAGCAACTCGAGGAGGCCAGATGCTGATAGCCGCCTACGTCGTCGCAGCCCTGCTCCTGCTGGCGATCGTGCTCGCGCCGATGAGCTTGCGAATCGCCCGGGAGTATGAACGAGGAGTGGTCTTCCGGCTGGGCCGGCTGATCCAGCTCAAGGGTCCGGGACTCTTCTTCATCTTCCCCTTCGGCATCGACCGCCTGATCAAGGTCGACCTCCGCGTCATCACTCTGGAGGTGCCGCCGCAGGAGGTCATCACCCTCGACAACGTGACCGTCAAGGTCAACGCGGTGATCTTCTTCCAGGTATTGGACCCGCGGGCCGCGATCACGCGCGTCGCGAACTACCAGAACTCGACCTCCCAGATCGCGCAGACCACGCTGCGCTCGATCCTGGGCCAGTCCAGCCTGGACGAGCTGCTCGCGCAGCGGGAGAAGATCAACCAGGAGCTGCAAAAGATCATCGACCAGCAGACCGAACCTTGGGGGATCAAGGTCAGCACCGTCGAGATCAAGGACGTCGAGCTACCGGCGTCGATGCAGCGAGCGCTGGCCAGGCAGGCGGAAGCCGAGCGCGAAAAGCGCGCCAAGATCATCGCGGCCGAGGGCGAGTTCCAGGCGGCACAGACGCTGACCAACGCCGCCCAGGTCATGTCGGCCCAGCCGGCCGCCCTGGCTTTGCGTTACATGCAGACGCTGCTCGACATGGGCCCGGAGAAGAACTCGACGATCATCTTCCCGATCCCGCTCGAACTGATCAGGCCGCTGTTGGCGGCCCCGTCCGGGGGAGACTCCTCGAAGGAGCCGGCTAAAGAAACCTAGGGGCAGCGATAGCCGTGAATATCCTGCCTAGGGACCCGCGGACAGAGCTTCCGCCAGGAGTTCGGCGGAAAGGTTGCCGCCGCTCACGACGGCCACAGTCGCCGGCCCAGGTTGAACGTCCTCCAGCGCCGCAAAGCCGAGCACACCGGCACCCTCCGCGACGACCTTGGCGCGCTGAGCGAGCTCGGCGATCTTCGGCCTGAGGCGCTCCTCTGGGACGTCGATCCAGCGGTCGACCACCTCGCGCAGCAGCTCCAGGTTGCGGGCGTCGACAGGTGCTGTGGTGCCGTCGGCGATCGTCTCGGGCGTCAACGTCTCTGGCTTTCCGCTCGCCAGGCTGGTGGTCCAGGAGGGGTAGCCCGTGGACTGCACGCCGATCACCTCGACCTCCGCCAGGAGCTGCTTCAAACCGCTGGCGATGCCGCCTACCAGGCCGCCCCCGCCGGTCGGGACCAGCACGCGTTTGAGGTCCGGCACCTGCTCAGCCAGCTCCAGGGCGATGCCGCCATGGCCGGCCATCACCTCGGGCTCGGCGAAAGGGTGGATGAAAGTCTCCGGCTCCTGCTCCCAGCCACGCCCAGCCAGCCAGCCGATGACGCGGTCACGTGGCAGCAGCACGGGCACCGCGCCCCAGCGGCGGACGCCCTCGATCTTGGCGAGCGGCGCCGTCTCGTACATGACCACCCGGCAGCTGACGTTCAAGCGCTGCGCGACGTAGGCACAGGCCTGGGCTGCGTTACCCGCGCTGACGGTGATCAAGCCTCGCGCCAGTTGATCCGCCGGAAGCTGGAGCGCGCGGGCGAAGAACCCGCGGACTTTGAAGCTGCCGGTCGGCTGCAGGCACTCGAGCTTGAGCCAGGTGGTCTCGTCGAGTGGCACGACCGGTGAGCGCAGGACGTGCGGCCGGGCCCGCTCGGCGGCCGCCCGGATGCGCTCGAGGGGGATCACCGGCTGATCCTACAATCGGCTCAGTGGACCGAACCGGCGTAATCGTCAGCAGCCCGAAGGGCCATCGGCCGGCCGCCCAGGCCGTCGGTGCCAAGGATGGGGTGGCGCCAGTTAGGAGCGCATCGAGCGATGCGTGACGACACGCGCCGGGGCCCCAGACGACGGCATCAGCGCCAGATGGCGCCCGGCGGACATGGGCGGTCGGATGCCACGAATTTCGCCGGTCCGGTTCACTAAAGAATGCCGATTTACGAATACCGCTGCGGGAAGTGCGGCAAGCGCTCGAGCGCCCTCCTGCCGCGCTTCTCGGCACCCGACCCCCCGTGCCCGCACTGCGGCTCGAAAGACGTCGAGCGGCTCGTCTCGACCTTTGCCACCGTCCGCTCGGAGGGCGACGACCTGGCCGACTTCGGCGATGACGCCGACACAGGTGGCTTCGACGACGGGGGGTTTGGAGACGGGGGCGATGATTACGGCGGCGGATCCGACGACTGGGACTAGCTAGCTGGGGGCGAGGGCCCGGTCGGCGGCCGCGACCAGCTCCGGGCGGTGGGCGCCGTCGTGCGCGAAGATCCGGCAGAGCGAGATCCGCGCCGGCAGCCGCCTGAAAAGGTCGATGACGGCGCTCCGCCGGTAGGCATCCTCGAGCGGGTCGTAGAGCACGACGTCCACCGTCTCGGTGAGCGGGTTGATGGCCTGTGTGCCCTGGGTCGCGATGTCCACCTCGAATTCGGTCTCGCGGAGCTGGCGCGGCAGCTCGGCCCGGATTCTGGCGGCGAACTCGTCGCGCGTCAGGGCGCGCAGGCGCGGGTCGAGCTCATGGATCTCGATGTACGTGGAGTAGATCAGCCGCCACTTGAGACGGCGGGCCACGATGTCGGACCACTCGCGCCCGAGCTCCCGCAGCTCCGGGCCGGCGTCACCCCGTGCCCAACGGTCGACCTCGTCCATCAAATACCACTCGGTCACGCTGCGATAGCGGTCGAGGTCGTCGAGCGGGTTGCCGCCCAGCAGGCGGTCCATGGTGGGCCGGAAGATCTCGCGCAGCTGGAGGTCGATCCTGCGCACGGTGCGGTGGAAGTAGACCTGGTTGTAGAGGTAGAGCCGCGCCGAGAGGAACATGAAGAGCGCCTCGGCGCCGTGGTCGTGCAGCGTCAAGCCCTCCTTCGAGATGAACGAATAGTGGAGGATGCGCTGGATGTCGACGGGCCCGCTGGCGACGCCGCAGATGTAGGAGTCCCGCGGCACGTAATCCATGTTGTCGGCCGAGAACGGCCCCGTCAGGAGCGGCTTCAGAACGGCCAGCCAGGGCGGGGGCTCGAACCCGTCGAGGTCTGCCTTGGAGATCAGGTAGGCGACCCAGCGCGGGTCGACCGCCTCGCCCCGCTCGAAGTCGCCGTGAGGTGAGGCGCCGAGCCCACCGATCAGGTCGGCCAGCGGGCCCTCGACGAGGACCCGGCCGATCACCTCGTGGTCGATTCTCCAGCGATCCAGGTAGTTCTCGTCGAAGAAATGGCCGAAAGGTCCGTGGCCGACGTCATGGAGGAGGCCCGCCAGCCGCAGGGTCTCCTCCAGGAGAGCCGGTGAAGGCACCCCGCTGTGGACCTCGCGCAGCGTCGGGTCCAGATGCCGCACCCACTCACCGGCGAGGTGCATGGCGCCCAGCGAGTGCTGAAACCTCGAGTGCTCGGCTGTCGCGAAAACCCACCAGGCGCTCTGCAGCTGGTGGATGCGGCGCAGCCGCTGCAGCCAGGCGTGGTCCAGCAGCTCCTGCTCCGACACCTCGCCGGGCACGCCTCCCCGGCCGCCCTTTGTGATCCGGAGATAGCCGTAGATGGGGTCGCTGGAGAGATTGACGCGCCTGTATTCAGCGGTCACGTCCGGCATGGCCGGAAGTCTACGTTCGGACGCCGTAGCGGATCGCGAGCACCTTGTCACGCAGCCGGAGCTCGGCTTCCAGCGGCTCGTCGATCTCCAGGCGCGCCCGGTGCCAGCGCTCCAGGACGAGGTCGAGCTGCGCCCGCTGGAGCCGGCGCAGCCAGAGGTAGCCCTGCAGGCCGCGGCTGGAAAGCATTCGCATCCGCGCCTCGAAGCGCCGGGCCGGGCTGACCAGCACGGGCACCTCCTGCGGCAACACCGCGCCGGAGCCGGTCGCCGCCTCCGACGCCAGCTCGCGCGCCAGCGCCCGGCCTTCGATACGCAGCCCCAGGATGAACATGGCGGCAACGGCGATGAAGAAGGGTCCGTCAACCGCCAGGTACTGGGCGGGAATGGAGAGCAGCAGGAGCCCAGGGTCGCTTGGGCGGGGGAAGTACCAGATCCAGGCGTCCCAGGCGAAGTGCGCCGCGACGGCGATGATGAAACCCGACAGGATCGTCAGCGCCTTCCGGCCAAGCCCCGGGACCTGGCGCGCGATACCGATGCCGGCGCCGATCAGCGCCGTGTAGGTGGCGTGCCCGAGAAAGAGCCCCAACCACTGCCGGAAGATCCACTGCCCGAACCCGCCCACGCTCATGTAGACCACGGTCTCCATGAAGTTGAAGCCGAGTCCGACTGCGGCCCCATAGACGATGCCGTCCACGACGTCGTCGAACTCGTTCCGCATGACCATGAAGAGGAGCATGACCGCCACGCCCTTGGGGGTCTCCTCCAGGAGCGCCGCGCTGAAGGCGGTGGAGACCTGGAGACCGGGACCGGGGATCAGTCCTCCGTCGATGGAGAAGGACCACATCGCCTCGAAGATGATCGCCAGCGTCGTGGCGACGACCGCCCCCCAGCCGGCCGCCACCAGGATCAGCCGCCAGGGCTCCCGCTCGTTGTAGTCGAGCCGCCTGATCAGGTAGAGGGCGAGCCCGGTCGTGGGCAGACTGAGAAGCACCCCGGCAAAGTTCAGCCCCGCGTAGAGGAGATTGACGCCGAGAAGCCAGATCCCCAGGGCCAGGGAGAGCGCGATCCCGGCCACGACCAGGTGGCGGCGGCGGATGTCGGGCCGCCGGTCCACTCCCACGATGACGAGCCAGGACCCGAAAGTGATCAAGCCGACGATGACCACGCCCAGCAGGTCGAGCAGCACGATCGTCGATCGCAGCGCGACCAGATCGATGATGGAGCCGACCAGCATCGCGGCGACCACCGCCCCGCCCAACGCCAGCGCCAGCCAGTAGCGGGGTGGCCGGTGTGGACGCGGATTCGCTGCCTGGTAGAGCGGCTGCACGCTGGCCACCGTCTAACGGCCCCCGATCACCAGCACCGAGGCGCGCGCCAGCACCTCGACCGGCTTCAAGCCGGAATAGCGCTCGACAACGAACGTGTAGCGGCCGGGGGGAGTGCCGCGGTCTGACGGCGGCTGCAAGGGGACCGCCGGCTTTGGTCCGAAGTCGCCGGCCCGAGCCGGCCCGACGCCGCCCGCGTCGAGGGCGAACCCGCCCAAGAACCAGTGGCCGCCGACCAGGAGGTCGGGCGGCAAGGCCGCCCAGTCCACCTCCGCCGCCAACCTCTCGGTGGTCTTGAAGTGATCCTTCGGGTCACCGGTGATCGCGCCCGTCTTTTGGTCGTAGTCCCAAAACCCGAGGATTCTGGCCTGCAGGCCGGTGTGCTGCCCGGGCGGCTCGAAGTTGATGAACTGGAGCAGTCCGACCCCCAGGATGACCAGGCCCGCCGCGCCGAGAGCGACTATGAACCGGAAGACCGGACGCACCTCGGCCAGCCGCTGGTCAGGCAAAGCCGGGACAGTTTAACGACGCCCGGCGGATCGCACCTGGAGTAGAAGAGAGGGCTGGAGATCGAGTTGGCAGAAGACGGCCTCGCGAGAGGCATAGCGCTCTTCAACGGAGGCGAATTCTGGGAAGCTCACGAAGCCTGGGAAGCGGCCTGGACGCCTGACCGGCGCGGGCCCGATTCCGGCTTCTACAAGGGCCTCATCCAAGTCGCCGCCGGCTGTCTGCACTACCGTCGCCGCAACCGGCGGGGAACCCTCAACAAGTGGCGCAGCGGCGCCGACTACCTGCGACCCTACCTGCCCCGCCACCACGGCGTCGAGCTGGCGCCGCTCGTCGTTCGCGTCGACGAGATGCGGGCTGCGGTCGAGGCGCAGACCGTCTGGCCCGAGCTGGAGCTGCCGCTGATCAGTCGGGCTTCAGGAGCCTGAGACGCGGGTCATGAAGGTGGCGCGGTTGCCGGAAAGGTGCCGGGCCGGGTCGGGCGTCATGGAACGGCGCTCCTCCGATTCGTAGTAGCGGGCGTCCGCAACCTCGAAGTCCTCGTGACCGAGGATCCAGACAAACCGGCTCTCGCCTTCCACCACCCAGGCGCCGACCACCTCGAATCCGTGGTTGATCCGCAGCGGCCGGATCTTGGCCTCCCAGTCGGCGACCCACTCCTCCATCTCGCCAGGCCTCACGTCGTACTCCCGGAGCTGGTAGCGCATCCGCATCAGTCTGCGGGGTAGGGCGGAAAACGGCGACCCGCGGATTTCTCCACCAGGCCGCCGTGCCCGAGCTCGGCCAGGTCGACCGGCACTCCCGCGAAGACGAAGGGCAGGACCAGGTCGAGGGAGGTCTGCTTGCCGAAGCCGGCACAGGAGGCGATGCCGAGAACGGTTGCCCGGCCCAGCCGCCCCATCCAGAGCATGCTGCCAGGATGGGCCGGCATTCCGAAGCGGACCAGCTCGCCGCCGGCCCGGTCGAGCTCGGTGTAGGCAGGGTCGAGCGGGTCGATGGACGAGGCTCCCGCGAACAGCACCAGCCCGGCGTCAGCTGAGACCGCCTCCGCATACGCATCACGAACGGCGTTCTCGCTGCGCGGAGATTCGCGTACCTCGAGCAGCTCGGCGCCGTACCAGCCGAGCTTCCGCGCCACGGCCTCACGAAAGAGAGCGCGCGCCCTCGGTTTCAGCTTCTCAGTGACCACTATCGACGTGCGCAGCGGCTGGAACGGCAGGAGCTCGATGACATGCAGCTCGCGAGCCAGGTACTGGGCCTCGCGCAGGATCGCCTCGGGGACGGCCACGGGCGTCACCTTGCTGCCCGCCACCTCCTCTCCGGCGTCGACGGCCTGCCCGTCGAACAGAGTGAAGACAGCAATCCCCGGCAAAGCATTGACGCGCGCGAGGACGGGAACGTTGACGCGCAGCAAGCCGCGCCGCTCGGCCAGGATCCGGACCTGGCTCTGAACCGGCGAGGTGACGCGCAGACCTCCCTGACCGGCCAGCGCCGCACCGAGCCCGCGGGCGGCCTCGTCCTCGTGCACGTCGCCAGGCTCGAGCTCCACGACATGCACCTCGGCCACCTGCCGCAGCCGATCCAGGTGCTCGGAGGACAGGACGGTTCCTTTCCGGAGGTCAGGCCCGAGGTCGTGAGTCAGGACCAGGCCCGCGATCGCGGCCGGTTCGAGCGAGGCGGTCTCGAGCCTCAGGGGGCGCATCGAAACGAATGATTAGCATGAGCGCGAGGTTGGCCGCTCCTCCCATCCGGCTCTACAACACGCTCGGCCGCGCCCACCAGCAGTTCAAACCGCTCCAGGCCGGCCGGGTCTCCCTCTACACCTGTGGACCCACCGTCTATCGCTACGCCCACGTGGGCAACCTGCGCACTTACCTCTTCGCCGACCTGCTCCGGCGCGTGCTCGAGTACAACGGCTATGTCGTCGAACAGGTGAAGAACATCACCGACGTCGGCCACCTGACCGACGACAGCTTCGACCGCGGCGAGGACAAGATGCTGGTCGGAGCGCGGCTCGAGAAGAAGACCCCGGAGGAGATCGCGGCCCACTTCACGGAGGCTTTCCTGGCTGACGAGCGGCGCCTGAACATCCAGCCCGCGACTCACTACCCGCGCGCGACCGAATGGGTGCCGCGCATGATCGAGCTGGTCGAGCGGCTGCTGGAGCGGGGCCTCGCCTACGAGTCAGGCGGCACGGTGTATTTCGACATCGCGAGCTTCCCGGCTTACGGGCGGCTCTCGCGAAACACGACCGCGAAGCTCCTGGCCGGGACGCGCGGCGAGGTCGATCCCCACAAGCACAGCCCGCTCGACTTCACCCTCTGGAAGTCCGCAGGAGAGAACCGGCAGATGGTCTGGCCAAGCCCGTGGGGGCCGGGCTTCCCGGGCTGGCACATCGAGTGCTCCGCGATGTCCATGGGGCTTCTCGGCGAGCGCTTCGACATCCACTCCGGCGGCGCCGACAACGTCTTCCCTCACCATGAGGCCGAGATCGCCCAGTCGGAGGGCGTGACCGGCCACCGGGTGGTGAGCTACTGGATGCACGGGCAGCTCCTGCTCCTCTCCGGAACGCGAATGGCCAAGTCGGCCGGCAACTTCTTCCGCATCACCGAGCTCGAAGAGCAGGGGTTCGACCCGCTCGCCTTCCGCTACCTGGCGCTCCAGGCCAGGTATCGCTCACCGCTCAATTTCAGCCCGGAGGGCCTGGCCGGAGCCGATCGGACACTCAGGCAGCTCCGGCGGCGGGTCGCCGAATGGGCCGGCGGCGCGGACGGTTCCCGTGCTGATTTCCCGGAACGCTTTCTGGCGAAAATCAACGACGACCTGGACCTGCCCGGCGCGATGGCGCTGGTCTCGGACGTGGTGCGCGGGTCCCTGGCCCCTGGCGCCAAAGCGGCCCTGCTGCTGGACTGGGACCGGATTCTGGGCCTGGACCTGGATCGGGCTCCAGGCCGCGAAGACCTGCCGGCGGGAGCCGCCGAGCTGCTCGAGCAGCGGGCACGAGCCCGCGGAGCTCGCGATTTTGCGACCTCGGACCGGCTCCGAGATGAGCTGGCGACCCTCGGGGTGCTCGTCATCGACGGCCCGGAGGGGCAGCGCTGGAGAGTGGGGCCCGAGCCTTAGAACAATGAGGACCGGGTCGGCCGGACCCGGTCCCCCGAGGAGGAAAGGCAGACAGTCGCTTCAGTCGCCTGGACGGCCGTGGCCGCTCCCAGGGCTGGGATCGCCCGCGGCCCTATCGTCCGGAGCGTGACTCGGTTGGTCTTGGCCGCTCGTCTCTGGTTCGGCGGTCCTGTTCTTGGCGGCGTCTTTCGAACTTGCCGCCGCCTCGCCGGCCTGGCTGTCGCGGCCGGCAGCTTGTGGCGGCGCGGCCTCCCGCGCGGCGGACGCATGCTGGTCGCCTGGCGCCTGGCTCTTCTGGCTCGCCGCCGCGCTGACGCAGTGGCCGATTCCACGCTCGCCGGGGGCACGTGCGGTCTTGCACTGGCTCACGACCGCCTCGACCTGCTGGCCCCAGGCCGACGGATCGGAGCTTCCGGTCACCGCGGTCGCGGCGACCGCGCCGCCCGTGAGTGTGGCGAGGCTGGCCGCGGCCAAACCGAGCACGACCCGGCTGCGCAGCGGCTTGAACAGGCTCGCCAGGCGGCGCGGCGTCGCATAAGCGGGCGGCGGCGGGGTGGCCGATGCGAGGAGGGGACCGAGCTCCTGCTCGAGCGACCGGCCGAGCCAGCGCTCGAATTCAGCCTCAGACATCGCGGCTTTCCATGACTCCTCTCTGAGCAGGAACGCGGCCGGCCGGCTCGCTACCCGTTTGCTCCGGCCGGAAATCGCCCAGCTCGACGCGGAGCCGGCCCTTTGCGGTCGACAGGCGCGAGGCGATCGTGCGCTCGGGTACGCCGAGACCGACAGCGATCTCACGGTTCGTGTAGCCGTGGTAGTAGCGCAGGACCATCGCCGCCGCCTGCTTCGCCGGCAGCCGGCCGAGCGCCTTCACGAGGGCCGCCCGGGGCAGCTCGGCCGGATCGCCAACCTCGCCCGGCCGTCCCAGCCGCCGGACGATCTCGCCCACCTCGCGGAGCTTCGACCAGCGCTTGTAGGAGATCGCCCGATTGACAGCGATCCGGTGCAGCCAGGCCTCAGCCGGCGCGCTCGGGTTCCAGCGCGGCCAGGCTTTGAACGCCTGGACGAAAGCGTCCTGGAGACAGTCTTCAGCCGCCGCCCGATCTCCGAGCAGCACCACCAGCGTGCCGAGGAGGCGACCGTAGGTGTCGCGGTAGAGGCGGTCGAAGTCGGTGGGGTTGCCGGGGCGATAGGCGGATTCCACGCGCAGGGAAGTTAACGCAGAACAATGCAAACCTTTGTGCTCGAACCGAATTGGGCTGCTAGACTGCGCCGTCGCCAGCGCTCACCGAAAGCGAACGACAGAAAATCCGCGTTGACGCGTTATCAAGTCACCGAATGTTCGGACGCACCTGCATGCCTCAAAACCGGTCCCGTAAGAAACTCGGCCAGTCGCTCGTCGAGACTGCGATCACGCTGCCGCTCCTGCTCATGCTGGCCCTCGGCGTGACCGACATCGGGCGCGCTTTCTACTACCGCGAAGGCGTGGTCAACGCCACGCGTCAGGCCGTCAGGCTGGCGGTCAACAAAGCCAATCACACTACGGGGAACCTCGCCTGCGCCGCCAACGGCAGCTCGCCGGCGACGCTCACCACGACCATCCCCGGCAGCGGAGTGTCGGCGCTCAACACGATCGCCAACCAGGTCGCCCTGGAGAGCTCGAGCAACGGGCTGCCGGCCGGCTCGGCCGTCAATGGGGCGACCCTCACGGTGACCTGGCACTGCAGCAGCGGGCTGGCCGTGACCAATTCAACCAACGGCGGTATCACGGACCCGGGCGACAGCCGCTCGGACGCCATCTCAGCCCGGATCGTCTTCCAGCTGCAGCTGATCACGCCCTTCATCTATCCGTTCACCGGGCCCTCCTTCACTCTCGGTCAAACCGAGCTCGGGAGAGCCGAATACTGATGCGCGGCAGGCAGCACGGCCAGGGTCTCGTCGAGTTCGCACTGACCTTTCCGGTGCTCTTCTTCGTTTTCGTGGGGATGATCGACCTCTACCGCATCGTCGAGGTCAACAACGCTGTCGCCGAGGCGGCCAGGCAGGGCGCGCGCCAGGCGGCGGCCAACGCCAACCCGGCTGACAACGGTTTCGGCGCCGTTGACTCGAACCCCTGCTCAGGGCTCGTCTTCACCGGCTCGGCCAGCGGCAGCGGGTGCCTGACCGATGCCCGCATCAAGGCCACGGTGCAGAACGTGCTCGGCCCCTTCGACCGCGTAACCACCCTCTACTCGAACACGAACGCGGCCAACTGCCCGAACCCAGCGGTGATCGGAACGGCGACGGTCTGCGTCTCACCGAGCCAGTCAGCCTCCGCCACGGCCTACGCGGATTGCACGACGGCGAGGGCCGCCCTCGGCCACGATCCAAACCCCGGGGAACTCGGGGGCCGGCAGGCTGAGTGGACGTATCCCCACTACCAGGGCTGCTTCCTGGTCCAGGTCACGGTCATCTACACCTACGACGCGTTCACGCCGTTGCTGGGACCCTTCGCGCCCAATTTCCTGAGGCTGGCCTCGACCAGCACCATGCTCGCGGAGTACTGATGCGCGAGCGCAATCGCGAGCAGGGACAGGCGATCGTTTTCGTCGCCTTGATCATGCTGGCGGTCTTCGGGTTCGCGGCGTTTGCCGTCGACGCCGGCCTGACGCAGGCGGACAGGCGCAACCTCCAGGCGTACGCGGACGACGCGGCACTGGCCGGAACGCGCGCCTACCTGACAGGCGCCTCCGCGAACACGGTCCACTACATCGCCATGCAGTACGCGGGCCGGGCGATCGGCCTCGGCCTGCCGGTCGCCGGCTGCAACTCCAGCGCGAGCTGTCCGGCTGGCGTCTACACCAGCGGGGGCTACACGATCGATCTCGAGGACCCGGCCGCCTACGTTCTCGACCTCAGCATCACCCACACCCAGGCCAGCATCTTCGGCAGGGTGATCGGCGCCAATACGCTGACCGCGGGCGCGTCGGCGCGGGCGGAGCCGCCAGGTCCCGTCGCCAACCAGGCCCTCTACGCGGTGGCGGCGACGGAGGGCAACGCCCAGATCAACGGCGGTGGCGCCGCCTTGCAGACAGTCGGTGGCGACGTCTACGCGCTTGGCAGCTTCGGCGGCAACAACGGCTCGCACACGACCGGCATCCCACCGGTTCCAACCAGCCCCGGCGGCACCCCCTGTGCGGGCGCGGGCGCTACGCACCTGGACGTGGGGGGAGCCGGCAACAGCCTTAACTACACCTACACCAACGGCAGCACACCGCCACCGATCACCAACGTCCCGGTGCCCTCGATGCCGGACTCGGCGGCGCCGACCCTCGCCCTGGGTTATCAGACCTACACGAACACCGCCGCGGCCAAGGACGCCTTCGGCAACTGGAAGCCCGGCCTCTACAACGGCGTCTTCCCAAGCGGCGGCAAGATGAATCCGGGTGTTTACAAGCTGATCAACGTCACCTCGACCATCTCGCTCGGCACGATCCAGAACACGACAGCCGTCGCGCCCGGCACCGAGAACACCAACGGCGCCGTGGCGGTCATCCTCGACAGCAGCGACACCGGGAACCTCGACTGGAGCAACGCCCAGCTGAACGGGCTCGACGACCTCCATCCACCCTTCCCTCAGTACATCGGGCCACGCGATCTGGTGAGCACCCACAACTTTCTTTTCTGGGGCGGCAACGGGGCCGGCGGCTACGTCGGCAACACCTCGGTCGGGCCCGGAGCGACGACCAACCTGTCGGGCATCATCTACCTGCCCGAGACGAACTACTCGAGCGACGGCAGCTCGAGCCCGGTCTATAACGGCTCCTTCTTCGTCGCGACGATGGACGTGAACGGCGGCGGGAACGGCGCTCAGGTCTTCAACTGGGTCTGCAACCTGGCTGCCGAGAACAACAACGCCTTCCAGGGCGGTCTTGTCCGCTAGGAGAGCGGTGCGCTGCGAAAGCGGCGACAGGGCAGTCGCCACCGACTAGTTTCCTCTTGACGGCGAACACATGTTCGCCTTAGCCTCCCGTGGTGGCAGTCCCGCCCTTCGACGCCGCCGCCTTCCCCGGTGAGATCACCCTCGACCACCTGATCCCGGCCTCGCCGGGCGAGTACGTCGAGCTGCCTCGAGACCTGCCCGAGCCGCTTGCAGACGCCCTCCGCGCCCGCGGCATCGACCGCCTCTTCTCCCACCAGGCGCAGGCCCGAGCCGCAGCGCTGGCCGGGCGCCACCTGGTCGTCGTGACGCCGACCGCCAGCGGCAAGACGCTCTGCTACAACCTGCCGGTCCTGGAGCGGATCCTGGCCCGGCCCGAGAGCCGCGCCCTCTACCTCTTCCCGACCAAGGCCTTGGCCCAGGACCAGATGGTCGAGCTGGGCGAGATGGCGGCCCGGCTGCCGGTGCGCCTCAAGGTGCACACGTACGACGGCGACACTCCCGCCGGGCAGCGGACCGCGATCCGCGAGGCCGGGCACATCGTCCTCACCAACCCGGACATGCTGCACACTGGGATCCTTCCCCACCACACGCGCTGGCGAAAGCTGTTCTCCGCGCTGGACTACGTCGTGGTCGACGAGCTCCACACCTACCGGGGGCTCTTCGGCAGCCAGGTTGCCAACGTGCTCCGCCGGCTGAAACGGATCTGCGAGTTCTACGGGTCCTCACCGCGCTTCCTCTGCGCCTCGGCTACGATCGCCAACCCACGGCAGCTGGCCGAACGCCTGCTCGAGGAGGAAGACGTCGAGCTGGTGGACAGGAGCGGAGCGCCGCGCGGCGAGCGCCGGCTCGTCTTCTACAACCCTCCGCTGCTGAACCGAGCGCTCGGAGTCCGGCGCTCGAGCCTGCTCGAAGCCTGCCGGATCGCCTCCCCCTGGATCAAGCGAGGCGTCCAGACCATCGCCTTCTGCCGGAGCCGGGTCTCCGTCGAGGTGATGCTGAGCTACCTCCAGCAGTCGCTGGCTCCGTCGCTCGACGCCAGGCGGCGAGTGCGCGGCTACCGGGGCGGCTACCTGCCGCTGCGCAGGCGGGAGATCGAAGCCGGCCTGCGGTCAGGCGAGGTCACCTGCGTCGTCTCGACCAACGCCCTCGAGCTCGGCGTCGACATCGGCACCCTGCAGGCGGCGGTCCTGGTCGGGTACCCGGGAACCATCGCCTCGACCTGGCAGCAGCTGGGCCGGGCGGGCCGCCGTTCGGGCTCGGTCGCGGTCTTCGTCGCGTCCTCCTCGCCGCTCGACCAGTTCATCGTTCGCCACCCTGAGTATTTCCTCGCCTCCAGCCCCGAGGAGGGCCTGATCGACGCCGACAACCTGCTGGTGCAGGCCGGCCACCTCCAGGCGGCGCTCTTCGAGCTGCCTTTCGCCCAGGCCGAGCGCTTCGGCCGCGCCGACGTCGGCGGGCTGCTCGACCTTTTCGCCGAGGACGGGGTAGCCAGCCTGTCGGGCGACCGCTGGTACTGGAACAAGCAGTCGTTCCCGGCTGAAGACGTTTCCCTGCGGCGCATGGCGGCCGACAACGTGGTGATCGTCGACACCTCGGGCACGCGGCCGGAGGTGATCGGCGAGATGGACCAGTTCTCGGCGCCGACCATGCTCCACGAGGAGGCGATCTACCTCCAGGAGGGCGCCCAGTACCACGTCGACCGGCTCGACTGGGAGGAGAAGAAGGCATACGTGCGCCCGGTCGAGGTCGACTACTACACCACCGCGCTCAATTCCTTCTCGGTGCGGGTGCTGGACCGCTTCGGCGGGCCGGACGGCGAGCCGCTCAACCGGTCGCACGGCGAGGTGAAGCTCACGAGCCTGGCGGCGATGTTCAAGAAGATCCGCTTCCATACCCACGAGAACATCGGATCGGGGCCGATCAAGCTGCCCGAGCAGACGCTCCACACGACCGCCTACTGGACGAGCCTCGACGACTCGGTCACCCGATCCATCGGCAAGGACGAGATGGAAGCGGGCCTTCAGGGTCTGGCCCACGCGCTCCGACATGTGGGGTCGCTGCGGCTGATGTGCGACCCGCGCGACCTGGGCGCGGTGGCCGAGGTCCGGTCGCCTTTCACGCGGCGACCCACCGTCACGGTCTACGAGGTGTACCCAGGAGGCGTCGGCTATGCGGCTCGCCTCTACGAGCTCCATGAGGAGCTGCTGCGCGCAGCCGCCGACCTGGTCCGGGACTGCCCCTGCCTCTCCGGCTGCCCGTCCTGCATCGGTCCGCTGCACGAGGTCGAAGGCGCAAAAGAGGCATGCCTGCAAATGCTTTACGCGAACGCCTTGCCAGCCTAACCGGGGGTTCGCAGCCGCGCCCTCGCCACCTGCCGCCGGCCCGGGCCGCGCCAGCCGAGTTCGAACCGGTCGACACTCCCTTCGGCACGGCCTGGCGCTGGGAGGAGGTGCTGCCCGTCGGGCGCCTGCGGCGCGCGCGGCCGGCCTACGTGCTCGGCGACCTGGCACCCGACGACTTCTGCTTCGTCGACACCGAGACGACCGGGCTTGCCGGCGGCACCGGGACTTATGCCTTCTGCGCCGCCATCGCAAGGCCTCACGAACTCGGTGTCCAGCTGGTGCAGCTCTTCCTCCACGAACCCAGCGGTGAGCCGGCCTTTTTATGGGCGCTGGCTCGAGAGCTGGAGCGGACTCCCGGAATGGCCACATACAACGGCGCGGCCTTCGACCTTCCGCTGCTGCGGACCCGCTGGCTCCTGGCACGGCTTCCGGGCGAGCTGCGACATCGCGGGCGAGCTGATCCCGCAGGCCTACTTCGACCACCTCCGCCAGGGCTGGAGCCAGCACCTGCCCGCCGTGCTCGAGCACAACCGGCAGGACGTCCTGAGCCTGCAGCACCTCCTCCACCGCCTGCTCGCCCGCCTGAACGGCGAGGACCCTTTGATGGAAGGTCTCGACTGGCTCGCCCTGGGACTGCACCTGCACCGGCGTGGCCGCCGGTCTTCAGGCTGGCGAGCGCTGCGAACGGCCGCCGAACTCGGCGAGCCCCGCGCCGAGCTGATGATCGCCCGGCGCAAGGCGATCCTGCTCGAGTGGCGGCTGCGCCGGCCAGCTGCCGCGCTCCGGATCGTG
Source organism: Chloroflexota bacterium (assembly GCA_005880695.1). GTDB lineage: Bacteria > Chloroflexota > Dormibacteria > Dormibacterales > Dormibacteraceae > VBGR01. The sequence goes on from VBGR01000034.1 coordinate 87,212, forward strand.
GAGGCGGCGCTCGACCGGTTGGGCCCGGAGGCCGACCTCGAGAAGCGCCTGGCCCGGCTCCGAAAACGCGCTAGGCGGTCTGGATGACGCGGGGTGGCATGCGCAGGATCGAACCCAGGCGCTCGCCCTCTCCGACCAGGCTGGCCAGGCCGTCGACGACATGCTGGTCGTAGGCCTTGCCGCCATCGTCGGCGAGCCGGTCGAGTGCGTCGACCGGGCTCAGCGGGTGCTCGTCGTCCGAGGTCAGCTGGTCGAACGCGTCGGCGACGGCCAGCACCCTGGCCAGCAGGGGGATCTGCTCTCCCGCCAGGCCGTCGGGCTTGCCCTTGCCGTCCCAGCGCTCGTGGTGGTGGCGGATGATCTCGACCAGCTCCGGGAGGAAGTTGCCCCGCTGGATGACACGCTCGGCGAGCACGCCGTGCTCGCTCATCCAGTCGTGGTGGCGGACGTCGGTCCCCGCCTCCAGTCGCCCGATCTCGTGCAGCAAAGCCGCCGTCCTGACCAGCTCCAGCTCCTGGTCGTGGCGGCCAAGCTTGCGGGCGATCGCATGCGCAAACGCCGCGATTCGGCTCGTGTGCTGAGTGCCCCCGGGGTCGCTCAGCGCCACCGCACGGGAGATCGCGGCGACCAGCTGCGGACCGGACTCCACGATCGCCCTCGAGAGCGCCTGGCGGTCCCTGGCGAACTCGCTGACGACGTCCGCGAACGACAGGCAGCGGTCGCGGCCGAGCCGCTTCGCATAGTAGAGAGCCTCGTCGGCTGCCATCAGGAGCTCGTCGGACGTGATCGCGTCCTGCGGACAGCCGGCGATCCCGATGCTGAGCGTGAGGTCGCGAGTCGAGGTTGCGTGGATGGCCGCGTCACGCACGATCTTGGTCAACCGGGCCGCGGTCGTGGCCGCCTCGGCGGCCGAAGTGTCGGGCAGGATCACGGCCATCTCGTCGCCGCCATAGCGGGAGACGAGGTCGTGCTCGCGCACGGCCCGCGCGACCAGGTCGGCGGCCGCCCGCAGCACCTCGTCACCATGCTGGTGGCCCATCGAATCGTTGACGGTCTTGAAGAGGTCGACGTCGATGATCATCAGACCGAGCGGCGTGCCCTTCCGCCGGTAGCGTGAGAACTCGATCTCGAGCCGGCGGCGGAACTCCCGATGGTTCAACAGGCCCGTCAGGCCATCGGTGATCGCCTCCCGCGTCTTGCGCTCGTAGCGCAACGAATTGGACAGCGGGCCGGCCGCGCTCGCCGCCAGCGCGCCGAGCATGAAGAACTGCTGGTCGGTGAAGGCATTCGCCCTCGTGAAAGCGACCACCTTCATGATCGCGGCCACGCGGTCCTGGACCAGTATGGGAACCAGCATCAGCGAGAGGGGCGGCGAGGCGCCGATGGGCTCCGGGCCGCCGTAGCTGCGGGTGTCCTTGATGTGGAGGGCGTCGCCTGTCGCCGCCACCCGCTGCGTCAAGGGATCCCCTTTCTCGATCGCGACCCGGTCGCTCTTGCCGCCCTGCCCGTGGAAGGCCGCCAGCTGGAGCCGTCCACCGGTGTGGAGGATGAGCTGGCCGGAGTCGGCGTTGCTGACCTTGACGGCCTGCTGGAGGATGACCTCGAAGAGGTCGCTGACGTCGAGGCTGTAGGCGAGCGCGCCGCTCATCTGCTGCAGGGATTCGGCCTGCGCGGCCCGGGACACGGCCAGACGGCGCTCCCGACGCAGCTCGTCTCCCATCAACCCGGTGACGAGGGCGACGACGAAGAAGAGGAAGATCCGGCCCGCGGTGGTCAGGCCGAGCTGCGGGTCTCTGGCGTAATCAGCGGGCACCGTGCCGCCCACAAAGAGATAGACGAAGCCGATCACGGCGGCGCAGAGGAGGCTGTAGGCGGTGCCGAAGCGGATCGCGCTGGCGATGATCGCCAGGAAGAGCGCCAGGATGTATGGGCTCGTGAGCCCGCTCGACGTATAGACGAGAAGGGCGCCGGCGGCGAGGTCGACAGCTGTCGTCAGGAGGCCGAACTGCCGGCCGGGCTTGAAGCCGCGCACGAGCATCACGGTCACGCCCAGATTGAAAAGGGCCCAGGCCACGAGGACGCCGTTCGAGAAGAGGCGCGCTCCGGCCAGCTGGAGACCGCCGAAGTTGTTGAGGATGAACAGGATCAGGACGAACAGCCAGCGGAAGATCTCGGCGACTCGCTCCGCGACGAGCCGCCGATCAGCATCGATGTAGTCGTCGGCGGCCGAGGCCCTCCCCTGCCTCCCCCAGATCCTCACGAGTGGCGGTACTTTAGCAGCCGAATGAAGGTTCTGGTGACAGGTGGCGCCGGGTTCATAGCCTCCCATCTGGTCGACGCGCTGGTCGCGCGCGGAGATGACGTCGTCGCCATCGACTCGCTCGCCACCGGTGATCGCGGCAACGTCAATCCGAGGGCCCGGTTCACTCAGCTCGACATCCGCGATGGCGCCGCCGCCGAGCTGATCCGCGCCGAGCGGCCGGACGCCATCTCACACCACGCGGCGCAGATGAGCGTCAGCCGGTCCGTGCGCGAGCCCCTCTTCGACGCCGACGTCAACATCATCGGGTCGCTCAAGCTGATCCAGCCTGCCGCTGAGGTGGGCAGCCGCTTCGTGTTCGCGTCGACGGGCGGCGCGCTCTACGGAGACGCACCGATGCCCACGCCTGAGACAGCCCCGACCTGGCCGGTCTCGCCCTATGGAATCTCGAAGCTTGCCTTCGAGCACTACCTGTTCGGCTTCCGTGCACAGCTCGGCTTGAGCTACGCCGCTCTGCGCTACGCCAACGTCTACGGTCCGCGCCAGAACCCGCACGGCGAAGCGGGCGTGGTCGCAATCTTTGCGCGCCGCTTGCTGGCCGGCGAGGAATGTGTGATCAATGGCGGCGGCACCGACACGCGCGACTATGTCTACGTCGCTGATGTGGTCGACGCGAACCTCAGGGCGATCGACTCCGCTGAATGCGGCCACTTCAACGTCGGAACCGGCCGCCAGACAACGACCAACACCATCTTTGAGCTGCTCGCCCAGGCGCTGGCTCCGGGCGCGGTCGCCCAACACGGCCCGCCCCGCCCCGGCGACCTCAAGGCCTCGGCACTCGACTCGTCGCAAATGCGAAGAACGTTCGGCTGGGAACCGCGGATGACGCTCGAGGAGGGGCTCGAGGAAACCGCCGAATGGTTCCGGCTGACGGCCGGACCCCCGGCTCCTTAGCTGCGCAGCCAGGCGGGCACGAACCTGGCCTTGCCCAGCGCCGGCCACCCCGGCTGTGCAAAGACAAGCTCGGCGTTGACCAGCAGCGCCAGGTAATACAGCCAGCGAAAGCCTGGATCGGGCGTCAGGAAGGCGACGGTCAGACAGAGATTGAGGGCGAGCAGGAAGCCCAGCACAGCCACCTTGCGGGTGGCCAGGCCAAGCACCAGAAGGACTCCGACCACCGTCTCCCCGATGGCCTGCGCCACAGCGAAGAGGAACCAGTTGGGTGCCACGACGAGCGCCAGGAACTCGTGCAGGCCAGGTATGGGGTTGACCTCCGGCGAATGCTGGATCAAGGGGCGCATCCAATCGACGCCGCCCCATTTCTGGCTCGCGAAGAAGAGCCAGAAGAGCCCGGCGGTGACGCGGAAGATCCCGCGCCAGAGTTCAGGCGCGCGCACGGCGAAGCCTCAGCGCAAAGACCAGCATCAGCAGCAGCGGCACGCCGTAATTGAACTCCGGCCAGATCAGGAATGCAGGCGGGGTAAACCCCCTCTCGAGCAGCTCGTAACCAGGCTCGAGCAGTGCGAAGAAGGCCAGGATCGCGACGTTGGCGACCAGCGCTGACCGCACGGCCCCCGGGCGGGCCTGCCAGGCCAGGATCGCCAGCGGCACGGCCGCCAGCGCTGGCCCACCGAACTCGAAGAGGAGGTGGCGGCCGGGGTCGAGAGCGTCGCCACCCGTCACATGGAAGGCAGGCAGGCTGGCATCCGCCAAGGCCAGCTGCCAGGAACGGATTATCAAGTCCCCGTGGCCGCCCAATCCGACCAGCACCACCAGATGCATGCCCTCGTGCGCCAGGAGGGCAACCGGAAAGATGACAAGGGCGAGGAGGAAGGCTTTCATCGCAGGGCCTTGAGAACCGGGTCGGTGGCCAGCTCGAAGGCTGCCGCGACCGGCCTCAGCCGCAGCTTCCGCAGCTTGTGCTGGACCGCGCCCTTCAAGATCGCGAAGCGCAGCTTTCGTTCGCTGAAGTCGGAGTTGAAGAGCAGCCGGTTGTGCCGGATGTAATGCCACTCGCCGTCCTGCCGGCGCTCCTTCACCTTCGAATAGAACTTGGTTCCGGGCAGCGGGTAGGCGATGGTGTAGCTGACGTAGTCCAGGGGCAGGCGCGAGGAGAACCTGATCGTCTTCAGCAGGCTCTCCGGCGTCTCGCCGAGGTAGCCGACCATGAAGAACCCGGCCGCTTTGATGCCTGCCTTGACGCAGGCCTCCACCGCCGTTCGCGACTGCTCGGGCGTGATGCCTTTCGACATCTGCTTCAGCACGCCTTCATCGCCTGACTCGATGCCGAAGAAAATCCGCTTGCAGCCGGCGCGCTTCATCTGCGCGAAGAGCTCGTAGTCCACGTGCGTCACGCGCGAAAGGCATTCCCAGGTGAGCGGGATCTGCGCTGCTTCGATGTCACGACAGAGCTCCATGGTGCGGTGGTAGTTGAGCGTGAAGAGGTCATCCGACATCCAGATGTGGTCATAGCCAAGAGCAGCGATCTCGCGCATCTCCTCGAGCACCGACTCTGACGAGCGAGCGCGGAAGAGGTCGCCGAACACCGGCTTGTGGCAGAACTCGCAGCGGAACGGGCAGCCCCGGCTGGCCATCAAGGGCGTGGTCGCTTCGCCCCAGTGTCGGCGCCAGTACTCGATGTATTGGCGGTTGGGCAGGTCATCGCGATAGGGCGGCTTGAGGACGCTCATGTCCTTACTCCGGGGCCGCGCATCGGTCCGCACGACCTCTCCGTCGGGGCGCTTGAAAGCGATGCCTTTGACCTCCTCCCAACGGCGGTCGCCGAGGTGCCGCATGACCTCGACGATCGTTTCTTCGCCCTCGCCCACGGCGACCAGGTCGAAGTCGTCCAGGAAAGGCTCGACCTCACCCGACGGGTAAGGGCCGCCGACGACCAGAAGCGCCTTGCCGCGGAGGTCGTGAGCCAGCGAGAAGGCCTCGTCCTGCATCGTGATCATGCAGTAGATCCCGATCACCGCGGGCCGGAGCCGCTCGACCTCGGCCAGCACCTCGCTCCTCTCCAGAAACGTGTGGTCAAGCTGCCGCACGCGGTAGCCCGCAGCCTGCAGCGCCGAGCTCAGGTAGCTGAGTCCGAGCGAGGGCATGATCCAGTGGCGGCCTCTGGTCGGCGCCCGCTGGGGGTAGATCAGAACCACATCGACCTCTTCTCCCATCACCTCGCCCCCTGGATCGTGATTTCGTAGCTTTCACCCGCGAAGCCGGGACCGAACGAGTACTCGAGCCCGCTCCAGTCGAGGACCGGCGGCTGAAACTCCCGGCCGGCCAGCAGCTGCGCGTCTGGCAAGGCCGCCAGCGACCACTCGAGGCCGTAGGCGGCGCTTCGGAAGCGGGCCCAGCTCCCGTCGACTGGGCTCCAGATCCCGATCCGGTCGCCGTTCGAGGTCACCGACGTTGCGGCCAGGTCATCGAACCGGCTCGACTGCTCGTTGAGCAGCACGACATGGCCGAAACCCGGTGCCAGGTCCACAGCCGACACGACGACCTTTACCCGGTTCCCGGCCAGCGAGTAGTCGACGGTGACCCGGCCGCGAGTCGGCACCTTCTCGAAGCGGTACTGGTGCCGGGCGTCTCCCACCATGGTGTCCAGGTTGTAAACGGCCCGCCAGCTGCCGCTCCAGCTCACCGACCCCGCGAAGACCGCGCCGTCGGGGTACTGGGCCAGCGGTACTCCGAAGCCGACACCCTCGCCGGCCAGCCCTGCGACCGAGAGACCGTGCGCGAGGTGTGCGGTCTTGCCGGCGGGCGCGGGCCTCGACGTGACCAGCAAGTAGGTGTGAACCGGCTTCCCGCCCGGAACCTGGAAGTCGTCGCGGCCGGCGAGCGGCAGAAAGGGCGCCCCCCCGCTGCCCGCGGTGAGGTCGGGCAGGACCTGGGCCGCCCGGTAGTAGTCGATGTCTTCGACCGCGATGGCCGTCACTCCACGCTTCTCCATCCAGGTCACGGCCGCCGCCCGCCCGGCCGGCAGGTCTCGCGAGCCGACGATGTCCGACGGGCTGTGGCCGCTCGCGTACGCGACCACCGGGGAGTCGGTCAGCAAGGTCCCGGGGACGCCGGCCAGGCTCCGTCCGGCTGCCGTCAGCCCCTGGTTCAAGTGGCCGAAGCCGACCAAGACCGGGAGGTAGGCGATCAGCAGCAGCGCAGACGCAGTCGCCGTGAGCAGCGCCGCCGGCGCCGCGCGGCGGTCAAGCGCGGCGGCCGCGAGCAGGCCGAGGGCGGGCAGCGCCGGGTAGAGGTAGCGATGGCTGCCCGAGTAAGCGCCACCGAACACCAGCACGGCGATCGCGCCCAGGTAGACGAAGGCCGGCAGGTAGACGAGCGTGAGCCGCCGCCGTCCGGCCGGGTCTGCGATCTCTCGGCGGAGCCCGAAAAGGGCCAGCCCGACGAGCGGCAGGCTGGCCAGTCCGAAGTAGAAGAGGAGCTCCTCGACGCGCAGTCCGGGGTCCGCCGCCAGGCTGCCCCGGCCGGCGGCAGAAGTCACTTCCTGGGCGGCGCGCGCCACGGAATTCGTCGCCGCTCCGAGAGTCACCTGGAGCACCGCCAGGAGGGCGAGAGCGGGCGCCAGCCAGCGCAGAAGCGGACGCTTGCCGGTTTGCCGGGCCGCCCCCAGGAGAAGGACACCGGCGACGGCAAGCAGCCAGAGCCAGGCCTTGGTTCCGGTCAGGCAAGCCAGCGCGGCCAGGGTGGCCGCGATGCGCAGCCGCCGTGCCAGCGCCGCCGCGGTCGCGCCGGTCAGCGCCAGGGTCAGGAGGGGCTCCGCGACCACCGATGTCGCCGTCAGCACGAAAACCGGGTTGAGCGCAGTCAGCAGGACAGCCAGCCGGCCCCGGCTCGGCGAGCCGGCGATCCGGTAAACAAGCGCCAGGGTGGCCAGCGCGACAGAGACGTTCAGGAACCTCAGGAGCCCCAGCTGCCAGACTCCGAAGACCTTGAGGACCAGGGCAGCCACCAGGTGGTAACCGGGTAGCCAGGTGTCCTCCATCCCGAAGAGGGGATCGCGCAGGCGCCCGGTCTGGGCCAGGTTGGCAGCGATCAGCCAGTGGTGGTAGGAGTCTTCGAACGGGGTCGGCAGCTGGGCCAGGGCCAGGAGGAGGGCGGCCGGCGGAGTGAGCACGACCAGGAGGGGAATGGCGAGGCGCAGCCGTGCCAGCGCTCCCCGTCCCAGCCGACGCAGCGTCAGCACCTGCAGCGACTGGGCCAGGCTCAACCCGCCCAGGAAGAAAAATCCTCCGCCGAAGAGGCCGGAATAGATCACCACCAGCCACCAGCCGCGGGCAGCAGCGAGGCTGGCGAGGGCAAATGCCAGCAGGCCGAAGAGCAGCTCCAGCGGGGCGATGGGGTCGAGCGCCGATACGTAGGCGCCGTCCCGCCATTCCTGACCCCGCTCCTCGATCCGGAACTTCGGGGTCCGCTGAAACTCGCCGCCGCTGCGGAGGGATCGGATCAGCGCCAGGAAAACCGTAAGCGACGTGCCGGCGCCTACAAATGACCAGCCGAGGATCCCCGGCAGCGACCTCCACCAGACGCGGCCGCGTCTGGCTTGGGCGACGGCGAAGCCGACCACCGGCGCCAGGCTCAAGATGCTGACGATGACCGGGATCCGTAGGAAGGCGTAATCCGAGTCCGCGGCGTCGAGGTCGAAGAGCAGCACGACGAAAGAGGACACCTGGACCAGCATCAAGACGGGGGCCAGGTAGGCGAGCAGGTGAAGCGCAGCCTGGAAGCGGGCAGCCCAGCTGATCGAGCTTTTGAAAACGGTGCCGAGCAGCAGGTAGGCGGTCTGGAAGCTGCCGGTCGCCCAGCGCGCCTGCTGGCGCCGGTAGCCGCCGACCGAGACCGGAAGCTCCTGGGCGACCGCCACCTCCTCCACGTAGCAAGCCCCCCACCCGGCCAGCTGGGCGCGGTAGCTCAAGTCCAGGTCCTCGGTCAGCGTCTCCGCTCGCCAGCCACCCGCACTCTCGATCGCGGCCCGGCGCCAGATGCCGGCAGTGCCGGTGAAGTTGGTCAGGTAGCCACGGGCGGGCCGGACCGCCTGCTCGACCAGGAAATGGAAGTCGATCATCAACGCCTGGAGCCGCGTAAACCACGAGTAGGGCTCGTTCAGGTGTGACCAGCGGGCCTGGACAAATCCGCACCGCGGGTCGTCGAAGCCGCCTACGGTGCGGCGTAGGAAGTCCGGCCCGGGCACCGAGTCCGCGTCGAAGACAGCCAGGAAGGGCGCCGGAGACAGGGTCAGGCCGTGAGCAAGCGCGCCCGCCTTGTAGCCGAGCCGTGAGCCGCGCCGGACGTGCTGGACCCGGATGCCCCGCTCCTGCCAGTGCGCGGCCCGCTCGGCCACGATCGCGGTCGTCTCGTCGTCCGAGTCGTCGAGGACCTGGATCTCCAGCCGGTCGGCCGGCCAGTCCAGGCGCGCCGCGGCGTCGATGACCCGCGCCGCCACGTACTGCTCGTTGTAGATCGGCAGCTGGACGGCCACCGCCGGCTCGCCGGCGTCGACGGTCCGGGGCGGCGGGGGCGGCTCTAAGCGCGCCGCCAGCCAGCTCAAGAAGAGGAGGTTCACGCCGTAAACGAAGAGGAAGGCGCTCGAAAGGGCGATCAGGGCGAGCGCGACCGGAGTCAAGCGTCGAAGAGGGTGTAAGGACGCATGCACGCGCGCACGTAAGCGACTCGCGCGAGGGCGTCCGGCCGGTGCCGCCGCGTCCACTGCATGAAGCGCCAGGCCGTGGCCCCGACCCCGTGGGCGGGCCGGTCCAGCCAGGCCGGGAAGAGCCAGTCCGGGAGCCGGCTGACCACGTCCGCGGTGGCCCCGATCCGGCCCTCCAGCTGAGGGAAGTGCTCGAGAAGCCGGGGGTTGGCCGAGACCACCTCCCGAAGCAAGGCCCCTCCGAGAAGGGGCTTGGCGACCAGCAGCTCGTAGGCCATGTCCTCGTCCTGGCGCGCCAGCGGGAAGCACTGCGAGCGCTCCAGGATCAGGTTGGCCGTCATCACCCTTGGCGCAAGCGGCCTGGTCGTATGGGTGTCGACCGGTTTGCCGCGATAGCGGCGAGCAGACAGGAGGGCGAGTAGGTTCAGCGCGACGTAGGCGAGGTGGCGCCGGCCATCTTCGACCACCAGGTTCAGGTCGATGTCGTCGGCGGGCGCGAAGCCGCCAGAAGCCAGAGAGCCCGCGACCGACACGCTGAGCACGAATGGGCAGAGCCGAGCCAGGCGCTCCGCGAAATGGCGTGCCTCCCCCAGGAAGAGTGCTCCGGCAAGGGCGTGGGAGGCCTGGCGGCGGCGAATGGAGTCGGGCCGGGCGCTGCTCCCTGTTGTCACGACCAGGCCCTCGGCGAAAGCCAACCGGCGGCTGGCGGCGACGACGCCAGGGACCGCCTCCGGGGGGAGCGGGCCGCCCAGGCAGACGCTCGCGAGCCGATCGGGCGGCAGGGCGTAACCACGCCGCTCCAGCAGTTCGGTCGTACGGAGCAGGCGGTCCTCGAGACTCGGACGTGCAAGTACGGCGGCGACAGCCACAGGGCGTTCAAGGGGTGATACGAGCGCCGGTTACTCTCTGCGGGTGCCGCGCGAAGCCTTTGCGGAGAGCGTCGCGCGGTTCCTCGACGAGGAGTTCGCCGAACGGCCGGTACTGGCCTCGAGCCTCGGCCGGATGGAGGCCGCCGGCGAGCTCGATGACCTCTCGCAAGCCGCCTTTGAAGGGCGGGCAGCGCGCGTGGCGCGCTGGCTGGACCGCCTGGCCAAGATCCCGGCGGAAGGTCTGGACAGAGACGACCAGGTCGACCGCGACCTGCTTCTGGCCGAGCTCCGCGGGCGAGCCGTCGAGACCGAGTGGCAATCCTGGCGGCGGACTCCGGACGGCTATGTCGGCCTGGGGCTGGCCGGCGTCTTCACGCTCTTCCTCCACCGTCTGCTGCCCGAGCGGGAGCTCGCGGCCGCGGCCGCCGCCCGCCTCCGGCAGGTGCCGAGGGCCCTGGACGAAGCCCGTAATAACCTCGACCCCGAGCTCTGCAGCGGCCTCCTCGTGAAGCGGGCGATGGCCCAGTGCCAGGCGGCAATCACCTTCGCCCGCGAAGTGGTCCCGGCCGAGGTCTCCGAGGAGGCTCTGGGCGCGAACCTGGCCGTCGCCGGCGAGGCGGCCGCGTCCGCCTACGAGGGCTTCATGCCCTTCCTGGAGGACCTGGCCGCCCGGGCGGCCGGCTCCCCCGCCCTCGGCGAAGAACGCTACTCGCGCCTCCTGCTCTCGAAGGAGCTCCTGCCCTGGGATGCCAGGCAGCTGCGGGATAGAGGGCGGCGCCAGGTCGACCTCATCGCCGACCGGCTCGCGGAAGAGGTGGACGGCCCCTGGCGGGAGCGCGTCGAGCGCCTCCGGGAGCAGCGCCCGACCACACCCGAGGAGATGCTGCGCGCTTACGAGGCGGCCGCCCGCCGCGCGCGCGAATTCATCACGCGCTACCGCCTGGTGACCCTACCGGAGGATGAGGAGTGCTCGGTCGAGCCGGCGCCGATCTTTCAGCGAGTCATCCTCGCGGTTGCCTCCTACAGCCAGCCGGCGCCGTTCGGGCCCTCCCGGCGCGGTCGCTTCTTCGTCCCCTGGCCGCCACTCGGCGCCAGTCCCTCGGAGGTTGCCCAGCGTTTGCGAGCATCGAGCTTCTACCGCATCCCGACAACCTCGGTCCACGAGGCCTACCCGGGTCATCACGTGCACCTCGTGAGCGCGCGCGAAAACGCGCGGCCGCTGCGCGCGGTTGTGGGCACCAGCTTTTTCTCGGAAGGCTGGGCCCTCTACGCCGAGCAGATGATGGCCGACCAGGGCTTCTACCTGGAGCGCGTGGACGAGCTCATCGGCCAGCTCGAGGCCCGGCGCTTCCGAGCGCTCAGGATCGTCCTCGATACGAGCCTCCACATCGGCGACATGGAATTCGAGGAGGCGGTCGAGATCCTGGTCCGGGAGGCCGGCTACCCGGAGCCGACCGCTCGGGCAGAGGTCTTGAGGTACTGTGCCGCCCCGACGCAGGCGGTTTCCTACCTGACCGGCTGCCTGCTGATCGAGGCATTGAAGGAGAAGTTCCTGGCGACCGGGCAGGGAGAGCTGAGGGACTACCACGACCGCCTGATCAGGCTTGGGCGGGGTCTCCCGATGCCGCTGGCCGAACGATGCCTCCAGCCAGCCGAAGAATGAGCGCCGCCACGGCCCGCGGCGAGCGGCGGCCGGCGAGCGCGTCGTAGACTTCGAACCCGGTCAGAACGGCCAGCGCGTCGGCTGCCGAGGCCAGGCTCAGACCGTCTTCCAGGCGGCCCCCGTCGAGCAGTTCCGAGGCGAGGGCTCGCCAACGATCGCGCCGCCGCTCTTCGCGTTCTCCGATCACGTGGCCCAGGTCGCGGTCGAGGACGCCGTGGGCTCGGAGCGCCCTGAGCACGTCCCGGTCGGCCGCCCAGGCTGCGCAGCTCGCTTCGACGGACTCTTCAAGGCCGCCCGCCGAGGGCGCCAGATCGGGATCGCCCAGCAGCGCTTCCAACAGGCCTCGACGCGAGCCGAAGTGGTAGTAGACGGTAAGGCGCGATACACCGGCCGAGCGCGCCACCTCTTCGAGGCTGACGGCCTGGCCGCTGCCGAGCAAGTGGCGCCCGGTGCCGAGGAGGACCTGGCGAGTACCCGCGCCACGGGCCCTGGTAGGCATCCTATACATACTATCTGAATAAATCTGCTCGTACTCTCCAGCTACGACCAGGTCTCGGAGGGGTCTTCGACCGGCGGCCGGCCGCCGCCAGGCAGCGGCACAACGTCGTAGCCCTGGGGTCGCAGCGCCTCTCGCAGCCACTGCAGGGCCATGGACTCGGTGTTGGCCCAGGTCTCCGGGTCGGCACCCGGGTCGCCGGCGTCGATCACGATCCGGCCCACGATCCGCAGCAGCCGCCGGGCGAGGGGCTTGGCGTCGGGTACCGACCACTCCAGCTCTTCCAGCTGCTTCGACAGTTCGAAGCAGGTCATGTTCAGGCCCTGCGCGGTGACGGGTTCAGCATCCATGGACCTACAGTGTCGAGAAGTTGATCAGCGCGCACGCGGACCTTGAACAGGACCTGCTGGCGGTCTGCCGGCGCTTTCGCGACCGCAGCCAGTACCTGGAAGTCCGGGTCGAGGAAGCGGCCTCGACCGACTTCGCCTTCCAGGGCCACGAACTGGAGACCCTGAACCGGCGCGAGGAGCGTGGCGGCGACGTCCGGGCGCTGGTGGACGGCGCCTGGGGCTTCACCAGCTTCAACCGGCTCGACCAGCTGGACGAAATGGCCGCCGCCGCGGTCGACCAGGCCAAGCTGGCGGGCGGGGGACCCGTCAAGCTGGCGCCGGCAGACCCTGTCCAGGACCGCGTCCTGCTGCCCGAGTCTGCGCAGGCGGAGGAGCAGACCCTGGCCGAAAAGGTGGCCCGGCTGCGCGCGCTGAATGAGCTGATCCTGGGCTTTGGAGCGCCGATCACGACCTCGACCGCCTATTACGCCGATCGTCGGGCGCGCATCTGGCTCGGCACCTCCGAGGGCACCGCCATCCACCAGGAGCGCCTGGACGTGACAGCCGCGCTGGTCGCCACGGCGGCCGCCGAGGGCAGGGTCCAGAGTCGCAGCTTCAGCACCGGCTCCAGCGCGGACGCCTCCCTCCCGGAGCTCGACGAGGAGCAGGCGGTCAGCGTCTGCCGGGAGTGCGCGGGCCTCTTCCGCGCCCCCAAGCCGAAGGCCGGCGACTACCTGGTCGTGGTTGACCCAAGGCTGGCGGGCGTCTTCGCGCACGAAGCCATCGGACACCTGAGCGAGGCCGACCACCTGCATGAGAACCCTCAGCTCCGGCAGGTCATGACACTCGGCGCCGAGCTGGGCGTCCCCGAGCTGGAGATCTACGACACGGGCCTGGTGGCGGGGTCGCGCGGCGCGCTCCGCTATGACGAGGAGGGGGTGGCGGCGGGCCGCACCGACCTCATCAAGGGTGGCCGGGTGGTCGGCCGCCTCCATTCCAGAGAGACCGCCGGAGCCATGGGCGAGCTGCCGACCGGCAACGCTCGCGCCATCTCCTACCGGTACCCGCCGATCGTGCGTATGCGAACGACCGTGATCGGGCCCGGCCGGGCGACCCGGGCGGAGATCTTTCGAGGCATCGATCGGGGCCTCTACTGCGTCGGCTCGATGGGCGGCCAGACCAACGGCGAGATGTTCACCTTCTCGGCCGCCCTCGCCTACCTGATCGAGAACGGCGAGCCGGGCGAGCTGGTACGCGACGTGACGCTGACCGGCAACACTTTCACAACCCTGAAGAACATCGAGGCGATCGAAGACACGGTCCTGATCGAAGAGTCCGGCGGAGGCTGCGGCAAAGCCGGCCAGGGGCCGCTGCCAGTCGGCGACGGCGGGCCCCACTTGAGAGTCCGGGGGGTGCGCATCGGTGGTGACTGACGAGCTGCTCCTGGAACAGGCTCTGGACCGGGCGGCCGCCGGGGGTGCTCGCCAGGCGGAGGTCTTCTTCGCCGAGGGCGCGAGCGACTCGGTCGACTTCGAAGCCAACCGGCTGCAGGGCATCGACAGCTCGAGCAGCCGGGGTCTCGGGATCCGCGTGCTGGTGGAGGGCCGCCTCGGCTTCTCCTCCACCTCGATCCTGGACCGCGTCGAGGACGCGGTGGATGCCGCCCTCGACACCGCCCGGCTGACGGAGGTCGAAAAACCCGGCTTCGATCTCCCGGCAGGGGAGCCGATCGAGGCGGACATCTCGGACCCGGCCGTCGCCGGTATCGGCGTCGACGAGCTGATGGAGTTCGGGCGGAAGGCGGTCGACCGCTTGCGACCTCTCGCCGACGGCGTCCTGGCCGGGGCGGGCGCCTCGAGGTGGACGTCGCACTGGGAGATCGCCAACAGCGCGGGCCTGCGCCGCTCCTGCCGGAAGTCGGGGTGGCAGTTCCACGCGGCGGCTCAGCGGGTGGAGGGCACGTCGATCCTCTGGTGCTATGACGGGAGCGCCTCGATGCATCGGGACGTCGACGTCGACGAAGCCATCGAGACGACCGCGCAGAAGCTCAGGCAGTCCTTGAAGGAAGGTGTCCTACCGGCAGGACGGCACCCGGTGGTCCTGACGCCGGCGGCCCTGTCCTCGCTGCTGGGCAGCCTCCGCCTGGGCATCGGAGCGCGCGCCATCTACCGCAAGACATCGCCCCTGACCGGCCGCCTCGGGGAGCAGGTCCTGAGCCAGCTCCTGACGATTCACGACGACATCCGGCCCGAGGCGGGAATGGCCGGTGCGCCCTTCGACGATGAGGGCATCGCCGCCGCCCGCCTGACCGTACTCCAGGCGGGAGTACTGGAGACCTACCTGGCCGACCTCCGCAACGCCAGCCGGCTGGGCATCCAGCCCGGTCGCGCCAGCCGCGCGGGCTACGCTTCGGCTCCTTTCCCCGGGTCTCGCAACTGGCTGGTCGAGCCAGGCGACGCGCCGCTGGCCGAGCTGCTGGCCCAGGCAGCCGGCGGACTGATAGTGGACAGCCTGATGGGCATGCACGGATCCAACCTTGTCAACGGCGACTTCAGCGCCAACGTTGGGCTCGGCTTCGCGATCGGACCGGGTGGCGAGACGCTCTACCGCGTCAAGGACGCCGCCATCGCTGGCAACGTCTACGAATTGCTGGGGGCGCGCTTGCAGGCACTGTCGGCCGAGCGGAAGTGGGGCTATTCAGGGTCGGAACTGATGCCCTGGGCGCTGGTCGAAGGAGTGCCCATCGCGTAGCTACCGGCGATGGTGCGCCGGGCCCGGAGTGCGTATTATTTGTGGCTCTCGCCCAAAGGGGGCCCGAGGCTGGGGGATTTCAAGACAATGGACCTGACCGAACCCGTACTTCTCACGCAAGAGGGCCTGGACCGGCTCAAGCACGAGCTTGAGCAGCTCCGCCAGCGCCGCCTGGAAGCTGCCGACCGCTTGAAGGAGGCCTTCCAGCCGGGCGACATCGAGGACAACCCGGAGTACGAGCAGGCCAAAGAAGAAGTCGGCCTTGTCGACGGCCGGATTTACGAGCTCGAGGAGATGATCGGCCGCGCCGAGATCATCAAGGACAAGCACGGCAGCATCGCCGAGCCGGGGTCGACCATCGAGGTCGAGGATGGCGACGGCCACTCCGAGACCTACCACCTGGTCGGCGCGGTCGAGAGCGACCCGACCAGCGGCCGGATCTCTGTCGAGTCGCCGGTGGGCCGGGCCCTGGTCGGCAAGCGCAAGGGCGACAAGGTGACGGTGAACGTCCCGGCCGGGACTCTCACCCTGACGGTGAAGTCAGTCAAATAAGGGTATAGAGAGCTGAGTGAGCTCTCATCCGGTCGACCTCTCCGAGGTCCACGCCTCCCTCGACCGCCTGCGCCGGCAGGTCTGCCACTGCGGCATGAAAGGCGAATGCCTCGGCTGCAAGGGCGTCGAGATGGTCCGGGCCCAGGTCGAGGCGGTGGCCGCGGCGGCCAGCCAGCCGGTTCTCTTCCAGGTCGCCCAGGAGGCCGCGATGAAGGACATGGCGACGCAATTCGAGGGGATGGCCGAGCGTTTGATGAGCGATCCCGAGATCAGGCGCGCCGCCGAGGCGATGCAGGACCGGGTGATGTCCGACCCAGACACCCGGCGCCTGATCGAAGAGCTGATGCGCCGGCTCGGCCAGCAAGACCCCCCTCCCGCCCAGGAATAGGCACCAGTTCTCCCCCCGCTTTAACGGGGGGAGATCCAAGAGGGGGGCGTCTGGGCCTATCCCTTAGTTCTGGTCCAGAGCGGCGGATCGCCGGCCTGGAACTTCTTGATCAGCGCGTCTTCCTGCTGCTGCGTGATCTTCTTGTCGGTGACAGCCTGGTCGAGCTGCGGCTTCATGGAATTGCCCACCGAGGTCTTGAAGTCGCCTTCGCTGACGCCCTGCTTGGCCGCGATCTGGCTCAGGGACTGGCCCTGCTTCAGGTCGGCCTTCAGTTCGTCCGCGCCGCCGCTCAGGTGAAGGGCGGAGGCCGCGGCCGTCAGGTAAGCCTGCATGAACTGCTTCAGCGCACCAGCTGAGCCCGCCTTGGCGGCGGCTCCGATCCGGCCGAGAGCGGCCGCGCAGGCGTTGCCCGCCGGCATCCGGGCCAGCATCTTGTCAGCCTCTGCCTGGGTCAGGTCGCCCTTGCTGACGGCGTCCTTCAGGGTCTGCTTAAAAGCGTCGCGGGCGGCCGTGTTGACCTGGTCCTGGCTCTTACCGAGACTCGAGGCAAAGTTCTTCGCGAAGTCCTGGCAGTAGGTCTGGGCTTTGGTCGTGCCGGTTGCCGGAGGTGTGGTCTTGGCCGCTGAGGAAGCCGCGGCGACGGGCCCGACGTGCAATCCGGCGGCGGAGGCGGTGACGGCGATGGCCGCGGCGGCGAGGAGCAGGCCGCCGGCGGCCGCGAGGGCGATTCGGAAGGGTTTGCTGCGTGTCATGTCTGCTCTCAATCTTGCCCGGATCGGTTAGCAAAGCCGCTTGCAGGCGGTCAATCTTTTGTAAACGTAGACTGGCGCCCAAGATGGACGCTCCGGTCCGGGTCGGCGGTTGGGTCGGCCGCCACGCGGTCGAGCTCTACGTGCGGACGTACACGACCATGCTCCAGAGCTCGGGCTGGATCCGGCTGGAGGCGCTCCAGCAGGCGCACATCGGCATGGAGTCCACCCTTCACCCACTGGCGGCCCAGCCCGAGGTGGACATGGGCGCCCTGATCTACGCTGTCCGCCGGCTCCCGGCGGCGATCGCCGGCTGCCGCCGGGTCGTCCTGGGCCAGAGCTCACAGGCGATTCGCCAGGAGCTGGGCGCCGACGTCTTGAGCTGGCAGAAAGTCGAGGCGCCGGCGCGCCGGCGGCGTTGGTACTACGACGGCAAGGAGACGATCGCGGCACTGATCGCTTCACCTTCCGACATCGACGACCTGATCCCGACCCTCGTCGCCTACCAACTTGAGTGGAACAAGCTGCACCGCACCCTGCATGGGATCACGGTCGGGGAGGAGAGGCAGGCGGCCGGCGCCTCGGAGGACGACTGGACCCGCCTCCAGCAGGCCTGGACGATCGGCTTCGAGGACATCCTCCACGCGGTTCGCGAGCGCGCCTGCGATATGCAGATCCGGCTCATCGGAGGCACCGACGTGGGCTACGCGCGCAGCGCGCATCGCTGGTGGCAGCCCCTCGGCTCGGCGCTGCAGGAGATGGGCCTGGCCGAGGCGCCGGTGTACTTCGTCTCCTCGAACCTGCACAGCCTGGTCAACGTGCTGAGCGGCGTCAGCCGGCGGCTGGAGGCGGAGATCATCGAATTCACAAAGGAGAACGACCGCGACCTCTACGCGGAGCTCGAGCACATCGAGTCCGGGGAGACGCACGCCTCGCGCGACAACTGGCTCTACTTCGCCGCGCGCGGCTTCTTCGACTCTCACCCGAAGTCGGCGGATTTCCGCAAGGTGCGCAGCCAGATCGAGCGCGAGATGGGCATCCGGCACATCCGGGCGCGCGCCGGCGTGGCGGAGTCGGCGGCCCAGATCTTCAAGCTGGCGGACCTCGACCCGAGCTGCTTCGATCCGCGCGTCGGCCGCACCGACCCGCTCCGGCTGAAAGCCTCCGCGGCCGCGATCATCAACGTCGACTACCCGCTGGGCCTGGCCTCATACCACCTGCTGCGCGAGATTTGCGAACAGGTCCACCGCGTGACTGGCGTCTACGTAATGGGCAAGGCCGCCACCCTCAACGCCGACGTCGGCGACGTGCTCATCTCGAACGCGGTCTACAACGAACACTCCGGCGACACCTACTGGCTGGACAACTGCTTCACCGCGGCCGACGTGCAGCCGCACCTGGTCTACGGGTCTGCTCTCGACAACCAGCGCGCGGTCACGGTGCGGGGAACCTTCCTGCAAAACCGCGACTACCTGGATTTCTACTATCGCGGCCGCTACACCATCGTTGAGATGGAGGCCGGGCCCTACCTGGACGCCTGTTACGAGAACTCGATGCCGGGACGGCACCCGATGGGCGAGAACGTCAACATGGCCCGGCTCGGATTCGACCTGGGCATCATCCACTACGCGTCTGACACGCCCTACACGCAGGCCCGGACGCTGGGCGCGCGTGGGCTCAGCTATCGGGGGATGGACTCGACCTATGCGTCGGCGGTCGCGGTTGCGCGCCGGATCCTGGCCCAGGAGGGCTGCCTGCTCGAGTAGCAGTCAGCCCGCTCAGCCTGCTCAGTGATACCAGTCGTCGCCACGCTCGAGGTAGGCCAGGAGCATGCCGTGGCGGAGCCCCTCGACGCTGACCTGCAGCTGCGTCAGGCCGCACCAGTCGAGCAGTAGCAGCAGCACCTCGACGCCCGCCCGCATGGCCTTGACTCGAGGCTCGGGGAGGCCGAGGTGCTTGGCGACATCTAGCGCCGGGTGTTCGTCGAGCCGATCCGCTGCCTCTAGCAGCTGCTTTGTCGTCAGGATGTTCGGCCGGCTCTGCGCCACGACCTGGCGCAGGTTCGTGGCGGTGCCCCCTGTGGCCACCAGGCGGCGCGGATCCGCTTCGGGCAGGTTGTGCAGGACCGCGACCGCGCGCCGGCGGATTTCCTCTCGCTCCTCCCTAACGGGCGGGTCGGAGAGGTGGATGGAGAGGACTCCGGAGCCGACGGGGAGCGACCGCTGCCAGGTGATGTCCCGCCCCCGGGCCACCACCACCTCCAGGCTGGCGCCGCCCAGGTCGGCCATGAGCCACCTCTCCCGGACCGCGTGGCGGCTGGCCACCCCCAGGAAGCTGAGCTCAGCTTCCCGCTCCTCATCGAGGAGGCGGACCGGGACGCCGATGGCGCGCGACGCCAGCTCCAGGAATTCGGCGCTGTCGGCGGCGTTGCGCACCGCGGCCGTCGCACCAGCCACGAGGTGGTCGAACCGGTGCTGGCGAGCCTCGGCGACGACACGCTCCAGCGCTGCCAGCGCGCCTTTGATACCGGCCGGCCCCAGCCGCCCGGTGCGGGCGACCTCGACTCCCAGCTGCGGCATCTCCACGCAGCTGGCGACGTCCTTCAGCTGCCCCCCTACCGCGTCGGCCACCAGCGCGTGCACGGTGTTGCTGCCCACGTCGACAGCCGCCAACCTCGTCACTTCCGTAATCGTGCATAGACTTCAGTGCCATGGCGAAGACGCGCAAGGTCGAGGACTCGATGGGCGAGCTTGAGGTGCCCGCCGACGCCTACTACGGGGCCTCAACCATGCGCGCGGTCCAAAACTTTCCCATCTCTGGGATTCGCTTTCCGCGCAGGTTCATCCATGCCCTGGGGCTGATCAAGAAGGCGGCGGCCGAGGTCAACGCCGACCTGGGCCTGCTCGACCGGGACCTGGCCGGGGCGATCGCCACGGCAGCCCAGGAGGTCGCCGACGGCAAGCTCGACGAGCAGTTTCCGATCGACATCTACCAGACCGGCTCCGGCACCTCGACCAACACCAACGCCAACGAGGTGATCGCCTACCGGGCCTACGAGATCCTCGGCGAAAAGGGCAAGACGGTCCACCCGAATGACCACGTCAACAAGTGCCAATCCTCGAACGACGTGATCCCGACGGCGATCCACGTCGCCTGCGCGCTGGCGCTCAAGGAGGAGCTGCTGCCGGCGCTGGAGCAGTTGCGCAAAGAGCTGGAAGGCAAGAGCCGCAACTTCCTGGACGTGATCAAGACCGGTCGCACCCACCTCCAGGACGCCACCCCGATCCGGCTGGGCCAGGAGTTTCGGGGCTACGCCGGCCAGGCGGAGGAGTCGGCCCGGAGGGCCGGCCAGGCGATCGCCGAGCTGGAGGTCGTCGCGCTGGGCGGTACGGCCGTCGGCACAGGCATCAACGCGCATCCGGACTTCGCGGGCGCGGTCTGCAGGAAGCTCGCCGCCTGGACGGGTCTGGACATAAAGGAGACGCGCAACCACTTCCATGCCCAGGCCACGCTCGACGCACTGGTTGCCGCCCACGGCGCGCTCAAGACCGTCGCCGTCAGCCTCTGGAAGATCGCCTCCGACGTCCGGCTGATGGGAAGCGGTCCTCGCGCGGGCATCGGCGAGCTGAACTTGCCGGAGGTGCAGCCAGGCAGCAGCATCATGCCTGGCAAGGTCAACCCTGTGATCGTGGAGTCGCTGACGATGGCGGTGGCGAGGGTCCTCGGTAACGACGTGACGGTCACCGTCTGCGGGCAGTCGGGGAGCTTCTTCGAGCTGAACGTGATGATGCCGCTGGCCGGCTACGCGAGCCTGGAGTCGATTTCTCTCCTGGCCAATTCGGCGCGCAACTTCGCGACCCGCAGCGTCGCCGGCCTGGAGGCGACCGAACGCGGGCCGGAGATGGTCGAGCGCGGCCTGATGCTCGGCACTGCCCTGACGCCGATCATCGGATACGACGAGGCTGCCAAGCTCGCCAAGGAGGCGGCCCGGAGCGGCAAGACGATCCGCGAGCTGGCCCGCGAGCGAGGCATCGACGAGAAGACCCTCGCGGTTGTGCTCGACCCGGCCCTGATGACCGAGCCGAGCGCGGAGCGGGTAGGCGGAGGCGGTGGTTAGTCGACTCCCGTCTCGCGGGTGGAGTCTCTGGAGCCGCTGGAGCGTCTACAGCGCGCTGAGCCTGGGCAGCCTTTTCAGCGTGAGCGGCATCCTCAGCATCGCCAGCGCGGGCTCGATCCTCAGCATCGGCAGCGCGGGTTCGATCCTCAGCATCGGCAGCGCTGGCTCCATCCTGAGCATCGGCAGTGCGGGACGGATTCTGAGCATCGGTGGGGTGGGCGTCGGCGCGCGCGGTGACCGTTCGAAGCCATGAGACCGGCGGGCCTCGTCAGCGCGGTGCTCCTCTTGCTCGTGGGCCTGGTCTGGATGGGCCAGGGCCTCGGTTACGTGAAAGGCAGCTTCATGACCGGCGTGATGCTCTGGTTCTGGATCGGCCTCGGCTGCGTCATCGGCGCGGGCGTGCTGGTGGGCATCCTCGCCCGGCGCGGATCGCGCGCTAACTGAACGGCGACCTCGGCTTTCTACTTGGACTGCTTCTCAAAGTCGAGCGCGAGCGAGTTGATGCAGTAGCGCAAGCCGGTCGGAGCCGGGCCGTCGTCGAAAACGTGCCCCAGGTGCGAACCGCAGCTCTTGCAGGTGACCTCGGTACGCGTCATGAAGAAGCCGTGGTCGGGATGGAGCTCGACGTTGTCCTCTTCGACCGGCGCGTAGAAGCTCGGCCAGCCGGTTCCGGAGTCGAACTTCGTCTGAGAGCTGAACAGCGCGGCTCCACAGGCGCCGCAAACGTAGGTGCCGTCTTCCTTGGTGTGGACGAATTCCCCGCTGAATGGCGGCTCGGTGCCCTTCCGCCGGAGGACGTCGTACTTGTCCTGAGGAAGCTCAGCTTGCCACTCCGCGTCGGTCTTCTCGCTGATCTTCATGCGCCAACCCTACCGCGATTCGGCGTCCGTCAATCCTCCGGCTGCCACGAGGGGTTGGTGATCGAGCTGAGCACATGGTCGCGCCACTCGCCCTTGATGAGCAGGTAGTCGCGCGCGTAGCCCTCGATCGCAAACCCCAGCCGGCGCAGCACGTTGTTGCTGCGCTGGTTGGTGGGCATGAAGTTGGCCATGATCCGGTGCAGGTTCTGTTCTTCGAACATGTAGCGGATGGCTTCCCGCAGCGCCTCCGTCATGTAGCCCTTGCCCTGCTCGGCTTCCGCCAGCGCGTAACCGAGATAGCACATCTGGGCGGCGCCCCGGACGATCCCGGTGAAGGAGAGCTGGCCGACCACCCGGCTCGAGGCCTCCTTCGCGAACATGAAGAGCAGAATCGCCGTCCCCGCCTCGAAGGCCCGGCGATGCCGGGACAGCTGCTCGCGCCAGAACCGCTCGCTGTAGAACCCATCCGGTCGCGGTGGCTCGTAGGGCTCGAGAAAATCCCGGTTGGTGCGAAAGAACTCGAGCACGGCTCCCAGGTCCTTGTCGGTGGCGACGCGCAGGTAGAGACGCTCGGTTGTGAGTAGCGGGGTCAGAGCGGCAGCTCCATCAAGACCACGTCCTCGCCCCAGTAGTGGGCGCGGAGGTGGCCCGACTCGCGAAACCCGAGGGAGCGGTAAAGCCGTACCGCGCCTTCGAGCTTGGGGACCGCCTGCACCCAGACCTTGGTGACGCCGGCCCGGCGGGCTCGCTGGATGGCGTGCTCAGCCAGGGCACGGCCGATCCCGTTGCCGGCCCGACCAGGCTCGACCGCCATGCGGTCGACGAGGCAGGTGCCGGTCGGAAAGCTGCAGCGGACGACACCGACCAGGTCGCCATCGACGGTCCCGGTAAAGACCTCGAAGCCTCCCCTGAGCCAGGCGGCGACTTCGTCGGCGAGCGGGGCCTGGTCGCGGACCAAGCGCTCGTCGACCTGGCCCAGGTGCTCTGCCCAGGCGCGCTCGTAGAGCGAGGCGATCGCCGGGGCGTCGGCATCGGCTGCGAGCGCAATGCGCGGCTGGGTACGGAACAGGCGCATGGGTTAGGGCTCGTGGACTAATGTACTGCCGCCGTGGAACCCTTCCAGAAGGCGCGCAGCCTCTATACCGCCGGGCGCATGCACGACGCGCTGGAAGCCGCCCAGGTCGCTGCCGAGCGGCAGCCCAAAGACGCCGAGGCATGGTGGCTGCTCGGCTGCATCAGCCGCTACACGGGACTGCCTGCGGCCAGCGACGATGCCTTCAAGCGTGCCGCCCAGCTTTCCAAGCAGCGGCCCCTGCCCCATCGCGTCGATCCCGAGGTGTTCCGCCGGATGGTCGACGAGGCCCTGGGAAGGCTCTCCCCCGACGCCCGCCGGCGTCTCGACCAGGCGCGCGTCAGGGTCGAGCCGCTGCCGGCTTTAGAAGCCATCGTGAAAGGTGCGTCACCGGACTCGTTGCTGGATCGACGCCATCCGGCGAACCGTGGGGAAGTCGCGGCCAACAAGGGTGGCGGGGAGCTGGTCCTGTTTCAGGTCAACTTCGAAAACCGGTCCGGCAGCGAAGCCGAGCTGCGCCAGCTCGTGGCCCGCACCGTCAGCCGCGCCTGAGCGGTGTCTGACCGGCCGGAACATCCCGCCCGGCGCTTCCAGCTGCCGGGCCTCCTGCTGGCCGGCGTACTCCTCTACGGCATCGCCGGCTACGTGCTGATCGAGCACTGGAGCCTCTTCGACGCCTTCTACATGACCATCATCACCATCTCGACCGTCGGCTACTCCGAGCTGCACCCGCTTTCGGCACCGGGCCGGGTCTTCACGTCGACGCTGATCGTCAGCGGCGTCGGTATCCTGCTCTTCGGCTTCGGCGTCTTCGCGGAGACGCTTTCGGAAGGCCATTTCCTCGAGTTCAGGAGGTTCCGGCGTTTGGAACGCCAGATCGCGGCGCTGCGCGGCCACTTCATCGTCTGCGGCTACGGCCGGATCGGGACGCGCATCGTGACCGAGTTCGAGCAGCACCAGACGCAGTACGTGGTCCTCGACAACAACGTCGAGGCGATCACCCGCTTGAAGCACGAAGGCCGTCTCTTCATGGAGGGCGACGCAGCTTCCGAAGAGCTCCTCAAGGGAGCTGGTATCGAACACGCCCGGGGACTCATCAGCGCGGTCGACTCCGACGAGCGCAGCGTGTACATCACCCTCGCGGCCAGGGCACTCAACGCGGACCTCTACATCGTCGCCCGGGCCGGGCGACCTGACTCGATCCGGCGGTTGGAGCTGGCCGGGGCCGATAGGGTGGTCTCGCCCTACATCATGGCCGGCCACCGGATGGCTGAGTTTGCCCTCCACCCTGAGCAGCCGGCGCGCGCCGCGGAGAGTCCCGGCGAACACAGCAAGGGGTGACCTCGACGGCAGGCCGGCCCCAGGTTGGAAGGTTGCTGAGCCTGTCGGGGGGCCACCTGGTGACGGATGTCAACCAGGGGGTCGTGATTCTCCTGGTGCCGGTCGTCAAAGCTTCGCTGGGCCTCTCCATCGGCGCCGCGGCCCTCCTGGTCACGGTCTCCACGGTCGCCTCCTCCGTTGTGCAACCGCTGTTCGGAGCCATCACCGACCGTTATGACCTGCGCTGGCTGATCCCGGCCGGCGTCTTCCTGGCCGGGGCCGGCATCCTGGTCGCCGCCCTTGCGCCCGGCTACTCGATAGTGCTGCTGGGCGTGCTCCTGAGCGGGCTCGGCGTGGCCGCCTTCCACCCGGAAGCCGCGCGCTGGGCGGGCGAGGCGTCCGGCCGCCTGCGGGCGACCGGGATGTCCTGGTTCTCAGTGGGCGGGAACGCCGGCTTTGCGCTGGGCGTGCTGGTCACGGCGCCGCTGGTCGGCTGGGCCGGCAGCCGGGCGGGCGCCGCCTGGCTGATGCTGCCGCCGGCGCTCTACGCCGCCTACCTGCTCTGGGAGGTGACCCGGTTCCCAGCGCGCGAAGCCGGACGGGGCCAGCCCGTCTGGTCGGCGGTCCGGGCCACCCTCTCGCCCTCAATAGGGCTGCTGGTCGGCTTCATCGTGGTCCGCTCGGTCGTCTCCGTGGGGATGGCGACCTTCACCCCGCTCTATCTGCAGCTGGTCCGGGGGATGCCCCTCAGCGAGGCGGGCGCCATCACCTTCGCGTTCCTTCTGGCGGGCGCTGTCGGGACGCTGGCCGGGGGACCGGTGGCGGACATCTTCGGCCGCAAGGTGATGCTGACCGTCTCGCTCGCGCTGATGCCTCCGCTCGGGCTGGCCTTCGTCTACCTGCCCAACCTGGCCGGCTATGCGGCGCTGGTCGTGATGGGCGCGCTGGTCGTATCCACTTTCGGCGTGACAGTCGTGATGGCGCAGGAGCTGATGCCGAAGCACGCCGGCACAGCATCCGGCATCACGATCGGTTTTTCGATCGGAGTTGGCGGCGTGGCGGTGGCGCTGTTGGGGCGTCTGGCCGACCTGGTCGGCCTTACGACCACCCTTGTCTTCCTGGCGCTTATCCCGATCGCCGGCGTGCTTCTGGTCCTGCCCCTGCGAGAGACAAAACCAGCGCAGGCCGCTCAGCCGGCTCGTACCAACGTCCAACCCTGATTCCGTGCTTCGATTGACGCGCTGATGGACGTCTATCGGACTCCAGATGAGCGCTTCGAGGCGCTTCCCGGGTACCCGTTCGAACCCCGCTACGTCGAGCTGGACGGCCTCCGTCTGCACTACCTCGACGAGGGTCAGGGTGACCCGGTGCTGCTCCTCCACGGCGAGCCGGACTGGTCCTACCTCTACCGGCGGATGGTCCCGATCCTCGCCCTGGCCCGGCGCGTCATCGCCCCCGACTACTTTGGCTTCGGACGCTCTGACAAGCCGGTCGGCCCGGATTTCTACACCTACGACCGCCACGTGGAATCCATCAAAGCTTTGATCGAGCGGCTGGACCTCCGCCAGGTCACCGTCGTCATGCAGGACTGGGGAGGACCGATCGGTCTGCGCGTGGCAGTCGAGATGCGCGAGCGCTTCGACCGGCTGGTCGTGCTCAACACCGGCCTCTTCGGCGGCAAGGAGTGGCCGACGGAAGGCTTTCTCAGCTGGCGGCGCTTCGCCGAGCGGGCCGGGCTCGAGCTGCCGGTGGGCCGCATCATCCAGCTCTCCTGCGTGCGCCAGCTGGAGCCCGAGGTGGTGGCGGCGTACGAAGCGCCCTGGCCGGTGCCGGAGTCAAAGCACGGCGTGGCCCGCTTCCCGCTCCTGGTACCGCTCGACGCCGATGACCCGGCCGCCGCGCCGCTGCGCAGGGTGGCGAAAGAACTGCGTGGCTGGGAGGTGCCGGCCCTGGTTCTCTGGAGCGACAGCGATCCCGTCTTCCCTGTCGAGTTCGGCCGCCGGTTTGCCGAGTTCCTGCCTGGCGCGGGTGAGATGGAGGTCATCGCGGGCGCCGGCCACATGCTGCAGGAGGACAAGGGCGAGGAGATCGCGGAGCGGATCGTGCGGTGGGTGAGCTCCGAGTAGACGGCCGGCCCCAGGCGATCGCCCTGGGTTCGCTGGTCCTGGGCGCGCTTCTGCTGATCGCCAAGCTGGTGGTCGGCATCCTGACCGGGAGCCTCGGGATCCTCAGCGAGGCCGCTCACTCGGCCCTGGACGTGGCGGCATCCGCCTTTGCGCTGGTGGCGGTGCGGACCTCCCGCCGCCCGGCCGACCAGGAGCACCCCTACGGGCACGGCCGGGTCGAGAACCTGGCCGCCTACACGGAGGGGCTGGTCCTGCTGGTCACTGCGCTCGGCCTCATGTACGAGGCGGGCCGCCGCCTGCTGGCAGGCGCCGCCCAGGTCGACGCGGCCAGCTACGCCTTCATCCTCCTGATCATCGCGATGGCGGTCGAAGCCGGTCGTGGGATGGTGCTGCGCTGGGCAGGCCGGGCCGCCGCCAGCCAGGCCCTCACCGCCGACGCGGGCAACCGCTGGGCCGACGTAGCCTCGGCGCTGGCCGTGCTCGCCGGCCTGGCGGGAGTTCGCCTGGGGATCCCCTGGGCCGATGCGGTTGCCGCCCTGGCAGTGGGTGCTTTCATCGCCTTCGCCGCGATCCGGATCCTGCTCCAGGCCGGCGACGAGCTGATGGACCGGGCACCGGTCGGCGCCGAGGCGGACTTGCGACGCGCCATCGGGGCGGTACCGGGGGTCGAGGAGGTGCGGGCAGTCAGGGTCCGCCGTTCGGGTCCCCGGCTGCTTGGCGATGCCCACATCGCCACCCGCCGCATGCTCTCGGTCGAAGGAGCCCAGTCCCTTTCGGAGGAAGTCCAGGGCAAGGTCGCCGAGGCGCTCCCAGAAGTCGACCTGGTGCTCGTCGTCGAAGGCCAGCAGCACGCGGAAAACCTGGTCGAACGCGTCCACGCCGCGGCGGCCCGCGTCGGCCAGGTCCGGGACCTCCACAACGTGACGGTGGAGGAGGAGCAGGACGGGACGCTGCACCTCACGATGCACGCGAAGCTGCCCGGAGGCCTGACGCTGGAGGAGGCCGAGCGGACAACCGGCGACCTCGAGAGCGCACTGCGCGAGGAGTTCCCTGAGGTCTCCCGCGTCGACGTCCACCTGGAACCGCTGGAGCCGGAGCTCGTGCGCGGCCAGGACGTCACCCGGAGCCGACGCGAGGTCGCCGACCGCATCCGTGGAGTGGTCGAGGCGCACCCGGATGTTGTCGCTTGCCGCGATGTCGAGCTCAGCTCACGCGATGGCCAGATCACGGCTCATGTGGTGGCGGAGATCGCCGGCGACATCCCGCTGGAGCGCGCACACGACATCGAGAGCGAGCTCGAGCAACGCATCCAGAGGGCGGCCCCCGAGGTGCACGAGGTGGTGGCAAGGGTTACCGCGCCCAGCACACCGTGAGGCCGGCGGGGCCTGACGACGTGCCGGCCCTCCTGGAGCTGCTAGAGGCCGTAGAGCGCAAGCGCTTCCGACCGCCCGACGACTGGTCGGCCTCGACCCGAGTCGTCGAGAACGAACACGGCCTGTCTGGCTTCGCCCTGCTCCGAGGACCGATCGGAACCGGGATCCAGGTCTCGATCGCCGGGACCGACATCAGCGTCCGGCGACGCCTCCTGAGCTGGGCCCTGGCAGCCGCCAGCGAGCAGCGCGCCAGCCGCCTGAGCCTCTGGCTGGAGAAGGGCCGGACGGAGTGGCTGGCCGGCCAGGGCTTTCACCTCGCACGTCCGTTCTGGCGGATGGACCGCCCGGACCTGGAGGCGGTTCCAGAGGGTAGGCTCCCGGCTGGATTCCGGCTGATCAGCCGCGATCAGGGATTGGTGGGGGACGAGGTCTGGTTCCAGTCTCGCAACGCAGGATTCGCGGATCACTGGAATTTCGCCGCCGACTCCGCGGAGTCGTTCGAGCGCCGCCGTCGTGACAGCGACCACTGGCTGCAGCTGCTGGCCTTGAACGCCCTCAACGCGCACCCTGCTGCGGTCGCCTTCTCCAGCGTCATCGAGCTTGGCGACGAGCGGCCGCAACCCGTCGGCTACGTCGAGGAGGTTGCGACTCTTCCTCCGTTCCGGCGGCGAGGACTTGCCCGGGCGCTGACGATCGAGGCGCTCGGGCGGCTTCGGGAGCGAGGAGCTCGGTCGGCGTCGCTCAACGTCGACGCGCTGAATCCGACCCAGGCTTACGCGCTCTACCGGACGCTCGGGTTCGAGGTCGCTCGCGAGTACGAGGTCTGGGAGCGCGCCTTGGACCGGACCAGCTCGTAGACGGCCCGCACGTCGTCCCTTGTCGTCCGCAGGTTCCCGATCGCGATGCGGAGCGCGTAGGCGCCCCGGACCGTCGTATGGGAGATGAAGGCTTCGCCTGAGGAGTTGACCGCATCCTCGATTGCCTGGTTCAGAGCATCACCGCCCTTGCAGCGGAAGACGACGGTGCTGAATGGACTGGGCGCCAGCACCTCGAAGTCGGGGTCGGCCTCGAGCCAGCGCCGTAGCTCCTGCGCCCATTCGATGTGCCTTGCGATGCGTTCCCGGGCGCCGTCGAGCCCGAAAGCCCGCATCACGAACCACAGCTTCAGGCTCCGGAAGCGGCGGCCCAGCGAGTTGCCGAAATCCATCAGGTTGCGGACTTCGCCGTCGGCGCTCGCGAGGTAGTCGGGAACCACGCTGAAAGCACGCTTCAGGACGTCTTCGCGCCGGCAGTAGAGCACGCTGCAGTCGATCGGCGTGAAAAGCCACTTATGCGGATTGACGACCACGGAATCGGCCCGTTCGCAGCCGGCGAGGATCTCGCGTTGGCTCTCCAGGATCGCAGCCGCACCGCCGTAGGCGGCGTCGACGTGAAGCCAGAGCTCCTCCCGTTCGCAGATGGCGGCGAGGGCCGGGATCGGGTCGATTGACGTGGTCGAGGTGGTCCCGACCGTGCCGACGACTGCGAAAGGCAGGTGGCCGGCCGCGCGGTCGGCGGCGATCGCGCGCTCGAGCGCAGCCGGCTCCATGCGGAACTCGCCGTCGACCGGGATCTTGACGACGCCCTCACTGCCGACTCCAAGCGTCAGGCCGGCCTTCTCGACCGAGGAGTGCGCTTCGGCCGAGGTGTAGAAGCGAAGCGACCGGGTGATGCCGCGGCGGCGGACCTCGAGTCCGGGAACCGCTTCACGCGCGCCGGCCAGCGCATAGAGCGTGCTGCTGGAGGCGGTGTCGTTGATCACACCCCGGAACGACGGCGGCAGGCCGATGGCTTCCCTCAGCCAGCCCGTGGTGACCTCTTCCAGCTCGGTCGCGGCCGGGGAGGTCCGCCAGAGCATCGCGTTGACGTTCAGGCCCGCGCAGAGCAGCTCCGCGAGGATGCCCGGCGCTGAACCCGTGATGCCGAAGTAAGCGAAGAAGCGAGGGTGCTGCCAGTGCGTGATGCCGGGCAGGATCAGCGACTCGAAGTCGTCGAGCAGCCGGTCGAGTGGCTCGCCCTGGAGCGGCGGCGAGGCTGGCAGCTTCGCGGTCAGGTCACCCGGGCGCGCCTGCGAGAGGACGGGGTAGGCACCGACTCCAGCCAGGTAGTCGGCTACCCAGTCGGCGGCCCGGTGAAGGGCCGGCCGAAGCTCCTCGGGGTCGAAGTCCATGCCCGGAAAGTAAAACAGGAGGGCGCGGCCGGCGCCCTCCCGCGGGGTGTGGTGGGAGAAGTGGTTCTCGCTTGGTTACGCGGTGCGACGCTCGCCCTGGCGAGCCCGGCGAGTGCCCCGGCTCACGGTCCGGCGAGCCGTCGACGTCGCCCTCTGAGCGGTCCGCTTCACCCGGCGGGCCGGTGCGCTGGTCCGGCGCGGGGGTCGCGGCGGCTCACTGGCGCGCTCGATCCGCTTGAGGACGCCACCCAGAAGGCTGACGCCGCCGTTGACGACCGCCAGCGTCTGGTACGAAAGCGTGCCCAGGGCATCCTTGCGCCGGGCCCGCGCCTTCATTGCGTGGAGGCCGGCCAAGAGCAGGCGCTCCGGCATCAGGCCGGCGGCGAACTCAGCCGAATCCTCGATCAGGTCGCCGGTTTCCCGGCCGATCCCCTTGTTGATCGGGCCACCCTTCCGCTCCAGCTTGCGCGCCGTTCGCATTGGATGGACAACCGTGTCGCCCACGTCCTGCGCGGTCTTTGCGACCTGTGCCGCAGCCCCGGTGACGAGGTCAGCTCCCAGGACGCCGCTTTCGGTCGTCTTCTCGCCGATTTGAACAGCCATTTCAACTCCCCCTTTAGTAATAAACGTGAGTGTATGGCTGTATTTTGACACACTGCGCCATAACGCGTCAAGACGGCCGGGGCAGCCGTCGCCAGATCAGGCGCAGAACTTCCCTGATGAAGGGGCCTCCCCAGATCCCGGTTGAGAGCAAGGCCCCGAAGAGGACCACTGCGTCCACGCTGTCCCGGCCCTGGCGCTCCCAGTAGACGTCGGCCAGGAAGAACCACAGCGCGAACTCGTCCAGGGTGAGCGCCGCGCCGACGCCGAAGAGGATCGGCGCCACGACCGTCACGAGCCGCGAGCTTGGCGACTCAAGGAGCCCGATGTAGCCCGCCAGGAGCAGGAGGAGGATTCCCCAGACCAGGTGGTGGATGTGCGTCCCGCCGGCGGACACGTTGTGGAACGGGCCGAACCCGGCCTTGATGGCATGGGTGATCGTGCGAACGATCCCGAAGGTCACGAAGAAGCTGGCGGAGGCCAGGAAGAGCCGCTCCCGCGGCGGGTTGTTGGCGAAGTGCTTCAGGTAGAGGTCCCGAATCAGGGACGTTCCGCCTTCCGCCTGCCTAGAGTCCCAAATTGTCTAGACCGGGATGCCCCAGAGGGCGTACCAGCGCTCCAGCTGGGGCTCCACCGGAAGTCCCTCAGGCTTCGCCAGAGCACTGAGCCGGAGCTCCTCGGCGTTGTCCCGCTGGTGGTCGCCGATCGGCAGGAATGGGTAGAAGTTGCCCTGCTTGTAGGAGTAGAGCCAGTAGACAGGGCGGGAGTTCTG
Organism: Chloroflexota bacterium; assembly: GCA_005880695.1. GTDB lineage: Bacteria > Chloroflexota > Dormibacteria > Dormibacterales > Dormibacteraceae > VBGR01. The sequence goes on from VBGR01000034.1 coordinate 118,379, forward strand.
AGTGAACTTGAAAGCCACGGCGAGGAGAAGGTCGCCGAGGCCGTCCTCCATAAGAGACGTGGCGGCACTGTGGAGGGCGGCGATCGCGTTCTGGAAGTCGGCCCCGTCAAGGATCAGCCATTCGAACCCGAGGTCGTCGGTCTTGTCCTCCACAGTCAGCGAACCCTCGCCCTGCAGCTTCAGGAGGTCGACGATCTCCTGCTTCAGCTGGTCGAAACGCCCGGGCGGCAGGCGCTTGAAGACGATGCCGACACGGCCGGCCGGCTGGAGGCCCGCCGAGGCCTCGAGGCCGACTGCCGCCGTGCTCATGGCGAAGAGCGCGTCCTCCTTCGAGGGAGGCAGCTTGGTGCGGCCGAGAAGGCTGTCGAGGAAGCCCACGCCCAGACTCTAGCCGCTTGGCGGGAGCCCGCTCAGTGGGAGAGTTCCGCTTCGTAGTCGCGAAGTCGGGCGAGGCGGTGCTCGAGCGACGGATGCGTCGAGAAGAGCTCGGAGACCGAGCCGGGGGAGATGGCCGGGAAGATCATCAGCGAGTTGCCGGCCTCGACGGCCCGCAGGTCCTGCTGAGGGATGCGCTGGATCTGGCCGCTGATCTTCGTCAGCGCCGAAGCCAGATGGGAAGGCTGGCCGGTGATCACGGCCGAGCCGCGGTCGGCTGAGTATTCGCGGTAACGGCTGAGGGTCCGGATCAAGACGAAGCTGACCGCCCAGACAACAGCTGAGATCAGAAAGATGAAGACGAAGGCGCCGCCCCGGTCGCGATTGTCGCGGTCGCCGCCGCCGTAGAAGCCGCCCCAGAGTCCCGACTGAACGATGAAGGAGGCGACCGTCGCAAAGAAGCTCGCCATGGCCATCACTCGCATGTCGCGGTGGATCACGTGGCTCAGCTCATGCGCCAGCACGGCCTCCATCTCCTCTGGTGTGAGCGCCTGCAGAATGCCGGTCGTGACAGCTACCAAGGCGTGCTTGGGATCGCGACCTGTGGCCATGGCGTTCGGCACCGGCGAGTCGATCAGCGCGACCTTTGGCTTGGGGATCCCGGTCAGAGCGGCCAGCCGCCCGACCATGTCGTGCAGCTGCGGGGCCTGCTGTTCGGAGACCTCCTGGGCGCCGAGGGAAAGCAGGATCAGCTTGTCGGACCAGTAGTACTGGGCGACCAGTAGCACGGCGGCGACGACGACGATAAAGAAGAGCGGGACCCCGAACCGCCAGAGCGCCCCGATGAAGGCCAGGTAGATCAGGGCGAGCAGGAACATCGTCAGGAACATTCGGAGCGTGAGCCCCCGATCCGGGCCGAGTCGCCTTTCCATCGCGGTTCTGGATATACCCCCCGTCGGTTCACCATAATCGGAGTCAGGAGGTGACCGCTAAATGGAACTCGAAGGCAAGCAGATAGCGATCCTGGCCGAGGACCTCTACGAGGACCTCGAGCTCTGGTACCCGTACTACCGGCTGAAGGAGGCGGGCGCCACCGTCAAGGTCGTGGGCAGCGGCCGCAACCCGACGCACGCTTCGAAGCACGGCCTTCCCGTCACTCCGGACCTGACCATCGAATCGGCGCGTGTCGCCGACTTCGACGCCGTCGTGATCCCGGGCGGTTACTCACCGGACCTGATGCGGCGCAAGCCCGAGATGGTGAAGTTCGTGCGCGACATGGACGCCGCGGGAAAGACCGTGGCGGCGATCTGCCACGCCGGCTGGATGCTGGTCTCGGCCGGCATCGTCAAAGACCGGCCCCTCACCGGTTTTCACTCGATCAAGGACGACCTCGTCGCTGCGGGCGCCCGCTACCAGGATTCGCCGGTGGTGGTCGACCGCAACCTGGTGACCTCGCGGATGCCGGCCGATCTGCCGGACTTCTGCCGGACGATCATCGGACAGCTGGCCAAGAAGCCCGCGGCCGTGGCCTCGTAGCGAAAGGGGCGCGGCAGGCACGCCAAGTGGCGTGCTCCAGAAGAAAGGAGAGGAGCCGGCGGTTCCGCCGGCTCCTTGACGAGGGGGGAGAAACTTGTGAGGGGGGTTTGGCTGTCTAGCTGAACTCCACTGCGATATAGGCGTAGCCATTAGGAGCCACCGCCCAGGCGGTGCCGACGTACCGGTACGGCCCCATGATGTTGGCCCGGTGCCCGGCCGAATTCATGAACATCGCGTTCAGCTGGCCGTCGTTGATGCCGCCGGACCAGTAGCCCACGTTCTCGCCGGCCTGCCGGCCCAGCCCGCAGCCGAGGTCTGCCTGAGCTCCGCCGGAGTGGGAGATGGCTCCCTGGTTCGCCATCCGAACCGCGTTCTGATAGGCGATCCCGGCCAGGCAGGAGCTCCAGGTCAGTGGCCCCAACCCGGCGCCGGAGCGATCGGAGTTGATCAGAGCCTGCTGGGTCGAGCCGACAACGATGGCAGGAGGTTGGTAGGACGGCTGGTATGACGGCTGGTAAACGGGGCCGGCATCGGGTGGCGGAGCAGGCGGCTCCCAGGACGCGCTTTCCGGTGTTCCCGGCTGGGCGCTCGGGGTCGACGCGGGAGCCGGCGGTCCGGCCAGGTGGTGACGGGCCAGCCAGGTTTCGTATGGATCGGACGGTTCCGCGGGCTTGGCCGCCTGGACCGGCGTCGAGCTTGGGTGGTGGGTCGCTTGCAAAATCCCGTTGACGCCCAGAGCGGTTGTCGCGAACGTTACGGCGAAGGCCATGAGGCCTTTGAAAATTGTTAGCAAGTGGGGGGCACCTCCAGCGAACAAAGACGGGGTGGCGGGCCCGTTCTTGCTCGTCGTATCGGGGAGGCACGTTGCCAAAGGCGCGAGCCCAATGCAGCGCCGGAATGGTTAGCAACGATTAAGGACTGCCAACCCTCCGGCTACGGCCGTATTTGCAAACCCATACCATGGCTAGCAGGTCATGGATCAGCGCTTTGAGCAGTTCCCCGACCCTCCACCCGCGCCGGTCCCAGGTCCACCGGGGCCGCCGCTGCCTCCCGATCCCCCGCTCCCTCCCGAGCCTTCGCCTCGGCCGATCCCGCCGGGACCCCGACGGAGGTGGTCCCGGCGAGCAGCTTCCTAAGGCAGTTCTGGGCGGCGGCGCGGCGACAGCATGATCCGCAGCAAGGCGACCAGCGCCCAGGCGATCAGCGAGTAGATCACGATCGCGACCAGTGATTCCGGCTCCAACACGTAGTTGCCATTCCCGCTCTGCGGAAAGATGGCGCGGAACGGCGCGACCAGCGGTGCCGTGACTCCGTAGATGAAGCGCACGAAGTCGGCCCCGTAATTGGCCCCGAGCAAGCGCATGAAGAAGCGCATCGCGATCAGGGCGTCGATCAAAGAGACCAGGAACCAGATCACGCGCTCGGCGCGCGGATCGTAGGTGCGGACCACGACAGGCCCCGCCGGCGGGACGGTGGGCCCGGCGGCCGGCTCACGCTCGGTGACGCGCTCACGCTGGTAGCGCGGTTCGTCAATGGGATCCATGTATTCTCTCCCGGCTCAATATGAGGACGGATTTCGGCAAACGCCGATCCCCAACATATTAGTGCGCTGATAGTACATTTCAAGTCGAAAGCGGTGGTTCAGAGCAAGGCGGCGTCCAGCTCCGGGGCCAGGGAGGCGTGGCGCCGGCGGGTTGCCGACCGCGGCCTGGGCCTCCTCGGGGTGGTTTGCATGGGGGCCGGCCTGGCCCTGATCGCCGGCTTCGCGCTCGGCTTCCTCCAGGGCGTGCAGGCGCAGGACCGCCTGAGCGCCCAGTGGCGTCAGCTGCTCACTGAAAAGCCGCCGCCACTCGCCAGCAACAGCGTCGATCCGAGCCTCCTGAAGCCGGTCGGGGGCGTGGACTTCGCGATTCGCGTGCCCCGGCTCGGCTACTACGCCGCAGTCAAGGAGGGCATCGAGCAGACGATCCTTTACAGCGGGCCCGGCCACTACCCTGAAACGGCCTGGCCCGGCCAGTCCGGCACCATCGGGGTGGCGGCCCACAACGTCTACTGGATCCAGTTTCCGACTCTCGGAAAGGGAGACGAGGTCGATCTGGAGACCCGGTACGGGACTTATCGGTACGCGGTCACCGGCAGCCGGATCGTCAACCCGAGCGATCGGTCCGTGCTCGTCCAGACCAGGGGCCGGCGCCTGACGCTGACTACTTGCTGGCCGGTTTGGGCCGGCGCCTTCGCGACCAAGCGGTTCGTCATCTTCGCCGGCCAGATCGACCCCAGCCCGCCACCCCCCGGCGCGGCCTGAGGCGGCGAGCACCCCCGGGTGGAGGTGAAGCGGGCGGGTCAGGACGGGGACACACTGGCCCCGGACGGATCGCGGGTCTGGCCGCTCACGACCGGCGTGGCGGCCAGCCTGGTGGAGGTGCGCCTGCCGCCGGGCGCCATCTCCCGTCCGGTCCGGCACCGCACCGTCGAGGAGACGTGGTACTTCCTGGCCGGTGGCGGAAAGGTCTGGCGCCGCTCGCCAAGCGGAGACGCGGCGGCCGTCGAGGTCCATGCCGCCGACTGCCTGCTGATCCCGGCGGGCTGGGAGTTCCAGTTCGCGGCCGGAGCGGAGGGGCTCTCCTTTCTCTGCTTCACAAGCCCGCCCTGGCCAGGGCCTGAGGAGGCGGTTGCCGCTACTGGCCGAGGCCTCGGCGAGCCGACACTGTAAAGCAAAAGCCGGCTCGACCGGACCGTAACCGGTAGAACTTGAGTGACGTTACGATATGTACGAATTGCATCAAATTGACTATCACGATATCGGGCTTCGCACTGCATGAAGTCTCACCACCAACTGCACGGAACCAGCAATCCCCCACTGGCCTCCAGTCCACCGCGGGTCGGTCTCGCGCCGCCCGCGCGCCCGCTGCTCGTGGCGCTGGGCGCACTACTCGTAATCGCGGGCGGGGTCGGCGCCTGGGGCTACAGGCTGATGGCGACCCTCCCCGGCCCAGGCCAGGAGATCGCGCCGGCCCGGTCGATCATCGTCTACGACCGCGCCGGCCGCGTGATCGGTGAGCACCAGGCCAACGGCCGCTATCAGCTGCTCTTGAAGCTCTCGGACATGGGCCGCCCCGGGCCGGCGGCCACCCTGGCTGCCGAGGACCGCGACTTTTACAAGCACGGCGCCGTCGACTTCCCGGCTGTCGTCCGAGCGCTCGCGGTGGACGCAGCCTCCGGCCAGGCCGTGGAGGGCGGCAGCACCATCACGCAGCAGCTCGTCAAGATCGAGCTGCTGACTCCGGAGAAGTCGGCTTCGCGGAAAGTCCAGGAGCTGTTCCTGGCCTACCAGCTCGAGAGCCGCTACTCGAAGAACCAGATCCTCGAGATGTATTTGAACCGCGTCTATTACGGCCACGGCGCTTATGGCCTCGGCTCGGCGGCGAAGACCTACTTCGGCGCGAACAAGAACGCGGCCGACTTGACACAGGCGCAGGCGGCCTTCCTGGCCGGCCTGCTCAAGGCCCCCTCCTACTACGACCCCTTTCTTCACTTCGACCGGGCGAAGGGGCGCGAGCTGTACGTGTTGAACGGCATGGTCAGCACCGGGGCGCTCACTCGAGCAGAGGCCCAGAAAGCGGCTCAGGAAGACATCCGTTCAGAGCTCCAGCTTGATCTGAGCTACCGGCGCAGCCTGGCTCCCCACTTCGTCGACTACGTGGTGGGCGAGCTGGAGCGGACTCTCGGCGCAGCGACCGTCCAGCAGGGCGGCCTGGCCGTTTACACGACGCTCGACGCCAATCTCCAGGCGCTCGCCGAGCGCTCGGTTGCCGACGGCGTCCAGCGCCTCTCCGGCAGCGGAGTCAACAACGGCGACCTGCTGGCGGCGAAGTCCGACACGGGGGAGATCCTGGCCTGGGTCGGCTCCAGCGACTACTCGAATGCCGGCATCGGCGGGCAGTACGACGTCATCCTCTCGCCGCGCCAGCCGGGCTCCAGCTTCAAGCCCTACGTCTACGAGGCGGCACTGCGCGATCACAAGATCACCGTGGACTCGCCCGTCCACGACGTCCCCACCGACTTCGGCGGCTACCGTCCTGTCGACTTTGACAACCGGTACCTGGGCACCATCTGCGCCAAGCAGGCCCTGGTCCGCTCGCGCAACATCCCCGCGGTCGAGGTGGCCCGCCTCGAGGGGATGCAGAACGTGGTCAGCCTGGCCCAGGCGATGGGCATCAAGAGCAAGCTCCAACCGGAGCTGCAGACGGCCATCGGGGGCGGCGAGCTGACCATGGCCGACCACGTCCAGGGCTACCAGGTCTTCGCAAACGACGGCGTGAGGATGCCGATCCGGGGCGTGGCGAAGGTGGCCGACCGCAACGGCAACACCGTTTACCAGGCGGCCGCGAGCGCTGGCGTGCGCGTCCTGGCGCCTCAGGACGCCTATCTGATGACCTGGATGCTGAAGGACTACCAGTCCACCTGGGGTTTCGGGTGGAACCGCCAGATGGCCAGCAAGACGGGCACCACCGGCGCGGGCCTCGGCAGCACGCGAGACGCCTGGATCATGGCTTACAACCCGAACATCGTGGTCGGCGCCTGGGTCGGCAACACCGGCGCCGACGGCAAGGGCGGAACAGTCAACACCTACGGCGAGTACGTCGCCACGACGGTCATGGCCGAGTTCGTGAACGGCCTACCTAGCACCATGCGCAGCTGGTATCAGGCGCCCGCCGGTCTGACCGCCGCGAAGAAGGGTGGTGACCCACTCCTCCCCGGTACGGAGAACCTGCCCAGCTGCAGCGGCGCCGGGTCTGCCGGCGGCGCCCGGGGCAAAGGGTCGGGCGACGGGTCTGGCGGCGGAGAGGGAGGCGATTGATGGCTGACAAGCAACCGATGCGCCCCCGAGCCTCTGCCGGCAAGGGATTCGCCTTCCCAGGCAACCTCCGGGAGTGGGCCGCAACCTGGCAGGGCCGGGCGGCGATCGCAGCCGGCATCCTGCTCATCCTGGGCGGGGTCTACGTGAGCTGGACGCTGCGCGACCTGCCCGACCCCAACAAGCCCGTGTTCGCGCACAGCATCGTGATCTTCGACCGCAAGGGCAGGGAGATCGAGCAGCGCAACGCCAACGGCGAGTACTTCCACATCGTCTTGCTGAAAGACATGGGGAAACCAGGCCCCGCCGCCACTCTGGCGGCCGAGGACCGCAGCTTCTACAACGAGGGGGCCGTCAACTGGCTGGCGATGCTGCGCGCGCTCTTCGTCGACATCACCCACCAGGGCTACGTCCAGGGTGGCAGCACGATCACGCAGCAGCTGGTCAAGATCCAGCTCCTGACGCCGCAGAAATCGATCTTCCGGAAGACGCAAGAGATCGTCCTGGCGGAGGGCGTCAGCCTCCGCTACTCGAAGGACCAGGTGCTCGAGATGTACCTGAACCGCGTCTACTACGGCCACAACGCGTACGGGCTGGGGGCCGCCTCCCGGGTCTACTTCAGCAAGGAGCCGAGCCAGCTGACGCCGGCCCAGGCGGCGTTCCTGGCGGGGCTGATCCAGGCACCCACCTATTACGACCCGCAGACCCACTTCGAGCGGGCTCGAGCACGCCAGCTGTACGTCCTGCACGGGATGGTCACGATCGGCGCGCTGACTCCAGCCGAGGAGCAGCAGGCCGAACAGGAGGACATCGCCAAGGAGCTGAAGTTCGATCCCAGCATCCGGCAGTCGAAGGCGCCGCTCTTCGTGGACTACGTGATCCAGCGGCTGGAGGCGGACTATGGCGCAGCCGCAGTGCAGCAGGGCGGCTTCGCCATCTACACGACGCTCGACCTCGACATTCAAGCTCTTGCCCAGAGGTCGGTCCAGGACGGCGTCGGGCAGCTCGGCTACGCGAGCGTGAACAACGGCGACCTGCTGGCCGCCAAGCCGGATACGGGCGAGGTGCTCGCCTGGGTGGGATCCGCCGACTACTACAACCAGGCGATCGGCGGCCAGTACGACGTCATCCTGGCCGGTCGCCAGCCGGGCTCCTCCTTCAAGGCATACGACTACGAAGCCGCGCTCCACGACCGCAAGCTGACGCTCGGCTCCTATCTGCACGACAAGCCGACCGACTTCGGCGGCGGCTACAAGCCCCGCGACTTCGACGACCGCTACCTGGGCGATCTCACGATGCGCCAGGCGCTGCTCAAGTCCCGGAACATCCCGGCCGTCGAGGCGGCCAAGATCGAAGGCATCGACAACGTGATCTCGCTGGCCAGGTCGATGGGCGTGGACAGGACCGAGCAGAAGCCCGTGCTCTCGACCGCGATCGGCGGCAGTGAGATCACCATGCGCGAGCACGTCCAGGGCTATCAGGTCCTTGCCAACAAAGGCAAGAAGGTTCCGCTGATCGCGATCACCAAGATCGTCGACTCCCAGGGCAGTGTGCTGAACCAGACCACGCCTGGCGAGCAGGACGGCCAGACGCAGGTCTTGAGTGAACAGGAGGCGTATCTCCTGACCGACGTCCTGAAGGACTACCCGCGGCAGTGGAATTTCGGTTGGAACCGCTCGATGGCGGCCAAGACGGGGACGACCGGAGCGGGAACCAGTGGCACCACCCGCGACGCCTGGGTCATGGGGTACAGCTCCGACATCGTCTTCGGGGCCTGGGTCGGCAACACGGGCGCCAACGGTGGCGGCGGCCAGATCAACACCTACGGCGAATCGGTCGGCCAGACGATCCTGCGTGAGTTCGTAAACGGGCTTCCGCCCACCTACCACAACTTCATCAGCCGGCCCACCGGCCTGGTCGATGGCAAGGCCTGCGACCAGCAGCCCGAGATCTTCCTGCCCGGGACCGAGAAGCTGGCCTGCCAGGCGCTCAGCCCCTCACCGTCGCCGACACCGCCGCCCTCTCCGTCCCCATCCTTGATCCCGACCCCGCCGGTGCCCTCCCCCACCCTGCCGATCATCCCTCCTGCCTCGCCCACACCAGTCGCGAGCCCGCCCGGCCAGCCGGGCGCAAAGCCCAGCCCGTAACCGCCGACTAGTCTTTCCGCATAGCCGAAAACCTCGCCCGGGTGCTGGCCGCGGTCTCGGTCGGAGGCCTGCTGCTCCTGGTTCCGGCCGATGCGACCAGCGAGGCCAGCTGGGAGCAGTGGGAGCACCTGCCGGGCGTCCTGGACCTGGCCGGGCCCCTGCCCGACGGGTCGCTGGTGGCGGTCGCCGGCGGCCAGCTCAAGTCGCTCCACTCAGATGGGACAGTGAGTGGCTACACGGGCCAGGTCGCCGCCCCGGGTGCGGAGTCTTACCTTGCCGGATCTTCGGGCCGGCGGGTGGAGGCGGCCGGCTGCACCTTCGCAGCCGACGACCTCTTCTGGCTCCGCCTCGCGCCGCCGCTGGGAATCGTCCGCGTCGACCGCCAGGGAGCGGTGCGGCCCTTTGCCGACTTTCCCGGTGTCGAAAGTCTCAGCGGGATCGTCAGCGACCGCGTCGGACGATTCGGATACCGGCTGCTGGTGACCGGCGTCCACCTGGGCAAGACCGTGCTCGAGGCGTTCGACTGCCGGGGCAAGGGCACCTTGATCACGAGTGCGGCTCCGCTCCTGGAGGGAGGGCTGGCGGTCGCGCCCGCGACGTTCGGAGACTATGCCGGCCAGCTGATCGCAGCGGACGAGAACAGCGGAGCGATTCTGGCCCTGAGCCCGGCAGGCGGCTGGAGCGTGATCGCCGACTCGGGAATCCCCAAGGGCGGCGATATCGGAGTCGAGAGCGCAGGCTTCGTCCCGCCAGGTTTCGCGGCCGGCGGCTGGGCCTATCTGGCCGACAGAGGGACGCCGGGCAATCCCCATCCCGGCACCGACAGCGTGCTCCGTGTCAGTGCCCGCGACTTGCGCCGGGCGGGCGTGCAGGAGGGCGACCTGCTGGTCGCGAGCGAGGGCGGTGGAGTCACCGTCGCCGTTCGCTGCAAGCCGGCCTGCAGCGTTCGCGAGGTGGCGGTCGGGCCGCCCGCCGGACACATCGAGGGCCACCTCCTGGCGGTCGCCGACCACCCTGGCCGGGCGACCGCGGCGGCCGCCGCGAGCTCGTCGGCCTGGTCCCTGCCCGTGCTGGCCCTGGTTTTGCTCCTGACCGCCGCCTACTACCTGGTCCGGTTGCGCCGCCGCCGGGTCAGCGGTGCGCCAGGTACTGCACAACCTGCTGCCAGGTCGGCCGGTTGACCCAGGGAATGTTCGGGGCCGACCCCACGCCGACGGGCGCGAAAACGATGTCGTCCCGCGCCGGGTTGCACTGACCCGAGGCACTGTTCGAGCGGCGGCAGGTCCAGGCTGCCGGGTCCGAGGAACCGTAAGCGGCGGTGAGCTGGTCGATGGCGCCCTGGAGGGCGGCCCGGACCGCCTGCCGGCAGTCTTGCAGCTTGCCCGAACCGCAGTAGCTCTGCGAGTAGTTCGTCCCGCCGGTCGGGTTGACTGCCTGACGGAGGGAGCGCTGCAGGTAGCCCTCCCAGCCGCCGTCGTAGGCGGAGCCTTTGGCGCCGGGCGGGTCGTTGAGCGGGTTCAAGCCGGCCAGCCGATCGAACTGGGTTGAGTTCAGCCAGGGGTCGAAGACGGCGTGGGCCAGCCGCGGGTAAAAGGCATCCATGACCGCGACCGCGTTGCCCATGTCATAGGCGTTCGGGTCGGCCACCGCCCGCCGGTGGCTGCCCCCCGAGTACCAATTTCCGAGCAGCGTCAGAACCGCCGACTGCTCGCTCGTGAGCGGCGCTCCGGGCGACTGCAGCACGGCGCGGACCTGGCTCACCAGCTGGGAACCGTCGAGGTCGACGCTGCCCGCGTCACCCATCGCGTTCACCATGTCGACCGGCTGGATTCCGCCCCGCGTCACCAGCGCGGCGACCCGGTCGCTCAGCGACTGGCTGCGGTAGACGGGCCCATAGGCGAAGTTGGAGTCGGCCGCCGACCACTGCGGCGCCGGCTTGTTGTTCCAGTTGGCCAGGAAGCCGGATGCAGGGTTGACGGCGTGGGGATGGGGATCGCTCGCGGACCCGTCCGCCTGCAGCACGCCGCTCCACTCCCACTGGCCGGTGCCCCAGGAAGGGAAGTTGGGATCGACGCCGGCTGCCCGCACCGGCATCTTGCCCGACGAGTAGTACGCGATGTCGTTGGCGTCGGCGTAGAACCAGTTGAAGGTGCCGGTCTCCTTGGCTGCTGCGCGCATGAAGTCGGCGGCGGATTGCACCTGGTCGGGGCTGTTCCAGTCCAGGAACGCCGGGGCCGACCCGAGTTCGTCGAAGAAGGTCGAGCGCTGGTAGGAGACCGCGACCGGGATCGTGCTGCCGGTCTGCGGGTCCTTGGCGTAGGTGCGGCCGACGACGGGTCCGTGGACCGTTCGCTCGATCTGGATCGTGATGACCTGGGGCGGGTTCGGGCCGCCGGCCGAGGTCTTGGCGACCTCCCGGTCGGTGCGCTCGTACATCGGCGTGCAGGCGCCGTTGTAGACATAGGAGGTGCTCTTCAGCGTCGGCGGGGAGCCGTCCGGGTTGCAGAGCTTCTCCAGCCGCTCGTCGATGATGTCCGAGCCTGCCGAGGTGGCACTCCAGGCGTAGTCGGCGCCGCGGCCGAGCTCGACGTAGACGTCGGTCCCGGGGAAGGAAGCGCCGCGGGCGTTGAAGCCTGGCCCGTGGAGGTCCTCCTCGTGCAGGATCTCGGGGTCGAAGTAGGAGACCTGAGGACCGAAGACGGCGATCGGGTGCCCGGCCGCGGTGTGACTGCCCGCGACCAAGATCGCGTTGCTGGCGTGCTTGGGCTGCAGGTAGGGGCTCAAGTCGACGGTGACCGGCCCGATCGAGATCTTGCCCGTGCCCGGGCTCAACGCCGGCAAGGGCCCGCCGTTGCAGAAGTCGGTGGTCGGGCTCTGCGTCGGCATGGCGACGGCGGCCGGGTTCACCGTGCCTCCCGTCATGTATGGGAAGGGGGTGGAGAGAGTCGTCACCGCCTGGGGGTCGTTCTGGGACCGGAAGTCACTCCACATCGCCGCACCCTTGGCCTGGCCGTAGCGGCCCGTCAGCGACGAGTAGAGGAGGGCGCTGTCGACCTCGTTGCCGCCACCGACCGCGAAGATCGCCTGCACCAGGGTGGCGACGGCGATGATGTCGGTCGACGTCCAGGGCGTCGGCACCTCCTGCAGCGCCGGGTACTCGGCCGGCAGCTTGGTCGGGTCGACGAGCGCGGCCTGGATGTAGGCGTTGATGCCGTCGATGTAGGCCAGGCCGTCGGCCTGCACCTGCTGCCCGTCGGTGTGAGTCGCGTCAAAAGGTGCCGTGTAGCGCTGGGGCAGAAGGTCGACCTGCTGCTGCAGCTCGGCCTCGTTGTAGCCGGCGACGCGCGCCGTGCTGCAGTCGAGAGCCAGGGTGGCCGGTGATGGCCCCAGGAAGGCTGAGGCCGTGGAGCGGCCCACGTGGCGGAGCACGTCCATCATGAAGAGCCGGTCCTCGGCGGCGGCATAGCCCGCACCGAACTCGGTGCCGTAGCGGTCGGCGCCGTAGATGTGGGGGACTCCGAAGCTCTTGTCGCGGACGATCAGCGTTCCGCTGCGGGGAGTCTCCGCCGCGCCCACGTCGCCGGGGTCGATGCCGAGCGGTGCTGACTTGAAATAGCTCGGGATGTCAGTGGCCTGGATGTTGGGAGCGAACCGGACCAGCTTGGCGTACATGTCGAGCTGGTCCTGGCTGTGGGGCGGGGTCTGCCTCCGCCCGAACTGGATCACGTTCGTGAGCCCGTTCTCACCCGGCGGCAGGACGTTGCGCACGCCGCCGCCGGCGCAGTCGACATAGGCGGGCCCGACCGTGGGCGTGACGGTGGTGCAGACGGCCGCCGAAGCAACGTTGGGCGCGGGCAGTACCACCAGGACGAGGAGCGCCGCCAGGGCCGCGCGGGGAACTGCAGTTGACAAGGCAAAACCCCCAATAAGCGATTTCGTCTATATAACATTAGCCATAGATCGAAATTCCTGAAAAGGAGCCTGTTGCGGTGGGATCTCGGAAGCTTGCTCTAGCCGCCTGCCTGCTGCTGGTCCTGGTGGGCTTGCCGACCGCCGCGCAGGCCGCGACGCCCCGCGCGCTGCTCGTCTGCAACGGCAGCACCGCCGCCTGCCCCAGCGGCACACAGTTCACATCGATCCAGGCCGCCGTCGACGCAGCGGCCGCGGGCGACTGGGTCCTCGTCTGGCCAGGCGTCTATCACGAGAAGAAGGGCAGTGCGACGGCCGGCGTCTGGGTCACGAAGCCGGGACTCCACCTGCGCGGGCTGGACCGCAACCTGGTCGTGGTCGACGGCTCGCACGGGACCGCGGCCGGTCCCTGCCCGGCCGATCCCGCGCTGCAGGACTTCACGCCTCGTGACGGGATCGTGGTCTACAAGACCAGCGGCACCTACGTCGACAACCTGACCGTCTGCAACTACCTGGCCGCCGCCACCGGCGGCCACGGCAACCAGGTCTGGTGGAACGGCGGCGACGGCAGCGGAACGATCGGCATGGGCAGCTGGTGGGGCAACTACCTGACCGCGACCTCCGAGTACGCACCGCCCACCTCGAGCTCGGCGATGGCCCAGTACGGCATCTTCATCAGCAATGCCGGCGGGCCGGGCAGCGCCAATTACTCGTACGCCTCGAACATGGGCGACTCGGCTTTTTACGTGGGCGCCTGCCGGCGCGTCTGCAACGCGGTGTTGAGCCACGTCCACGCCCAGAACTCAGCGCTGGGATTCAGCGGCACCAACGCCGGCAACTACACGATCGGCTCTTCGGAGTGGGACCTGAACCGGGCAGGCATCGTGCCCAACTCGCTCAACAACGATGACGCGCCGCCGCCGCAGGACGGTCGCTGCCCGGGCAGCTCGACGCAGAGCTGCACCTTCATCGAACACAACTACGTGCATGACAACAACAACCCGAACGTGCCCAGCTTCGGCATCGCCGGAGCGGCGCCGGTCGGCGCCGGGATCGAGATCGCGGGCGGCTCTTATGACACGGTTCGCTACAACACCGTCGTGCGTCAAGGCGGCTGGGGCATCGTGACGCACGAGTTCCCTGACTCCGAGACTCCACCAGCCTCAGGTCTCTCGCACTGTCAGGGCGGGACCCAGGTCTCAGAGCTCGTCTGCAACTTCCCCGCGATCGGCAACCTCGTCTACGGCAACCGCTTGAGCGGCAACGGTTTCTTCGGCAACCCGACCAACGTGGACCTCGCCAACGAGGCGGGCGCCAACCCGAAGAACTGCTTTTACCGCAATTCGTTCACGAGCAGCGACCCGCCGGACATCCAGAGCCCAGCCGTGGACGGCCCGCCATGTGACGGGTACGGTCCCGGAGACCCGGCGCTGTTGAGCGAGCTGGCCTGCGCGTCGGGCTTCGGCAACTGCACGGTCCCGGAGGCCAACTATCCGCAGCAAACCAGCGCCGTCATGCTGCCGCTGACGCGCCAGGCGCCGATGCCGAGCCCCTGCGCGGGCGCACCCGCCAACGCCTTCTGTCCCGGCGGCGCCTACGCCGGACCGCGCAGCTGAATCGGACCCACAGCCTGCCTGTAGAACCAGTAGGTGATCAGGGCGATCCCGCCGTCTACCACAAAGTTCGCCAGGAAGGCGAAGGCGTGCACGGCGAGGATGAAGAAGACCAGCGAGACGAGGGACGAAGTCGCCTTGGCCAGGAGCAGGAACCGAACCGGCGGCGGCGCCACCCGGTCGCGCTCGCGGGTCGCCTCCAGGCAGAAGGCGGCGATCAACACCATATAGGCAACGGCCAGGACCGACCAGAACTGGTAGCCGGCCTCCAGAGGCGCCAGCTGGAACGGCTTGCCCGCCGCGTTCAGGATCCGGACGGTGAGCGTCGGGAAGACAAGGAAGTCGAGGGCGCCGAGGCCGAACACCACCAGCCAGATGCGGAGCAGTAACCTCAGCCGGCGAGTGGGTGCATCCACTGCGAACCTGAGCGTACTTCAGCGCCGCACCCTCGAGGCACTGGCCGAAACCATGCTGCCGCCGGGAGGCGGGGTTGCGCCGGGGGCCCGCGAGGTGGACCTGGCCGGCCACCTGGATGCGTACCTCGGCCGTTGCCTGGCCGGCACCCGGCGGGTCGTCGGCCTGATGCTGACCGCGTTCGCCCTCTCCTCGGTCGTGAGCCGGCACCACCGGCTCTTTTACAGGCTCTCGCCCGAAGGGCGGCTGGCCTACCTGCACGAGTGCGAGACGAGCCGCATCCGGCAGCGCCGGGAGACCTTGATCGCGCTGAAGGCGCTGCTGATGATGTTCTTCTGTGGCGATCTGCGGGTGGCAGTGCTGGTCGGCTACGACGGCCAGCCGCGCAAGGCGGTCCAGCGCCAGCCGGAGCGGCCGCAGCTGGCGGTTACCCGGATCGAGCGGTTCCTGGACGACACCTGCGATGTGGTCGTGGTGGGCTCGGGGGCAGGCGGCGCGGTGGCGGCGCGCGAACTGGCCGCGGCCGGGCTCGACGTGGTGGTGCTGGAAGAGGGCGAACAGTTCGATCGGCGTGACTTCCAGGGACCGCTGCCCGACCGCCTGCGGCGCTTCTACCGCGGCAACGGCCTCACCTTCACGATCGGCAACCCGGTCATCTCGCTGCCAATGGGCATGGGCGTCGGCGGGTCGACGCTGATCAATTCAGGCACCTGCTTTCGTACGCCCGATTGGATCCTCAGCGATTGGGGTCTCGATCCGGACGAGCTGGCGCCGCTCTTCGCCGAGGTCGAGCGCGTGATCGGCGTGGCGCCGGTCCCGGCGGAAACCATGGGCGCCAACGGCGAGACGCTGGAGGCCGGACGGGTTGCGCTCGGTTACTCGGGCGGACCGATCGCCCGCAACGCCCGCGAGTGCCATGGGAGCGGCGTCTGCGCGTTCGGCTGCCCCCTTGACGCGAAGCAGGGCATGCACGTCTCCTACCTGCCCCTGGCCGCGGCGGCGGGGGCCCGGATCTACTCCGGCTGCAAGGTGACGCGGTTGAGCGTCGAGGCCGGGCGGGTGGTCGGGGTGGCCGGTCCCAAAGTCCGGGTCCGCGCGCGGCGCGTGGTACTCGCCGCGGGTGCGGTCCAGACCGCCGACCTCCTGCTCCGCAACCGGCTCGCCAACTCCAGCCGGCAGGTGGGCCGGAATTTCCGAATCCACCCGGGCTGCGGCGTGCTTGGTATCTTCGACCGCGACCTTTTCGCCTGGCGGGGCGTCATGCAAAGCACGTATGTGGACGAGAAGCTGCGGGAGGGAGTGCTCCTGGAAGCGACCTACCCGCCGCCGGGCGTCGGCTACAGCGCCGGTGGCCTGCCTGAAGTGGGCCTACCGCTCAAGGACATGCTCGCCCGCTACCGGCAGACCGCGGCCTGCGGGCTCATCATTTCGGACAGCGGCTCGGGCAGGGTCCGGGCCGGGCCGGGCGGCCCGCTCCTGCTCTACAGCCTGGACCCACGTGACACAGCCAAGACCCTGGCCGGCATCGCGCTGGCGGCGGAGGTCTACCTGGCGGCCGGC
>VBGR01000090.1 GCA_005880695.1 Chloroflexota bacterium
CGAGCAGCGGCAGGGCCCAGCGCTCGAACACGTGGATCAGGTTGTGCCCCAGGGTCGCAATCGCTACCTGCACGACGACGATGACCAGGAAAGTAAGCCAGAAAGGCAGGTTCAGAGACGGGAATAGAGCCTGCAGCGCGAAGGCGCCGCTGACGCTGTTGACGATGAACCAGCCGAAAGCGCCTGTGATCGTGTTCAGGCCGGCGGGCAGGATATTGCCCAGGAAGCCGAAGGGGCCCCGGCTCTCGACCATCATCGGCACGCCGAATTTCGGCCCCCAGGACGAGAGAACCGCATGCGTCAGCGAACCGAGCAGGCTGCCGACCACGATGGCGGTGGCGGCCTCCCACATGTTGAGGCCGAAAAGCGTGATCGCGATGATGCCGACGAAGATGGTCGCGAACTCGAGGTTCGGCGAGAGCCAGGTCCAGAAGAGGTCGATGGGCTTGCCGTGGCGCTCGCGCTGCGGGATGTACTCGACCCCACCCGGCTCCACGGTGGCGACCCTCTCGCCGTAGTCGCCCTCCCGTATCGGTACGACCTGCTCGACGTTGTCAGTCGACATCGCCATGCATCTACCCCCCAGAAGAAGTGGCTCGCGGGACTTTGCGCAAGTCTATTTCGTTTTGCTGCTAACTTCGCGAGGAGAGTGCTCGACCTCATCCTCAGCAACGCTCGCTTGATGGGAACCGACGAGTTGACGGACATCGGCGTGCGGGAGGGCGCTTTCGCCCCGCCGGAGATGGAGGCGAGAGAGGTGATCGACCTGGAGGGCGGGCTCGTCACCCCGGCCCTGGTGGAGCCGCACATCCACCTCGACGCGGTGCTCACGGTCGGCGAGCCGCGCTGGAATCTGAGCGGCTCCCTCTTCGAAGGAATCGCCATCTGGTCCGAGCGGGTGCAGGACCTGACCATCAAGGACGTGAAGCGCCGTGTGCGCAAGGTCCTCCGCTGGCAGCTCGCCAACGGCGTCCAGCACGTCCGCAGCCACGTCGATGTCTGCGATCCCGAGCTCCGCGCGGTACGTGCGCTGCTCGAGCTTCGCGAGGAGATCGGCCAGCAGATGACGCTGCAGCTGGTCGCCTTTCCGCAACAGGGGATCCAGTCGTTCGACGGTGGAGAAGAGCTGATGAAGAAGGCGGTCGGGCTTGGCGTCGATGTCGTGGGAGCGATCCCGCACTTCGAGCTGACGCGCGAGTACGGAGAGCGCTCGGTCAAGTTCGCGTTCGCGCTGGCTGCCGAGCACGGCCTGCAAGTCGACATCCACTGCGACGAGACCGACGACGACCACTCTCGCTTCAGCGAAGTGATGGCGGCCGAGACGATCAGGCTCGGCCTGGAGGGCAGGGTCACAGCAAGCCATACGACGGCGATGGGTTCCTACAACAACGCTTACGCCTACCGGCTCATCAACAACCTCCGCCGCGCGCACCTGAACATGGTCACCAACCCGCTCGACAACTCAGTGCTGCAAGGACGTTTCGACAGCCATCCGATCCGGCGCGGCATGACGCGCGTCAAAGAGCTCCTCGACGCCGGCGTCAACGTCTGCATCGGCCATGACTCCGTGATGGACCCGTGGTATCCGCTCGGTTACGGCGACCCACTGCAGGCGGCGTTCGTACTCGCCCACTACGGGCATATGTCTGGACACCGCGAGCTGAAGACACTTTTCGAGATGATCACGTACAACCCCGCCCGCGCCCTCGGGATCGAGGCTTACGGATTGGAGCCCGGACAGCCCGCCGACCTGGTTTGCTTCGCGGCGCCGACCGAGATGGACGCTATCAGGCTGGTCGCTCCGCGCCGCCTTGTGCTCCGGGGAGGGCATGTCGTGGCGCGAACTGAGCCGGCCCGCACGACGGTGGTCTGGGACGGCAAGGAAGAGGCGGTCGACTTCCTGCGCTGAATCGCCGGCACGCAAAAACCAGAGTGCTAGGCTCTTTTCGCAACCGATCTTCGTAACAGAGGGGAGTGCTTGGGGGTGGCCATCCGCTCGCTGATTCCAGGTGAGGATCCGGCCACCGGGTACCCGGCCGACGCTCGCCGCTGGGTCACCGTCTATGAGGAGCTCTCAACGATCAACAGCGGGTTCCTGGACCGAGCTCGTGAGCAGGGCGCTCCCATCGACGAGATCAACCGATTGGAGGCGGAGGTGACGCGCGTCGGGGAACGCCTGCGCTTCTGGCACGCGCGTCATTGGGAGCTGGTCGGGGTGGAGCTCGACGTCAACGCCGGGATTCTCGGCCACAACGGCAGGGCCGTCGCGCTGACCCCGCGCGAAGCGCAGCTCTTCGGGTTCCTCCTGGCCCACCCGAACCGCTTTTTCGCAACCACGACTCTGCCGTCGCGCGCTTGGGGCAATCCGAACTTGGCGCAAGAGCAGGTCCGAACCTACGTCGGCCGCTTGCGCGGCAGGCTGGAGGCGGCTCAGGTCCCCTGCCGGCTGGTCAGCCAGCCGCGGCAGGGCTATGCGCTGGTTTTCGACTAGGGCGGTCGGGGCTCAGCGGGCGCCGGCCAGCATCGCGGCGAACACCCACTGGCGCAGCTGCGGTGCGGGCATCGCCCCGCTCACCCGGTCCACCTGCTTGCCGCCCTTCAGCATCACGAGCGTCGGAATGCCGCGGACGTCGAAGCGCTCAGAGAGAATCTGGTTGTCGTCGGTGTTGACCTTGACCACCTTGAGTCGGCCGCGGAGGTCGCGGCCGATCTGCTCGACCGCCGGCGAGACCATCCGGCAGGGCCCGCACCAGGGCGCCCAGAAATCGACCAGCACCGGCAGCGGCGAATCCTCGACCACTCCCTTGAAGTCGGCCTCGCCGGCGTCGGTGAGCCAGGGAAGCGCCTCTTTGCACTTGCCGCAGACCGGCGCGCCGGTGGCAGCCGAATCCACTCGGTTCTTGGTGTCGCATTGGGGGCAATTGACAGTCACTGCAGAAAATTCTTACCCGCTTTTCGGGGGTGTCATTCCAAGCTTTCGTAGAAGCGGGCGCGCGACCAGGTAGAGCGCCCCCGCGACCACCAGCCAGCTAGCCGTGGCGAGGGCCAACGCCAGCAGCGGCGGCTGCCGCGGAAGGCTGTAGGCGGCGACGGCCGCAAACGCGGTCAGCGCCACCCCACCAAGCACGGCACCCTCTGAATCGACGCTGGCGGGGCGGGTACCCGAGTGCTCGGCGATCAGGGTCAGGCTCGCCGGCAAGATGGCGGGGAAGGCCAGGAAAATGCCGCCGAACCGGCTGCCGAACTTGAGCCCGATCAGGCCTGCCGCGCCAGCGATCCCGGCTCCGAAGGCGAAGCGCAGCAGGTAGGGCGTCATCCGGTCAGCACCGCGTAGAGCCCGAAGGCCACCGCCGCCCAGGCGACCCAGGACACGGTACTGCCCCAGAGCGCGCCCAGCCGCTGGACCAGGAAAGCCGCCAGAGCGGCATAGACGACGAATCCGACGGCGCCCGCGATCATCCCTCGGGCACCGATCGCAGCGGCCTGCCGCCCGCTGAGCAAACTCGTTACGAGCAGGCTCGAAAGCGCGACCGCGGGCGCTGCCGAGAAGAGGCCGGCCAGCAGAAAGCGCGGTCGAAATGCGTCGGAGATGAACGCGAAGACCGTTACGAGGGTCCCGCCCGCCAGGGCCTTCAGGGCCAGCAGCAGGACGACCTTCACCACAAGGACAATGGTGCCTGTGACTTTGGTTGGCCCGCGCCCAACCCTGAGACGTTGGCGCTGGCTGGGCGTCCTTTTCAGCGGCTTGCTGCTCTGGGTGCTCTCGGTCATAGTGACCGGCCTCACCGGCAACCTCAACCTGATTCCCACCGTCGTCCTGCTCGGGAGCTTCCTTGTCCCAACCACCGCGGTCGTCTTCTATCTCGACCACGACTCCAGCGCCACGATCTCCAGCCAGCGCATCTTCTTCGCCTTCGTCTATGGCGGCGTGCTAGGCGTGCTGACCGCCTCGCTCTTGGAGGTCTGGCTGCTCCAGGACGGCATCTTCATCTACCTCGGCGTGGGCCTGATCGAGGAGCTGGCCAAGGTCCTTGCCCTCGTCCTGGTGGCCTGGGGCATCCGACATTTCACCAGGCTCGACGGGATCGTCCTCGGAGCCGCCGTCGGCTTCGGCTTCGCGGCTTTCGAAAGTAGTGGCTACGCGTTGAACGCGCTCTTCACGCCTCACGGGCTCTCGCTCCTGAGCCTGGTCTGGACCGAGGTGCTGCGGGGCGTCCTGGCGCCGGTCGGGCACGGCCTCTGGACAGGGATCCTGGGCGGGGTCCTCTTCGAAGCCGCCGCGGCGCGGGGGCGCCTCCGACTGACCTGGAAGTTCGTGGGCGCGTACCTGCTGGTGTCCCTGCTCCACGGCCTGTGGGACTCGATGCGAGGAATCGCCATCCTCCTGACCCTTCTCCTTACGTCCGGCCCGCTGGCGCTCAACCCGTTTCCGCGGGCGACGGACGTCGCGCCGGCTCTCTTCCTCGTGTTCGAGCTGGGGGGCATGGCCGTCGTCTCGGCGGTCGGCCTCTTCATGCTGCGCAGGTCCTGGCGCCGCGCGCAGCTGGAGCTGGCCTGCTGAGCGATGGAGGTTCAGCCGGCTCTCCTCTTCGACCTCGACGGCACGCTCGTGGATTCCGTCTACCAGCACGTGCTCGCCTGGCGCGAAGCGCTGGAAGAGTGCGGGATCGAGCTCTCGGTCTGGCGCATCCACCGCCGGATCGGCATGAGCGGCGGCCTCTTCGTCAATGCCCTCCTGCGTGAGACCGGGCGGGACCTGGCGCCGGAGGAGGCGCGCCAGGTGATGGAAGCTCACTCGCGCGCGTACGAGCGCGCTGTGACCCAGGTCCGGCCCCTGCCCGGCGCCCGCGAGCTGCTCGGCCAGCTCACCGAGATGGGAATTCCGTGGGCCATCGCCACCAGCGGCGGGCGGCAGAGCGCCGACCCGGTGCTGCGGGTCCTGGGCGTCCCGCCTGGTACGCCGATCGTGACGCGCGACGAGGTGCCCTTTGCGAAACCCGATCCGCACCTCTTCCTGGCGGCGGCGGCAAAGCTGGGCGTCGACGCCCAGGACGCCATCGTCGTCGGCGACAGCGTTTGGGACATGCTCGCGGCACAGCGGGCGCGCGCTCTGGGAGTCGGCTTGCTGTCAGGCGGCTACGGCCGTGAGGAGCTGGAACGGGCGGGCGCCTTCCGCGTCTACGAGGACCCGGCCGACCTGCGGATCCACCTCGACGAGCTCGGCATCAGAGTCGCCCGACGCTAGTCACTATGTGACAAGGCGGCTCGATTTAGTCTGCCCACTGTGCCGGACTCGATCTTTGCGCGCGAGGGTGATCTGTTCCGTCCCACCGAGGCGGCGCTCAGCCCATGGAGCCAGGAGGCCCTCCACGGCGGGCCGCCGACCATGCTGCTGGCCCGCGAGATCGAGCGGTTTCCGGCCGAGCAGGCGATGTTCGTGGCCCGGCTGACCATCGAGCTGATGCGGCCGGTGGGCATGGTGCCGCTGGCGGTCAAGGCGCGCCTGCTCCGGCCGGGTCGCAAGATCCAGCTCGTCGAGGCCTCGCTCTGGAACGGCCAGGTCGAGGTGGCGCGGGCCACGGCGGTCAGGATCCGCGAGACCGCGGTCTCGGTCCCCCACGATGACGAGCCGCCACCCCACGGACCTCCCGAGTCGGTAGTCGACCCGGCGGTGCCGAGCTACCGGGGCGGACCGGCTTACCACAGGCTAGGTGTTGAAGTTCGGATTCCGACCGGCCTGCTCGGCCGGCTCGGGCCTTGCTGGGGGTGGTTCCGGCTCAAGCTCCCGGTCGTTCCCGGCGAGGAGCCGAGCGGGCTTCAGCGCATCTGTGCGGCGGCCGACTTTCCGAACGGGATCAGCAACGTGGTCGAGCCGGAGCGAATGATGTACATCAATCCCGACCTCACCGTGTACGTGCACCGCCTGCCGGTCGACGAGTGGGTTTACGTCGACGCCCGGACCTGGCTCGAACCGCACGGCACCGGTTTCGCGGAGGGTGCGCTGTATGACCGGCGTGGCCGCCTCGGCCGCTCACTGCAGAGCCTGCTGGTCGAACCGCGCCCTGACTAGCCTCGTCAATTGGTATTGACGGGCACCAACGGATGGCCGGCGGCAGTAAACTTTGTCTTGACATGGCGCGCTCCATTCCAGACGAGGTCACCCAGAGGTGGCAACAGGTCACCGTCTCGGATAGTGCGATCACCGCCGTTGCGGAAAGCCGGGCCCTCCTTCGCTCGCTGGCCGGCTGGCAGGCAGCTCTGGTCCAGGAAGCCTTGAAAGAGGGCTCGACCTGGGAGCAGATCGGCGAAGCGCTGGGCACCACCCGGCAGGCCGCCTGGGCGCGCTTTCGGCACGCGATTGAACCAGACGGAGGACCTTCTGCCATGAATGAGCGCGTCGAGGCTCGGGAACAACTTCGGAGCCTCTGGGAGGACGCCGAGAGCCGGCGCCGTGAGATGGACGCCCGCTGGCGCGAAGAGGAGGATCGACTTCGCGAGCAGCTGCGCCAGAGCCAGGACCAGCTGCGGGAGGCGAAGCGGCGCCACGCCCGCGAGCGACGGGCCGCCCGCGAAGAGTTAAGGCGCAGCGCGGACGCTCTTCGTGCGGCGATGCCCGGTCGTTGACTGCCTCCTGCCGGGTTGCGCAGAATGGCCGTTGGCGCAATTCAAGGAGGGATGTCTGATGCAGGTAGTCGAGCCACTCGAGCGGGCGGCCGTGAGCGCGCTCCGGAGCCGGTTCGCGGGGCATCTGATCGAGCCGGTTGACGCGGGCTACGACCAGGCCCGGCTGGTCTGGAACGCGCTCGCAGACAAGCGCCCGGCGCTCGTGGCGCGCTGCGCGCGGATCGAAGACGTGATTGCCGTGCTCGACTTCGCGCGCGAGCAGGAGCTGCTTGTGGCCGTGCGCGGTGGGGGCCACAGCATTCCGGGGCTCTCGACTTGCGACGGGGGCGTCGTGATCGACCTCTCTCCGATGTCTCGCGTCACCGTCGACGCTCAGCACCGGACGGTCAGGGTCGAGGGCGGCGCGCTTCTTCGCCAGCTGGATGCCGCGGCCCAAGAGTTCGCGTTGGCCTGTCCGGTGGGGGTAGTCGGGCACACGGGCGTCGGCGGCCTCACGCTCGGTGGCGGTATCGGCAGGCTCCAGCGCAAGTACGGCCTCACCATCGACAACCTGCTCGCCTGTGACCTGGTCGGAGCTGACGGCCAAAGAATTCATGCCAGCGCGGACGAAAACCAGGACCTCTTCTGGGGGCTGCGCGGCGCCGGCGCCAACTTCGGCGTCGTAACCTCTTTCGAGTTCCGTCTCAGCCCGGTCGGTCCTGCTGTCACGCGAGGAGTCCTCACGTATCCCCTGAGCCGCGCCGCGGAGGTTGCCTCGATCTACCGCGAGCTGGCGGAGGAAGCGCCACGGGAGCTTTTCCTGGCCCTGGGATTCGGCCAGCCAGGCCCGCTCGCGCCTGGCGAAAATCACGCTTGCTTCATCGGGGTCATGCATTGCGGGTCGGTGGCAGAAGCGGAGCGTTACCTGCGCGCTGTCCGGGCCACGCGGCCGCTGAGCGACACCATTCAGCCCATGCCCTATCTGACGACGCAGGTGGCTGCCGATGAGGAGTCAGCCTGGGGGAAGCGGGTCTATATGAAGGCGGCCTACTTGCCTGCGCTCCCGGAGGAGGCTGTGCTGGCGATGGCTGAGCAAATCACTGCCAGCCCGGCCGGCGGCGACTGCTCGGTTTCGATCTGGGCGATGGGCGGCGCCATCGGCGACGTGCCAGCCGACGCCACTGCTTTCAGCGGCCGTGAGGCGGCTTTCTGGGTCGAGATGGAAGCCGTCTGGGGCGACGCCACCCTCGACGAAGCTCACCGCGCCTGGTCCCGGGCGGCGATTAGCGCGATCCAGCCTTTCATCGTGGCCGGCAACTATGTCAACGCTGTCGCCGATTCGGGGGAGGAAGTCGTGCGCGCCACCTACGGCCCCGCGAAGTACGAGCGTCTGAGAGCCCTGAAGCGGCGCTACGACCCCGACAACGTGTTCAGGCTGAACCAGAACATCGCGCCCTAGGTCGCCATACGGCGTGGAGAATGTGCGCGTGCGGCCCTCGGAGCTGTCCCGGAAGCTGAAGATCGAGGCCGGAAATCGGTGCCTGGTCCTGAACGCTCCGGACGGTTATCTGAGCCGGTTCGACCCGCTGCCGGAGGGCGCTTCGGCCGGCTCCGACAAGCACGCGGCGCAGGTAGATGTGGTTCAGCTTTTCGCAGCGAACCGCGCGCAGCTGGAACGTGACTTTCAAAAGGGGTTCAAAGCGCTGAAACCCGGCGGGCTCTTCTGGGTCAGCTATCCGAATTCAGCTCAGGGTGGCGTGGCAACCGACCTCAGCCGTAATCACGGCTGGGGCGTGTTGCATGGCGCCGGCCTCTCGGCGACCGACGCGGTGAGCCTGGATGGCGGCTGGGAGGCGGTGCGCTTCCAGCCTTCCGCGGAGGTGCCTGGAAGTGCCATTCCCGGCGCCGACATGTTGCCGGTGGGCCGGCGAGCGAGTCCTCTTTTTCGCGTGGTGAGACTGGTTGCCTTGGCCCTCTTCCATCTGCTCTTTCGTTTTGACGTCCAGGGTCGCGAACGCATCCCGAACCAGGCTTTCGTTCTCATCGCCAACCACCTCGGCTGGATGGACGCGATCAGCCTCCTGCTCCTATTCCCGGCCGAACCGAGGATCCACTACCTCGCGGACCCCACGTCGATGATGAAAAACCGCCTCCTCTGGGCACTCGTGCGCGCGACCGGGGGCGTCGTCCCGGTCGACAGGGCGCACCGTGGCAACGCCACGCTCTTCCGCCACGTCCACCGGTGCCTCGAAGCGGGTGGCGTGGTGGCCATCTTCCCGGAAGGCGATTTCGGTCCCCGCGAGGGCGTCCTGCTGCCGTTCAAGAAAGGCTTTGCGCACTTCGCTGTCGAGGCGGGAGTCCCGGTGCTGCCTGTGGCCCTGGCCGGCATGAAGGAGGTCTGGCTCGGCAAGCGGCTGTTCGTCAGAATCGGGGAGCCGATCCCAACCGCCGGGAAGACCGTTGAGGGGGTGCATCGCCTCGGCGAGCAGTCTGTAGCAGCGCTGCTGCCTCGCTATCGCGAACCAGCCGGACGCAAGCCTCTCCGGCGCTGGCTCACCGGTCTCTTCTGACCGGGACGCATCTCCCAAATTGACGCTAACGGCGGGGCTGGAGCCCCCGCACAACGCCGCGGCCTCATCGTCGGCTAGCCCGAGATCCGCCAGAGAAACCCATGCCCAGAAGCTAAAGGCGTGGCCGATGGCCAGCAGCAGCCGTGGGTGGCCGGATTCGGGGACCGACCAGCCCTCAGCCAAGACTCTATGTGCGTCATCTCGTCGCGGACGTCCTGCCTGGCGAATGGGAGCGAATTCGTCGTTGGTCTCGTCGGCGATAGAACTCAGGAGGACTCGATTGCGACGGTAGTGCGGGTAGATCTCGGTCAATGCCCGGGACAGCCGGGCCGCGGGATCGGCGACCTGCTTCCACGCAGCCGGGTCGGGCGGCGGGTCCTGCTCCAGGCCAGGGAGAAGGCAGGCCATAGCCAGGGAGAGGCGATCCGGGAAGTGACGCAGCACGGTCGGCCGCTCGACGCCGGCCAGGCGAGCGATATCGCTGATCGTGGTCCGGTCGGGGCCGAGGGTCCGATGCAAATGGGCGGCAGCGGCGACGATCCGGCCCCGGGTGTCAGCCTTGCGCTCCGCCCGGAGCTTCATGCGATAGCGACGAGTCATGACAATTTCCAGTTCATGCCTGGACGCGATATTGACAGGACGACGCATCTGAGCTAGCGTCTGATATTACCGTTCAGTCCCGTACGCGAAAACGGGTACTTCCGATTGGGGGCGGTCTTTAGCCAGTTCTATCGGTGTCGGAAACGAGGGGTGCATGAACATGCTCTCGCTCCAGATCGTCGTCACCTGGGTGCACGTCTTGTTCGGTATCTTCTGGTTCGGCGGCACGCTCTACGCCACCTTCATCCTGGGCCCGGCCGTGATGTCGTTGCCGCCGCAATCCCAATTGGCGCTCTTCCGGTCGCTGATGAATCGAAAAGCGCCGCTGGTCTTCGAGGTGGTCGGCAGCATCACGATCCTCTTGGGAATCATCCGCGGCACGCTGCTCGGCCCCGTCCAGACTCTCGGCTTCTTGCTCGGGACGGCCTACGGGATCACCTGGGCTATCGCCCTCCTATTCGGCCTCGGCATCCTGGCCTGGTCGCACTTCGTCACGACCCCGGCTTCCGAGCCGATTGCGCAGGCGATGGCGGCCGGAGATACGGCGTCGGCGCGCCGCGTGATCCCGTTACTCCTCGTCGAGCTGGCGGGCTTCTTCGGCGTCTTTACTTGCATGATCCTGATGCGCTTCGGGCTCTGAGGCTGAGCTCGTCGCCGGTCCGCGACGGTTCGCCTCAGTGGTGGGGCCGCGATCTTTTTGACGCGAAAGACGTTGTTGGAGGACCGGTGGTCAGATTCTTACGCCGGACAGTTTGGTGGACCCAAGTTCCCACTTTACGAACCAGCCGGCGTATTCGACGGACCGGCCTGGGAGTGGGAGACGGAGAAAGACGCCCGCGATGCCGAGGCGCTTGGGGCCGTCCGACGCTTCATCGACGAGCACGGCGTGATGCCGACTCCCTCCTCCATTGGGATGCGGCCGTCAAGCCGAATGCCGATGCGTCTTTGTGACCCTGCCCTTGCGTTCTCGGGCGATCTGCTTGAGCTGATCCCACGCGGGAGACGAGAATCCGGTCGACGTGGCGATCAACCGAGCGATGCTCGGGTCGGCCGCCGGCTGCGTTCCGCCTGTGTGCCCATCGCCTCTCCCGACGAACCAGCGCTCGACGCGCCCGGCCAGAGCGTCAAGGCGCGGGTCGTCCGCGGACCAGTCGAACGCTTCGTCGCACTCGAGGTACAGGGCAACGAACTCCGGATCGTCGAGCGCCTCGAGCTTGTCGGCAAACCAGATGGCGGCCGCCTTCGGCGAGGTCGACGAGAGCAGGATCCAGCCGTCGCGCTCGATCTGCACTCCGCGCTGGCTGACGCCAAGCTGACGCAGCCGATCGAGGTAGACGGCGACTTCTGTCGCGACGAACAATCGGTCGCCAGCGCTGAGGCGGCCGATGCGTTCGCGGGTCCGCCGAAGTTCTTTGCCCCGTTCCTGCAGGTTGCGGTCGATCTCACTGATCGCCGCGGCGAACTGGTGGGCGTTGGCAGCGAGCAGCTCCTTGATGCGGGCGAGAGGCACCCCCGCCTCCGCCAGGGTCTTTATCTTGACCAGCGCGATGGCATGCTGGGCGGTGTATCGCCGGTAGCCCGACGAGTCACGCGGCGGCTCCTCAAGCAGACCGCACTTGTGGTAGTGGCGGACGGCCTTGATGGTCACGCCCGCGTAGGCGGCAAGCTGGCCGATGGTGATCATCTTCGGTGGCTTTCCATCGACCAAGTTCGACTTGTCATCGGGTTCCCCGGCGGAAAGCCGCCTGGGCCCAGATGTAGCCGACCAGCGCAATGGCCGCGCACCACGCCAGGGCCAGGGAGGCGCTGTTGCCGATCGGCGCGCCCGTCAGCAGCGCGCGCAGGCTGTCCACCACCGCGGTGAACGGCTGATTCGCGGCGAACCAGCGCACGCCAGGAGGCATCGAGTTGGCCGGCACGAAAGTGCTGGACAAGAATGGAAGCAGGAACGACAGGGGCAGGGTTGAGCCGTTCGCGCCAGCGACGCTCTTCGTGACCAGGCCGATGGCCGCGGACAGCCACGCCATGGCAACCGAGAACGCCGCGACGATTCCGACGACAGC
Source organism: Chloroflexota bacterium (assembly GCA_005880695.1). Classification (GTDB taxonomy): domain Bacteria; phylum Chloroflexota; class Dormibacteria; order Dormibacterales; family Dormibacteraceae; genus VBGR01. The sequence goes on from VBGR01000090.1 coordinate 11,837, forward strand.
GAACCAGTCCGCGACCGAGGCCTTGGGCCGGAACCCGAGCAAGAGTGCAACCCCGGTGACAGCGGCGGTGGCGACAAGCATGCGCACGCTGCTGATGCCGACATGTCCGGCCAGCAGCGCACCGCGAGTGACGGCCATCGTGCGGATCCGGTCGACAAAGCCACCGGTCATGTCCATGGTTACGTTGATCGCCGTGGGCCCGCAGCCCCCCGCTATCGTCATCACGAGGATGCCGGCCACGAGATAGTCGATGTACGGTGCACCTCGCGCCGCGCCACCAAGCCCGTGGCCGAGCGTCCCACCGAGGATGTAGTCGAACAACAACAGCATTACGACCGGCACGAGTACCGCGCTCACGATCAGCAAGCGGAGGAGCCGGATGCTGTGTTTGATCTCCCGCCAAAGCATGGTGGCGGAATCCTGGGCGGCGATGGTCAGGGCGCTCATTGGCTCTCCTCCTTGGAAGCATTACCGGTCACGGCAAGGAACACGTCGTCGAGGTCCGGTGTGTGGATGGATAGGTCCTCCACGGCCACGTCGTCGCCGAGTCGGGCGAGCACGTCGCGCAGCGATCGGATGCCACGCTCGTTCGGCACCCTGAGTACCAACTCCTCGTCATCGCGCGTACCTTCGGGTAGTAATCGCGCAGCGTCGGCGAGCGAGGCAGCATCGACGAAGCACAGTCGGATATGCGCGCCAGGGATGCGCCGTTTCAGTTCAGCCGGCGTGCCCTCGGCGACGATGCGGCCATGGTCCAGCACGGCGATGCGGTCGGCGAGGTGGTCGGCCTCATCAAGGTATTGGGTGGTCAGCAAGATGGTGACTCCCTCGCGTACGAGCTCGCGGATGATCTGCCATACGGTTTGGCGGCTCCGCGGGTCAAGGCCGGTGGTCGGCTCATCGAGGAAGATCAGCCGTGGACGCCCCATCAGGGTCATTGCGAGGTCCAGGCGCCGCTTCATTCCTCCGGAGTAGGTGGCCGGCGCCTGGCGCGCCGCATCGACAAGGTCGAAGCGTTCCAGCAATTCGGAGGTTCGCGCCCGCCGCTCAGTCGCCCGCACATGAAGCAGGCGCCCCATGAGGAGCAGGTTCTCCTCGCCTGTCAGCAGATCGTCGACCGCGGAGAACTGCCCGGTGACTCCGATCACCCCCCGCACCGCGCCGGCTTCGCCGCGAAGGTCGTAGCCCATGACGGTGACCGTGCCGGCGTCCGCCGGGATCAGGGTGGAGAGTATCCGTACGATCGTCGTCTTGCCGGCCCCGTTCGGCCCGAGCAAGGCGAAGATCTCGCCTTCGCCGATAGTGAGGTCGACGCCGTCGAGGACGAGCTTGTCCCCGTACGCCTTGCGCAAGCCGGTAACGGAAACCGCGCTTCGTGACGCGTGGTTGGGCGCTGATTTCATGTGGCACATGCTCGAACCTTGACCCGAGGTCAATGTCAAGCCCGGCTGCCTTGGTTAGCACTTCAGGCTACTTGCGGGGGCCAGCGCTGTGTCAGTCGGCTGCCCGCGAGGGTCCCGCACTCCTCCCGCGGTACGCCAAGACGGTTCGTAATGTGGGAACTCAGCTCGAACACGAGTGGAGCGAAGGGGATTCGAACCCCTGACCTCCTCCGTGCGAGGGAGGCGCTCTCCCAGCTGAGCTACCGCCCCAGATCGTTCTGACTGGCCAGTATACCGGCGGCGCTAACCTACATCCGGTGAAGCGAGCGGGTCTCCTCCTGGCCCTTCTGGCCGTGGTTGTTGCAGCCTGCGAAGTGGCGCCGCCGGCGTCCAAGCCGGCGCCGAAAAGCAGCCCCCTGGCCAAAGCCGACACGAAGTTCTTCAGCGGCGATTACGACGGCGCTGAGAAGGACTACCAGTCGCTGATCGACGGCGGGACACCCAACGCACGCGCTCACTACGTTCTGCTGCTGGACTACGAGAACCGCTTCGTCGAGGCGGTCCAGCAGGCGCAGCAGGCCGTCAAGGACAACTCTGACTCGGTCTCGCTCAGCAGGCTCACGCGGGCGCTCGACTGGTCGGAAGACGTGACCGGCGCCGTGACGGCAGGAGCCAAGTCGATCAAGGCCACGCCTGTCGATCCGCTCGCCCACCTCTTCTACGGGGAAGCCCTGGCCGACGCCGGCCGCTTCGCTGAAGCGCGCGACCAGCTCCGAGCGGGCCAGAAGGCAGCCGCCGACGCGTACACGCGCGCTGAGGGAGATCGCGACTGGGCCAACTACTACCGCGCCCGCGGCGACTCACTGCAGGAGTTGAACCACCTCGAGCTTTCGTTGAAGAGCCAGCCAGATTTCCCCGAGCGGAGCCTGGAGCTCTCGCGATACCAATCGGGCCACGCCAACGCCGGCAAGGCCATCCAGCTGCTTCGTGACGTAGCCAAGAAGGCAGCCACGCAGTACGGAGTGCTCACAGCGGAGGGCGACGCCGCCTTCCTGCAGGGCAATGCGCCAGTCGCAATCGAGCTGTACAACTCGGCGCTCAAGGTCCGCCCGAACGGCGCCACCGCGACACTCGGTCTATCCGAGGTCGACGTCGCGGTAAGCCGCGATTTCAACACCGCTCATGACCGGCTGCTTACTGCCTTGAAGGCCGATCCCAAAGCCGGAAATGTCTACCAGTTCCTGCGCTTTCTGGACTCGCTCGTGCTTAAGAAGGACCCCGCGCAGGAGCTCGCCTTCGCCCAGCCGCCGCCGACCGACGGAATCACCGCCGCCCGCAAGGATGCCCTGGCAGCGGTCAACGCCACCCGCGCCACGGTCGGGGTAGGCGCCGTGGCGGAGAATCCGGCGCTGGCTGAGAGCGCGCTCGCGCACGGCTACTTCTTCCTTTTCAACTTCGGACAGTCGTCGCTCAACGGCGACGGCGTCCACTTCGAGGACCCATCCCTGCCTGGCTCGTTCGGCCACAACTCGAGTGACCGGGCCGCGCATTTCGGCTACGCGCAGTCGTCGATCACGAGCGAGGTCATCTCCCACGTCTTCATCGCCCCGGCGGCGGTCGAACGCTGGGTGGACACCGTGTACCACCGCTACCCGATCACCGCTCGGGAGGCAAAGCTGGCCGGCTACGGCGAAGCCCAGGTCGGCGGCCTCTCGATCCAGGTCCTCGACTTCGGGATCGCCGGCGCCCAGCCCGGCGAGCTGATCGCCTACCCGCCAGCCAACAGCACCGGCGTGCCCGCCGCCTTCCGGGGCGGTGAGGTGCCCGACCCGGTGCCGACCGCGAACTACCCGATCGGCTACCCCATCACGCTTCAGGCGCCTCTCGACGCGACACTGGCGGTCGGCAAGGCGGATCTGACCGGGCCCGCCGGCAACGCGGTCGACGCGTACCAGATACCGCCCGGGACCAACAATCTCGCACCGAACGAGTTCGCGATGCTCGCCAAGTCGCCGCTCGCGACCGGCAAGTACAGCGTGACGGTAACCGGCACCGTGAACGGCGCGGCCTTCGCCAAGAGCTGGCAGTTCAGCGTCTGAGGCGGCCCTCAGGGGGTCCATATACTGCCGCTGTGGACCTCTTCCGCCGGAGCCGGATCCCCGCCGGCGTCGACCCCAAGCGGATCCCGCCGGGGCAGACGCTGACGGCGCCGGATCGCTGGCCGCTGCTGCACTTCGGACCGGTCCCCCAGACGGACATCAAGACCTGGTCCTTGAAAGTTTTCGGTGAGGTCGAAAACCCGATCACTCTGAGCTACGACGAGGTCCGGGCGCTGCCGCGCAAGGAGATCGTCGCCGACATCCACTGCGTCACGGCCTGGTCGCGGCTCGGTGACACCTGGCAGGGAGTCGCCATCCAGGAGATCCTCCAGCGCGTCAAGCCGACGTCCGCTGCGAAGTACGTGATGGCGCACTGCGAGTACGGCTACACGACCTCCCTGCCGCTCCCCGTGCTGGACGACGACGACGTGCTGCTCTGCTATGGGTGGAATGGTTCCGACCTGACGCCGGAGCACGGTTGGCCGCTTCGTCTGCTGGTTCCGAAGAAGTACTTCTGGAAATCCGCCAAGTGGCTGCGCGGCCTCGAATTCATGGCCAAGAACCGTCTCGGTTTCTGGGAGCAGAGGGGGTACCACGACGACGCCGACCCGTGGCAGGAGACCAGGTACTGGTAGGCCGCTCGTCACGCTGACGAGCGATTTCGGAGTGGGTTCGCCTTACGTCGCGGCCATGAAGGCCGTCCTGCTGGCGGCCTGCCCGGACGCGCGCCTGCTTGACGTCTCGCACGCGATTCCGCCCTTCGACGTGCGCGCCGGCGGCTTCGTCCTCTGGGCGGGAACCCGCGACTTCGCGATCGGAAGCGTCCATCTCGGGGTCGTCGATCCCGGGGTTGGCTCCCGGCGCAGGGCGCTCGCCCTGGAGCTGGATGGCTCGTATTACGTGGGGCCGGATAACGGGCTCTTCGACTTCCTGCGTCGCCGGGCCAGGTCCGCGCGCGCCGTGAGCCTGTCGCGCCCGACGGACGCTGCGCCGACATTCGAAGGACGCGACGTGTTCGCGCCGGCGGCCGGCCGGCTGGCGGCCGGGACGGCTCTGGAAGAGCTGGGCGCTGCGGCGGAGCTGGGGATCGTGCCGCAGGCCCAGCCAGCCGTGGTCTGGGTCGACCGCTTCGGGAACCTTGTCACCGACCTCGACGCGCCGCCCGAGCGCCTCCTCCTGAACGGCGTTCCAGTCGAGGTCAGCGCGCGGACTTACTCGGAGGCGCCCGAGGGTGTGCCTTTCTGGTACGTCGGCAGTCTCGGCCTGATCGAGATCGGGCTTCGGGAAGGTCGCGCCGATGAAGCCCTTGGGGCGACCGCCGGGACGCCTTTACAGGTCGGCTAGGCAGGCGCGCAGGCCCGGCCTAGGCTGCCGGCCATGCCACTGCTCGCCCTCGTCTCCCTGCTCACTCTGATGGTCTTGGCGGCGTGCGGCGCCTTGCCAGCGACGCCACCGCCGGCTGGCGACCTCTATCAGGACGCCCGCATCTTCGACGCCGCCACGGGCCTGATCAGCTCCGCGGGCGGGGAGGTCGCGGTCGAGATGTACGAGTTCGGCCGCCGCGACCTGGCCCGGGCCTTGGCGGACGCGCAGCGGCGCGGCGCTCGGGTCCGCGTCTTGCTCGACCCCACCGTCTCTGTGTCGGTGGCGATCGCCTCCGTGCTGGCCGCCGGCGGCCTCCCGGTCCGCTTTTACCCCGTCGACGACAAGCGCGGCCAGATCGACCACGTCAAGGTCCTGCTGGCCGACGGCGCCGCCCTGGTCAGCGGCATGAACTGGGGAACCGGCAGCTCCAGAAACCATGATTACGGCCTGGTCGTCCGCGCCTATGACGAGATGACCCGCCTGCGGGCGATCTTCGAGCAGGACTGGAGCCTGGCGGCGGGCGTTCCCTTGCCGCTTGGGGTGACCGTTGGGCCGATCGCTCAGACCAACCCGGGCAGCGAGATCAGGACGCTTCTGGAGGGAGCCCTGGCACGGGCTCGACGGGCCATCTCGGCCGAGGTCTTCGCGTTCACCGACCAAGCCCTCCTGAGCGGCCTCTGCGCCGCCGTTCGCCGAGGCGTGCTGGTCCGCGTCCTCCTCGACCCCGGGCAGGACGTGAACCTGCCGGGCTTCCGGCAGCTCCGACGCTGCACCGTCGCCGCGCGCTGGTACCCGGCTCCGCCCGGAGCCAAGCTGCACGCCAAGATCGGCCTCTTCGACGGCCTCCTGGTTCTCGGCTCGGCGAATTGGAGCGGCCACGGGCTGGGCGTCAACCACGAGCTCGACGTCTCCACCGGCGCGAGCGGGCCCGTGGCGGCATACGCGGCCAGGTTCGCCAGAGACTGGGAAGCGGCTGCCTAGCCGTTAAGCGCTACGAGGCTAGGCGTGCGCCCGGCGCTGCCACCGGGTCTTTTTGAGCATCTTCTTGTGCTTGTGCTTGCGCATCTTCTTGCGCCGCTTCTTGATTACCGAGCCCAAACCGTCTCCAAATTCGAGTAAACCCTCAGCACGAAAGCCCAGGCCAGAACCGCGGCCCGCGGCCGGAGCGAATGATACCCGAAGCCTGAACCGGAGGTTCCCGCGCCGACCCTAGAATCCAGGTTCATGTACTTCACGGACGCGCACGAGGAGCTTCGCCAGCACATCCGGCGTTTCCTCGAGAAAGAGGTCAAGCCCCACCTCGAGGAGTGGGAGGAGGCGATGTTCCCGGACTCGATAGTCCGCCGGTTCGGCGAGCTGGGGTTCCTGGGCCTTCGTTACCCTCCTGAATACGGGGGCCAGGGCGGGGACTACTTCAGCGCCGTGGTTCTCTCCGAGGAGATGGCTCGCGCCGGCTGCGGCGGCCTCGGGATGGCCGTCGCCGTCCAGGCTGAGATGGCCACGCCGCCCGTCAACAAGTTCGGGACGCACGAGCAGAAGCAGCGTTTCCTGGCCCCGGCGATCGCGGGCACAGCCATCGCCGCCATCGCCATGACCGAGCCGGACGCCGGCTCCGACCTGGCCGGGATCCAGACCGTGGCCCGGAAGGACGGCGATCAATGGGTGCTGAACGGCCGCAAGATCTTCATCACGAACGGAGCTCGGGCTTCCTGGATCTTGGTAGTGGCCAAGAGCGACCGGGAGCGCGGGCATTCGGGCTACAACCTGATCGTCGTCGAGAAGGGGACGCCCGGCTTCCAGGTCACGCGGACTTTGAAAAAGCTGGGCATGCACTCCTCCGACACCGCCGAGCTTCTCTTCGAGGATTGTCGGGTGCCGGCGGGCAACCTGATCGGCGATGAAGGCGAAGGCTGGAAGCAGCTGATGTGGGAGCTCCAGGGTGAGCGGATGATCGCCGCTGCGGGCGAGGTCGCCGGCGCCGAGCGGATCACCGAGTACGCGATGGATTACGCGAAGAGCCGCCAGGCCTTTGGGCAGCCCATCGCCGGCTTCCAGGTCATCAAGCACCGACTGGTCGACATGGCGACGCGGACCGCCTGCGTCCGCTCTTTCGTGTACGAGACCGCGCAGCGCTGGGACAAGGGCGAGTATCCGGTCAGGGAGATCTCGCAGGCCAAGCTGCTGGCGTCCCAGAACGCGGTCTGGGTCGCCGACCAGGCGATCCAGATCCTGGGCGGCCACGGCTACATGCGGGAGTTCCCGGTCGAGCGCGCCTGGCGTGATGCCCGCCTGGGCCGGATCGGCGCCGGCACCGACGAGATCATGAAGGAGATCATCGGCAAGTCTTACGGGCTCTGATCTTTCGGGGCTGCCGCCCCGAGGTGGCGGCCGGGCCTGATGGACGCATCCTGGCGGTGGGCGACGGCGCCCGCGCGGCCGCCGGACGGGACGCCGTCGTGCACGATCTCTCCGGCGCAGCCTGGCCCGGTCTGCACGACGCGCATATCCATCTGGAGCACCTGGCTCTGGGACGGCTGGGCCTCGAGCTCGAGGGCATCTCCAGCCGCGGCCGGGTCCTGGAGCGGGTGCGGGCCGGCGGGCGCCGCTTGCCCGCCGGCGCCTGGCTCGTGGGGCGCGGCTGGTACAACGACGAATGGCTGGACGACGCCTCCTGGCCGCGGCCCGAGGAGCTCGACGCGGTCGCCGGCGGGCGCCCGGTCTTCCTGGTCCGAAAGGATGGCCACTCGGCCTGGCTCAGCACGCGCGCCTACTCGTTGGCGGGCATCGATCCGAGCGTGCCTGTCAAGGAGACGCTTGTCGACCAGGTTCGCAAGCTCCTGCCCGAGCCGGCTGACGACGAGTTCGATCGCGCCCTGAGCTCCGAGCTCCGGGCGCTGGCCCGGAAGGGTCTCACCTCGGTCCACTCGATGGACACTCCGAGAGCCTTCCGCTCCCTGCAGCGCCTTCACGCGCGCCGCGCACTGCCTCTGCGGGTGACCTGGAACTTGCCCGCTGCCGACCTCGCCTTCGCCGAGCGCATCGGGATCCGTTCCGGCTGGGGCGATCTCCAGCTCCGGATCTGGGGCGTGAAAGCGTTCCTGGACGGCTCTCTATGCAGCCGCACCGCCGAGATGCTCGACGGCTCGGGAGTGGCGGTGTTGCCGCAGCCAGAGCTGGTAGAGATGGTGAGACGCTGCGCCGCGGCGGGCCTCAACGTCTGCCTCCATGCGATCGGCGACGGCGCCGTCAGGCGCGCCCTCGACGCGCTGGAGCCGCTGACCGGGAGCTGGGTGCGCTGGCGGCCGCGCATCGAGCACGCTCAGTGCGTCGACCCAGCCGACCTGCCCCGGTTCCAACGGGTAGGCGCGATCGCCTCGATGCAGCCTCTGCACGCGGTCAGCGATCGTGAGCTGGCTGACCGGGAGTGGGGCGCCCGGACCGCCTCCGCCTACGCGTGGCGCCGGTTGGCCGCCGCGGGAGCGGTGCTCGCCTTCGGCTCCGACGCCCCCGTGGAGGACGCCGATCCACTTCTCGGGCTGACCGCCGCCACCACCTGGCGGCGGCGCGCCAATTGGCATCCCGAGCTGGCCCTGAGCCGGCCGGCGGCGCTCCGCGCCTACACGTCCGGGGCTGCCTACGCGGCCGGGATGGAACGCGCGGTCGGGCGCCTGCGGCCGGGATACCTCTGCGACCTCTCGGTCATAGACAGCGGCCGCGTCGTGGCCACTGTCGTGGGTGGTCGCTTCGCCTGGCGCCGCTCCTGAGCGGCCAACCGTAGACGCTAGTGCGCCGCAGCAAAGGCCTGGCGGAGCTTTTCGGCGGTGCGCGTCAGGTGCTCGTTGACCACCTTCACCTCGGCCAGGACCGGCATGAAGTTGGTGTCGCCGTTCCAGCGCGGAACGACGTGGAAGTGGACGTGGTCGGGGACACCCGCGCCAGCCACGCGGCCGAGGTTGACGCCGACGTTGAACCCTTCCGGGCGCAGCTCCTGGCGCAGGACGCGAAGCGTCAGCTGGACCGCGGCCATCAGCTGGGCGGTTTCCTGCATATCGAGGTCGGTCAGATCGCCCTTGTGGGCGGCGGGCGCGACCAGGACGTGCCCGCTGTTGTACGGGAACTTGTTCAAAAGCAGGAGCGCCCCAGGTGGCCGGTCGACGACCAGCTCGGCCTCGGGGTCGGCGAGCGCGCGGCAGAACAGGCAGCCCGGCTCAGGCTCGCCGCCGATGTACTCCATGCGCCAGGGCGCGTAGAGGTGCTCCATTGATCTACGTCCTGCTCCTGCTGCTGGTGACGGCGGTCTGGGGCTGGACTTTCGTCCTCGTCAAGGACGCGATCTCACAGTATCCGACGCTCCCCTTCCTCGCCATCCGCTTCGCCATCGCGGCGCTGGTGATGGTGGCGGTCGCTCGCCGACTGCCGTCGCGGCGGGTGCTCCTGGTCGGCATTCCGATCGGGCTGGCGCTGACGGCAGGCTATCTCCTCCAGACCGTCGGGCTGCAGTCGACCAGCCCGGGCAATGCGGGCCTCCTGACTGGCCTCTTTGTGATCTTGACCCCGCTCCTCGACGGCCTGCTGGGCGCCCGCATCCCCGGGCGCACGTTCGCAGCGGCCTGCTGTGCGCTGGTTGGGATCGCACTGCTGACCGGGTCCGGCTTCTCCCTGCCGAAGGTAGGCGACCTGCTCGTGATCGGTTGTGCGCTCGCCTTCGCCCTGCACATCGTGCTGCTCGGGCGCTGGGCGCCCGGCTTGCCGCCGGCGCCCCTGGCGCTCGTGCAGATGCTGGTCGCGGCGGTGCTCTTTTCAGCGGGCAGCGTAGCGAGCTTCTCGCGACCCTCGCCCAGCGTCTGGTTCGCTCTTGTCGTCACCGGCGTGTTCGCTTCGGCGGTCGGTTTCCTGATCCAGACCTGGGCGCAGACCAAGATCTCAGCCAGCCGGACGGCGCTGATCCTGGCAACGGAGCCGGCCTGGGCGCTGCTGGCCGCCATCGCCCTGGCGGGCCAGCGCCTGAACGGGGTACAGGGGGCGGGCGCCGGGCTCGTCCTCCTGGCCATCATCGGCCACGAGGTAGTCGGGGCTGCCATCGCCAGGGCCGCGAGAGCGGAGCCGCGCGGAGAACGCCCTAGCTAAACTTCGAACTCACTTCCAATGGCCACCAGCCGCCGGTCCCGCTACGTCCCCCAAGAGATCGAGCCCAAGTGGCAGCAGGTCTGGGACGAGCGTGGCGTGATGCGGGCCTCGGACAGCTCCCCGAAGCCGAAGTACTACAACCTGGTCATGTACCCCTACCCGAGCGGCGACCTGCACATGGGGCACATGCGCAATTACGTGATCGGCGACCTCTTCTCACGTTTCATGGCGATGCGGGGATTCGAGGTCCTGAACCCGTTCGGCTGGGACGCCTTCGGCCTGCCCGCCGAGAACGCCGCGATGGAGAAGGGAACGCACCCGGATGCCTGGACGCGCGCCAACATCGCCCGCGCCAAGGAGCAGCTGTCGATGATGGGCATCCTCTACGACTGGTCGCGCGAAGTGACCACCTGTGACCCCGACTACTACCGCTGGACGCAATGGCTCTTCCTGCGCTTCTACGAACGCGGATTGGCCTATCGCGCCATGTCACCGGTCAACTGGTGTCCGATCGACAAGACGGTGCTGGCGAACGAGCAGGTGGTCAACGGCCGCTGCTGGCGGCACCCGGATGTCGAGGTCGAAAAACGCGACCTCGAACAGTGGTTCTTGAAGATCACCGACTACGCGGACCGGCTGCTCGACGACCTCGCGCTCTTGAAAGACTGGCCGGAGCACGTGCGCACCATGCAGGCCAACTGGATCGGCCGCTCGCACGGCGCCGAGGTTGATTTTCCAATCGATGGATTGGCCGACGAGACGCTGCGTGTCTACACGACGCGACCGGACACGCTTTGGGGGGCGACTTTCATGGTTCTCGCGCCCGAGCACCCGTTGGTGGACAAGGTCACGACGCCTTCCCGCCACGAAGAGGTGCGCGCCTACGTCGAGCGGGCGCGCCGCGAAACCGAGATCGAGCGCCTCTCGACCGAACACGAGAAGACAGGCGTCTTCACCGGCGGCTACGCGCGCAACCCGGTCAACGGCGAGCGCCTGCCGATCTGGGTTGCCGATTACGTTCTTTACACGTATGGCACCGGGGCCATCATGGCGGTGCCCGGCCACGACGCGCGCGACTTCGCCTTCGCGCGTCAGTACACGCTGCCGATCGTCGAAGTGATCGCGCCGCCGGCGGGCCCGCAGGGCGAGCTGGCCGAGGCCTACATCGGCCCCGGCACGATGGTCAACAGCGGCGAGTTCAGCGGCACGCCCGTCGAGCGGGCGGTTGACGTCGTCTGCAGCTGGCTGGAGGCGCGCGGCATCGGTCATCGCGTCACCCGTTACCGGCTGCGCGACTGGCTGATCTCGCGCCAGCGGTACTGGGGCTGCCCCATACCGATCATCCATTGCCCGGTCGACGGCATCGTCGCCGTGCCCCTGAACGAGCTCCCGGTTCTGCTCCCGGCGGAGAACAAGCCGCTGGCCGAGCAGCCCTCGTTTTACGAGTGCGAGTGTCCGCGCTGCGGCCATGCGGCGCGACGCGAAACCGACACGATGGACACCTTCATCGACTCCTCCTGGTATTTCCTGCGCTACACCGACGCGCACAACCAGGAGCTTCCCTTCGACCCCGAGCTGGCGGATCACTGGATGCCTGTCGACCAGTACACGGGTGGCGTCGAGCACGCCATCCTGCACCTGCTCTACTCGCGCTTTTTCCAGAAGTTCCTGAGCGATGAGAAGCTGGCCGGTCGCGCGCCCGAACCCTTCACGCGGCTGTTCACGCAGGGCATGGTCAAGCGTTTCGGCGCGGTCATGTCGAAGTCGAAAGGAAACGGGGTCGCCCCCGACGACCTGGTGAAGAAGGAGGGCGCCGACGCCGGCCGGGTCTACGAGATGTTTCTCGGCCCGCCTGAGGACGACGCGGAATGGTCGGATCGGGCGATCGCCGGGCCGGTGCGCTTCTTGCAGTCGGTCTGGCGCCTGGCGGTGGAACCGGACGCCTTTGCGGCGACCGGGTCGGGGGCTTCAGACGAGGTCTTGACGCGCCGCGTCCAGCAGGCGATCGGGAAGGTCAGCGACGACTACAACCGCTTCCGTTTCAACACGGCCGTGGCCGAGCTGATGTCGCTGGGAAACGCGCTGGAGGATCACCTCCGCGGCGGCGGGGCGCGGGGGACGGTCTGGGATTCCGCCATCCGCACCCTCCTGCTGCTGCTCTACCCGATGGCGCCGCACATCGGCGAGGAGCTCTGGGAGCGGCTGGGCGGCCGGGGGCTCTGCGGCGAGCAGCCCTGGCCGGTCTATGACGCGGCGCTCGCGGCCGAGCCGCAGGTGACTCTGGTCGTTCAGGTGGACGGCAAGCTGCGCGACCGCCTGGAGGTGCCGCCGGGGCTACCCGAGGAGGAGGCTGTCAGGCTCGCGCTGGCTTCGGAGCGGGTGCGGCCTTACCTGAACGGAGGCACGCCACGGCGGGTCATCTACGTGCCGGACCGGCTGATCATCAACCTGATCCCTTAACCGGGTCGGTTGCCCTGACCCCCCGGCCCACGAATACCCTGAGGCCCACCGGAGGAACTCCCCCATGAGGGTGGGGGGTTTGGTGGAGGGTTAGGGGCGGTGAGTGGCCGCTTTCGTCCTGGGGTGATGCTGCCGGGTGGCGTCACGCTCGGCGAGGCCCAGCGCCTGGCGGCCGAGTCGGAGGCGGCCGGCGCCGAGGCGGTCTGGGTGGCCGACGTCCGCCGCGAGCCCTACCTGCTGGCGGCCGCGGCACTGTCAACTACCAGCCGCGTCGAGGTCGGCACCAACGTGGCGGTGGCTTTCTCGCGCAGCCCGGCCGCCACCGCCCAGGCCGCCTGGGACCTGGCCGGCTGGAGCGGAGGCCGCTTCACCCTCGGTCTCGGCAGCCAGGTGAGCCCGACGCTCCTGAACCGCTTCGGCGTCGAGGCGGACCGGCCCGCGCCCCGCATCAAGGACTACATCGGAGCGGTGCGAAGCTGCTGGAACGCCTACCGGCAAGGCCACGGCCGCCATGAGGGGCCTTTCTACCGGATCAGGCAGCCGGTCTTCATGCCCGGAGCGGACGAGCCCTGGCCGGAGCCTCCGATCTATCTCGCCGGCGTCAACCCGGTCATGACGCGCGTCGCCGGCGAGTGCGCCGACGGCTTTGCCGCGCACATGTTCGCGACGACCGCCTATCTCGACGAGGTCATCCGCCCGGCTCTGGCCACCGGTGCTGCCGGCGCCGGCCGGCCCGACCCGCCCATCCTGATGTCACTCGTGGTGGCCGAAAGTCGCGCCGCGCTGGCCCACCAGATGACCGCCTATACCGTGCCTGGCTACCGGCGCGTCCTGGACCACGCCGGCCTCAAGGATGTCGCCGACCAGGTCCTCGCGGCCCTTGCCGAACGTCGGCGCTCCGAAGCCCAGCGGCTCGTCGAGGAGCATGTTCTCGAGCTGCTCGGCGTGGTGCTCCTCGACGATCTCGCGGCGGGAATTGCCCGCTGGGCGGGCCACGCCGACCGCCTGGCCCTGAGCGTCCCCTGGTTCGGAATCGAGCCGGCCGAGCAACTGGACACCTTCCGCCAGGTGCTGAGCAAGCTCGAATCCCTCTAGGCGCCGAGCCGGGGCTTCAGCGGCGCCCGCGCCGCAAGCTCTGGAGTGCGGCGCTGATCGTGCCGGCGCTGCCAAAAGCGCCGCTTTTCAGGGCCACCGGCAGGCCTGAGCGCGAGCCGCCGACGATCCGCCCCACCGGCATCAAAGGCGCCGCCAGTCCGATCAGGTCGAGTCCCTGAGCCCCCAGCGACGTGAGCACTTTGGCCGCGGTTTGGCCGCCCGTCAAGGCCAGGCCGTCATAGGCGTCGAGACGAGGTGGGGGATGCGAATGGCCACAGCGGATCACAGTCCAGCCCAGTCGCGCCGCCACTGCAGCCTGCCAGCGCGATTCCGGGCTGCCGACCACGGCCACCGGCCGCCGGCAGGACGGCCAGCCCGAGCCGCCCAGTCCACGAATGCCGGCGAGAGTTCGCGCCAGCGCCGAGGCCAGGCCGGCGGAGCCCGCCGGGATCACCTCGGGCAGGCCGGCGACCGCGGCGGCGATCACGTCCAGGTCGGGATGTCAACCCTCTCCGTTCCGAACAGCTGCCGTCCAGCGACGGTCCGCCGCCCCGCCTCGGGCAGGGCGGGCGCCAGGACGCAGGGCCCAGGAAAGCCGTCGAGCACCCCTGCCAGGTCGGCGGCGACGCTGCCGCGGAGCTGAGAGTCGACCTTGCGATAGAGCAGGTCACACCCGGCCAACCGGAGGTTGCGAGCGGCGGTCTTGGAGCGCTCGAATCCAACCTGGGACGGCGCCTCCCGGCTTTCGGTCGAGACAGCCAGGCAGACGGCGCTTCCGCTGGGGACGTGAGGCCAGAGACCTACCTGGACGGGGCCGAGCGCAAGGAAGGGGACGGCCGAGTCGGCAGCGCCGGTGAGGTCGTCCGCGATGAGGCCGATTCGTCTCAACTCAACATCTAATCGTCCGATTGATTGCAGGCAAATTGGATATCGAGAAGCTCAGTTTCTATACTCGGGGAGACCCCAGGAAGCTTCGTGCCGCGAAGGAGTGTCAAATGCCTCAGGTAGCCAATTTCGCCCAGGCGCTGCTGCTGTCGACGACAGCTGCCTTGATGACGTTCCTCTCCTTCATCCCAGCCCTGATCGGCGCCCTCCTGCTGCTCGTGGTCGGCTGGCTGCTCTCCGATGTGGTCGCCCGGCTCGTCACTACCGTCCTCCGCCGGCTGGGCTTTGACACCGTTGCCCAACGCACCGGCGCGACCAATTTCATCGCGCTGACCGGCGCCCGCGACCCCAGCGCGTCGCGAATCATGGGCGAGCTGGCTCGCTGGTTCATTCGCCTGATCTTCCTCGAGCTGGCGGCCGAGGCGCTCCACCTGCAGGCGGTGGTCACCCTCATCAACCAGATCGTGCTCTTCCTCCCGAACTTGGCGGTGGCCCTGATCGTGATCATGGTCGGCGCTTTGATCGCCAACTTCGTGGCTGCCCTCGTCAGCGGCTCAGCCGGCGAGGTCGGGTTCCGCAATCCCAACCTGCTGGCCTGGCTCGCCCGTGCCGCCATCCTCACCCTCGCGGTCATCATCGCCCTGAGCCAGATCGGCGTCGCCGCCGCCATCGTGGACACGCTTTTCATCGGCCTGGTCGGCGCCGCGGCCCTCGCCGTTGGCCTGGCTTTCGGCCTCGGCGGACAGGAGGTTGCCGGGCAGATCTGGCAGCACTGGTACAAGACCGGCCAGGGCGCCGCTCGCCAGCTCGAGAAGCGCGCCGCCGCCGGCGCGGAGCCGGAAGGGTCTGCGGCGGGCGAGGCGGACCCGGGCGTCGCGGGCCAGGCGCAGCCGCCGCCGACGCCTTACCAGGCACGTCACGAGCGGCCCGCTGGGTAGTTGGGGAGGGTGGATTCGAACCACCGAATCACGGATCCAAAGTCCGCCGCCTTACCAGACTTGGCTACTCCCCAGTGGAGCTCGGAGCTCAGTCTAAGAGCGCCTTAACAGGGTAGGTTCCCACTCCGGCCGCCGCTGTCGAGACTGGCGGTCCATGAGACCCACCCTCGTCTCCGGCTGGCGCCGGCTCGCCTTGCTCACCCTCCCCCTCCTCTTGGGCGGGGGCGTCATCGTGGGCGCCCTCGCCCTCCATACCTCTACCCCTGCAGCCTTGACCACCCCCGCGGCGGCCGGCCAGCTCCCAGCCGCGGTGCCGCCCGCGGTTGGTTTGCTCGTCCACGTCAGCGGTGCGGTCGTGCATCCGGGTATTTACCGCCTGCAGCGCGGCGACCGCGCCTCCGACGCGATCGCTGCCGCGGGCGGCCTTGCCGCCCAGGCCGACCCCGCCCGCCTTCCCGACCTGGCGGGCCGGCTGCGTGACGGCCAGCAGGTCAAGGTCCCCTTCTTGAAGACTGCGGCCGGCGGGAGTATCAGCGGCGCTAAAGCCGACCTCAACACCGCTACCGCCGAGGAATTAGCGACGATCCCGGGCTTCACCTCAGACCTCGCGGCCGCGGTCGTGGCCCAGCGCGAGCAGTTCGGTCCCTTCAGCTCGATCCGGGAGCTTGTCACCGTCCTCGGCATGGGCGCCGCGGAGTACGCGCAGGCGAAGAAGCACGTGCGGGTGTGACCCCCGCCTTCATCGTTTGCCTCGTCTTCTCAGGCGTTCTCGTCCTCGCCGAGGCGCTGCTCCCCGGGCGCCCGGAGCTGGGAGCGGTGGCGCTGCTGCTGGTGGCGCCGGCGCTGGGACTGGCCGTCTTCCTCCGCCCTCTGCTCCTGGCGATCGCGCTTGCCGGCGCGCTGGCCGGACTTGCCCGGGCCGAGCTCCCGCCGGCAGATCCGGGACTGGCGGCACGGGCAGCCGCTCTGGCCGGAAGCCAGGTCACTGTCCGCGGCAGCGCCGCCGACGACCCGCGCCCGACGGGGGGCGGCTATGAGCTCCTCGTGGCGCCGGACGAGCCGGTGTACGGCAACGTCGTGCTGCGAGCGCGAGGCGAGAGCCGGGTCGCATTCGGTGACCGGGTCGAGGCTCAAGGCCGGCTTCGCCTGCCCCAAGAGCGGCCTGGCTTCGACCGTCGCGCCTATCTCGCCCAGAAGCACGCCTACCTGGAGATGGCGGTCACGAGCCTGAACGTGCTCGCTCCGGCGCCCTTCCCGACCGGCCTTCCGTCCAGGCTCCGGGCCGCCTACCGCCAGTCAGTCGAAGAGGTGGTTCCGAAGCCGCATTCTGCGGTGCTCCTTGGCGTCGTGCTCGGCATCCGAAACGGAGTGCCGGCCCGGCTTCAGCAGGACCTCGTGGCTACCGGCCTGGTGCACCTCCTGGTTTTGAGCGGCCTCAAGGTCGCGGTCTTCGCGCGGCTCGCTTCGGCTGCGCTGACGCCGCTGCTGGGCGGCTGGTCCGCCATCCCGGTAGTGGCCATGATCGCCGGCTACGCGCTGGCCGGCGGCGCCACTCCGGCTGCTGTCCGGGCCGCCGCCATGGGAGGCCTCGCGCTGGTCGCGGCGAGACTGGGGCGCAGCGCCCACGTCTGGACTTCGCTTGGCCTGGTGGGCGTGGCCATGCTCGCCTGGGCGCCGGAGGCGGCCTGGGATGTCGGCTTTCAGCTCTCCTTCCTCGGCACCGCGGCCATAGTCCTGCTCACCCCCGCCATCGAGCGCCGCCTGACCTGGCTGCCCCGCGTCCTGCGTGAGCCTTTCGCGGTCACCTGCGCGGCTCAGGTCGGCACGCTGCCCATCACCGCCCAGGGGTTCCACGTGCTCTCGCCGGTGGCGCCAATCGCGAACGCCCTCGTCCTGCCCCTGCTC
>VBGR01000043.1 GCA_005880695.1 Chloroflexota bacterium
TGGTCGGGCGCTCGAAGGTCGCTAGTTGAGGCGTTCGAAGATCATCGCCATCCCCTGCCCGCCGCCCACGCACATCGTCTCCAGGCCGATCGTCTTGTTCTCGGTCTGAAGCCCGTTCAAGAGCGTGCACAAAATGCGGGCCCCGGTCATTCCAAAGGGGTGACCAAGCGCGATGGCCCCGCCGTGCTGGTTCAGCTTGTCTCCGAACGGGTCGATGCCGAGGGCGCGCGCGGAGGGGATCACCTGCGCCGCGAACGCCTCGTTGATCTCGACCAGGTCGACGTCGTCGATCTTCATGCCGGCGCGCTTCAGCGCTTCCTTGGAGGCGTCGATCGGGCCCAGGCCCATGAACTCGGGCTCCAGCGCCGAGAGTCCAGTCGAGACGACCCGGGCCAGCGGCTTCAAGCCGAGCTCCTTGGCCCGCTTGTCGGACATCACAACCACGGCGGCCGCCCCGTCATTGAGGGGGCAAGAATTGCCGGCCGTCACCGCGCCGTCCTCGCGGAAGGCGGGCTTCAGCTCGGCCAGAGCCTCCAGGCTGGTGTTGCGACGGGGACCGTCGTCCTTGGTGAAAAGGTCGCCGCTTGGCAGCGGCACCGGGATGATTTCCCGTTCGAAAAATCCGTCGTCCTGGGAGTGCACAGCCCGCTGCTGGCTCTGCAGCGCGTAGCGGTCCATCTCCTCCCTGCCGATCTTCTCGCGGATGCGGACGTTCTCCGCCGTCTGTCCCATCGTGATGTAAATGTCGGGATATTCCTCGGTGTTGCCCGCCACCAGCTTCGGGTTGTAGGTGTCCGGCGCGTCAGGGTAGCCACTTCCATAGCGCGACACGCACTCGACTCCGGCGCTGACGAAGACGTCACCCTCCCCCGCCTTGATCGAGTGCACGGCCATGCGCGTCGTCATCAACGACGACGAGCAGTACCGGTTCACAGTCACGCCCGGCACATCCAGCCGGGCCAGGATGCTGACGACCCGGCCGATGTTGTGGCCCTGCTCGCCGCCCGGCAGGCCGCAACCCATGATCAGGTCCTCGATCTCATCGTGATCGAGCTGCGGCACCTTTTCGAGCACCTTGGTCACCACGTGCGCGGCGAGGTCATCGGGACGCACCGGAACGAGGGAACCCTTCATGGCCCGGCCGATCGGCGAGCGGCCATAGGCGACGATCACAGCTTCAGTCATGAGCTGAGTCTACGAGTCACCGGCGAGCCGCACGCTAAGTGACGTGCCCCAGCTCAGGCTCGGCTCCTTGACGCGGACCCGGATCAAGCCGTCATGGAGCTGGGACGGCGCAATCGTCGCCGTCTGGTAGGTGCCGAGCTGGTCGAAGGGGCCTATCGCCGGGACCCAGCCGCGTGCGGACCAGTCATAGATCTGGAGGTCCTCGTGGATCTTCGGGTTCCAGCGGATCGTGAGCGGCTTGGTGACTGCCGGCAGCTCCAGGTCGTAGACGTCCACGAAGCCGGATGGAGGGTCGCCGGCGGAGCTGGCCAAGCGGGTGGCGATCAGGTTGGCGACGTTGCCCTCGGCCGCCTCGACCGGAACGACTGCCGAAAAGGCGGCAAAGGCCTGCGTTGCCGGGGTTGAGCCGTCCACCGTGAGGCCGTCGGAAAGCGGCGCTGAGAAGCCCACGACGGCGACCGTGCCCGGCCGGTTGAGCGTCTGCAGGGCGAGCACTCCCGAGATCAGCTGCCCTGCGCCGATCGGCGCCGGCCGGGATCCCGGCGCGCCCGGCGTCCCGGTCAGGTTGGCGAGTCCCAGGTTGACATCGAAGGCGACCAGCTGCCCCGGCGGCAGCGAGTCCGCCAGGTAGGCGGACCTCAGCGTCCCCGCGTTGTGGCTGAAGATGCGAACCGCGCTGAGCGGCCTGAAGCCCGTGTTGGCGACGGTTCCGGTGACGTGCTCGCCGTTGGCGGTCACATGCGTGGTGACGCTCTGCGGCTGGCTGCCGGTGCGCGCGGTGCCCACCACGCGCACGCTGCCGTATACGACACCACGCTCCTCGACGGTCGAAGCGTCTTCGGGCAGGACGTGCTCTTCGAGGCCGACTTGCGCGCCGCCGACTGGCAGCAGGCAGTTGGCGCAGGCCGGCGTCACGGCCGGATAGTCCATCGAAAGCGGCGCCACGAGCGTCTGGCTCTGGACCCCAATCCGGTGGTCTCCGCGCCCCGGAAAGACCATACCGTGGTAGGTCACGGCCGAGATCGCCCCCGAAGGAGCCAGCTTGGCGAGCTGGATCTCGCGGTCCCTGATGCCGCCCTGAAGCTCCTGGCCGAGGCCGTAGGAGAAGTACGCAAAGAGCACCGCCAACAGCGGCGCCGTGACCCAGAACAGAGGCCGGCGCCGGAGCCGGCTCAGCACCAGGTAGTTGACCGGCGCGACCAGCAACAGGTAAACGCTGAGCAGGCCGGCGACCAGCCAGACCGGGGGCAGCGGCGCGTCAGATGAGGTCGGAAAGAGGCCCGCGGGCAGCGTGACGGTGTCCAGGAGAGTCTGGCCGGTGGGCGGGTGCGCCGGATCCCGGTCATTGCTCCTGGAGATCGCCTGCGACCAGGCCAGGGCACCCAGCCGAGCGGTGACCGCGGCGTCTCCATCGGGGTCGAAGGCCAGCTCGACGACCCGTCCCGCACCATACCTCGACTCCACAGCGAGCGGTGTCCCCTCGGGCGACGTCAGGACCACTCGAGCCCCGGGGACGAGCGTGCCGGTGGCGACCTGCCCGAGCGGGTTTGCGGTGAGACCGGCCAGCTCGCCCACCGGTCCCAGTCCAGCCACGGTGGTCGAGCCGCCCGGCGCGAGCGGGACCAGCTCGGGCGGCAGGGCCCGCGCGACCGTCCCGAGGTCAGGTCCGCCGGCGATGACGAGGGAG
The DNA here is from genome assembly GCA_005880695.1 of Chloroflexota bacterium. Lineage (GTDB taxonomy): Bacteria > Chloroflexota > Dormibacteria > Dormibacterales > Dormibacteraceae > VBGR01. Next base: position 2,873 of record VBGR01000043.1, read on the forward strand.
CCGCCGAAGCCCACGAAGTCGCGCAGCGCATGGATCTGCTCCGGACTCAGTCGGGCGGACTGGAAATGGGCCATCACGATCGTGAGCAATCCGCTCAGATAGACAGGTCGCCGGGGAAAGCTGGCGTCGTCGAACCGCGTCGCCCTGGCGGGCAGGTCGCCGATGCGGACCGTCCCGAGCTCCTGCTCCAACGCGTCCGAGTCCGAAAGCAGCCCCAGCAGGTAGCTCCCGTGAGCGTCGACCGGCACCGGGCCCGCCACGAGATTCCCCAGCTCATCGAATACCTCCGCGTGGGTGTAGGCGCTCGGGGCATAGAAGGACACCGTCCGCTTATGACGCGCGTCGAGCTGCAGGCTTACCTCGTACGCAGAGTCGGGCGGCGGCGCGCTGCTCGGACCGCTCAAGGTGGGCGCGGACGGCAGGCTGCCTGCCTGGATGACGCTCGCCGCGGAGGGCAGGAGACCTGGCCGGTTGACGAGCAGGACCTCGCCGGTGAACGGCTGGGTGCCGAGGTTGCGGACCGTGATCAGGTAGGGCACCCAGGTGCCGCTTCCGGCCTGCGTGACGGCCACGTTGATCGTTCCGTCCTCGGGATTGATCAGCGTTGGGCCCTTACCGGAGGCGCCAAGTCCGAAGGTCCAGAGGGCGAGGCCCGCCAGGACGACGCCGACGAGCACGACAGCGAGGTGCCGGACCCTCATCTCGACTGGTAATCGTGCGCCCGTTTCGGCCGCGGCGGCGCGGATCGGGTTCGGTCGCGGCCGCTCGAGATCCAGGCGGCTGCCTCCCCCGAGTTACCCTCGGCTCGAAATGACGCCCGCCCGCCTCGCGGCGTGGTCGGCCGGCGGCCTGGTTGCTGGCCTGGCGCTCGCCCTCCTCGCCTGGGGTCTGATCCACCCCCAGCAGCCGGTCGCGCCGGCAGTAGTGGGCCGCGCGGCCCCCGATCTGACCGTCCACTCCTTCGACGGCCAGGTCGTTTCCCTGGCGGCGCTACGGGGGTCCCCGGTCGTCCTCAACTTCTACGCCTCCTGGTGCGCGAGCTGCCGGCAGGAGGCGGCCGCCCTTTCGGAGGCCGCGACGGCCCACGCATCGGTGCGCTTCCTGGGCGCCGACATCCAGGACTCGGACGCCGCCGGGCTTGACTTCGAGGCGCAGGTGCACCATCGCTATCCGGCCGGCCCGGTGACGGCCGGCACCTACCTCGACTTTGGCGTGACGGGTCCACCGGAGACTTACTTCATCGACTCCGCCGGCGTGATCCGGGCTCATCACATCGGGCCGCTCGACGCCCAGCTGCTCGAGTTCTACCTGAAGGACCTGCGGTGAGGCGCCGGCTCACTTGGCTCGCGGTTTCCACCGGCGTCCTGCTCTTCGTCGGCTGGGCCTGGCTGGCGCCGAGCCTCGGCGGCGGGGGCGGCGAGGTGCTGGTCATGGCCAGCGCCAGGGGCGCTGAGTCGCTGCCCGGCGGCTCGCTCGACCTCCACTCCCGAGCCGGCGGCTGGAGCACGCTGACGACGCTCGGGCGAGCCAGCGTGCCCGCCGCGCCCGAGACCCGGAACCTGACCTCGATCCGGGTCGCGCTGGGCGACTACGACTCCGTGCGGATTGGCAACCAGGTTCTGGTCGCCAACCTGAAGGTGAGCGGCAGCGGCCTGGAGCCGCTCTTGCTGGCCATCGCGGACGGCCGCCCCGTCGCCGTCTACGCCGGCAACGACCAGGTCACTCTCGGCCTCGGCGAGCTCTCCGGCCGCTTCCAGCCGCTGCCCGATTTCGACCTCATCGACCAGGCCGGCCGGCCTCTGAAGCGAGCCGACCTGGCCGGCCGGCAGGCAGTGGTGGCGGCTTTCCACACCACCTGCCGGGAGACCTGTCCGCTCTACACGGGCCTCCTTTTCCAGCTCCGCCGCAAGCTGCCCGCGGCCGTCGGCCTTTATGAGGTCTCGACCGACCCCGCTAACGATTCGGTCGCGGCCCTCCAGGCCTACGCTCGGGTCACCGGTCTCGATTGGAAGCTGCTGACCGGGGACAGCGGCCGGCTGCAGGCGTTCTGGACGCCGCTTGGCGTCCAGCTCTCAGGCGCCCAGTCGCACAGCGACTTCGTCGGCGTCGTCGACGCCCACGGCTACCTGCTCCAGACCTGGACCGGGGTCCCGGACGTGGGCGGCAGCCTGCCGGCGCCGCTGCAGGGACTGCTGGACCAGGAGGGTCGACGCGAGCTCCAGCATCCTCAGGGCTGGGGCCCCGCACAGGTCCTCGATGCCGTCCGGGCGGCCGGGTTGAGCCAGGGATCGGAGGTTGGAGGAGGCCAAGCCGCCGCTTTCAGCGCGCCCACCCTGGACGGCCGCGGCTTCTCGCTGGCGAGCGCGGCGGGCTCGCCCGTGCTGGTCAACTTCTGGGCCACCTACTGCGAGCCGTGCAAGCGCGAGATGCCGCTCATCGAGGCCGTGGCGCGCGGTAACCCGACGCTGAAAGTTGTCCTCGTCGACGAACGCGATGACACGGCCCGCGCGCGCGCCTTTGTGAAGCAGCTCCGCTTGAGCTCGACTGTCGTGCTCGACCCGGACGGCCAGATCGGCGGCGTCTACGGCGTCGCCTCCTACCCGGTCACGGTCTTCATCCGGGCCGACGGCACCATCGAGGGCCGCTACATCGGAGAGACCAACCAGCAAATCCTCTCCGACCACATCGCGGCAATCGGCTAGCGACGGACGGCCCCCCTCCTGCCTCCCGCCTCTGAGGGGGGAGGTTTCTGCTCAGATCGCTTCGATTCGGTGCAGGGGTTTTCGCGGCCCGCGCCGCGGCGCCTGCACCCCGGCCAGCTCGAGGAGCCGGATCGCCCGACCGCGCTGGCCGCGGTAGGGCTCCAGCAGCTCCAGCATGCGGTCGTCGCTGCCGCGCGGCTCGCCCGCGAGGGCCCAGCTGACGACGTGCTTCAGGTGATAGTCGCCGGTTGACACGGCGTCCGCGTCGCCGAGGGCGACCGCGGCGATCTCTGCGGCCGACCATTCACCGAGACCCGGCACCGCGGTAAGCCGCCGCCGTGCCGCGTCAGGCGCCATCGCAGTCGCCTCCTCGAGGCGCCTGGCGTGGCGAGCGGCCGTCCGGATCACATCAGCCCGGCGCCGCTCGACGCCGAACTTGTGAAACGCCCAGTAGGGCATCGCCGCCAGGCGTTCGGGCGCCGGCGGCAGGCGGAGCCCGCCCGGCCCGGGAGCCGGCTCACCCAGCTCGGCGACGATCCGGCGGTAGGACGAGCGAGCCTGGACTCCGGGCACCTGCTGCTCCAGGATCGTGGGTAGCGCGGCCTCGAAGACCGCCTCTGTACGAGCGAACCGGAGGCCGGCGAAGAGGCGGTGCAGGTCCCGCAGGAGCGGGTGCCTGGGGACGAAATCCTGGGGCCGGTCACGCCCACCGAGGAGCGTCGCCAGGTGTGCGACCGCCCAAGCGGAGCCCGGCCCCCACTCCTCGGAGCGCACCTGGCCGGCCTCAACCCAGATCCGCTGCGTGACAGCACCCTCCGGTGTGCGTGTCGCCCGCCAGACGCCATCGGGTCCGACCCGCGCCGGCCGCGTCACTCGCAGAATCAGGGCCAGGTCGATCAAGTCACCCAGGTCGGGTCGAGTTCGCGCACCGACCGGGCGCCGATCAGCGACAGGGTGACGTCGATGTCGGCGCTCAGGATTCGAATGACGCGCTCGACACCGGCCTGGCCGCCGACCGCCAGACCGTACATGTAGGGCCGGCCGAGCAGCACTGCGTTCGCTCCCAGGGCGAGCGCCTTCAGAACGTCGGCGCCGCGCCTGATTCCGGAGTCCAGGAGCACTGGCAGGCCCGCGCCGACCGCGGCGCGAACCTCGACCAGCGCGTCGAGGCTGGCGATCCCCCCGTCCACCTGGCGCCCGCCGTGGTTGGAGACGATGACTCCATCGAGCCCGATCTCGACGGCGCGCTTGGCGTCCTCGCCCCGGAGGATCCCCTTGGCCAGGATCGGCAGCTTGGTCTGTTCCCGCAGCCAGGCGAAATCCTTCCAGCCAAGGCCCAGGTTGGTGAACAGCGAGAGGGCGAGCGGTCCGGCTTCCTTGGGAACGTCGGCGGAATCGCCGGCCAGCTCGCGGAAGACGGGGTCGGTCGTGTACTGGCCGATGCCCTCGCCCCAGAGGAAGGGCAGGTAGCCGTTGCGGAGGTCGCGGTCCCGCCAGCCCAGCCGCAGCGTATCCAGGGTGACAACGATGGCGCCATGGCCGGCCGCCTCCGCCCGGCGGACCAGGCTGGCGACCAGATCGCGGTTGCTCACCCAGTAGAGCTGGTACCAGTGCGGCGACTCGCCGAGCGCGCTGGCTACCTCCTCGATCGAGTGCGTGGCGGCAGAGCTGTAGACGAAGGGCACGCCGGTCGCGGCGGCGGCGCGCGCCGATGCCAGCTCACCTTCGGCGTGGACGATGGACTGGACGCCGATCGGGGCCAAGAAGAAGGGCACCGGCGAGCGCAGGCCGAGGACCTCGATGGAGAGATCCCGTTGCGAGTTCTCCCCAAGCATCCGCGGACGCAGGCGGCGGCGCCGGAACGCTTCCAGGTTGGCGGCCATCGTCGACTCGCCCCCCGCCCCGCCGGCGACGTACTCGAAGTTCGGCTTGTCGAGCAGCTCGGCGGCCTTCGCCTCCCATTCCTCGGGCGACCAGGGCCACTCGGCGTTCTGCCCCGTGTACGCCTCCAGCATCAGGGGCGTGCCGAAGTCTTCGGCGCTCATCGCACGGACTTTATCCGGCTCACGAAGAAGGCGCCGCCGAAGTTGAGGCAGATGGCGGCGATGAAGATCGCCCGGTAGCCGGCCAGCGGTGCTGCCGCGTTGAAAGTGTCCAGGAGGGCGCCCGCGAAGAGCGGAATCATCACGCGGGGAAGGGCGTCCGCCACGTGGAAAAGGCCCATGTCCTTGGCAGGATTCTCCTTGTCGGGAAGGGTGTCCAGCGCCAGGGCCCAGTCCACGGCGGTGTAAGCGCCGAAGCCGACACCGTAGAGCATCCCGAGCACGAGAACGACCGGCTGCGGGAGGCTTTGAAAGATCGCGAAAGAGGCCAGGACGAAGATCGAGACCGCCCCTGACGCGTATACGAAGCGCTTGCGGCCGAACCGGTCCGACAGATAGCCGCAGATCATCGCCACGGGAATCGCAACGCCAGTCAGGCAGAGCTCGAAGAGCGTCGTGAAACCGGCCGGCCGGCGAAGGTGGAGCAGGTCTCGGAAGGCGAAAAGCAGGAAGGGCAGGATCGTGTAGAGACCGGAGATGGTGAGGAAACGGGTGAAGAAGGCCCAGGCGAAGTCTCCGGTCCAGAGCGGGCTCAGGAATGAGCGCAGGCTGCCGGGCGCGCGCGCGACAGGCCGTTTGGTCTCGCTGCCGCCCATCGCCCAGAGGCTCGGAACCAGCGTCAGGAGCATCACCGCGATGAGGACCAGGTAGGTGAGCCGGAGGTGCCCGATCCGGATGAAGAAGAGCGTCGTCAGCAGGGAGAGGACGCTCCCGGCCTGGACCATCAGGCCGAGCACCCCGCTGGCCCGCCCGCTCTCACCTGGATGGACCGTGTCGGGGATCACGGCCACGTACGCGGCCCCCGCCGTGTTGAGGAACGCCACGGCCAGAATGAAGCCGAGCAGTACCGTCGGGTAGCTGCGTGCGCCCATCAGGACCAGGAGCGCCACGGCGATCCCGGCCGCGCCGGCGACGATGATCGGCTTGCGCCGTCCCCAGGGGGAATGCAGGCGATCGGAGACGAAGCCGACCAGCGGCGGCAGCACCATCGCGAAAAGGCCGGCGAGCCCGGTCGCCAGCCCGGTGGCGGTGCTCTGGATGGGCCGCGCGACGGTCTGGCTGACCTGCACCTGCAGAAAGATCGTGTAGACGGGAGTGATGACGAAGTAGGTGCCCAGCCAGAAGGCTCCCAGGCTCAGGTGGCGGAGGGCGCCCAGGCGCGCCGGAGTCACAGCCGCGTCTGTCATTCGACGCTGATCAAGATCAGAGAAAGAGCTTGGCTTCGGGGCTGCCGCCCAGGCGGACGGGGGCACCCACGACAGTCGAGTCGACCTCACGGCCGTCCACCTCGACCAGGTTTCCGGCCGGGTCCCGGATGTACATCTGGAAGCCGCCGCCCGGGAACTCGCGGACCTCTTCTCGGTCGAGGATGCCGGCTTCCCGCGCCTTCGCGTAGAAGGCGCTCAGGTCGTCGACCGTGACGGCGAAGTGGTGGTTTTTTGGAGCCTCCACATCGAGATGAAAAAGGTGGAGCTGGCGGTCACCGGCCCGGAGCCAGACAACCGGATAGCCGAAGTCGGGCGTCGGCAGGCGGTCCATGCCGAACCACTCCTCGTAGAAGCGGGCCGAAACCTCCAGGTCTTCGGCGTGCACGCTCACGTGGTTCAGGGCGATCTCTCGCGGCGCCATCCCGGGAGACAATGTTGACGCAGTCGTGAAGACGTGGTTCGAACCGCTGGGGGCCCGGGACGCCTGGTTCCTCTATGCCGAGCGCCCGGACACGCCGCTCGACCTGGCCACGGTCTACGTCTTCGAGGGCGCCTCCCAGGTGCCGGGAGGACGGGGCGCGCAGGGCATCGAAGAGACCATCGCCGAGCGCCTCCACCTGGTGCCGCGCTACCGGCAGCGGGTGAAGCGGGTCCCCTTCCATCTCGAGCACCCGGTTTGGGTTGACGACGCCAATTTCGACCTCGGCTCGCACGTGCGCCGCGAGGTCCTGCCGCCGCCGGGCACCGGCGCCCAGTTCCGGGCCGTGGCGATGCGGATCATGGCCCGGCCGCTCGACAAGCGCCGGCCGCTCTGGGAGATCACGGTGGTAAGCGGCCTCCAGGACGGCCGCGTCGGCATCGTCAACCGGGCCCACCACGCGATGATCGACGGGGCATCGTCACTTGATATCGCGACGCTCCTCTTGGACGCCACGCCCGAGCCGTACACTCCCCCTCCCCCGGCCGAGCCCTGGCGGCCGCGCCCGGCACCGAGTGGCTGGGACCTGGCCAGGCGCTTCTTCTGGGATCCGCTCTCCAGGACCGGCGGGGGAGTCGGACTCCGCGGCCTCAGGACTGCCTGGCGGCAACCCTGGCGGGGCTGGTATGGGCTGGGCCGATCGATGGTCGCCCAGGACCGCGAGCTCTTCTGGAACCGCGCCATCGGACCGCAGCGCACGGGCCGCGGCCTGAAGCTGCCGCTAGCCGGGTTCAAGGCGCTCAAGGAGCGCTACAAGTGCACGGTGAACGACGCCATCCTGGCGGTGATCGCGGAGAGCCTCCACCACTGGCTCAAGGCCCGCGGAGACAGGCCGCCCGAGAAGATCCGCGTCTTCTGCCCGGTCTCGGTCCGCGAAGCCGGAGATCGCGGGCAGCTTGGCAACCGCATCAGCGGCATGGTGGTCGAGATGCCGACCGGGGCGATCCCCATCGAGGAGAGACTGCGCCGGATCCAGTACACGACCGGCGACTTGAAGCGCACGCGGCAGGCGGTCGCCGCCGACAAGCTGGCGGGCCTGGCCGAGTGGGCGCCGCCCACCCTGCTGGTGCTCGCCGGCCGGGTTATGTCGACGCCCCAGGCGGGAGCCAAGCTGAACGTAACCAACATCCCTGGCCCACAGGTGCCGCTCTACAGCGGCGGGGCAGAGCTGCTCGAGGTCTGGCCTTTCGCGCCTCTCTACCCGTCGATGGGCCTGGGCGTGGCGATCGTCTCTTACAACGGGTTCGTCCACTTCGGCCTCACAGCCGATCCCGGCCTGGTTCCAGACGTGGAGGACTTCGCCAGGCACATCCGGACGGCGGCAGAAAGTTGCCTGGCGCTGGCCTCGAGTTAAAAAGAAAACCCCGCCCGAGAAACTCGGACGGGGCTCTGTGGTTGGTCTGGAAGCGGGTTAGGCCGCGACCTTCACGCGATTCGCGCGCGGGCCCTTCGGGCTCGGCTCGATATCGAATTCCACCTTCTCTCCGCCGTTGAGCGTGTCGAATTCATCGGTGGAGCTGCGGTGGAAGAAATACTCCTTGCCATCCTCAGCCGCAATGAATCCAAAGCCACGGTCGGACACCAGCTTTTTGATCGTTCCTGTCACTGTCGCGTCTACCTCTTTCTTCTCGAACGAACTTCTGACAAACGCGCTGGGCCTGTTCGAGAAGAAGATTCTCCGACGACCGCGGCGAGCTGCCGGCCCATGTGGACGGCAGAGGAAGTGTACCCGAAACCCCACAAGTCAATCGCGTGTAACAAAATCTGCGTGATGAAGCTGCTTGGCGCGAGGCGGCTGCTGGCCGGCCTCACGCTTCTGCTTCTCCTGCCGTCCCCCGCTCCGAGCCCGGCGCCGACCCTCTCCGGACCCGAGCTGATCGGCTTTTCGTTTTCCCCTTCCGCTCTGGCGGCCGGCGGGCCCTCCGCCGAGTCCACCCTGGCGAAGCTGATGGCGCGCTTGCATCCGGACCTGGTGCGGCTGCCCGTCTACTGGGACGCGGTGGCCCCCGCCTCCAACGCCTTCGACTTCAGCCCTGTCGACGGCCTGCTCACCACAATCAGCGATTACAACCTCCACCACCGCCGGAGCGCGCACGTGCTCCTCGTCGTAGGCGCCCGCAACATCGCCTTCCCGGAGGTCTACCTGCCCAACTGGCTGCCACTCGCCGCCGCGACCGACATCCGCCAGGCCGTCGCCATGCCGGAGTACACCGCTTACCTTGAGACCACCTTCCAGCGCTACAGCTCGTCGCCGCTTCTCTACGGGTGGCAGATCGAGAACGAACCGCTCGACAACGTGACCGCCGAGGCCGACGGAGACAACAGCCTGGCGTCGGCGACGATCTCCGACGAGATGACGCTGCTCCGCTCGATCGACGCCGGCCACCCCGTCGTCGTGACGACCTACAACTCGGCTGCCGTCGACCTCGACGAGCAGGCGGAGAGCCCGCTCAGCTGGCTGTACGAGTTTCTCCCGCTCCCCCAAGCGGTCGGCCACCCGTCGCAGGCGCTCACCCTTGGCGACATACTCGGGCTGGACGTCTACGCGGTCACCGACCGGACGTCGCTGGAGGACGCCAGCGCAGCGCGCCGGATCGCCTGGAAGTCGGAGACGGTGGCCTACTGGGCGATCCGGGCCGCTCAGGTCGGCAAGCCGCTCTGGATCACTGAGATGCAGGCGGCACCCTGGAAAGACGGGGCCAGCTTTGGAACCTCCGACCTCCAGGCGAGTGCTCTCGCCTACCGGGACCGGGGCGCCAAAGTGGTGTTGCTCTGGGGCGTCGAAAGCTGGATCGACTCACCCGACTGGATGGCCGCGGGCGTCACGGCCGTCCGGACCCTCCGCCACCAAGCCTAGCCGCGCTTCCGCACGCCTGACACCAAACGCTCGTTATTCAGCGTCGGGTAGCGCGCGGTTGGCGCTGAAAGTGCGGAATCGCGCGGACAGCGCCAGAGCGGTGCGCGTAGCTGAAGGCGGTGGCTGGGGAGGTAGGATTCGAACCTACGATTACCTGATCCAGAATCAGGCGCCTTACCAGCTTGGCCACTCCCCAGTGGAAGGTCGAGACCGATTCTACCCGCGGCCTCCGCCCGCGCCTGACGCCAGAGACGGCTCTAAAGACGGACCGCCAACCGGTCAGGTTGGCCACAGCTCCGCCTCATTTATCCACAAGGTTTCGCACACACTTGGGAGAAGTAGCCTGGCGACGGCTGGGCTTTCAGCCGTTCAAGGAGGGCGCTCCGGTTATTCGGAGGAGGCTTTCTTGGACGGACTGGAGGCGGAGGAGGAGCCACCTGAGGTGCGCGCCTCCCAGCGTTTGTAAGCGGGCGGCGCGACCGGGCCCATGAGCGCTTCGAAGGAGTCCTGGAGGAGCTGGCGGGCCCGGTAGAAGTTGATCGCCCAGCCGATGCCGAACGGGCGGTCGGTGAACAGCCGCGGGTCCTCCGGGTTCCAGTAGGCCTCCTCGAGCCGCTTCCAGGTCGGCGGCCGGAAGTCGTATGGGACCAGGCCGAGGACCTTGCCGTTCCAGGTCCGCTCGGCCTCTGGCTTGCTCATCTCCTGCGTGATGGCGGCGATGAAAAGCCCAAACCCTGCGATCTTGGCCAAACGCCTCATCCGTCGCATCAATTTCATTACAGCACCATTATCCAATCCACGGTCGCCAGACCGAAACCAAGGCAGCGGGGCCACGTTTCAGGTCCATACTCTAGATGCCCCTTATGCTGCGCACCCCGGCGCGATGGCTGCGCTGGTTGACCCCTGGACTCTACGTCAAGCGGTGGCTGCTGCTGCTGATGTTCAGCATCCTGATGGTCGACCTTGGCATCGCCTACTTCCTGAAGGACATCTACGCCGAGACGCGGATCACCGGCAGCCCTGGCGTCCTGGCGTATTACGGCACGCTCCAGTTCCTGCCCCGACCCGTCCGGGCGTTCCTCTTCGGCGGGCTGGGTGTCGGCCTCCTGGTGTTCAGCTTCTACATGCTCCAGCGCTCGATCCTGGGCCCATTCATCCCGGGCGGCGACCGCAGTGTCGCCGAGCTTCTCTACTCGAGCCGCGTCCGCAGCCGTGGTCCGCGCATCGTCAGCATCGGCGGCGGCCACGGGCTGAGCACGCTGCTGCGTGGGCTGAAGGAGTTCACGGGCAACCTCCACGCGATCGTGACCGTCGCCGACGACGGCGGGTCGAGCGGCCGACTGCGGGACGAGTACCGGATCTTGCCTCCCGGTGATATCCGCCAGTGCCTGGTGGCGCTTGCCGACGCCGAGCCGTTGGTGAAGGAGCTCTTCGACCACCGCTTCAAGGACGGCACGCTCGAAGGCCACTCCTTCGGGAACCTTTTCATCATGGCCATGGCCGAGGTGACCGGCGACATCGAGCATGCGGTGCGCGAGTCGGGCCGGGTGCTGGCGGTGCGCGGCGAGGTCCTGCCGAGCACGCTCCAGGACGTCGTGCTCTGCGCCAGCGTCAACGGCGGCACGGTGGTCGGCGAGTCGAAAATCCCCATGCAAGAGCACCCGATCACCAGGGTCTTCCTGCGGCCCGACAACGTCGAGATCAACCCGGAAGCGGCGCTCGCGATCCTCAACGCCGACATCGTCACGGTCGGGCCGGGCAGCCTCTATACGAGCATCCTGCCGAACCTGCTCGTGCACGGCATGGTCGAGGCGATCAAAGCCTCCCCCGCGCTCAAGGTTTTCGTCTGCAACGTCGCCTCAGAGAAAGGCGAGACCGACAACTTCGGAGTCTCCGACTTTTTGCGGGTGCTGGAGGACCACGTCGGTTCCAACATCTTCGACTTCGTGATCGTGAACTCCAACCACAACTACACGCCGACGGGCGGCCAGTCCAAGGTCCTCTTCGACATGCAGCGGATGACGCTGGGCCGCGAAGGACCGCACTTCATCCTGACCGACGTCGTCAACCGCCGGATCCCCTCGCACCACGACACCGACAAGCTGGCGCGGACGATCATGAAGAAGGTCTGGCGCGCCTGACAAAGGCCTCCACCAGGAGCGTGGCGACCACCGCGTAAACCAGCCCCGCCAGCGCGTCAATGAAGTAGTGCTCGCCCAGGTAGACGATCGCGATCCAGACGCACGCGGTGTACGGGATCAGGATCAGCGCCAGCCAGCGGTAGCGGCTCCACGCGTACATCGCGCCGAGCGCGGGAAAGGCCGCGTGCAGTGAAGGAAAGGCGGCGAACTTGTTCGGGTTCAAGTTCGTGTAGACGGGCGAGACGAAGTACTGCACGCCCCACTTCCGGATCGTCTCGTCGATGATCTTGACGACGCCGTCCTGCTTATTGATGTACCAGGGTGGGTCGCTCGGCCAGAAGAGGTAGGTGATGAAAGCCAGGAAGCACATCAGGAGCAGCGCCGCCACGAACCGCCAGTAGTGCTCGCGGCGGTTCCACCAGAACACGAATCCGACGAGCAGCGGAACCGGGAAGTGCAGGAAGTAGAGGACCATCGCCGCCCAGTCCTGGACGCCGATCAGGTTCGGGTTGTAGAACCAGTGCTGCAGCGTCACGGTCGGTAGCGAGCCGAAGAAGAGGAAGCGCTCCAGGCCGGTGATGTCGTGCGCCGCGAAGCCCGTCTTGGCGGCAAAGCCGCGCATGACTTCGTAGGCGAAGAAGAGGACCAGGAAAGGCAGCCAGTCGAAGATGAAAGCCTTGCCGCGGCCGAGCGCGACGGCGACCAGGAGGAGCGCCAGCGCCACCCACTGCGGCTCGATCGAGACGCCGCGCCAGAGCATCACCGCGAAGATGACGGCGAGGTAGACCGCCACCCCGATCGGCAGCAGCCGCCGCCGGTTCAGAGCCGCCCGGTCAACCTCAGGTGCGGACGACAAATACCGCCGCGATCTCAACCGAGACGCCGCGCGGGAGCTCGCTGACGCCGACCGCGGCGCGCGAGTGACGACCGGCGTCGCCCAAGACGTCAGCGAGGAGGTCGGACGCGGCATTGATGACCTGCGGCTGTTCGCCGAAGCCCTCGGCGGAGCGCACGAAACCGGTCACCGAAGCAACCACGTCGACCTTGTCGAGCCCGGCGGCCGCCTCGACCTGGGCCAGGATGTTGAGGGCGCAGAGCCGGGCCGCCGCCTGCGCGTCCTCCAGGGACACCTCGGTGGGCACCCGCCCGATGAAGCGCAGCTGACCGTCTTCCAGGGGGACCTGGCCGGCCACGAAGACCAGCGCCTTGCCGCCACCCATCGGGACGGTCCTGGTGGGCACGTAAGAGGCGAGCGGCGCGGGCGGCGTCGGCAGCTGGAGACCCAGCTGGCGCAACCGCTCCCTTGGTTGGGCCACGAACGGGCAGTTTAGCGCGCCCGATTTCTCCTACATTGGCCCTATAGCCAGATGCTGAAGTTCTACCCGGACCGCCGGCTGCCGCAGCTGCGCCGGATCGTGCAGGACACACTCGCTATCGTCTGGATCGCGTTCTGGGCCTTCGCTGGCTGGATCACCTACCAGACGGTGATGGCGCTGGAAGTGATCGCTGACGGGCTCCGCGACACCGGCCGCACCTTCAACGACTGGCTCGCCGCCTTCCGCAACAGCGTCCCTCGCAACGTGCCTTACCTGTCCGACTGGCTGCTGCGCACCGCCGGCGATCTCCAGCGGCACACAGGCGACTCGCTCATCAGCTTGAGCGCCACGGTGCGCCAGGACATCTTCGAGCTGGCGATCGCGCTCGCCCTTTTCGTAGCCCTGCCCCCCATCCTCTATGTCGTCCTAACCTATGGCGTCTGGCGCTACAAAGACGCCCGTGAGATGGGTTCAGCCTTGGCTTTCGTCCGCGTGGCGCAGCGGTCGGGGCGGGTCCAGGAGGCCAAGGCCCTGCTGGCCTACCGGGCGCTGGCCACCCTGAACTTCACGCAGCTCATGAAGGCCAGCAAGGACCCGGTCGGCGACATCGCGAACCGCGACTACGACCGGCTGTCCAAGGCGATGCTCGAACGGGCCGGGCTCGACCCCTGGCGGCTGGCCCCACCGGCGGATCCGAGCCGCAAGCTCCTGGCCAGCGAATCGGGCCAGGCTCCGGTGAGGTAGCCGTTACAGTTCGCTCGGCCTAGCGCTCTTTCCCGCTCCGCAGGTAGAAGACGACAGCCAGGAAGAGCACCGCGAGCGCCAGCACCGAGAGTGCGACATAGGGAACCGCCGGGTCGCTCAACCAGCCGCTCCCGGTGACGCGGACGGCTTTGGGAGCGACTGAACGCGCCGGCGCGGGCAGGGCGGCGCTGACAGCCGGTGGCCCGCCGGCGTCGCGGTAGGTCCAGAGGTGGACCGCATGGTCGATCGGCCTGAACGTCGCCACGTAGAGGGTCGGTGTGTCTTCGGCGGAGAGCGCCAGGGCGGTCACGCTGGGCACTGGAGGCTGCAGTGTGCGGAAAGTCTGGCCCGCGTCGGCCGTGGACCAGAGCCCTCCAGATACCGAGCCGCCCCCGTCGCTGGCCAGGTAGAACCGCTCCGGGTGGTTGCTGACAAAGCCGACGGCGTTGTAGTCGACCGCAGGTAAGCCGGCGGCCTGCGTCCAGGTGGCGCCGTTGTCTACCGAGAGGTAGGCGCCCACGTTGGTCCCCACCACCAGCGGCCGGACGTCACCCTTCGCCGGCAGCGGGCCGGCCGCGGCCGCGGCCACCATCGAGCTGGAGCCGAGCCCGGCCTTGAGCAGGGTCCAGGTCGATCCTCCGTCCTGGCTCTGGTAGAGCGGTAGCGCCTCGACCCCCCGGCTGGCGTCACCGCCGGCCAGGAAGCGGGCCGGGTCGTTCACCGCCGGCGCGGCCAGGGCCACCAGGCTCAGGTCCTTGAGAGCCGGGATCGGAGCCCAGGCGATGCCGTCTCGCGAGGTGAAGAGGCCGGAGTCGCCGCCCGCCAGGCTCTGCGACTTGGCGAAGGCGAAGCTTCGGATTGTCATCGGTCCGGAGGGCTGCTGGCGCGCCCAGGTCGCGCCACTGTCGGTGCTCCGCCAGATGCCCTGCCCTCGCGTCCCGGCGAAAACCAGACCGGCCTTGAACGGGCTGAAGGCGAGCGAGACCACCCCGCGCCCCATGGCGTGGCCGGTGAGCGTCCAGGTGACGCCGGCGTCGCCGCTCCTGTAGACGCTGCCGGACCCGGTGCCGAGCAGGACCTGCAAAGGGTTGCTGGGACTGACCGCGATGGCCAGGACCGGCGCGTCGAGCTTCTCAGGCAGGGAGGTGAGCTGCGTCCAGGTGTTGTCAGCGGGCGCCGCCCAGGCGGGTGAGGCTATCAGCGCCATCGCGCTGAGCAAGGCTGCCGCAAGAAGACGTGAAAGGGGCCGCGACACCGCCAGCGGCGAATTATCGCCCTTTGGGCGGGCCTGTGCGGCGCTGAAATAGAATCGCTCGGTGTTCGGCAAGCTGGGCCGGGCCCTCGACCGGGCGGCGTTCAGGCCCTACTCCCTGCCCGCCGACATGGCGCTGGGCATCGCCCTCATACCGCCGCTTGTGGCGGGCCTGACCCTCTACGGCCTGATCGCCTTCGTGTCGGCGGTCCTGGCCCTCGCCATGGGGGGCGCCTTCCACCTCCTGGCGCGGCGGGCCAAGATCCCACTGCGCTCCAGCCCGGCGATCACCGCCTTCATTGGGGTGGCCCTGGTCGGCGCCGGCGCGCACATCGTCTGGTCGCTCCTGATCGCGGTCCTGGCCAGCTTGCTGGAGCTGCTGAGAGGCCGCTTCTGGCCTCGAGCCGGCATCCATACGGGCCTCATCGCTTATGCGTTCGCCTACTGGACATCGAGCGGAACAGTCGCCACCTACCTGAAACCGGTGGTCCTGGTCCCGTTTCCGGAGCCAATCCAGCAGTGGTCACGCTTCTACGGCGGGGATGCGCGCTTCATCGACCCGACCACGCTCTACGTCGGGAACGTCGCCGGACCAATCCTCTGCACGAGCCTCCTGGCGGTCGTGATCTCGATCGCCTGGCTCTGGTACGCGCGCCGCGTCAGCCTGGCGGCGCTGATCGGCTTCTTACTGGGCGGCTTGCTGATCTCGGTCATGCTCCGCTGGGACCCGGTCTTCCAGCTGGACAGCGGGCCCACCTGGTTTGTCGCCGCGCTCGCCCTGGCTGACCGCAGGCTGCTACCCGAGGAGCCTGTCCTGCGGCCCACGCTGGCGTTCGCCGCCGGAGTTTTCGCGGTCGGGGTGCGAGCTGTGCCCCTCTACATCGAAGGCGTGTTCTTGAGCGTCGCCGCGCTGCAGGTGGCGTTCGCCCTGCTGGAGCTGGGCACCCGCTGGCTGACGCCCCGGTTGCCCCGCCTCTTCAAGCGCGGGCAGTCTCGGCGAAGAGAACCTGCTTCCGCATGACGTACTGGTCCCGCCGCGGACCGACGCCGACGATGTCGACCGGCGCGCCGCAGAGCTCCCCCAGCCGCTCGACGTAGTCCCGGCATTCGCGAGGCAGGTCCTCCCAGCGCCGGGCCGAGCTGATGTCCGCGCGCCAGCCCGGCATCTCTTCGTAGACCGGGGTGCAGTGCTTCAGATGCGAGATGTTGGCCATCGGGTGGCCGTGCACCACCCCGCGGAACTCGTACCCGGTGCAGACCTTGACTGTGTCGACCTCGTTGAGGACGTCGATCTTCATCAGGGCGATCGAGCCTGCGCCGTTGAGCCGGGTCGAATAGCGGCCGACGCAGGCGTCGAACCAGCCGACGCGACGGGGCCGGCCGGTGACCGTGCCGTACTCGACGCCGCGCTCTCGGATCCGCTCGCCGAGGGAGTCGAAAAGCTCGGTCGGGAAGGGCCCGTAGCCGACGCGCGTCGTATAGGCCTTGAAGACCGCGATCGTGAGGTCGACCGAGGTTGGTGCGATGCCGGAGCCCGTCAGGGCGCCGCCCGCCGTCGGGTTGGAGCTGGTGACGTACGGGTAGGTGCCGAAGTCGAGATCGAGCATCGTCGCCTGGGCGCCCTCCAGAAGGATGTTGTCGCCCCGATCGAGAGCTGCCTGCACGAGCGGGAAGGTGTCCTTGATGTAGGGGTCGAGGGTGCGGGCGTAGCCGAGGTACTCCTCCAGGAGCGCCTCCCACTTGAAGGGCTCTGCGTCGTAGAGCCGGGTCATGACCTGGTTCTTGATCTGGCCCACGACGAAGCCCAGCTTCTTGCGCATGAAGGCCTCCTTCTGGAGGTCGCCGACGCGGAAGCCGATCCGCCGGATCTTGTCGGCGTAGGCGGGGCCGATGCCGCGCCAGGTGGTGCCCAGCCGGTCGTCACCCCGGGCTTCCTCTTCGAGCTGGTCGAAGACTGGGTGGTAGCTCATGACCATGTGGGCTCGCTCGCTGACCACCAGGTTCTTCGGCTCGATGCCGCGCTCGCGGAGCTGCTCGATCTCCTTGATCAGGACGCGTGGATCGACCACGACGCCGTTGCCGATGACGCAGGTGCACTCGGGGTAGAGCACGCCGGAAGGGATGAGCTGGAACTTGTACTCGCCGTGCTCGGTGACCACGGTGTGGCCGGCGTTGTTGCCGCCCTGAGAGCGGATGACCAGGTTGGCGCGCTCGGCGAGGAGGTCGATGACCTTGCCCTTGCCCTCGTCGCCCCACTGCCCACCGACCAGGATGATGACCATCGGGAGTGGACTGTTAGCTGGGCTCGGGGGCGGGCGGCTCGTCGGGCCCGCGGCGCCGCGCCTCCAGGTTCTCGAAGCGCGTCAGCTCGGGGCGGAACCGGAGGTTGATGGTGCCGGTCGGGCCGTTCCGGTTCTTGGCCACGATGATCTCGGAGAGGCCGGTCGTGTCGGTCTTGTTGTAGTAGCCCTCCCTATAAAGAAAGATTACAACGTCGGCATCCTGTTCGATGCTACCGCTCTCTCTCAAATCGGAGAGCATCGGGCGCTTGTCGGTTCGCTGCTCGGGAGCCCTGGACAGCTGCGAGAGCGCCATCACCGGCACGTTCAGCTCCCGGGCCAGACCCTTCATCGAGCGGGAGATCGAGGACACCTCCTGCACCCGGTTGTCGTCGGCCCCCCCGTGGCGGCTCCGCATGAGCTGCAGGTAGTCGACCACCACGAGCCCGATCCCCGCCTGGAGCTTGATCCGCCGCGCCTTGGTCATCAGCATCAGCTCGTCGAGCATCGGCGAATCGTCGATGTAAATTGGCGCGTCACCGAGCGGACCGAGGGCGCGGGCCAGCCGCTCGTGCTCGGACTCGCCGAGGAGGCCTCGATGCAGGCGCTGGGCGTCCACTCGCGCGTACTCGCAAAGCAGGCGCTCGGCGAGCTGGTCCTTCGACATCTCGAGCGAGAAGATGGCTACCGGGACCCGATGCTCGACCGCCGCCTCAAGTGAGATGTTGAGCGCGAGCGAGGTCTTCCCGATGCCCGGGCGGCCCGCCACGATCGTGAGCTCGGACGCCTTGAAGCCGTTGGTCTTGGAGTCGAGGTCGTAGAAGCCGGAGGGGACTCCGATCACCCGCCCCCCGGACGCCTGCAGCGCGTCGACCCGGTCCATCGTCGAACGCAGCAGCGGGAAGAGGTGCTCGAAGTCGGACATCGACCGCGACTCGGAGATCGCGAACACGCGGGCCTGGGCCTGGTTGAGCGCGTCGCCCGAGTCGACCGCTTCGTCGTAGCCGAGGCCGGCGATCTCGCCGCCCGTCGTGATCAGCGAGCGTTTGGTCGCCTTCTCCTTGACGATCCGGCCGTAGTACTCGACGTTGGCCGCCGTCGGCACCGACTGCTCCAGCTGGGCCAGATAGGTGCGGCCGCCCACGCGCTCCAGGACGCCCATCTTCTCCAGCTCCGAGCCGACGGTGACGATGTCGATGGGCTCGCCGTGCTGGAGCAGCTCGAGCGACGCCTGATAGACGTCGGCGTGGTTCTTGCGATAGAAGTCCTTCGGCTCCAGGAACTCGGAGACCTTGACGACCGCCAGCTCGTCGAGAAGGATCGCCCCCAGGACCGACTGCTCGGCCTCGAGGTCGTGCGGTGGAACCCGGCCGGCGGTCCTGCCGTCGATCGGTGGCGCCTGCGCCACCTAGGACATCACCTAGGGCATCACCAAGGACATCACCGGTCCTGCGTCACCACCACGTTGATGGTCGCCTCGACGTCACGGTGGAGATGGAGCGAGACCTGGTGCTCACCAAGGGTCTTGATCGGCTCTTTCAAGTCGATCCGGTGCCGGTCGACCTCGACCTTGTGCTGGGCACGAAGAGCCTCGGCGATGTCGGCGTTGGTAATCGCGCCGAAGGCCTTTCCCTCCTCGCCCACCCGGAGCCGGACGACCACCGTCTTGTTTCCGATCTCCTCCGCCAGCTCGCGCGCCTCGTCGATGTCCTTGGCCTCGCGCTTGGCGGTGGCGGCCCTGACGCGCCTGGCCTCCTCCTCGACCCCCTTGCGGGCCAGCACGGCCAGCTTGCGGGGGATCAGGAAGTTGCGGCCGAACCCATCAGCCACCTCCTTCACCTCGCCGGCCTGGCCGACGTCCTTGACGTCCTTCGTCAGCATCACTTTCACGGCAAGCAGCAGCTCCCCTTGAACTAACCGGCTTTTGGCAGCCGCGCCCGCCAGCTTCCTACAGTCCGCGACACCTGGCGACGCGCCGTCCCCACGAGCAGCCGGCGATCGTCATCCCAGACGCTCTCCCGCCGCTCGAGCGCGGCCCGGTGCTCGGCCTGGAGCTCGTCGGGACAGGCGTCGATGAAGACCTTCACCGCCAGGATGCCGAGCGCCAGCACGTCGAGCTCGCCCACGACCGGGATCCAGGCCGGGAGGTCGACGGGGCTCACGATCAGCCCGAGCGCGGTCAACAGGGCCGCCTTCGGCGCCGTGGGCACCCGCGGGTCGCGCAGCAGGCAGTAAGCCAGCTTGGCGTTGCGCGGCACCTCGGTCAGGATCCTCCGGGCGTGGCTGAACGAGAGCTTCATCTTTAGGCCGGTACAGCCTACCGGTTTTGACGGCCGCCCGGAAGCGCCTTAACCTGCCTCCAGCACATGGCCACGGCTGCGGCGGCAGGGGGGGTGAAGCAGGCCTTTGGCCTGCGTCGCCACATCGCCCTGGCCGCCTTCTGGTTCGGCGGCAACTACCACTGGGGCGTGATCCTGCCGGTGCTGATTCCTTACCAGATCAGCCATCTGGTCCCCAGCGAACAGCGAGGCAGCGCCCTCGGGATCGCACTCGGCGCAGGCGCCTTCTTTGCGATGGTCCTACCGCCCCTGGTCGGCTACTGGTCTGACAGCCT
This sequence comes from Chloroflexota bacterium, assembly GCA_005880695.1. Lineage (GTDB taxonomy): Bacteria > Chloroflexota > Dormibacteria > Dormibacterales > Dormibacteraceae > VBGR01. The sequence goes on from VBGR01000043.1 coordinate 22,566, forward strand.
CAGCACGCGTTGGGGGAGGCGCCGCCCGATCATGCTGGTCGGGACCGTCCTCAATGCGGGCGCGCTCCTCCTTCTGATGGTGGCGCCGAACTACGGCTGGCTTCTGGTCGCCTACCTGCTGGTCCAGATCACCAACAATGTGGCGGGCGCTGCGTTCAACGGCATCGTGCCGGACATCGTCCCCGGCGATGAGTTCGGCAAGCAGAGCGGAATTCTGGGCGCAATGGTCCAGCTAGGCGTCGTGACCAGCCTGGCCAGCTACTTCTACCTCTTCTCGGCGATCGGTCGGCCCCTGCTCACGTACGCCGGGATCTCAGTCGTGCTCCTGCTCACCCTGGTTCCGACGTTGCTGGCTGCAAAGGGTGAGGGCATGACCCCCGTCGAACGGCGGCCGGCGAAGCCTCCGGTCGAGGCGATCAAGGACTTCTTGAGCCCCCTCGCGCATGGCGACTTCGCCTGGGTGATCTTCACCCGACTCATGATCACAGGCGGGATCTGGAGCGTGTTTCCTTTCCTCCAGTTCTTCTTCCACGACGTCGCCCGCATACCGGGCGCAGACAAGTTCACCAGCCTCTACCTGCTGGTGGTGCTCCTGGCCGCCACCCCGTTCGGCCTCGCCGGCGGCTGGCTCTCCGATCGCCTCGGACGGAAGATCTTCGTGTATCTGAGTGGCGCCGCGCAGGGACTGGTGGTGCTTGTCTTCGTCGTCTTCTACCCGTCCCAAACGAGCCTCTTCTTCTTGCTCGGGGTCATCTACGGGCTCGGGTACGGCCTCTATTACTCGGTCGATTGGGCGCTCGCCTGCGACACGCTACCGGACCGCGACCGGCCGGCGAAGGACATGGGGCTGTTCCATGTTGCCTACACCCTGCCGCAGGTGCTCCTCGGCTCTGTCCTCGGGTTCGTTCTCGACCTCTTCAACCGGCAGTCGCCCAACTCCGGCTACCGGGTCGTCTTCTCGGTCGCCATCGTCTTCTACATCCTGGGGACGGTGTTCGTGAGCCGCATCAAGTCAGTGCGCTAAGCCGGGTAGACGGCGACCTCGGTCGCCTTGACCGAGATCCAGACCTCGCCGCCCGCCGCCAGCGCCAGCTCGGCCACGGCCGCGGGGGTGACCTCCGCCACCAGGGAGATCTCGCCGCTGACGCGCACTCGTGCCCGGTCTCCGGCCAGCTCCACACCCTCAGCCCGGCCGCGCCAGACGTTGCGGGGACTGCCTTCGGGACGCTGGCGGTGCACCGCCACTGCCCGTGGATGGACCACCGCGAAGACGTCGCCGGCGGCCGCGTCCGCAACGGCCAGTAGACCTCCCCCAGCCAGGCTGAGGACGCCGCCCGCCGCGGCGCCACGGAAGAGGTTCACGCCGACCAGGTCGGCCACGTACTGGGAACGGGGCCTGGCGGTCACCTCGGCCGGAGTGCCGGACTGCGTGACGGTGCCGCTTTCGAGTACCACCAGGCGATCGGCGAGGGCGATCGCCTCCAGCGGGTCGTGGGTGACCAGCAGGCGGATGCCCTCAAAGGAGGCCAGGTGCCGTTTCAGGTCACGCCGCACCTCGGCGCGGGTGCTGGCGTCGAGCGCGGCGAGCGGCTCGTCCAGCAGCAGCAGGCGGGGGTCCGTGGCCAGCGCCCGGGCCAGCGCGACCCGCTGCCGCTGGCCGCCCGAAAGCGAGTCCGGCCGGGCCGTGGCGTAAGCGGCGAGGTCGAGGCGTTCCAACCAATCCCGAGCCCGCCCGTCGGCGGTTTTCCGCCCGGTCCCCCGGGAGCGCAGCCCGAAAGCCACGTTGTCCAGCACGCTCAGGTGCGGGAAGAGCAGGTAGTCCTGAAAGACGACGCCGATCGGCCGCCGCTCGGTCGGGACGAACACCCGTCGCACCGGGTCCTCGAAGGTGACGCCGTCGAGCTCCACCCGCCCGGCGTCGAGGGGGACCAGCCCTGCCAGGGCTCGGAGGAACGTCGTCTTGCCGGCGCCGTTGGGCCCGAGCAGCGCCACGACTTCGGCACCGCCGGCTGCCAGCGACACATCGAGCCGCAGCCGGCCGAGCTGGAGGCCGACCTCGGCCGCAAGGCTCATGGCGAGCCCAGCCAGCGGTCGCGCAGGCCGACCAGCACGGCCAGCGAGACCGCCAGTAGCACCAAGCTCAGGATGAAGGAGGCCTCCGGCCGCGACTCGAGGAGGAGGTAGACCGCCAGCGGCATGGTCTGCGTGCGGCCGGGGAAGTTGCCGGCGAAGGTGATGGTGGCGCCGAACTCGCCCAGCGCGCGAGCCCAGGAGAGGACGGCGCCTGCGAAGAGCGACGGAGCGATGAGCGGCAGGGTCACCCGGCCGAGCACAGTCCAGCGGCCGGCGCCCAGCGTGCGCGCCGCCTCCTCGTACCGCGAGTCCAGCGAGCGCAGGCCTGCCTCGACCGTGAGCACCAGGAACGGCATCGACACGAAGGTCTCGGCCATCACCACCCCGGCCGTGGTGAAAGGCAGCGTGATCCCGAAGCCTCTCTCCAACAGCATCCCGAGGAGGCCCCGGCGGCCGAAAGCGAGGAGGAGGGCGATGCCGCCCACGACCGGTGGCAGAACCATGGGGAGCGTTGTCAGGGCGCGGAGCAGGTTTCGGCCCGGGAACTCGACGCGCGCGTAAACCCAGGCCAGGGGCACGCCAAGTAGTAGCGAGACGGCGGTCGCCGTGAGCGAGGCGACCAGCGACAGCCTCAGGGCCTCGAGAGTCTCGGGCGCGCTGAGGGCAGTCAGCGCATCGCCCCAGGGCGCCCGCGCCAGGAGGCCGGCCAGGGGCAGGATGAAGAAAGCGGCGCCCAGCCCGGCCAGCAAGCCGAGGGCGGCAGGCACCCGCTCCCGGCGAGGCCGCGTCATGGCGGTGTGAAGCCGAAGCCCTGGAGCGCCTGCTGGCCGCCTGCCGAAAGCAAGTAGTCGATGAATGCCCGGGCCGCGTAAGGATTGTGCGCCGCCCGCACCTCCGCGACCAGATAGCCGGCACGCGGGTTCTGGGCATCGGGAATCGCGACGCCGCTGACCCTGCCGCGGGCCGCGCGAACATCCGTCACGTAGACGATGCCCGCGTCGGCCTCGCCCAGCGCAACCTTGCTGACGACCCCCTTCACATCCGCCTCCAGGCTGCGCGGCGCGGGCTTGACGCCCGCCGCCGCGAGCGCCTGCGCTGCGTACTTCGCAGCCGGGACGTCCGGCGCCTCGGTGATATAGAGGACGTCGGCGCGGGCCAGGTCGGCCAGCCCGCTGATGTGCTTGGGGTTGCCGGCCCCGACCACGATCTCCAGCTTGTTGGTGGCGAAAACCCGCGGCGCCCCGGCAACCAGCTTGGCGTCGACCGCCTTCTGCATGTTGGGCTGGTCGGCGGAGGCGAACACGTCGGCGCCCGCGCCCTGCAGGAGCTGCGTCAGCAGAGTCGGCGTGCCCGCGAAGTTGAAGGTCGGATTGCTGCCCGGGTGAGCCGCTTTGAACCCAGTTCCGGCCGCTTTGAAAGCCTCTGTGAGCGAGGCGGCGGCGAAGACGCTGAGGTCTCCTCCGGCCTTGTCTGGCGATACGGGCGCGGGGACCGACCCACACGCGCTGACTGCGGCCAGGGCGAGAAGGAAGAACCGCCTCACCGCTCGCCCGGCAGCTCCACAACCACGTTGGTCGCCTTGACCGCGGCGACCGCGCGGACGCCGGGCGCCAGGCCGAGCTCGTCAGCGGCCTCGCGCGACATCAAGGACACGACCCGGAAGGGGCCGGCCTGCATCTCTACCTGCGCCATCACCGTGTCCTTCAGGACGCGCGTGACGATGCCGGGGAAGCGGTTGCGAGCCGACTGGCCGACGATCGGCGGTGGCTCGGCCGGCGGTGGCTGGGCCGCCAGGTAGCGGGCCAGATCAGCGGCGTCGATGTGACGGTGGCCGCCGGCCGAACGCACCGTCTTGAGCCGGCCCGCGTCAGCGAGGCGCCGCACCGAGTCGACGCTCGTGCCGAGCAGCTCGGCCGCCTGGCCCATTCGGTAAGATGCGCCAGCTTTCACTCTTGGAAGCCTAGCAGACGCTAGAAATCAGTCGAGAGTATCTGGCTAGCGCCAATAAAAACGAGGCGGCGCCCAGAACGGCACCGCCTCGGCCGCTCCGTCCGTCTCGCGCAACACAGGTCTTGACCGGCGCCCCTCAGGGCCGTCGCCTCTTATGGAGGCCCACCCTTGCGCGGCGTTTCGTTGAACGGATGCGGCAATCACGCTCGGTTATGAAACGGGGACCTCTGGCTGGTCGCCGAGCTGGGACGCAAAGCGGGAACTTTTGATACGTCCGCTATAAGTTCTTGGCCACTACTTTAACCCTCTGCGGAGAAAGATCAAGGGCACACCAGAAGGTCCTCAGGGGGCGGTGGAAAACCCCTGGAAAAAGCAATGACCCCAACCGACTTCGTCCCATCCGGACCTCGCCTTGCGGCGCTTTCCGAACGGCCCGCCGTCGATCGGAGCCGCCGCGAACTGTACTCGCGGGATAGCTAAAGTCGCAACTCCGAACTGTTGTGCGCTGCCAGGCTACGAATCGTTGCCACAACCACCGCGCCAGTGTGGAAAACCTGTTGAAAAGAAGTGACCCCAACCAACTTCGTACCATCCGGACCTCGCCTTGCGGCGCTTTCCGAACGGCCCGCCGTCGATCGGGGCCGCGGCAGACTTTACGGTTAGGGAATGGCCAGGCGCAAGTCCCAAACTGTTGTGCGCCGCCAGGCTACGAAATCCAGCCGATCCACGCCGCTCAGGTGCTGGGTTTGTGGCTCGCAGCTCGCGCTCCGAGGGGACCGCCGGGACCGCCTGGAGTGCCCGCGAAGGGACAGCCGGGTGCTCGCCGCGGAGGGCATCTTCGACCTCTGGCCGCCCGAAGAGCGAGCGCCTCGGCTGGACGCCTACGCGACGCCCTTCGGGGCGGCGTACGACTTCGGCGTGAACCGGCCGGCCCTCGCCCGCGTGGCGGCCAGGATCGAGTACGGAGCCGACGTCGCACGCATGTATGAATGGATGGCGGAGGTGCTCGACTGCCCGCCCGGACAGATCGTGCTCGACGTGCCGGCCGGCGGCGGGACGCTCTTCTCGCGCGGCGCGCCCAAGCTGGGCGGCCTGCTGGTCGGGATCGACCTGAGCCAGGCCATGCTGGCGCGGGCAGCTCGGCGCCGGCGGATCCTGGGCCTTGAGGAGCACGTCCTGCTCGCTCGCGGCGACGCCACGCGCCTGCCGCTGGTGGCGGGGGCCGTCGACCGGATCGCCTGCTTCAACGGCCTCCACGTCATCCCCGGCAAGAGCGCCGCCCTGGCCGAGTTCCGGCGGGTCCTGAAGCCCGGCGGAGAGCTGCTCGGCACGTCCCTCATCAGCGACCCGCCTGGCTTCCACCGCAGGGTGATCGGCCTTGCCCAACTGGCCGGCTTCTTTGTGCCCCCTGCGGCCGCCCAGCTTGCGGCCCTCGCCAAGCGCGCCGGCTTCGCGAAGTGGGAGCAGAAGCTGGACGGCGCCTTGCTGTACTTTCGAGGACAATAGCTCCGATTCCGGAGGTGGGAATTCCGATGGCCGTTCCTTCCTATTCGCACGGCGCCAGCTCGATCCCGCTCCTGGGCGAGACGATCGGCGAGAACCTCCGCCGGACCGTTGAGAAGTTCGGTGACGGCGAAGCGTTGGTCGTGCGTCAACAGGGCTTTAGATGTACTTACAAAGAGCTCTGGGAGCTGAGCGGGCGCGCTGCTCGCGGGCTCTTGGGCCGCGGCGTGGGCAGGGGCGATCGGGTCGGCATCTGGGCTCCGAACCGATACGAGTGGGTCGTGGTCCAGTACGCGACGGCGCGGATCGGAGCCATCCTCGTCAACATCAATCCCAATTACCGGACCAGCGAGCTCGAGTACGCGCTCAACCAGTCGGGGACCGGTTTCCTGATCCTGGCCAAAGGGTTCCGGAACGCCGACTACATGGGGATGCTGGCGGAGGTGCGGGGCCGCTGTCCGAATCTCCGGGCAACGCTTGTGTTAGAGGACGATTGGGAGGCCCTGCTGCGCGACGGCGACAAGGTGGCCGAGTCGGACCTGGCCGAGCGCGAGTCACACCTCCAGTTCGATGACGCGATCAACATCCAGTACACGTCGGGCACGACCGGGTTTCCGAAGGGGGCCACGCTCTCGCACCACATGATCCTCAACAACGGCTATTTCATCGGCGAGGGAGTCCACTACACGGAGCACGACCGGGTCTGCATCCCCGTTCCCTTTTATCACTGCTTTGGCATGGTCCTCGGCAACCTGGCCTGCACGAGTCACGGCTCCACGATGGTGATCCCGGCCGAGGCTTTCGACCCAGTGGCCGTGATGGAGTGCGTGCAGGAAGAAAAATGCACGTCGCTCTATGGCGTGCCGACGATGTTCATCGGCGAGCTCGACCACCCGCGTTTTAGCGAGTTCGACTTCTCCAGCCTGCGCACCGGCATCATGGCCGGCGCACCCTGCCCGGTCGAGGTCATGAAGAAGGTCAAGTCGACGATGCACATGCCCGAGGTCACGATCATGTACGGCATGACGGAGACCTCGCCGGTCTCCACCCAGAGCGCGATCGGCGACCCGCTCGAGAAGCAGGTCGGAACCGTCGGCCGCGTTTACCCGCACGTCGAGATCAAGATCGTCGACCAGGCGAGCGGCGAGATCCTGCCGCGCGGCGAGCCGGGTGAGCTCTGCACGCGGGGGTACTCGGTGATGCTCGGGTACTGGAACAACGAGGAGGCGACGCGCCAGGCGATCGACGCCGCCCGCTGGATGCACACGGGCGACCTGGCGGAGATGGATGAGGAAGGCTACGTGAAGATCGTCGGCCGCTTGAAGGACATGATCATCCGGGGCGGCGAGAACATCTATCCGCGCGAGATCGAAGAGTTCCTGTACACGCACGCCGATGTCTCCGACGCCCAGGTGATCGGCATTCCGAGCGAGAAGTACGGCGAGGAGGTCATGGCCTGGGTCAAGCTCAAGCCCGGAGCCAGCCTGACCGGCGACGACCTGGCCGCTTTCTGCAAGGGAAAGATCGCGAGCTACAAGGTCCCTCGCCACTGGAAGTTCGTCGACGAGTTCCCGATGACCGTGACCGGCAAGGTCCGCAAAGTCGAGATGCGGGACGTGTCCGTGAAAGAGCTCGGCCTGGAGGCGGCGGCCGCGATCTCCACCGCTTGATCGGAGGCTCTTCTGGGGCCCCGGCCGCAGGCCAGGGGCGGGCCGTCTCCCCCGCAAGCGGGGACCCGTGCAGTGGCGCCGAAGGGGGATCGGCGTGTTGACACACGCCGACTCGACGGGGTTGCGCGGGGCGGAGCCCCCAGAAGGTTGATCCGGACCGCCGAGGCTGATGACGTCCTCGGCATGGTCCAGCTTTCGGAGCGTAAGCGCCGCGAGTACGAGCGGGTCCGTCCCCAGTTCTGGCGCATGGGCGTCGACTCGCGCACTGTCCAGAAGGCGTACTTCGAATCCATCATCGCGAGCACGTTGAAGATCTGCCTGGTGCACGAAGACGGGGGCCGCATCGATGGCTTCCTGGTCGCCGACCTGCGCCCGCCGCCTCCCGTCTACGACCCGGGCGGGCTCATCTGCGTCATCGACGACTTCGCCGTCGCCCAGCCGGAGCTGTGGAACGGGATCGGCCGGAACCTCCTCACCGAGGTCATGGCGCTCGCCCGCGAACGCGGCGCCGTCCAGGCAGTCGTCGTCTGCGGCCACCATGACGAGCCGAAGCGGCGGATGCTGGAGGCCACCGGTTTTCCCCTTGTCTCGGAGTGGCGGATCCGGGCCCTTTAGCGGGATGCAACCGGTCGGGGGGATTCCTCCAGCTGCTGCTTCAAGGCAGGCAGATCCCGGCGGCTCCAGGTCCTGGCCAGGTGGCCCAGGAAGAGCGGCTCCAGAAGCCGGAGCGGGCCGCGTGCGGCGAACCGGCAGCGCAGGACCACGCGAGTGCCGGCCGGCACCTCCTTCAGCATGAGGTCGAGCTCGGTCGAGCCGAGGCGCCGCTGCGAGGTGGCCTCGTAGGAGATCAAGCTGTCCCGTTCCCAGCCGGAAACTCGCCATTCAACCCAGAGCCTGCCACCCCAGGGCGCCCGGACCATCTCCCGGCTGGTCGAACCGAGGCCTTTCGGACCTTTGGAAGTGCGGTGGTGCTCGATCGAGGCTGAAACCCAGGTCGGGTCGTTCTCGGGGTTCGAAAGGAAGGTGAACACCGCCGCCGGAGGCCGGTGGATGGTGATGCTCCGGGTGACCTCCCCCAACTGCCGGCGCTAGCTCCTGTTCACTTGAACCCGTTCAGCTGCTCCGGCAGCAGTCCCTGGGCCCGCAGCTTCGACATCTCGTGATAGGCCTCCACGTAGCGCATGGTGCCGGTGGCCGAACGCAGCACCATCGAGTGCGTGTACGCGTAGAACTCCTCGTAGCGCACGCCTTTCAGAACGTCGCCTGATGTGATCCCGGTCGCCGCGAAGAAGATGTTCTCGGCCGAGCAGAGGTCGTCGATCGCCAGCACGCGGCCTTCTTTGTAGCCCTCCTTGCGGGCGAGCGCGAGCTCCTCGTCATCGCGGAAATAGAGCTTGGCCTGCATGTCGCCGTGCAGGCACTTGACCGCGCAGGCCGCCAGCACGCCTTCGGTGGCGCCGCCGCTGCCCATCAGCACGTGCTTGCCGCTGATCTGCTCGGACGCGGCGGTTATCGCGCCGGCGACGTCACCACCCGAGATGAGCGAGATGCGCGGCCCCACGTCGCGGACCTGGTCGATGATCTCGCGGTTGCGCGGCCGGTCCAGCACGATGACCGTGAGGTCGCGCGGGTGCAGGCCTTCCGCCTTGCCGATCCGGCGCAGGTTCCACTCCACCGGCATGTCGATGTCGATGACGCCGCGCGCTCGGCGGCCGACAACGAGCTTCTCCATGTAGTGGACGTGGGTCGTGAACATGCTCCCGCGCTCCGCCAGCGCCACCACCGACATCGCGCCCGGCAGCATGTTGGCGGTGAACTCGGTGCCGTCGATGGGATCGACGGCGACGTCCACCTCCGGCTCGAGCCCGTTGCCGATCTGCTCGCCGAAATAGAGCATCGGCGCCTGGTCCTTCTCCCCCTCGCCGATCACGATCGTGCCTTTCATGTCGACCGAGGCGAGCCGCTCGCGCATGGCGTCGACCGCGCGCTGGTCTGCCGCCTCCTTGTTGCCACGGCCCTGGAGCGGCGCGGCGGCGAGCGCGGCCCCCTCGGTAACTCGTAGCAGCTCGAGGGCCAGGTTGCGGTTCATCGACGTCGCTCGCGGCATCGCCTGAGAAGTTAACCCACGCGGGGTCGAGGCGGCGACCTCGCCGCTCACGAGTTCACGGAGTCTTCGGCTGCCTTAGCCTTGGCGCCCGCCCGGCGGCCTTTGCCGGCCGCCCCAGGGGGCCCGGTCAGCTTCCGCCGGCGGATCGGAACCTGGCCACGCTCGACGATCACCTGGTCCTTGGGCACGAGGCGCCGCTCCAGGTCCGGGGTCTCGTAGACGCAGGTGCGCTCGAGCACCGCGGTCACCCAGACCTTCATCCCGCTCACCAGCTCGGCCTGGAAGCCCTCGACGATCATCTCGTCCTCGTCGAGGTCGATCTTGCTTAAGGGAACCCTCGCCATTCCGCTCCACTAAGCCTCTGCGCGAGGCCCGGTTATTGAAGGCGAATATACCCCCTTTGTTGATAGCCGACCAGGGGGTTTTTGGGTAGCCTGCTAAAAAAACTCGCCCCAGAACCTGCGGACCCGATCAACGCGGGTCGGGACGGGCCCCCGCGGGGCCCCCGCGACCTCCACGGGCGGCGCCGGTTCCTGCTCGTCGGGCACGCCCTCTGGAAAAACGCGGGTCGTCCCATGGTGCACGCCGCCCTCCTGGACGATCAGCGCGGCGGCCGTGGCGTCGCCCTCCAGGCGACCGCTGGACGTGATCTTGAGACGGCCGAACGCGGTCACGTTGCCGTGCACAGCACCGGAGATGGTGATGTCGTTGCCTTTAATGGTCGCATTGACCTGTGACCCGACGCCGATCAAAAGGTCGCCGGCGCATTCGATCCGACCTTCGAAATCACCCAGGACCTGGCCCTCCCCAGTGATGATCCAGCGCCCGCTGAAGGAGTCGTCCCGCGCCAGAACACTGACGCTCGGGTCGATGTCTAAAAGGCGAGGACCGAGACCCTCTTGGACGTCCGCCGCCGATTGCACGCGCAGTTTTGACGCATCAGTTCCGGTGCTCATGTTTTCTTGTACGGCCTCCCCACCGCGGCCGGCGCAATCGCCCGCCCCATAGCCCCAGCGACGACGACGATGGTAAGAACATACGGCAACATGCCGAGAAATTGAAGAGGTACGTGCACCTGGAAGACACTTTGCAGCCTGCTGCCGAGCTGATCCGACCCCGTGAAAAGCAATGACGCGAGGAACGCGCCGCCGGGTGTCCACTTGCCAAAGATCATCGCGGCAAGCGCGATGAAGCCGCGTCCACCTGTCATGTTCGGCAGGAAAGTTCCGATCTGCTGGAGGCTGAAATAGGCACCACCGAGGCCGGCCAGGGCGCCTGACGCGATGACGTTCACGTAGCGCACGAAGTAGACGTTGATACCTGCGGTCTCGGCCGCGCGCGGGTTCTCGCCGCAGGCTCGCGTGCGCAGCCCCCAGACGGTGTTGAAGAGGACGAAATGCACCACGAAGATGAGGACGAGCATGGCGTAGGTCACGAGCTGGTTCTGGAACAGGATCGGACCCAGAACCGGGATGCTCGAGAGCAGCGGCAGGTTCCAGTGCGGCAGCGTGCCTGGCCCGGCGGTGGTAGCGGTCTCCAGATAGGTCCGGTAGAAGACGCCGGTTACCCCCACCGCCAGGATGTTGATGACCGTCCCGCTCACGATCTGGTCCACCAGAAAGGAGACGGAGAGGACCGCGTGGAGGGTGGCGATCAGCATCCCGGAAACGATCGCGGCGAGCAGACCGAGCCAGAGGTTCTGCGTCAAGAAGGCCACGAAATAACCAATGAAGGCGCCCGTCAGCATGATGCCCTCGAGGGCTATGTTCACCACACCCGAGCGCTCGCACATCATGCCGCCGAGCGCGGCGAGCACGAGTGGCGTGGCCGTGATCAGCATGATGCTGACCAGGCTGACCGGGTCCAGCTGTTGCAGGAAGGCGGTCATCCGACCGGTGTTTCGACCTCTCGCTGAGTGATCTGCACGGTCTCGACCGGCTGCTCTCGGAGCCGCAGCAGCCAGCGCACGATCGCCGGCGCCGCCACGAAGATGATCAGCGAGGCCTGCACTATCGAGATCAGGTCGGAGGAGACCTGCGTCTCCAGCTGCATGAAGCCCGCCCCGTTGTGAAGCGCCCCAAAGAGCAGAGCGGCGGGGAGCACGCCCCACGGATTGCTGCGCGCCAGCAGCGCGATGGCGATGGCGTCGAACCCGTAGCCGGCCGCCACCGTATCGGTCATGTGGTGGCTCAACCCGAGCACTTGCACGATTCCCGCCGCGCCCGCCAGCGCTCCCGAGATACCCATCGTCAACACGATGGTTTGGGCCACCGAGATGCCCGCCGCACGCGCCGTGCCCTGGTTGAATCCGACCGCACGGAGGCGGAAGCCGACGGTCGTCCGCTCGATCAGGAACCAGACCAGCGGCACCGCGATGAGCGCCAGCAAGAGGCCCAGATGGAGGCGGCTGCCGGGCACGATGATGGGCAGCATCGCGCCCAGATCGACGTCGGGCGTGCGCGGCGTGGAGACGTTGGGCGCGACCATCACACCGGGCTTGCCGTTGGCGCCATCGATCAGGTAATTGGCGACCAGGAACGCGACGTAGTTGAGCATGATGCTGGTGATCACCTCGTGTGCCCCGGTCCACGCTTTCAAGAACCCGGCGATCGCGGCCCAGGCAAACCCACCTGCCATGCCTGCGAGCAGCGCCGCCGGAATTTCGATGAACAAGGGCAAGCCGTGGATGCTGTAACCGACAAAGACACCGGTGAGGGCGCCGATGTAGAACTGCCCTTCGGCGCCGATGTTGAAGAGACCGGCCCGAAATCCGAGCGCCAGGCCCAGGCCGAGCAGCACGTAGGGGACGGTGCTGACAAGGGTTTCGGCAAACGCGTTGCGGTTGGTGAAAGCTCCCGCAAAGAGCGCGCCGTAAGCCTGCAAGGGGTCGGCTCCGGCCGCGACTATCGCGAGTGCGCCGACGAGAAAACCGGCAACCACCGAGGCCAGCGGGACGAGGAGCGAGGAGACCAGCCAGCCGGCGCGAAACCGGCGCATCAGGCGGCGGCGCCGGCCATCAGAAGTCCGATGTGCTCGCGCTCGGCTTCGGCCGCATCCAGGACCGCTACGATCCGGCCCCGGTAGAGAACCGCAACGCGGTCCGCCAAGGAGAGAATCTCGTCGAGCTCCGAGGAGACCAGGAGCACCGCCAGGCCGGCGTCGCGCTCGGTGACGAGGCGCCGGTGGATGAACTCGATCGACCCGACGTCGACGCCGCGGGTCGGCTGGCTCGCCACCAAGACCTTGGGCGCCGTGCCCAGCTCACGCGCGACCACCAGCTTCTGCTGGTTGCCGCCGGAGAGCGAGCCGGCCGGATCGTCGACGCTCCGGATTCGAATGTCGAAGGTCTCGACCAGCCGCTCCGCCGCTGACCGAATCGTGTTGAACTGCCGCACGAGCCAGCGCTCGTAAGGCGGCCGGTCGTAGTCACTGAGGATCAGGTTGTCGGCGATAGGGAGCTCGAGGATGATGCCCTGCCGCTGGCGGTCCGCCGGGATCAGCCCGACTCCGCGCCGCAGCCGGTCGCGGGTGGGCCGTCTGGTGATGTCCTTGCCTTCGAGCAGCACCTTGCCCGACCGCGCTGGTCGGAGCCCCACGATCGCCTCCACCAGCTCGTTCTGGCCATTTCCTTCGACGCCGGCGATCCCGAGGATCTCGCCCGCACGCACCGCGAGACCGACGTGGTCGACGGCGAGCTGGCGGCGATCGTCGTGTACGACCAGGTCGTCGACCCGCAACACCTCGGAGCCGGGCTTTGCGGGCTGCTTCTCGACTCGCAGCAGGACCGGCCGGCCGACCATCATCCTGGCCAGGTCGGCCGGCTTGGACTCCGCGGGTGTCGTCACACCGACAACCTGGCCGCGCCGCATGACGGTGATCTGGTCGGCGATCTCCATCACTTCGGCGAGCTTGTGGGTGATGAAAATGACCGCGTTGCCGGCCGCGGTCAGCGTGCGGACGATCTCGAACAGGCCCTCGATCTCCTGCGGCGTCAGCACCGCCGTGGGCTCGTCGAGGATGAGCAGGCGGGCGCCGCGGTAGAGGGCTTTCAGGATCTCCACGCGCTGCTGGACGCCAACCGAGAGGTCCTGGACCCGCTGCCGGGGATCGACCTCGAGCCCGTAGCGTGCCGAGAGGTCGTTCACCGTCCGATAGGAGCGGTCGAGGTTCACCACGCCCGCGCTGGCGATCTCGCGTCCCAGCACTATGTTCTCGGCGACGGTGAGCGGCGGGATCAGCATGAAGTGCTGGTGCACCATGCCGATGCCGAGCCGGATCGCGTCCTGAGGGCCGCCGATCTTGACCGGGTTGCCGTCGAAGTCGATCTCGCCAGAGTCTGGGCTGACGAGGCCGTAGACGACGTTCATGAGGGTCGACTTGCCGGCCCCGTTCTCGCCCAGCAGGGCGTGGACCTGGCCCCACTCGACGGCCAGGTCCACACCATCGTTGGCCCTCACATTTCCGAAGGCCTTGACGATGCCCCGGAGGTGAAGGGCCGTGCCCGAGGCGGTTACGCGGTGACTCCAGTGCTCAGAGAACCGTCCTTGAGCTTGGTCATGATGTCCTTGATCTTGGCCTTCGAGCTGGCCGAAATCTTGGAGTCGAAGTCGTGATAGGGCCCCAACGCGACTCCGTTGTTCTTGAGGTTGTAGGAGACCGTCCCGGAAACCCAGGTGCCCTTGACGAGGTTCGTGATCGCCGTCTTCACGCCGTTGTGCACGAGCTTTTCCGCGCTGGTGATGAAGCAGCGCCGGAGCTCTGGGAAGAAGAGGTACTGGTCGACGTCGACGCCGACGCACATCTTGCCCTGCTCATTGGCCCCGATCAGCCCGCCGTTGCCGGTGTTGCCGCCAACGCCGAAGATGATGTCGGCGCCCTGGCCGATGAACGTGAGGGCCTGCTGCTTGCCCCAATCCGGGTCGTTGAAGTCCTTGGCCCCGCTCTCGGGTTGGTAGATGTGCAGGGGATGGACCTTGGGGTTCGTGAACTTGGCACCGTTCTCAAAGCCCTGCACGTAGTGGACCACTGGTGGAACCGACTCCAGCCCGGCGACTTCTCCGATCACGTTGGTCTTCGTCAGCAGCCCGGCCAGCGCGCCGGCCAGGAACCCAGGCTGGTCTTCGCTGAAGACCAACCCGGCGAGATTTGACGGGTAGGTCTTGTAGGTGTAGTCGACGATGGCGAACTTCACGCCAGGGTTGTCCTGGGCCGCCTTCAGCGTCGCGTCGCCCAGCTTGAAGCCGACGGTGACGATCATGTCGTACTTCTGGTCGAGGAAGGTCTGGATGTTCTTCGCGTAGTCGTCCTCGGAAGTCGATTCGATGACCGCGCCCTTGACGCAAAGGCTGGGGTCAGACTGAGCCGCCTTGAGACCGACATTGGCGTCGAAGTTGAACGACTTGTCGGACAGCTTGCCGATGTCGGTCACCTGGCCGACCTTGAAAGTTTTGGAGCAGCTGCTGCTGGTGCCACCGGTGGTCCCGCCGCAGGCCGCCACCATCAAAGCGGCCGCGACGAGGCCGCTTACGAATCGGATCCTTCCCATGCTTTCTTCCTCCCGAGTGAACGTTTGATTGCCCCGGAGTCTAAGGCCCCACGGGCAGCACCCGGCGCAGGAATCCGGCCGCTTCCGGCCAGTCGAGCGCGAGCACCTCTTCGGCCAGCTCCCCGCAGCAGTCGGCCACCTTCGCTTTCAGATCGTCGCCTGTCGCGGGCCGGCCGGGAGCGCCCGGCGGGAGGTCGACCCGAGCCACTCGCGTCGCCACGGGAGTCTTGATCTCGACCTCACAGTGGCCGTCCAGGAGGCCCGAGCCGCCAGGCCGGGCCTCGGCCTCGACCAGCTCCAGGAGCCGCTGGGCCTGAGGCCGGGCGACGCAGTCGTCGCTGAAGCTCGCAAAGCCGACCGGGTGGTCGAGCAGAGCGGCCGCCAGGCCGTATTCGAGGCTGAACTTCCCCTCCAGGCCGGTCTTCGGGCGGTGCCGGTTGAGCGGCTGCAGGCTGGCCTCAGGCGTGCGCACCTTGATCGCCTCGACCGTCTCCGGATCCACTCTCAGGGTGGCCGCCGCGGCGATCGGCCGCTGCAGCGCGTAGCAGCACGGGTAGAGCTTGACAGCCAAACCGCCGGGCACAGCCGGTCCGGCAGCCTCGGTCTCGACCCGGCGGAGGCTGCCCCCGAGGAGTTCGATCCAGTCGTCCAAGGCGGCCGGGTCGGCGGTCGCCCCGGCCCGCGCGAGCCGCGCCGCCCGGACGCCTGCGGAAACGGCGAAGCCGACCTGGAGCGGCTTCGCCATCGTGCCGAAGGCCCGCTGCACCCCGCCTGCCGCCGGCACGGCCAGAGCTAGCGCCCGCGCCAGCGCTTGGGCATCCAGGCCGAAGGCGAGGCCGGCCGCCACCGCCGCCGCCGGTGCGCCCGCCGCACAGGTCGCGTGCCAGCCCCGCCGGTAGTGCTCCCAGCCAAGGGCAGTGCCCAGCCTCGCCATCACCCCGGCGCCGGCCAGATAGGCCTCGGCGCCACCGCCGGCGGTGAGGGCAGCCACGAGGCAGACAACCGAGATATGCGCGGTCGATTCCAGGTGGAGGTCGTCGTAGTCGAGTGCGTGGCCGGCGGCCGCCCAGTGAGTGGCCTCACCGTCAGCTGCCGCGATGCGCGTCACGGCTTCGCCCCGACCGGCCACTGCGACCGCCACCGTGTCGACGAGGGAGCGGTGCGCCAGAGCCAGGTCGTCCTCGGTTGGTTCGAACCCGGCTGCCCAGGCCGCCAGCCGGTCAGCGCTCGTTCGGATGGGCCCTAAGGTACTCCAGCAGTGCCTCTCGTTCGGGAGGCAGCTGGCCGTCCAGCACCAGCTCCTGGAGCCGGCTCTTGACGCGGCCCACGTCCTTGCCGGGCGGCAGCTTGAGCTCATGCATGATGTCCTCGCCGCTTATCGGCAGGCTGAAACGGCTCGGCTTCTCGGCCAGGACCTCGCGCAGCCGGTTTTCCAGCTCGTCGATCTTCGCGGGGTCCGGGAAGGCCGAAGCCCTGATATCGGCCCGGGCCAGGTCGAGCAGTCGCCAGACGTCGTCGCCGGCATCGCGAGCGAGCTTGCGGACGGCTCCGTCGCCCCACTCCTCACGCTGGTAGAACGCCGGGCGGAGGTGCAGCTCGACCAGGCGGGCTACCCGATCCCCCACCTCCTTCGAGAAACGGAGCCGCGCCAGTGCCTCGCGGGCGAGCCCAGCGCCTACCTTGTCGTGGCCGAGGAAGTAGCCGTCGGGCGTGGCGGTGACCGGCTTGCCCACGTCGTGGAAGAGCGCGGCGAGCCGGGTCAGCAGGTCGGGCGGCGCCAGCGCCAAGGCCTCCAGCGTGTGCTCGTAGACGTCGAACCGGTGCCAGCCGCCCTGCTGCACACCGTGGCACCTCCAGACCTCGGGCAGCACCATCTCGAGGAGGCCCCCCTCGTCCAAGAGCTGGAGGGCGAGCTTCGGCCGTTCCGAGAGCAGCATCTTGCGCAGCTCGTCAGCGGTCCGCTCAACGGAGAGGACAGGCGGCCGCAGGCGCTCGCGCGCCTTGCGCATGGCGGGCAGCAGGTCAGGGGCCAGCTCGAAACCGAGCTGGGCCGCCAGCCGTGCGGCGCGGAGCATGCGCAAGGGATCGTCTGCGAAGGTGGCTTCGGGTTCGCGCGGGGTTCGCAGCACTCTGGCCTCGAGGTCACGAAGCCCCGTCCCAAGCCGGTCTTCGACCTGGCCCTGGAAGTCCATCAGCAGCGTGTTGACGGTGAAATCCCGGCGGCGGAGGTCCTCGTCGAGAGTCGCCGGCGTCACGTCAGGCTTGCGGGAGTCGGGCGCGTAGCTCTCGGCGCGAGTCGAGGCGAACTCGATCAGCCGACCCTGCCAGTTCACCTGGGCGGTGCCGAAGCGCTCGAAGAGCACTGGCGGCGGGGCTCCCGCCAGCTCCGCGAACGCCTGGGCGAGCTCGGTTCCCTTCTCGCCGGCGACCACGATGTCGAGGTCCGGGTGGTCACGCCCGAGGAGGCGGTCGCGGACGTAACCGCCCACGGCCCAGGCCTGGGCGCCGACCTTGCCGGCGGCCTGCTCGAGAAGTGGAAAGGCGGGATCGAGCTCGTCTAGAGGTTTTCGCGCGCCCACTCGACCGCCCCCACCAGGCCGACCCGCTGGCCCAGGCGGGCGCGAACTACTTTTGGCCGCCGGTAGGGCTTGACAAATGGCGACTCCTTGAGCGGGGCGACAAGATCCGGCAGCACCAAGCGCCAGCTCTTGGTCAGGCCTCCGCCGATCACGATCACGTCCGGGTCGAGGAGATTGGCCAGGTTGACGAGCGCCACACCCATCGTCCGGGCGGCTCCGGCGACCTGAGCCCGGGCTTGACGGTCGCCCTGCGCCGCGGCCTGGAAAACCTCGACTGCCGGCCGGCCCGTCGTCCGCTCGATCCCCGAACCGGCGGCCACCGCCTCCAGGCAGCCGTGCTGCCCGCAGCCGCAGAGGGGCCCGTCCGGGACCACTATCGTGTGGCCGAGCTCGCCGGCTGTCCCGTGGCTGCCGCTGTAGAGCCGGCCCTCGATGATGATCCCGCTGCCGATCCCGGTGCTCCAGGTGATGTAGACCAGGTTGCGGACCCCCCGCCCGGCGCCCCGGCGATGTTCGCCGAGCGCCGCCAGGTTGGCGTCGTTCTCGAGGTACACCGGCGCTTCGATGCGGGCCGCCAGCATCGGCCCGAGCGGCAGGTTCTCCTTCCAGAACCCGAGGTTGGGCGGATTCAGCAGCATGCCGCGGGTCGGATCGCACGGCCCGGGAGCGCCGATCCCGACCCCGTCGAGGCGCCGCCCGTGGGTCAGGCGGTCGAACGCGCGGGCGCACCATTCCACGAATTCCTCAGGTCGCTTGAAGTTGTGCGTCTGCGTGCGCAGGCCGGCTTCGATCCGGCAGTCGGAACGTGCCACCGCCACCCGCACCTGGGTGCCGCCAAGGTCGATGCCGCCAAGCATGGCGGGCTAAGGCTACGGCTTGACGGTCGTCGTCGAGGTCGCGGCGGCGGTCTGCGCTCCATCTCGTGCGTTGTTCGATCGCAAGCCGGTCACCTCCAGGATCTCCGGCTCGTCCAGGCTGTCGTGCTCGAGGAGCGCCTTGGCCAGGGTGTCGAGCTTGGCCCGGTTAGCCGTCAGCAGCCCGACAGCTTGTTCGAAACACTCCTGCGCGATCCGCTTCACCTCGTCGTCGATCTGCTTCGCGGTCGCCTCGCTGTATGGCCGCTGCGTCACGAACGCGCCCTCCGAACCGTTCTGCGAGTAGTTGAGCGGTCCGACCTTATCGCTCATCCCCCAGCGCACCACCATTTCGTGGGCGATCCGGGTGACCTGCTGGAGATCGTTCTCAGCGCCCGTCGTGACCACGCCGTAGACGATCGACTCCGCGGCGCGCCCGCCCAGAGCGCCCGTGATGCGCGCCCGCAGGTAGTCCTCTCCGTAGTTGAAGCGGTCGTCGACCGGACTCTGAACGGTGACGCCCAGCGACTGGCCGCGAGGGATGATCGTGACGCGCCGGACCGGGTCGGCGCCCGGGACGATCAGTCCCAAGATGGCGTGGCCCGACTCGTGGTAGGCGATGCGCTCGCGGTCGACCGGGCTCAACATGATGTTGCGCTCGCTGCCCAGGAGGATCTTCTCGAGCGCATCGGAAAAGTCGGTCATCGAGACCTTCTCCTCGCTCCTGCGAGCGGCTAAGAGAGCCGCTTCGTTGACCAGGTTACGGAGGTCGGCCCCCACCAGGCCGGGCGTCTGACCCGCCACCGCGTCAAGGTCGACGTCTGGCGCGAGGGGGACACCCTTCGTGTGGATTCTGAGAATTGCCGCGCGGCCGCGCCGGTCGGGCGGCTGCACCGTGACGCGGCGGTCGAATCGCCCTGGACGCAGCAGCGCTGCGTCAAGAACGTCTGCCCGGTTGGTGGCCGACAGCACGATCACACCCTCCCGCGAGTCGAACCCGTCCATCTCGGTCAGGATCTGGTTCAACGTCTGCTCCTGCTCGTCGTTGCCGCCGACGCGAAGCGCGGCGCTGCGGCTGCGGCCGATGGCGTCGAGCTCGTCGATGAAGATGATCGCGGGAGCCGCCGCCCGGGCCTTGGCGAAGAGGTCGCGCACCCGCGCCGCGCCGACACCGACGATCGCCTCCACGAACTCGGAAGCGGACTGGCTGAAGAAGGGCACCCCGGCCTCCCCCGCGACGGCCCGGGCCAGCAGCGTCTTGCCCGTTCCGGGCGGTCCGATCAGGAGAACGCCTTTGGGCACGGTGCCGCCCAGGCGCTGGTACTTCTCGGGCTGTTTCAAGAAGTCGACCACCTCCTGCAGATCCTGCTTGGCGTCGTCGATTCCGGCCACGTCGGCGAAGGTGGTCTGCGGCCGCTCGGCGTCGTACACGCGTGCCCGGCTCTGGCCGAAGGCGCCGAGGATTCCGCCCGCTCCGCCGCCGGCGTTCATCGCCAGCCGCCGGCTGAAGTAGAGGACGCCCAGGATGATGAGGATCGTCGGGCCAAAGCTCAGGATCGCCTGCTCCCAGAACGGCAGGCCGGGGTTGTCGGGCTTGGCGTTGATGGTGACGTTGTGCTGCTCCAGAAGCGCCTCGAGGTCGCTGTCGGCGAAGGCGGGTCGCTGCGTGAAAAAGTGCGTCCCCTTCTCGGAGCCGACCTGGACGGGCGTCTTGGTCGTCCCGGTGATGGAGTCGCCCGTGCTGGTGATGCTGAGGACGTTGCCCGCCACGACCTGCTGCTTGAAGACGTTGTAAGGGAGCGTCAGCGTGGGCGGCTGAGCCGGGGCGAAGAGGAGGTTCGTGATCCAGATGTTGAAGGCGAGGAGGACCAGCAGCCAGATCCAGAAGCGGGCGCTGCGGAACTGGGCCCAGGGGCTGGGCGGCTGGGGCGGCGGTTTGGAGCCCGTCCGCTGTGACGGGCCAGTTGGATTCGGGGTGGAGGCCATGGCGGCCCCCCCATTCTGCGCGCGTGTCTAGCGGAGGGTTCTGGTGTCCCCCTGGCGGCGCGTGATCTTCTGGGTGTCGAGGTACTCGAGCAGCGCCAGCACCGGCCGGCGGCTCGCCGCCATCTGATCGCGGAGCCGCGCCACCGTTACCTCGCCCTCCGCAGCGATGATCTCCCGCACCATAGCCAGTGCCTGCTCATAGGCCAACTTCGTGAAAGCGACGTCCGGCGAAAGCCGGACCAAGTCGCCGCTGCGCACGAGCGACCGGAGCACCTCTGGCCCGGCGCCGGCCTGCTTCATGGCCTCGGGCAGTGAGGGCGGCGAAAAGGGCTCCGCGGCCACCACCTCGAGCAGAGCCCGCGCCGGGGCGCCGCCATCGAGGCTGGCGTTGTGCTCGGGGAGCGCGAGGTCGCCCCCGCGCTCGGCCACCCCGCCCTCCCGCACCAGCTCGGCCAGGACCGGGCCAAAGGTGGCCGTGGGCAGGCCGAGCTTGCTCTTCAGCTCCTCGCGCGGCATTCCAGCTCGGAGCGGGTGGGCCTGGTGATAGCCGGCCAGATGGCCGGCTGTGCGCTCGGCCAGCGTCCGCCAGGCGCCGGGGGCAAAGAGCCAGGTGCCGGCCCGCCTCGCCTCGAGCTTGGCGAGGCCGGCTGGCGAGGCCAGCGTCGCTTTCAGGAGCGCCGCCTCGGTGACGCCGCGGGGGTACTTGGCCAGCTCCTCCTGGAGCACGCCGCCCTGGAGTCGCCGCTCGAGTGAGGCCGGCACCTGGGCGTCGTGGCGCGGGTGCCGGCGCGGGGTCACGTCGGCGAACCGGCCGCCAGCCAGCGTGAGTGAGGGCGACGGCATGCGCAGCACGTAGCGATCCCCGGCCGCCGCGGCGATCGGCGCCGCCAGGTAGAGCTGCACCCAACCCTCCTCGCCGGCGGCGATCTGGTCCGACTCGAGGACGATCGCTCGGGCGGCGACCTCGGCTGTCCCGGTGTGGAGCTGGAGGCGGGAGCCATGACGCAGGGGCCTACCCGCGCCGGCCAGAACGCTGACCCGGGCGTCGACCCGACGGGTGGCGGCGAGGGTTCCAGGCCGGACGATCACGTCGCCCCGGTGCAGGTCGTCTTTCTCCACCCCGGCCAGGTTGGCGGCCACCCGGCTGCCCGGCGCGGCGACCTCGACCTTCTGGTTGTGCTGCTGGAGGCCCCGCACTCGCACCTTGCGCCCGCCCGGGACAACCTCCAGCTCCTCGCCAACGCGGAGCGGCCCGTCGACCAGGGTGCCGGTCACGACTGTGCCAAACCCGCCGATGGTGAAAACCCGATCGATCGGCAGCCGCGGGCGGCCCAGATCGGGCCGGGCCGGCGTCGTGTCCAGCAGGGCGTCGAGCCTGTCTGGCAGGAGGTCGAGCCCCGCGCCGGTCTGGGCGGAGACCGGCACGATCTCGGCTCCTCCGAGCGAGGTGCCCGCGAGACGGTCCGAGACTTCGGCGCTGACGAGCTCCAGCCAGTCCGGCTCGACCAGGTCGGTCTTGGTCAGCACGACGAGTCCGCGGGCGACCTCGAGGAGGTGAACGATCTCCAGGTGCTCGACCGTCTGCGGCCTGACGCCCTCGTCGGCCGCGACCACGAGCAGCACCGCGTCGAGCCCGTGCACCCCGGCGAGCATGTTGCGGATGAAGCGCGCGTGGCCGGGCACGTCGACGATGCCGACCAGCCGTCCGCTGGGAAGGGTGAGGTAGGCGAAGCCGAGGTCGATGGTCATCCCGCGTCGCTTCTCCTCCGCCAGGCGGTCGGGGTCGATGCCGGTCAATGCGCGGATCAGGGTCGACTTCCCGTGGTCGATGTGGCCGGCGGTGCCAACGACGAAATTCATGTCAAGAGGATGGCAGTGTTCGGAAGGCGCGCTCGACTGCGTCGAAGAGAGGCTCGTCCTCACCCGTCAGGACCGTGCGGGGGTCGATGCAGCAGAAGTCCCGGTCGATCCGGGCGATGACCGGCGGATCGCCCCGCCGGAGGGCCTCGGCCAGCCGTGAAGCCGGCCCCTCGATCGCCAGGAGCACGGTCGGCAACCCGCGTCCGGGTCGGCTGCCGCCACCGGCCGCCGACTCCGCCTCCAGGAGCCGGCTCCGGATCTCCCGGTCGCCGAGCTTGACCGTCCACCAGGCGGCCCGCCGCCGCAGCTCGGCCGGCGTCTGCTGCAGCATCCGGTCGACTGGGAGCTCGCGGTCGAGGAGACGGTCGCGAAGCGTGCCCTCGAGCGCGGCCAAGGTCAGCTTGTCGGCCCGCAGGGCCCTGGCAAGCGGGTGCCGGGCCAGCTTCCTGACGAGCTCCTCGCGGCCGAGCAGGACGCCGGCCTGGGGGCCGCCCAGGAGCTTGTCGCCGGAGAAGCAGCTCACTGCGGCCAGCTGCACCGATTCGCGAACCGAAGGCTCGCCCGCCTCCTCCAGCAGGGCGCCGGACCCGAGGTCGTCGATCAGCAGCAGCTGGTGGCGGTGGGCGACCTCGGCCAGCTCCACCAGGGGAGCCGACTCGGTGAATCCGGTGACCAGGAAGTTGGAGGTGTGGACCCGGAGGAGGGCGGCGGTCCGGGCGGTCACAGCCTCCTCATAGTCGGCCGCGCGCGTGCGGTTGGTGGTGCCGACTTCGACCATCCTGGCACCTGAGAGCCGCATCACGTCGGGCATCCGGAAGGACCCGCCGATCTCGACCTGCTGGCCGCGCGACACGATGACCTCGCGTCCTTTGCAGAGCGCGCTGAGGGCGAGCAGCACCGCGCCGGCGTTGTTGTTGACGACGAGGGCCGACTCCGCCCCGGTCAGTCGCGTGAGGAGCTCCTTGACGTGCGCCGCGCGCTCGCCCCGCTTCCCGCCGGCCAGGTCCAGCTCCAGGTTCGAGTACCCGCCGGCGACGGCGGCGACGGCCGCCCGGGCGGTGGCTGAGAGGGGCGCCCGGCCGAGGTTCGTGTGGAGGACGACGCCGGTTCCGTTGATCACCCGCTGGAGCCGGGGGGCGACCAGCTCGCGCAGCTTGGCCTCGACCTGGGCGAGGCGCTCCTCAGCTCCCGCCGCGCGGGTCGCCCGCTCAGCGGCAAGCTGCTCGCGCAGAGCGACTGCAACGAGCTCGTGCGAGTAGCGCTCCTTGAGCCGGGCGTACCCCGGCTCGTTCAGGAGCCGCCCAACTGCGGGCAGGGGCTGAGCCCGGGATACGCGACGCACTGGCCAAGAATGAGGTATGAGGCGGGCGCGTAGATGGGCAACAGCGCGACATTGAGGAGGTTGATGCCCGGTACGAAGGAGATGATCACGAAGCCGATGATCACGAACTGGACGATGCGGTAGCGGTTCATATCGGCTTCGAAGAAGAAGCGCGGACTGCGACGCCTGAAGAGAGCGTCGATGATGCGCCAGCCATCCAGGCCCGGGATCGGCAGTAGGTTGAAGGCGAACATCGCCAGGTTTACGAAGAAGGCTGCCCAGACCACGACACCAAGCAGATCGATCGGGGGCTGAACGAGCTTGATCGGACTGGGCTGGGATCCGCTCGCCACCAGGGTTCGCAGCGCAAGTCCGAAGACCACAGCCAGAGCCAGGTTGGCGATTGGGCCCGCGAGCGCGTAGATGACCTTCTGGCCGAGGCTATTGAGGCGTGACTCGTTGATCGGGACGGATTGGCCCCAGCCGACGCGCCAGAAGAGCAGCGCCAAGGTGCCGTAGAGGCTGAAGAACTTGCGGGGCTCGGTCGGGCTCAAGAACCCCCGGTTGCGCGGCGTGGCGTCGCCCATCCGCAAGGCGGCGAAACCGTGAGCCAGCTCGTGGACGGGGACCGCGATCAGAGCACCCGGGATCAAGAAGAGAGTCGAGACCAGGAAGGCGAACGGATCGCTGAGGATCACTCGGTCGGGTTAGTGGCCATCCCGGTCCACTAGTCGACCCGGATCCTGGTCGTGCGGGCGCGCCGAGACTGCGCGGCCTTGCGGCTGCCGCCGCGGGCGCCGTTGCCGTCTCGCGCCGCGCGACGTCGCATGCCTGCCTGCTGCTCATACATGATCACGAGCGCCGTGATCAGCTCGCGCTGAGCGTTCAGAAGGTGGCTCTTGGCGTCGTCCGGGATGCGCTCGCCCAGCGCATGCGAGAGACGGCCGCCGACGTCGATCGCGAAGTGGATCAGCCGCTCGGTGTCAGAGGCTGGACGCCGGCTCAACCGCCCGCCTTTCCGAACCGGACCTTGAGCTCGTCGCCATCCATCGTCGCCCCGATCGTAGGCCGGTTGACGAGCACGCGCGGCAGCGCGACTTCCCGCCGGTAGTTGCCGACAGTTACGAGCAGCTCGCCGTCCTGGCGCGCGAGGTCGATGTCAGCTTTGTCAAGGAACGGAATCTTCAGCGCGAGGATGTACTCGGCGCCGGACTTCTCGACGCGCTGCGGGCTGCCGAGGTAAAGGCGATCGGCGGGGTCGATGTCGCCGTAGATGGCCTTCGCCATCTTCGTCAGCATGCGGGTCCCGACCACTTCTGTGTCGAAGAGCGGGACCGTCAGGATTGGAAGCGGCTCGAACGACTTCTCGACCTCCGCCTGGTAGCGCTCATGGATGCGATGCCAGTTCTTGAAGAAGTCGTCGTGGAGGCCTTCGGGCAGTACCCGGTTGACGATCACGGCGTCAGTCAGGTAGCCGAAGAGGTTCAGGTAGGTGAACGCGCGCTTGGCTTCTTTGATGACCATCTTCTCGAGGTTCAGCACGATGCGCACGCTGGTGACCTGGGGATCCGTGAGCAGCTTCTTCATCCCTTCCAGGTCGAGGAGCAGGTCCTTCAAAGAGGCGTAGACCTCGTCGCTCGGCAGCGGCACCTTGATCAGCGGCTGCAGCATCGGCCGCGCCACCTTCATCGCCTTGCGCTCCCACGGATAGATCTTGTCCAGCCACCATTTGGCGGCGTCAGGGAAGGTGAGCAGCTGGAGGGTCTCGCCGGTCGGCGCGCAGTCGACGATGAGGACGTCGTGCTCGGCTCGCTCGGCGTGGTGACGGATCCACATCAGCGAGGCGACCTCATCCATTCCGGGCGGCGTAGCGACCTCCTCGGCCATGACTTCGTCGAGCCCTTGCGTCGCGAAGACGTCGGCCACGTAGTCGTGGATGCGTTTCCAGTGGCTCTCCAGCTCGTGCAGCGCCGACACTTCGTGGGCCCAGAGGTTGTCGGCCACCTTGGCCGGCCGCGGCCCCAGCTCGACGTCGAAGGAATCGCCGAGCGAGTGGGCAGGGTCGGTGCTCATGACGAGCGTCTTGTATCCGCGCTGGGCACAGAGCAATGCGCTGGCGGCGGCTACCGAGGTCTTCCCGACGCCCCCCTTGCCCGTGTAGAGAACGACCCTCACCGGGTGAGTATAAGGACGCCCGTCTCAGGCGCCGGGGTGCTGCTCCTTGGCCATCTGCTCGTGCACGGCCGCCATCCGCTGGTGCGTCTCGACGATGGTGGACTGCTGCTCCTGCAGGTGGGTCAGGATCTTGACGGTGATCTCGGTGTTGTCCTGGATCTCTTTCAGAATCGTGAGCGTTCGCTGCTCGGTCGTCTCGGCCTCGTCAGCGGCGTGCTCGAGCGTCAGGCGGTCCTTCTGCGCCTGGCGGTTTCCAGCCAGCAATAGCACAGGTCCTGTGTATGCGGCCTGAACACTGAAAAGCAAATTCAAGAGCACGAAAGGATAGATGTCCCAGTGCTTGACAAGACCGACGACGTTGAGCGTTACCCAGACCGTGACTGCAATGCTCTGGACGATCAGGAAGGTCCATGACCCGATGCTCGCTGCAATCTGGTCGGCAAGGCGCTCGCCGAACGACGCCTCGTCGTGGTGGAGGACATTCACCGGATGTCCGTGCGTGATGCCGCGGGCGGTCCTGGCCTTCTTCTGTCGGAGTGAAGCTGACGGATTTATCGCGTCGGTTGCCATAGCCGCGCCAATTTAGACGCCGCCAGGCGCCATGTCTACAGCGCGGTCGTCCTCCCGGGCGCGTTTGATCGCCTCCGTCTCCTCGTCGGTCACCTGAAGCGACGACTGCCACTGCTCGACCGGCTTCGCATAAACGCGGCAGCGCTCCCGGTGGTAGAGGCTCGTCACGACCACCCCGGATCCATTCGAGTCGAGTAAGGCGAGTGCGAAGGAATGGTCGCCGCCTGTGTCATGGAAGGCCTGGAACCGCACCAGGCCCACGTGCTGCAGGGCACCGGATCCAGGCTCCTCCACGGTCGGGAGTGCCGGCCGGCGCTCGAGACGCCGGCCGAGCGACCGCACCTGCTGGAAGGTGAGGATGGCGACGACCAGCGCCAGCAGTCCGAGGGCCACCGCCCCGTCGACGACGCTCACGGGACTACTTCAGGACTTGCGGGATGACGAAGTAGGCGGCCACCACGAGCAGGACGACCATCAGGGCCCCCACGATGGCGATCTGCCGGAGGTCGGTCAGGAAGTAAGGCACGCGGTCGAGCGGGATGCCGGGATCGCCGCCGTCGATCACGAAGCGGCCTCGTCCCTTGCCGCCCATCCGGGCCGAGCCGCCGAGCGACATCTCGACGGCGCGGACCAGCGCCTGGTCGCCGCCCACCCGGGCGCTTGGCGACGCCGGCCGCGACGAGGTCGCGGGGATGGCTGTGCGCGGCGCGGCCGCGGTCCCCGCGGGAGGCTGAGGTGCGCGCGCGGGTCGCTGCTTGCGACGCTTCTGCTTTCGAGCCACGAACGGCAAGTCTAGCGCGGGGTCGAAACGGAGCAGGCAGGCGCTTGAGGGGCTCGGGGTGGGGCGTGAGGGGGGACGTTTTGGGGATTGTTCGCCTGCCTGCTACCGGATGGGCCTGGGACTCAACGTGCTGGGTCGTCTGCTACGAAATGTTGTGTCCCAGGTAATTTGTACCTCAGGATGTTGGGCCTGTCAAGCCCAATTCGTATAAGTACCCATCGTCTTTACAATGTCCTTCCATCTGAGCTACTGCAGCCGCTGTGGGAGCCGCCTCGAGGAGCACCACGCGTTCTGCTGGAACTGCGGAGCGCCCCGCCAGCTCCCCGCCCGGCCTCCGCAGCAACCGGAGCGCCCACCGGCCAACCCCGAAGTCGTCAAGCAGCGGATCAGTCTGGTCGCCTTCACCAGCGCCGCCGGAGCGGTGTTCTGGCTGATCGTCGTGACCCAGACCGCGGCGGTGTTCCTGAACCCGGTCGGCCGGGGCCAGATGCGGCAGGTGATCGCCACCTCGCCGGGCGTCACGAAGGGGATGATCGACCCGCTCCTGGTCACCTACGCGGTACTTCTGACGGTGGTCCTGCTGCTGGCCGCCGCGCTGCACGCGCTGGCCTTCTACGGCCTCCGGCGCCGCCGCCGGGCGGGCTGGGCGGTCGCGGTGATCCTGGCCGGCGGCTGGTCCCTGCTCGTGATCGGCATCCCATTCCTCGTCCTCCTGCTGCGCCGTGACACGCGGCAGGCGTTCGGGTTTTCTTAGCGGACTAGGACGCGCCGCGCGCCCGGCGGATCTGCTCGGCGTGGTCGTGGCAGTGGGCGGCGTAGATCTCCAGCCAGCCTTCGACCGTGTAGCGACCGCTCTCGGAGTGCGTCCCCTCACGTCCCCACTCTTCCGGCGTCAGCCGCTCGAGCAGAGCTGCGCTCGCGGCCCGGGCGCCGCGGACAGCGGCCAGCGAGCCCTCGATCGGCCGGTCGTAATGAAGCCGGCGGGCGAACTCCTGCTCGTCGTAGCCCTGGATCTGGGCGCCGTCCTCGGCCAGCAGCTTGCGCAGCCGGATGGCCGAGGTCATCTCGCTGTCGGCGGTGTGGTGAACCACCTCGCGCGCAGTCCAATCCTGCGGGCCAGGGCGGTGGTCGAGCTCCGCCTCCGAGGCGCCCGCGAGCGCCTCTGCGAGCACGTCCGGGCCGGCCTTGTACTTCTCGATCAGCTGCCGTCTCAGCTCAGAATCCATGGCGAGTAATGTCGCTCAAAGAGTGCGCTTCGTGCTCAGTCAGGAGCCGACCCTGAAGAGCACCACGTCGCCGTCTTTGACGCGGTAGTCGCGGCCTTCGACGCGGAGCTTGCCCGCCGCGCGCAGCGCATCCATCGACCCTGCTGCGACCAGCTCGTCGACCGAGGTGACCTCGGCGCGGATGAACTTCTTCTCGAAGTCCGAATGGATCTTGCCGGCCGCCACCGGCGCCGGGGCCCCCTCCTCGCAGTGCCAGGCTCGCGCCTCCGGCTCGCCCGCCGTGAAGAAGGTGATCAGCCCGCCGGCGCGCCAGACCGCGCGCACGATCTCGTCGAGCCCGGAGGACTCCAGCCCGTAGCTGCGCCGGTACTCCCGTGCCTCGGCGGGGTCCAGCTCCGCCAGCTCCGCCTCCAGGGCGGCGGCAACGATCGCGGCAGCGGTCCCTTCCTCGCGGGCTGCCCGCACTACCGGCTCGCCGGCCGCGGGGTTGTCCGCGACGTTGGCGACCCAGACGACCGGCTTCAGCGTGACCGGGAAAAGGGGCGCCAGGGCGGCACGGTCGGCGCCGTCAAGCTCCAGCTTGCGCAGCGGCGCGCCCGCGTCCAGCTGAGCCCGTGCGCGCTCCAAAACCTCCAGCTCCCCGGCGGACGCCCGGCCGGTTTGCGCCTCCTTGGCCGCGATCTCGAGCCTCCTCTCGACTGTCGCCAGGTCGGCCAGGACCATGTCGAGCGTGGTACCCGTGATGTCCGCCAGCGGGTCGGGCTCGGGCCCGAAGCAGCGGGCGACCTGCAGCACGACGTCCGCCTCCCGGGCGGCGGCAACCTGCTGGGCCCGGCTGCCGGGCGGGGCGTCAGCGATGCGGACCTGGGCGTGAACGACCTTCTTCGGGCGGACGGCGGCAACCAGGCGGTCGAGCCGCTCATCGGGAACGTCCACCATCCCCACCCCGCCGGAGCCGCGCCCGCCGGTGAGGGCGTTGAAAAGGGTCGTCTTGCCCACGCCAGGCGGGCCGACGATGGCTACTGAAACAGGCACTTAGCGAAGGAATGAATCGACTAGCTGGTTGAAAAGCGAAGCCCGCTCGAAGTACGGCGAGTGCCCGCTCTCCGCGACCATCTGGAGCCGGGTCTTCGGGAAGTGCTTCTTGACGAGCGCCGCCGCCCGGTCGCCAGGGATCCCGGGAGCCACGATGATGTCCTCGGTCCCGAAGATCCAGAAGATCGGAACCTCGAGCTCCGCGACTTCCTCCACCGAGGGGCGCACCGAGGGCAGGCTCGCCAGCACAGCCTGCTTGTCCAGGTCCACGCTGAGCCGGTCCAGCCCGCCGTATAGGTAGTAGAGGGCGGGCTGCTCCTCCGCCATCCGCTCGCCCGCCGCCAGGTGGATGCCCTTCTTCATGAACTCGGTCGCCAGGGGCACGGTCTCCCGCCTGACCTGCTCCAGGTCCTCGCCGAAGTCGATCCAGCCCGTGGTCCCGCTCATCACCAGCGCCCGCACCCGTTCGGGGTGGCGGAGCGTGTACTGCAGGCAGGTCAGGCCGCCCAGCGACTGGGCGACCAGGGCCACATCTTCCAGCTCCAGATGGTCGACGAGGTCGGCCAGGTCTTCCGCGAAGCGGTCCTTGTCCGGCTCCCCGCTGGACGGGGCGAACCCGCGGTGCGCGAAGGTGACGCACGTGAATCTCTCGGAGAAGTACGGGACCTGCTGCCACCAGGAGAGGTGGTTGCCGCCCAGTCCGTGGGCGAAGAGCAGGGCCGGCCCGCTACCGGCGACCTCGTAATAGAGCCGGCCGGCGGGAAGCGCCAGGAAGGGCACGGGCTAGCGCTTTCCGCGAGTGATCAGGGAATCCAGCTCGAAGGCGGTGTGGAGGGCCCGCACGCCGGCCTCCGCCTGCGCGTTCGACACGAGGCAGGTGATCCGGATCTCGGAGGTGCTGATCCCCTCGATGTTGATGCCACCCTCAGCGAGGGTCCGGAACATGCGGCCGGCCACTCCTGGGGTGCCAAGCATCCCGGTGCCGACAATGGAGAGCTTGGCCAGCCCGCCCGAGGCCTTGACATCCTTGGCGCCCACCGTCTCGGCCGCGCGCCGGACCAGCGGTACGGCCTGCTTCAGGTCGGATTCGGCGATCGTGAAGGTGATGTCGGTCTCCCGCGTTTCAGAGACGCTTTGGACGATCACGTCCACCGAGATGGCCGCCTCGCCGAGCGGCTCGAAGATGGTGGCGGCTACGCCAGGCCGGTCGGGCACGCCGACGATGGTCACCTTGGCGATGTCGGTCTCGTGGGCCACGCCGCGGACCCGGCTGCGTTCCTCCATGGGTAGCTCGGCGACGATCATCGTACCGGGGCGCTTCTTGAACGAGCTCCGGACATGAATCGGGATCGAGTAGAGCTGGCCGATCTCGACCGCGCGGGGATGGAGGACCCGGGCGCCGACCGCTGCCATCTCCAGCATCTCCTCATAGGAGATGTGCTCGATCCGCCGTGCCCTCTTGACCACTCGTGGGTCGGCGCTGTAGATGGCATCGACGTCGGTGTATATCTCGCAGACGCTGGCGTTGAGTGCTGCCGCCAGGGCGACCGCGGTCGTGTCGGAGCCGCCCCGCCCGAGCGTCGTAATCTCCAGGTCTTCGGTGACGCCCTGAAAGCCGGCGACCACGCAGACCCGGCCCGCCTCGAGCTCGGCCCGGAGCCGGTCGGTCTCCACGGCGCGGATGCGCGCCTTCGAGTGATGGCCGCTCGTGCGGACCCCTGCCTGGAGGCCGGTCAATGAGATGGCGGGAACGCCCAGGGCGGCGAGGCACATCGCCAGCAGCGGCGCGCTGATCGTCTCGCCGTTGGCCACGAGCATGTCCAGCTCGCGGGCCGGTGGTGACGCGGTGACCCGGTGGGCGAGGGCGATCAGCTGATCCGTCGTCTGGCCCATGGCCGAGACGACCACGACCACGCGCTCCCCTTCCCGCACGGTCTCGGCGATACGAGCCGCCACCTTCCTGATCCGCGCCGGCGTGCCCACCGAGGTGCCGCCGTACTTCTGGATGATCACCCGCGCGGTCACGAAACGATTCGGGTGACCAGGGGTCGACCCGGAGCGCCGGCCGCGGCGGTCATCGCCTCGGCCACCTGCTTGCCCGCTCCGGGCGGCGCGAACGCGAAGACGCTCGGGCCGGCGCCCGCCAAGGCTGCGCCGTGAGCGCCCGCGGCTCGGGCGGCCGCGATGGTCTCCGGCAGCCACGGATAAATGGACGAGCGGGCGGGCTGGTGGAGCCGGTCCTCCATCGCGATGCCGAGCAGGCTCCAGTCGCGAGCGTGGAGGGCGTGGACCAGGAGCGCATTGCGCCCTGCGTTGTAGACGGCGTCGGCGCGGGAGACTGTCGCAGGCAGGATGGCCCGCGCCTGCTCGGTCGGCGACGGCTCCGCCGCCACGAAGAGCGCGACCTCGAGGTCGTCCGGAACCGGCAGCCGCAGCACACGGTCGGCGACGCAGGCCACGACACCGTGATGGATGGCGGCGGCGACGTTGTCCGGGTGGCCCTCCACCTTCACCGCCCGCGCGAACAGCTCCCCCGCCGGCACTCCTTCGAGCGCGAGCACCGCCACCCTGGCCGCGGCGCTGCTTCCGAGGCCGACCCCGAGCGGGATCTCGCTGCGCACCTGTCCGCGCATCCGGAGGCCCTCGAAAGGGTGGCCGGGCGGCGGCTCGACGCCGACGAAGGTCCAGGCCGGCGCTTGCGCCGGTTCGGCCTCCGCCTCCAGCCAGAGGTCCACGGCCATCGCCAGCACGTCGAACCCCGGCCCGAGGTTGGCGATCGTGGCCGGCACCCGAATCGAGGTCAAAGCTTCAAGGCCTTGGCCAGGGAGCGAGCGTCGCCGTCGAGCTCGACCGGCGGCTCGACGTTGGCGATCGCGACGTCGGGGTCTTTGAGACCGGATCCGGTCAGCACTACCACGGTGGTTGCGTCCTTCTCCAGCCGACCCTCGCGCACGAGTCGATAGAGGAGCGCCAGCGGCGCCACCGAGGCGGGCTCGGCGAAGAGGCCCTCGGTCGAGGCAAGCCGGATCTGGGCCTGCAGGATCTCCGTGTCGGAGACCGCCTCGATCAGCCCGCCCGACTCGTCGCGGGCGCTGGTGGCACCCTCCCAGGACGCCGGGTTGCCGATCTTGATCGCGGTCGCGACGGTCTTCGGATTCTCGACCGGCCGCCCGAGCACGATCGGGGCCGCCCCCTCCGCCTGGGCGCCGACCATGCGCGGCAGGTTGGCCGACTTGCCGGCCTCGTGGTATTCGCGGAAACCCCTCCAGTACGCGGTGATGTTGCCGGCGTTGCCGACCGGCAGGAGGAGGTAGTCGGGCGCTTCGCCGAGGGCGTCCACGATCTCGAAGGCGGCGGTCTTCTGGCCTTCGATCCGGTAAGGGTTGACCGAGTTGACGAGCGCCACCGGGTAGGAGTCGGCCAGCTCGCGCACCGTGGCCAGGGCCCGGTCGAAGTTGCCCTTCAAGGCGACCACCTTGGCCCCATACATGAGGGCCTGCGAGAGCTTGTTGAGCGCGATCTCACCCGAGGGGATGAACACCACCGCCCGCATCCGGCAACGCGCGGCATAGGCCGCGGCGGACGCCGAGGTGTTGCCGGTCGAGGCGCAGACCAGCACCTTCGATCCCGCCTCCAGAGCTTTGGCCACCGCCACGCACATGCCGCGGTCCTTGAAAGATCCGGTCGGGTTCAAGCCTTCGTACTTGAAGAAGAGCCGTCGCAGGCCGAGCGAGGCGGCGATGTTCCGGCTCTCCACGAGCGGCGTCGAGCCTTCGTCGAGGTCGACCATCGGCGTGGCGTCGGTGACCGGGAGG
Source organism: Chloroflexota bacterium (assembly GCA_005880695.1). Classification (GTDB taxonomy): domain Bacteria; phylum Chloroflexota; class Dormibacteria; order Dormibacterales; family Dormibacteraceae; genus VBGR01. Next base: position 55,616 of record VBGR01000043.1, read on the forward strand.
CGCTCCCGGTAGCGCGCAATCACCCCCATGCGCGGCTTAGATGACCCTGAAGAAGGCGCCGACCCGGCGGATCGGCTCCAGCTCGGCGATCCGCTCCCGGGCTCGAGCCAGGGCAGCGTCGCGGGCTGGATGGGTGGTGAAGACGAGCTCGGCCGTGCCCTCCTCGATCGAATCCTTCTGGATCATGCTGGCGATCGAGACGTCCTCCTCGCCGAAGACGCGGCCGACCTGCGCCAGCACGCCCGTGCGGTCCTCGGCGCGGAGGCGGTAGTAGGCCTTGGTCACCACGTCCGCCATCGGCAGCATCGGCGGATCCGGGTCGAAAGTCATCAGCACCCGGTTGGCCGCCTTCTTCCGGATCGTGAAGACGAGGTCGAGAAGGTCGCCGACCACCGCCGAGGCGGTCGGCCGCCCGCCGGCGCCCTGGCCGCGGAGCAGCACCGGGCCCACCAGGTCGCCCTCGATATAGACGGCGTTGAAGGCGCCCTCGACCTGAGCCAGCGGGTGGCTCACAGGAACCAACGCAGGGTGGACCCGGGCCTCGATCTTGCCGTTGGGCCGGGCGGCGTAAGCGAGCAGCTTGATCTCGTAGCCGAGCTCCTTCGCGTAGCGGAAATCGAGCGGGTCGATGCCTTCGATGCCTTCCCGGAAGACCTGGTCCGGGTGGACGCGGGCGCCGAAAGCGATGGAGGCCAGGATGGACAGCTTGTAGACGGCGTCGAAGCCGGCGACGTCCGCTGTCGGGTCCTCCTCGGCAAAGCCGGCGGCCTGAGCTTCGAGCAGCGCCGCCGCGTAGTCGAGCCCGTCCGCGCCCATCCGCCCGAGCATGTAGTTGGTCGTGCCGTTGATGACCGCGGCGATCCGCTCGATGTCGTTGGCGATCAGGTCGACCTTGAAGGTGCTGATCAGCGGGATGCCGCCACCGACCGCGGCCTCGAAGTAGATGTCGACGTCCATCTCGCCGGCCAGCTCCAGCAGCTCGGGGCCGTGCTTGGCCATCACGACCTTGTTGGCGGTGACGACGTGCTTGCCCGCGCGGAGGCCGCGCTCGATGTAAGTTCGGGCGGGCTCCTCGCCCCCCATCAGCTCCACCAGGACCTGGATCTCGGGGTCGTTGAGCACCTCATCCGGCGCGTCTGTGATGAGCTCGCTCGGGATCGACCGGGGACGCTCCGCATCCCGGACCAGGACCCGCCGCAGGTTGAGGACCACGCCGGTTCGCCGAGCCAGGCTGTCCCGCTTCTGGAGGAGGCGTTCGGCGACCTGGCTGCCCACCGTGCCGAGGCCCAGCAGCCCAACGTTGAGTTGCACACCGGTATTCTCACGGTTCGTGGGTCTGCTCCTACGGGAGGAGGACGTCGAGCGGGTCATCGATATGGACGCAGTGATCGGCGCCGTGCGGGCGGCCATGATCGAGTTCGGCGAAGGCGTCGCCCAGAACCAGCCCCGGCGGCGCGTCTATCCGCCGGGCGGCGTCCTCAACGTGATGTTCGCCTCCCACCCGGGCTGCGGGCACTACGGGCTCAAGACCTACAGCATCGGCGGCGGCCGGGCTCGCTTTCTCGTGATCCTCTACTCAATCGAGGGAGATCGGCCCGGCAGCGTAGAGGCCCTGATCGAGGCGAACTTGCTCGGCGCTTACCGGACCGGCGCCGCCACCGGCGTGGCCGCCGCGGCCCTGGCGCCGCCCGGGCCGGTCGAGGTCGCCTTGATCGGCACCGGGTTCCAGGCCCGCACCCAGGCACTCGCCCTGTCGCGCGCGATCCCGGTCACCAAGTTCCGCGTGTTCAGTCGCAACGCCGACCACAAGGACGCCTTCGTCCAGGAGGTCGCGGAGCGCTTGAAAGTCCCGGCGGCGGCCGCCGAGACCGCCGAGGAGGCGGTCCGCGGCGCCCCGGTCGTGGTCTGCATGACCAACAGCGCCACGCCCGTGATCGAAGCCGGCTGGGTGGAGAAAGGCGCCCTCGTGGTCGGCGCGGGCATCAACCTACCGAGCAAAGCCGAGCTGCCGCCCGACCTCGTCAACGCCTGCGAGGCGGTCGTGGTCGACCAGCTGGAGAGCGCCAAGCTGGAGAGCGGCGACCTGCTCAATGCCGAAGCCAGCGGAGGCTTCGACTGGGAGCAGGTGCAGGAGCTGGGGGCGGTCCTGGCCGGGAAGGCGCCCGGCCGCCGCTCGCCGGGCGGGACCGTGCTCTTCGAGTCGCACGGCCTGGCACTCTGGGACGTTGCGGCGGGCGCCCTCGTATTGAAGCGCGCCCGCGAGGCTCGCCTCGGCCAGGTCGTGGACCTTTTCGGGGACCACGTCTGACCTGGCGAGAGCCCTACGCCCTACGCCCTACGCCCTACGTCTGGTCGCCGGCTGGGTCAGCGAGTGGCCGAGTTCGTGTGCTCCACGACCGTCTGCGTCGAGAGGCTGCCCAGGTCGAACGTCGCCATGACGAAGTAGGCGGCGGCGACAATCACGGTCAGGGTGGCAGCCGAGACGAGATAGACGCGGAGGCGCACGAAAGGCTCACGCACGACCCGAGCCTGGAGATCGGCCCAGTCTGGACCGCGGCCCGGGACCCACGACGACACCTCGGTTTGGATCGCCTGGACCTCGTGGTCCAAGGGATCACCTTTCCCGTACACCTTCATCTCTCCGAACGCGCCGCCTCCAGCTTTTGCTCGCTCCCAACCAGCTCGACCCGCATGACGGCCATGGCCTTTGCGATTCGCGAGGCCACCGTACCCGAGGGGATGCCGAGGGCCTTGGCCACCTCATCGCGCGTATAGCCGTGGTAGTAGTGGAGGACCACCGCCGCCCGCACCTTGGGGCTCAAACGGGCGAGCGCCCGTTCGAGAACCGTCTTCGCCTCCACCCGCCCGTAGTCCCCGAGGTAGGGGCCGGCGAGGAGCTTGGGAGCGATGATGCGGCTTAGCTTCTGGCGCCGCAGGTAAGAGATCGCGACGTTGACGGCGATCCGGTGCAGCCAGGCGCCGGGCGGCCCGCTCGGCCGGTACTTCTCGCGCGCCCGGTAGGCGCGCACGAACGCCTCCTGCGTCAGGTCTTCCGCGGTCGCCGAGTCGAGCACCATCGCCCGAACGCTCCGGAAGACCGACGGGTACTCCCGGACGTATAGCTCGCGGAACTGGGTCTTCGGGTCGAGATCTGGGGCCTGCCCCATTGTGAACCGCGTAAGTGTGAGGCCGCGCGGCCAACTCCGCTACGTCTCGATGTTTTTCATTCACCTGCAGCCGGGAAGTGCTATACCGGGCCGAGGAGGTGCTTGAAGATGGCTCGGGTAGGCGAGTTGATGAGCACCAGGCTCGTGGTCATCGGTCCCGACGCTACGGTCGCCGAAGCGGCGACGGTGATGGCTCGGCGCAAGGTCGGGTCGGTTCTGGTCATGACCGGCGAGGAACTGGCCGGGATCTTTACCGAGCGTGACGTGGTGCGGGCGATCTCGTACGACATCCACGCACCCCAGGACGAGGTCTCGCACTGGATGACAAGGGAGCCGACGACGATCGACGCGGACACGGCGCACGAAGCGGCGCTCGAGCTGATGCGGAGCGGCCACTTTCGCCACCTGCCGGTGGTAGCCGGCCGCAAGGTCGTCGGCATGCTCTCGATGCGGGACCTGATCAAGGCCGGCGCCGCCGTCGGCTGATCCAGTTCCGAGCGGAACGGCCGAGCTTTACGAAAGGGCCGCCCGCACCTGGGCGACAACGGAGTCCGGAGAGCGCAGGACGTCAGGGCCGGTGAAGCGCAGGAGCCTGAATCCCGCACTCAAGAGGCCGTTCTGGCGGCGGTTGTCCTCGATGAGGCTGTCGCGGTGGGTGCCGCCGTCGTACTCGATCGCCAAGCGAGGGCTTCGATAGAAGAGATCGACTCGACCGAGGAACTCGCCGCGCTTGCCGTACAACCGTGCTTGGGCCTCCGGACGTGGCAGACCCGCGAAGATGAGCAGTAAGCGCAGTCGGGTCTCCATAGGTGACTCGGCAGCCGGCTCCGCAAGCTCGGCCACTCGCCGGAAACTGACAATTCCCTTTGAGCCCTTCCGGGCGGCTATCCAGGAATTCAGCTGGGCCAGGGTGATCAGGTGCATCTGGAGCGCCCGGTCGACGGCCACCACCGCTTCGACGAGATCGAGACGGTGGCTCAGGTCTGCCAGGGTGCGTGGGATCGATGTGATTCGCAGCTCGTCTTTGACGAGGACGTCCCCCTCCGTGAGGTGAGACCTACGAACGGACACGCCGACGCGGGCTGAGACCCCGGAGGCGCTGGGGACGGTGACCTCGTACGGGTCGTCTCCTGGAGATAGACCGAGGCCGTGGAGCCAGGCCGCGGTGCGGCCGGAGAAAGCCGCCGCGGCCGGAAGGCGGTGCTGAATCGCGGACAGTCTCAGCTGGGGAGTCTGAAGAAGCCCTGTCCACGCGTAGACTCCGGCGCCCAAGCGTCGCCAGCTGGCACCCTGAAGCTGCCTCCCGGACAGGCCTGACCGGCGGGCCGCCTCAAGCGTGAAGGGACCTTTCGTCAGTTCCGGCGGAATGACCGGTCGGGGCGGCACGTCCGCGACGATGCCGCTCGGCCTGGCCGATGACAACTGAGCCGGTTAAGCAGTTCGAAAGGTGGATCCGCCCACGAAAGCACCTTTCAAAGCAAGGCTGATAGGTATGGTCGCCCGCAGATGCACCTAACAGGTTGCCCTGAGGAGGCTCAGCTGGCCTCGGCGGCGATTGCCGCCACGTAACCCTGCTGGGGAACCTGGATCGGCCGGACGACCCAGGCGCTGCCCTCCAGGCGCCCGACCTCCGGGACTGAGAAGCTGTCCAGCGGCAGCGTCAGCCCCCGGCCGCAGGCCTTGGTCACCGCCTCCTTCATCACCCAGCAGGTAAAAAAGGCACGGCGCCGCCTGGACTTCGGCATCTCTTCGATCGCCTCGACGTCGGCGCTGGAGAAAAAGCGACGAGCAAGCGCCTGCCAGTCCAGTGCGGTTCTCACCTGCTGGAGATCGACCCCGACGCGGCGGCGGCCGACCGCGCAAAGGGCGACCGCACCAGAATGGGAGAGGCTGAAGGTGAGGTCCGTCCCTCGCGGCTCGGCCAGCTCCGGCTTTCCGTGCTGTCCATAGCGGAAGCGCACCTCGTTCGGTCGTCCGCCGATATAGCTGGCGAGGATCGTGCGCAGCTCCGCTCGTGCAACGACGAAATGGACGCGATCGACGCGGTTACGCATGCCGGCGGCGCGTGCCTGCTCGTCAGCCGAGAGCAGTCCCAGGAGGTCCCGATAGCTGGGGCCGGGCCGCCTGACCGTGGCGGTCCAGAAGTAGATCGCGTCTACCTCTGGCGGTGGCAGGACGTCGAGCCTCATTCGCCGGCAAAGATAAAGCGTCCTAATGTGGTGGGCGGCCCGGGACTCGAACCCGGATGGGTCACCCCACACGCCCCTCAAACGTGCGCGTCTACCTGTTCCGCCAGCCGCCCGGCTGGGTGCCCACGGATCTTACCCAAAGATTCTCCGGCCAAGATCGTGGGGGCACCTGCCCGCTAGAGGATTCGAACCCCTAACCTCATGGTCCGAAGCCATGCGCTCTATCCGTTGAGCTAAGCGGGCGCAAGGCCATTTTAGGCGGCGGCCGGGCGCGGCTCTACTGGGCGGCCGCGAGCTCCCGAGGGCGCTCATGAAGCAGCCCCCAAGCCATGTACCTGACCAGCCCGAGAGACGTGTAGCGCCGCTTCTCGGGCCGCGTCCGGCCGTTCAGGAGAGCCGTCATCAGCGCTCTCGGCGTGGTGCCCGGAAAGCTTGTCGCGCCTCGCCCGATGGCGTCCAGGATGTGCCCGTCCGAGCCGCCCACCTGGGTGATGCCGGTGGCTTCCGCGAGGCGCCTGGCGAGCAGGTTGGGGAGGGCCATCCCAGGTGTCGAGTTCTCGACCTCGATCGCGTCGAATTCGAGCTCGCCCGCCAGGTATCCCACGCCATGAACCACGCGCCGTCGCCGGCGCCGCGTCAAGCGCTGGGTCCGCCAGAAGGGATGGGCCGCGATGGCGACGCCGCCCTGGGCGTGGATGAGGTCGACGGTGTGCGCCGCGGTCAGGCCCGGCCGGATCCGGTTGGTGAGAAAGAGGCCGAGGATGTGCCCCTGCCGGCTGGAGACCTCTTCGCCGATCACCACCCTGAGGGCCGCGGTGCGGGCGGCGTATTCGGCAGCGCGCAGCGCACCCTCGATGGTGTCGTGGTCGGTGATGGCGATAACGTCGAGCGCGGTCTCCGCGGCGGCGTGGTCGACCACGTCCCGGGGCGTCGGCCAGCCGTCGCTGTATGTGGTGTGGATGTGGAGGTCGGCCAGGCCGCGGCGGGACATTGGGCGGTCGAGTCTAATACGAAAAGCGGCGACTCTGGACGCGCGCACCGGAAAATAGGAGGATTCGCGCGAATCCGAAGGAGGTGTCAGCAGTGGACGGTTTGATGCAGGACTACGACCTCACCCTCCAGCACGTCCTCTGGCGGATCGAAAAGCTCTTCCGCCGCAAGGAGGTCGTGACCAAGCGGGAGCAGGGAGTCCACCGCATCAGTTATGGGGACCTGGTGCCCCGCATCAACCAGTTGGCCGGGGCTCTCAAGCGCCTCGGGGTCAAGCCCGGCGACCGCGTCGCGACGCTGGCCTGGAACAACTGGCGGCACCTGGAGCTCTACTACGCGATCCCCTGCATGGGAGCGGTCCTGCACACGCTCAACCTGCGCCTCTTTCCGAAGGACCTGGAGTTCGTCATCAAGGACGCCGACGACACGATCCTGTTCGTCGACCGCACCCTCGTCCCGATCCTGAATCAGCTGGCGGGCAAGCTCCCGTCAGTCAAGCAAATCGTGCTGATGACCGACGGCGAGCCGGCGCCCGAGAACCAGCTGGGCAAGATGCTCGACTACGAGGCGCTGCTGAAAGCCGAGTCACCCGAGTTCGCCTGGCCGGTGCTGGAGGAGCGGAATGCCGCAGCCATGTGCTACACGTCCGGGACGACCGGCAATCCGAAAGGGGTCGTCTACTCACACCGCTCGCAGTTCATCCACACGATGGGCGTGCTCCAGGTCGACAACCTGGCCCTGAGCGAACGCGACGTCGTCTTCCCGATCGTGCCCATGTTCCACGCCAACAGCTGGGGCCTGCCCTACGCCTGCGGCATGGTGGGATCCAAGGTCATCTTCCCGGACCGCTTCATGGGCGACGCCAAGTCGGTGGTCGAGCTGGCGCGGGACGAGGAGGCAACGATCCTGGCCGGCGTGCCGACCATCTGGACGACCACAGCCGCGTACTTGAAGGAGACGGGGATCCGGCTCCCGAAAGTCCACACCGTCATCTGCGGCGGTTCGGCCATCCCGCGGGCGCTCATGGTGGCGATGGACGAAGTCGGCCTCCGGATGCTTCACGCCTGGGGGATGACCGAGACCTCCCCCCTCGGCTCGACCGCACGGGTGCGCAGCTGGGTGCCGCCGGAGGAAGAGCTCGAGAAGCGCCTGACCCAGGGCCTGGTCGTGCCCGGCGTCGAGATCCGGATCGCCGACCCGGCGAGCGGAGTGGAGCTGCCCTGGGACGGAGTCGCTTTCGGCGAGATCCAGGTGCGCGGCTCCTGGATCGCCAGCGGTTACTACAACGGCTACGACCCGGGGAAGCTGACCGACGACGGCTGGTTCCGCACCGGGGACGTCGCCAAGATCGACCCCGACGGCCACATCCTGATCGTCGACCGCACAAAAGACGTCATCAAATCGGGCGGCGAATGGATATCCTCTGTCGACCTCGAGAATGCGATCATGGGCCACCCAAAGGTGCTGGAAGCTGCCGTGATCGGTTTGCCGCACCCGAAATGGGACGAGCGGCCGGTCGCCTTCGTCGTGGCCAGGCCCGAGTTCAAAGGCAAGGTCAGCGAGGACGAGATCAAGGATTTCCTGAAGGACAAAGTCGCCAAATGGTGGTTGCCGGACGAGGTGCGCTTCATCGACGAGGTCCCCAAGACCTCGGTCGGAAAGTTCGACAAGAAGGTGCTGCGCGGGAACGCGGCCGCCATCGCCACCACAGCCGAGGCCCCGGCCAAGGGTTGATGCCGCTGATCCCCGACAACCTCTCCACAATCTCCAGCAGCGGGGACCGTTAGAGCCCAGAGATGGACAGGCTGGGGAGATTCGTAGTCGAGTCGGAGCTCGGCCGAGGGGCCATGGGCGTCGTCTACAAGGGCTTTCACCCGGGCCTCGAGGTGCCGATCGCCATCAAGGTCCTTGGCGACACCTACTCCAAGGACGCCTCCTTCCGGCGGCGCTTCCAGCGCGAGGCGGCGGCGATCGCCGCCTTGAACCACCCGGGAATCGTCCGCGTCTACGACTTCGACGAGGACCAGGCGTCGCTGTTCATCGTCATGGAGTTCGTCGAGGGCAAGTCCCTGCGGACGCTGCTCGCCGAAGGCGGCAAGCTGCCCATCCCGCAGGCGCTCGACATCTTCCAGCAGCTGCTCTCGGCGGTGGGCGCCGCCCACTCCCGAAACATCATCCACCGCGACATGAAGCCGGACAACGTGGTCATCTCCAACCTGGGCAAGGCCAAGGTCATGGACTTCGGCATCGCCAAGATGCTGGAGGACACCGGCGCGCTGACCGGGGCCGACAGCATCATCGGGACGCCCACCTACATGTCGCCGGAGCAGGTCAAAGGCGAGCCGATCGACCAGCGCTCCGACATCTACGCGATGGGCGCGATGCTCTACGAGCTGCTCCACGGCCAGCCGCCCTTTGGCGGCCAGGTCGCGACGATCCTCCACTCCCAGGTCTACAACGACCCGCCGCCGACGCCAGACATCCCACAGCCGATCATGGACGTGCTGAAGCGGGCGATGGCGAAGGAGCGCTCGAGCCGGTTCTCCACCTGCGAGGAGTTCGCCGGCGCCCTGCTGGCACTGGACCCGGCCCAGATCACCGGCCAGGCCGCGCCCGCCGGCACGACGAAAGCGCCGTCCGGCTTGATCTTCCGGCTGCCCGGCCTGCGCGCCAGGACCGGCGCCGTCGACCCGACCGCGCCCAACCCACAGGTCCCGGCGATGGACATGGGCGGCAAAGGTAGCTGCACCGAGTCCAGCTGCCGGAGCCGGCCGAGCGCCTACTGCTCTTACCGCGACGCGATGGGCCGCTCCTGCGGCACGATCTGGTGCAGCCATCACATCCAGCGTGTGGCGGACGACCTCTTCTGCCGCCGCCACGCCAGCGTGATCAAGGCCCTCTCCGTCAATGCCGGAACGATCCGCGAGATCAAGCACCTGCCCTCGGTCGACGACCGCGCCATGGCGCTGGCCTCGCTCGTCGGTTCGGACATCGACAAGGACATCACCGAGATCCTGCGCCGCCGCTACTCGAGCCGCCACGACGTGACGGTGATCGGCGACCGCGCGCTCAGGGAAAGCCGCGACACGCTCGGCAAGGTGGCCTGGGAGCGGAGCTGGTCGGCCGCGCGCAGCCAGGGCTACGAGACGCGGATCACGCTGGCGGTCTCCACCAGCGACTCGACCAGCGTCGAGATGCGCGTCGGCCAGCGGCCGATCTTCCGGGCGGTCCCGGACTGGATCGCCCACCGCCTGGAGGGGAAGCACGCGGACAGCTCCGACCGGGCCCGGTTCCGGGGCCGGCTGGTGCAGGCGGTGACCGAGGCCGTCGACCGGCCGCCGCCCCTCGACGGCGGCTTCCACCCCGCCGCCCCCCCACCCGCCGCGTCAGCCGCGGCCGCCGCGCCACCCAAGGAGATCCCCCTCCCGGACGTGGACCCAGCACTCCTCGAGGGCCTGGTGATGCGGACCTTGGCTGCCACCGTGAAGCTGGCGGCCTACGAGGTGGCCGACAAGCTGGCGGTCCCCTTCAAGAGCATCGAGCCGATCCTGAAGCGGCTAGCCTCCGACCGGCTGGTCGAGGCGGCCGGCATCTCCGCCGAGCAGAACTCGCGCCCGATCGCCGAGCGGATGACGTATTCGCTCAGCACGCAGGGCCGGAACATGAGCGAGGACCTGAGCCGGACGACGACGCGCTATACGGGGCCGGCCCCGGTCAGCCTGGCCGACTACACGCGGCTCACGACAGAGGTCATCCTGCCCGGGATCGATCCCCGGATGGTGGCGGCTTCAATGGATGGGCTGGAGCTGGCGCCGGGCGTCCTTGACGCGGTGCGCGCGGCCGTCAACTCGCGCGGTTCGGTCTTCATCTACGGGGCTCCTGGGAACGGCAAGACCTCACTTGCGCGGCGCATCCCGCGGCTGCTCCGGGGACCGATCCTGGTACCGGTCGCCATCGACCTCGAGGGCGAGCTGATGACCGTCTTCGACCCGACGGTCCACAAGCTCGAGGGTGACCAGCCGGCGGACAAGCGCTGGCGCCGCGTCTCCCGGCCGCTGGTCGCGGTCGGGGGCGAGTTCGTCCTCGAATTCCTGGCCCCGACCTGGGAGCCGGCCAGCCGGACCTACGAGGCGCCGCTCCAGGTGAAGGCCAACGGCGGCGTCCTCCTGATCGACGACTTCGGCCGCCAGGTGGTCACGCCAAAGCAGGTCCTCGACCGGCTGATGGTCCCGCTCGAGCAGGCCGTCGACCACCTGCTGCTGACCAACAGCGGGCGCAAGGTCGAGGTCCCGTTCCGGCCCCTGGTGGCGTTCTCGACCAACCTGCACCCCTCGCAGCTGCTGGACGAGGCCTACCTCCGCCGCCTGGCCTACAAGATCAACATGCCCGACCCGACGCCACAGATCTACCAGCGGATCTTCGAGCGCGAGCGCCAGCGGCTGGGCATCCCCGCGAACCCCGCCTGCTTCCGCCAGATCGGGCAGCTTTACGGGTCGTCGCTGCCGATTCGCGGCAACCATCCGCGGGACCTACTCCAGCGCCTGGTTGACGTCGCCTCCGCGCGGGGCGTGTCGCCCGAGCTCAACACCGAGCTGATCGACGCCGCCTGGCGCACGCTTTTCGTCGCCACATGAACCTGCGCGAGCGGCAGGCTCCCCTGAAGGAGCGCTACCGCTCCGATCCAGGGACGGCGCGGGTCGTGACCGCCGCCAAGAGTCTCCCCTCCGACCCGGCCGACCCGCTGCATTGCGTGGTCGCCCCGACCGAGTACGAGTCGGTGGTTATCCGCAGCGGCCTGCATCCCGCGGCCGGCGGCGCCGGCGACGTGCCCTGCTCAGGCGACATTCTCGCGACGGCCCTTGCGATCTGCGAAGAGTCGACCATCCGCTCGGTCGCCGCCAACCTGGGCATCGAGCTGGAGTCGGTCCAGGTCAACGTCGAGATCGACTGGGATTTCCGGGGCACCATGGCCGTTGACGCGACCGTCCCCGTCGGCTCGACCGGCATCCGGATGCAGAGCCACGTCAAGGTGAAGGAAGGCGTCAACGAAGAGCGCGCCCGCCGGTTGCTGCAGAGCGCCGAGAAGTACTGCTCCACCTTGCAGACGCTGCGCAACGGCGTGGCCGTGGAAACCGACTTCAGGCTCGAATGAAGGCGGCGGCCGCGACCGCCACCCCCGCGCTTGCAGCCAGCGCCGCAAGCCAGCCCGCCAGCAGCCAGGCCAGCGCCCGGTCCTCGCGCTGCTCGACCAGCCGCAGGGAGCGGCCGGCGGTCACGAAGCCGTTGTTATAGCGGACCGTCACCGTCGCGCTCCGCACCTCGGAGCGCGGCTGCCAGGTGACGCTGTCCTCGCCACCGTTGCGCACGTTGTCGAAGACGCCTTTTGGAAAATCGGGCGACTGGCCGTTCAGGAGCGCCGAGGAGGCGAGAGTCCTTCCGCTCTTGTCGAAGACCATCACCCAGGGCGCCACCGACCTCGAGATCTCGACGCGCTGCATTGGGATGACCGCTTGGGGAGCGGCACCGGCATCGAGACTCGCGGCGGCGTCCTCCGCCAGTTGGATCTGCGGTTCGTTCGCGGAGCTGCGCAGGTCCTGCTGGATGGCGAGATAGGTCGCGCCGAAAAGACAGGTGGCGGCGGCGGCGATGGGAAGCCAGGACTTGAGGGCGCGAGTGAGCGCGGACATGGCGAGACGAGTTGAACGCCACGCCGCGGCCGTTGGTTACAGGCGGGCAAGATGCTTTACCGCGGCCCGTCTATCGAGCTATGAGGTCGTTCAGCCGGACCGCGGTCATCTTCTTCGCCGTGCTCGGCGTGATCTTCTCGGCCGACTGGTTCGCCCGCCACGTCCTCCAGCTCAACTGCATGGGCCCGATCCTGCCCGCCTGGGGCTGTCTGGCCGAACCCTGGCCGACCACCTTCACCGACATCGGGTCGGCGAGCGGCTCGCTGCTCTTTTACACAGCCGTGGTGGCGGGTCTGATCGTGCTCGCTTTCGTCCTACGCGACCTGGTCTTCGGGGCGGCGGGGTTCGTCATCGGGAAGTGGAAGCCCGAATGGATCGCCAAGATGGCGCCGAAAGAGGAACCCCGCTCCTACCGGGTTCGCTAGCTAGACTTCCGCCATGGCGGCGCGGAGCAACCGCGAGGTGCTCGACAAGTTCTACGAATGCCTGCGGAAACAGAGCTACGAGAACCTGGAGGAGATCGCTCAGCCTGATCTCGTCCAGGAGTGGCCGCAGTCGGGGGAGCGGTTCCGCGGGCTGGCCAACGTACGTGCCGTGCTGGAGAACTATCCCGAATTCCCGAAGCAGGAGGTGCGACGGGTTGTGGGCGCGCCGGACCGCTGGGTCACCACGCCCAGCTTCACGCCGCTGCGCATCAGCGGAACCGGTGACAACTACACGATCGAAGCGAACGTCACCTATCCGAACGGCGACGTCTGGAGCTCGATCCACATCGTGGAGTTTCGCGACGGCAAGATGTCCCGCATGACCGACTACTTCGCCGCCCCCTTTCCTGCGGCCGAGTGGCGCGCGAAGTGGGCGGAGAAGATGGAGGATCAGCCGGGCTAATGGGCACGCCGAGCAACCGAGAGGTCGTCGACAGGTTCTTCAAGCTTCTCAACGCGCGAAGGTTCGATGAGCTGGCGACGATCGTCACTCCGGACATGATTTACGACACTCCGCAGTCGGGTGAGCGGATCCGGGGCCTGGACAATGCCCGCGCTGCGATGGAGAACTACCCCGGCCTGCCCACCGGGGATGTAAAGCGCGTCGTGGGAGCGTCAGACCAGTGGGTGTTAACGCCCAGTCTCACGCCCCTGCGCATCACCGGCACGGGCGACCATTACACCGTCGAGGCGTTGGAGACGTATCCGAATGGCGAGGTCTGGAACAGCGTCCAGATCGTCCAGTTCCGTGACGGGAAGGTCTGTCGAGTGACCGCCTACTTCGCGCAACCATATCCAGCCCCGGAGTGGCGCTCGAAGTGGGTGGAGAAGATCCCGGATCAGCCAGGGCCGGAGGCGGCCCGCCGGTAACGAGCCGCGATCGGGGCGCGCCCCGTGGCAAACGTCGCCGTTGATGCCGCGATCCATGCGTCGATCACCACGTTGTCTTCGGCCGTCGGTATGCAAACCAGGTCTCCCCGCTCCAGGCCGGCCAGGGACGCGGTGACGATGTCCTCAGCTGAGACCGACGGGATCTGGGAGACGTCGCGGCCCTGGACTTCGTGGAACTCGGTCCGGACGATGCCGGGACAGAGGACCTGGAGCCGGATCCCGCTGTCTCTGAGCTCACTGGCCAGCAGCTGGGTGAAGGCGACCAGATAGGCCTTCGTCGCCGCGTACGTCGCCCGGTGCGGCAGCGGCGGGGCGGGCAAGGCGCCGCTGAACGCGAGTAGAGAAGCGACGTTTACAACTGTCCCGTTGCCGCGCTTAAACATCGGGTCGAGGGCGGCGCGCGTG
>VBGR01000072.1 GCA_005880695.1 Chloroflexota bacterium
AGGCGGAGGCGGTCGTCAGGCTCCTCGGACTCGCGCGTGGTCAGCTCCTGCTTGAGGAGCTCCAGCTTCTGCCGGAAGCGGGCGTCCCTTCGCAGGTGGTCGATCGCGCGCCGTTTGGCGGCGGTCGCGAGCCAGGCGGCCGGCCGGTCGGGGATGCCGTCCTTCGGCCACTTCTCGAGCGCGACCAGGAGGGTGTCCTGGACGATCTCCTCGGCGACGTCGAAGTTCCCGATGATCCGGACCAGGCGCGCCGTGAGGCGCCCGGCCTCCTCGCGGAAGACCTGGACAAGCGCGTCCTCAGCTTGGGCCGTGGTGGATCGTCGGCCGGATCTCAACCGCGCCCTGGCCCGGCCAGCCCTTGGCGAGCGCGATCGCTTCGTCGAGGTCGGCCACCTCGACCTCGGCGTAGCCGCTGATGACTTCCTTGGTCTCGATGAAGGGACCATCGGTCACCACTGGCTTGCCGTCCTTGAACCGGACCGTGGTTGCCGTCGAGGTGCCCTGGAGCTCCTCCCCGCCCACGATCTTCGACCCGTTGGTCTGGAACCACTCCATGATCCTGCCGTAAACCTCGGGGCTGGGCGAGGGATCGTCCTGGCTGCCCGTGAACATGAGCACGTACTTCATCGCGGCAAGTTCTCCTCAACAAACGGCGGCGCCTAACGTCCGCCTTCACCCATCCGACGAATGGGTTGCCCCTGATTGCGACACGGATTACGTCTTGTTCGGGCCCACCGGCACGGAATCGGAGGACGGGGCTTCGCTCAAGATCGTGCGCAGCGCCTGGGCCGCGCCGAGCAACGCCGCCGACTCGTAGGGCACCAGCACCTTCGAATTGTTGCTGGCCGCGAATTTGCTCAGGGTGTCGAGCTGCAGGATCGCGAGCAGCGAGGCGTCCGGCTTGCCCTCGTGGATCGAGTTGTAGACGGTCGCGATCGCTTGGGAGCGGCCTTCCGCCTCCAGGATGGCGGCCTGCTTCTGGCCCTCGGCGCGCAGGATCTGTGACTCGCGCTCGCCTTCTGCCTGCTTGATCACGGCTTGCTTCTGACCCTCGGCCACGTTGATCGCCGACTGCTGCTGGCCCTCCGACTGCAGGATCGCGGCGCGCTTTTCCTGGTCGGCCTGCTTCTGGAGAGCCATCGCCTGCAGGATCTGGCCCGGCGGCACGATGTCGACGATCTCGATCCGGTTGATGCGGATGCCCCACTTGTCGGTGACCGTCTCCATCTGCGTCTGGAGCTGGGCGTTGATCTGCTCGCGCTGGCTCAAGGCCTCGTCGAGGCTCATCGAACCGAAGACGGCGCGGAGGGTGGTACGCGAGAGCTGGTCTACCGCAACGAAGTAGTTGCTGACATCGAAGAGGGCCCTCTCGGCGTCGACGACCTGGCTGAAGATGGTGGCGTTGACAGCCACCGACACGTTGTCTCTAGTGATCACGTCCTGGCGGTCGCCTGTCCGTGGCGTTTCGCGGATGTCGACGACCACCATCTGGTCGAAATAGGGGATCAGGAACGTGATCCCGGGCGGCCGCACCGGGCGCTGGAGCTGGCCCAGACGGCGGACCACGCCGACCGTGCCTTGCTGAATCACGACGACCGTGCGCAGCAAGGTGACGACCGCCAGGATGACGATGACGGCGAAGACGGCAACCGAGATCCAACCCAGGTCCACTGCAGTTCCTCCTTAGCCGTGGACGACGAGCGTCGCCCCCCGGATTTCCACCACCCAAACCGTCGTGCCCGCATCGATGTTGGCGCCGTCGATGCTCACCGCGGGCCAGCTCTCACCGCCGATCTTGACGTGACCGTGATCATGGGCGCCTTTGATCGCTTCGACGACAACACCTGTCTGCCCTACCAGCGCGCCCGCGCCTGACACCAGCGCCGGCGCCCGGCGTCGAATGATCAGCGGCCGGACCACGAGCACGCCGGCGATCGAGAAAGCGAGGAAGACCACCGCCTGGACCACGGGGTTGAACCCGAGCGCGGCGGCCACAGCCGCGCCCAGCGCGCCTACGCCGAGAAACGCCGAATAGAAGGCGACCGTCGCAACCTCGACGATCGCGAAGACAACCGCGGCCACGACCCAGGCGATAGCCATCGGCCGCAGCATAGCGCCCGTCGGTTCCCCTCCCTACCCTCCCCGCCCTCAACTCGCCCTCCCCTTCAAGGGGAGGGGTAGGGGTGGGGCCGGACATTAACAGCACTACTGGCAACCCAGGTTCTCGACCCTCACGGTCTACCTGTGCCCACCCGGCGACGGACGCTTATCGCCAGACAGCTTCGGCGTGACATGAACGGCCTGGAATGGAAGCTCTGGTCGCACCTGCGTCTGCACCAACTCGACGGTCACAAATTCAGGCGACAAGTGCCAATCGGTCCTTTCTTCGTCGACTTCGCGTGCCTGAAAGCGCGGGTTGTAGTCGAAATCGACGGCCCGGCGCATGACTTTACCGTCCAGGCTGATGCGCGCCGGGATGCTTGGTTGGAGGCCGCGGGCTACCTGGTCCTCCGCTATACCGCGGACTGGCTGGCCGAAGATACAGACGCTGTTGTCGAGGACATCGGCAATCATCTGGCAGGCCGGCGGAGCCCTCGCGGCCCCTCCCTACCCTCCCCGCCAAGCGGGGAGGCGAGTTAAGTGGGGCTCCCAACTTGCCCTCCCCTTCAGGGGAGGGGTAGGGGTGGGGCCGGACACAGACTCTCGCCCTGCCAAGCGCGGAGGCGAGTTAGGTTGGCTCCCAACTTGCCCTCCCCTTCAGGGGGAGGGGTAGGGGTGGGGCCGCCGCACCCCTCCCTACCCTCCCCGCCAAGCGGGGAGGCGAGTTAGGTGGGTTCCCAACTTGCCCTCCCCTTCAGGGGGAGGGGTTGGGGTGGGGCCGGGCACAGACTCTCGCCCTGCCAAGCGGGAGGCGAGTTCCCCTCCCTACCCTCCCCGCCAAGCGGGGAGGCGAGTTAGGTGGGCTCCCCGCCAAGCGGGAGGCGAGTTCCCCTCCCTACCCTCCCCGCCAAGCGGGAGGCGAGTTCCCCTCCCTACCCTCCCCGCCAAGCGGGGAGGCGAGTTAGGTGGGTAGGGGTGGGGCCGGACTAGAGAAGGATTCGTCCCTGCTCCATGATCTTGCGGCCGTCAACAGTCACGTCGGCGTGGCTGGCGAGGACGTCGACGTGGGTCGGGCATTCCCAGTCGGCGCCGGTCTCGAAACCGTAGGGGTCGCCAAACGCCATGTGCACGCCGGGGAACTTCTCGTCCTGCAGGAAGTTGCCGACGATCCGCTTCAGTCCGACATTGGTCCCGATAGCGAACTCGCCGACCCGGTTGGAGTTCGCGTGCTGGCTCATGTAAGCCGCGATGTCCAGCGCCAGCTCCTCGTTGTCTGTCTCGACCCCGGCCAGCCGGCTGGCGCGCACGCGCAGGCGTACGGGCGCCTCAAAAACGCCGTACTTGTGCGTGAACCAGTCACCCATCTCCTCCCCAGCGATGACGCCGTCGACATTGAGCGGCGCGGTGAACGTCTCGCCCTCGGGCAGGTTTCCCCAATGGCCCTGCTCGTGGTACCGGCCGTCGCACGGGATCCAGCGCAGCGCCGGGCTGAAGGTGGCCTTGAGGTCGGTGCCGGCGCGCGTTGAGACCTCGATCCTGGCCGCCGCCCGCGCGACGTCATAAACCTGCCGCGTGACGCGGTAGACCTCCTCATAGTCGACGGCCATGCCGTCCGTCATCAGCGCCTCATCCACGCCCGGCATGTGGCCGTGCCGGCAGTGCAGCTCCTCGACCAGCAGGTGCAGGAGCGGTTGCCGATAGGCCAGCTCGCCGCGCTTGCTCTCACCCATAAAGATGGAAGCGGTCGGCCGCAGCGCGCGGATCTCGTCGGCGACGCTGCGCGGGAGGTCGCTGGCTGGGCGCTCGACGTGGTCCTCCATCTTCCAGCGGCCCACCTCCGCGCCCGTGCCAAGCGCCTCCTGGTCGATGGCCTCGGCGATTTCGGCGGTGCCCTCATCGAAGACGAGCGCGACGCGGTCGCGGCCGGTGATTCCCAGGCAGACGCGGACGGCGTTGCGCGCGCCGGCCACGAAATCGTGACGCACGGCATCAGGATATGGGTGAAAACGCACTCACATCTGTGCTGAAAATCGGGCTATATTTCGGAGGGCGTGATGGGGGTGGCTTTGGGGAGACTTATTTCCGCGCTGGCCCCGCGAGCGACTGTGGGACGTAAGGAGGCCAGCCGGTGACCTACGTAGACAAGGTGCTGACCTGTCGCGACTGTGGCAGGGAGTTCGTTTTCACGGCGGGGGAGCAGGAGTTTTACGCGCAGCGGGGCCTGATGAACGAGCCGCGCCGGTGCTACGACTGTCGACAGGCTCGCCGTCAGGGCGATGGCGCCCGGCCGGTGCGTGAGCTGCATGACGTGGTCTGCTCCAACTGCGGTAAGCCGGCGCAAGTGCCGTTCATTCCGACGGGCAGCCGGCCGGTCTACTGCGCCGACTGCTTCCAGACCGTTCGCCGCTAAAAGCAGAGCACTGATAGAAGACGATCAGAGCGGGGCATAATCGCCTCACCGTGGCCACCGCTCCCTCGCTGCTGCACCTCGGCTCGCTCATGGGCGGGGTCCGCTCGGTCGACCAGGTCGCGGTCGAGGAGCGCGCGGCCTCGCTCGGGAAGCGGTCGATCAAGAAGGCGTCCAAGGTTTGGGCGCTGGAGCTGGCCATCCGGATGATGGACCTGACCACGCTCGAAGGCGCCGATACGCCGGGCAAAGTGGCGGCGCTGTGCGGGAAGGCGATCCGGCCCGATCCCACCGACCACTCCGTACCAAGCGTCGCCGCGGTCTGTCTCTACCCGTCCTTGATCGCGCAGGCGGTTCAGCACTTGCGCGGTACCACGGTCAAGGTGGCGTCGGTGGCAACGTCGTTCCCTTCCGGCCAGACCTTTACGACAGTAAAAGTGACGGAAACGCGTGAAGCGGTGGCCGCCGGCGCCGACGAGATCGACATGGTCATCGACCGGGGCGCCTTCCTCTCCGGCGGCTACCAAAAGGTCTACGACGAGATCGTCAGGATCAAGGAAGCCTGCGGCTCGGCGCACCTGAAGGTGATCCTGGAAACCGGCGAGCTGGGCAGCTACGACAACGTGCGGCGGGCCTCCATCCTGGCGATGGCGGCGGGGGCCGACTTCATCAAGACTTCGACGGGCAAGATCCAGCCGGCGGCCACGCCAGCCGTGACACTCGTGATGATGGAGGCGGTTCGCGACTTCCATCGCGAGACCGGCCGCAATGTCGGTTTAAAGGCCGCCGGTGGCATCCGGACCGCCAAGCAGGCAGTGCAGTATCTGGTGCTGCTTTACGAAACGCTCGGTCCCGACTGGATGACCCCTAACCGCTTCCGGCTCGGCGCTTCGTCGCTGCTCAACGACGTCCTCATGCAGCTGGCCAGAGAGAAGACGGGCGCCTATCAGTCGGCCGACTAACATCGCCCCTCGTTACGGGCTCTTCATCGGCGGCAAATTCGTGGAGCCGAGGTCCGGAAGGTGGTTTCCGACCATCAACCCTGCCACCGAGGAGCAGCTGTCCGAGGTGTCGGAGGCATTGAAGGCCGACGTCGACCGCGCGGTCACGGCGGCCGCCTCAGCGCAGGAGTCCTGGGGGCGGCTCAAGCCCAGCCGGCGCGCCCGCTACATCTTCAGGATCTCGCGCCTGCTCCAGGAGCGATCACGCGAGCTGGCCGTGGTCGAGTCCCTGGACGGCGGCAAGCCGATCAAGGAGTCGCGCGACGTCGACATCCCTCTCGCCGCGGCGCACTTCTTCTATTACGCGGGATGGGCAGACAAGCTGGAGTGGGCCTTCCCCAACCGCCGGCCCCGGCCGGTCGGCGTCTGCGGGCAGGTGATCCCCTGGAACTTCCCGCTCCTGATGCTGGCCTGGAAAATCGCGCCGGCCCTGGCCGCCGGCAACACCGTCGTCCTGAAACCTGCAGAGACGACGCCTCTCTCGGCGCTGCTCTTCGCCGAGATCTGCCAGCAAGCAGACCTCCCGCCCGGCGTGGTCAACATCATCACGGGCGCCGGCAAGACCGGCTCGCTGCTGGTCTCCCACCCTGACGTCAAGAAGGTCGCCTTCACCGGCTCGACTGAGGTCGGCAAGCTGATCCAGAAGGCGGTCGCCGGGACCGGCAAGCACCTGAGCCTGGAGCTGGGCGGCAAGGCCGCAAACATCGTCTTCGACGACGCCCCCCTCGACCAGGCCGTCGAAGGGATCATCAACGGGATCTTCTTCAACCAGGGCCACGTCTGCTGCGCCGGCAGCCGCCTGCTGGTCCAGGAGTCGGTCGCCGAGCTGCTGCTGGCCAAGCTCCGCGACCGGGTGGATACGCTCCGCGTCGGAGACCCGCTGGACAAGAACACCGACGTCGGAGCGATCAACTCGCGGGCCCAGCTGGAGAAGATCCAGGGGCTCGTCGAATCCGGGCTGGAGGAGGGCGCCGAGATCTACCAGCCGCCCTGCGAGCTGCCGGCCAAAGGCTTCTGGTTCCGGCCCACCATCTTCACGAACGTCTCCCAGTCGCACCGCATCGCGCGGGAGGAGATCTTCGGACCGGTGCTCTCGGTGCTGACGTTCCGGACGCCGGCCGAGGCTGTCGAGAAGGCCAACAACACTCCCTACGGACTTTCGGCGGGGGTTTGGACTGAGAAGGGTTCGCGCATTCTCTGGATGACCGAGAGGTTGCGCGCCGGCGTGGTTTGGGCGAACACCTACAACCGCTTCGACCCCACCTCGCCCTTCGGGGGTTACAAGGAGTCGGGGTTCGGCCGCGAAGGCGGCCTCCACGGGCTGCTTCCCTACTTGGGGCTCAACTGAAACGGTGGCTCCACGCCTGGACGTCCGCAAGACCTACAAGCTCTTCGTGAACGGCGAGTTCGTGCGCTCGGAGTCGGGCCGAGCCTACCGGCCCGTCGCGGGCGTGAACGTCCCGCGAGCTTCGCGAAAGGACCTCCGGGACGCGGTGCGTGCGGCTCGCACGGCCTTCGACGGCTGGGCGGGGCGGACCGCGACGAACCGCGGCCAGATCCTCTACCGGGCGGCGGAGATGCTCGACGGACGCCGCCTGCAGTTCATCCAGGAGCTCGGGGGCGGGAAGCCGGCCGGACGCGAGGTCGACGCCGCGGTCGAGGCGTTGGTCTGGTACGCCGGCTGGACCGACAAGCTGGCGCAGGTGGCAGGGACGGTCAACCCGGTCGCCGGGCCCTATTTCAACTTCACGATTCCCGAACCGACGGGCGTGGTCGGGGTCGTCGCAACCGAGACGCCGGCGCTGCTCGGTCTGGTGAGGGGGATCGCTCCCGCCCTGGCCGGGGGCAACGTCGTGGTGGCCCTCGCTTCGGAATCGCGGCCGCTGCCCGCCTTGACGCTGGCCGAAGTGCTGGCGACGTCGGACTTTCCGCCGGGTGTCGTGAACGTCCTCACCGGCCAGCGCAAGGAGCTGCTGCCCTGGCTCGGCGCGCACATGGACGTCAACGCGATCGATGCTGCGGGCTGCACCGCCGAAGAGCTGGCAGCTGCGCAGGAAGCCGCGGCTGGAAACGTGAAACGTGTGGTCGCGCACCGCAATGGCGAGCTCTCGCCGAGCGCCATCACCGACCTCATGGAGATGAAGACCGTCTGGCACCCGATCGGCACCTGACGTGAGCGTTGAGAGCGGCTACGTCGACGGTTCGGGCGGCGTGAAGCTCCACTACGTCCACCAGGGCGCCGGTCCGCTCCTCCTCCTGCTCCACGGGTTCCCGGATTTCTGGTTCTCCTGGCGCAATCAGATCCCGGCCCTGGCCAAGGATCACCACGTCGTCGCGATCGACCTGCGCGGCTACAACGAGAGCGACAAGCCGGACGGGGTTGAGCCCTACAGGATGCGGCACCTCTGCGACGATGTCGACGCAGTCATTGACCAGCTGGGCGGCGGCCGGGCGACACTGGTCGGCCACGACTGGGGCGGCGCCGTGGCCTGGTCCTACGCCTACTCCCATCCGGAGAAGCTGGATGCCCTCGTCATCCTGAACGCCCCCCACCCCGCCACCTTTCCGCGTGCGATCCGCAGGCCGCCGCAGCTCTTCCGCAGCTGGTATGTGTTCTTCTTCCAGCTGCCCCGCGTGCCCGAGTGGGCGCTGACGAGGAGTCGGGCTGGCGCGATCGCCGGCGTCTTCAAGGACGCGGCGCGGCCGGACCAGGTCGAGGTCTACCGGTCCCGGTTCTTG
>VBGR01000044.1 GCA_005880695.1 Chloroflexota bacterium
GAGCCCGGGCGCCGCCACCGACGAGCAGAAGCAAGCCTTGCTCCAGGACCTGAAGCAAGCCGAGCAGAACGTCCGCAACGCCAAAGACACGCAGAGCGCGATCGCCGCCGTCAGCCAGGCCCAAGCGGACATCTCCAAGCTGCAGGACCCGACGCTCCCCTCCAAGAACGCGGCCAGCGCGGCTGCCGGCAAGGAGCTGCAGGGCAATCCCAACTCGGTCAAGGCCGGACAGGCTCTGGCGCAGGGGAACAACGCGGCGGGAGCGGCCGAGCTGCAGAAGCTCGGCTCCAACGTGTCGAAGCTGAGCCCGCAGGAGCAGCAGCAGCTCGCCCAGTCACTCAGCAACGCGGCCCAGGCCTCCAAGGACGGCAGTCCCGAACTTTCGAAGAACCTGCAGCAGGCCTCCGACGCCCTCCAAAAGGGCGATGCGGCGGGAGCGCAGCAAGCCCTGAACGCAGCTTCTCAGCAGCTGCAGCAGCAGGCCGGGGCCGACGATTTCACCGGAACCTCTTCGCAGGCCGTGAACGGGCTGCAGCAGGCGAAGCAGGGCCTGGCCCAGGGCCAGCCGGGCCAGGGAACCGGCAGCCAGGGCGGCCAGGGCAACGGGTCTGGTCAAGGCGCCGGCCAGGGCGGCCAGGGACAGGGGTCCGGCCAGGGCACCGGCTCCGGCAGTGGCTCCGGGACCGGAACGGGGTCAGGTTCCGGGTCGGGTACTGGGAGCGGCGGTGGCAGCGGTGCCGGCTCCAGCCCGGGCGGGACCAAACCAACCGGCACGAGCGAGAAGGTCTACGTGCCCGGGACGGACACGACACCGACCGGCAATGGGCTCCCAACCGGCGACCCCACGAGCGGCACCGACACCGGCTTGACGCCCTACCAGGACGTGCTCGGCACCTACCAGCGGTACGAGACGAGCGAGGTCGACCGCCAGCTCATCCCCGAGCAAGAACGCGACCTCGTCCGAGCTTACTTCCAGAACCTGAGCCAGCCGGGACCGTAGTCTCGCATCCATG
This sequence comes from Chloroflexota bacterium, assembly GCA_005880695.1. Taxonomy (GTDB): domain Bacteria; phylum Chloroflexota; class Dormibacteria; order Dormibacterales; family Dormibacteraceae; genus VBGR01. Next base: position 1,014 of record VBGR01000044.1, read on the forward strand.
ACAGCGGTCCAAAAAGCTCCCGAGGAGATGACGCCTGAGCGCTTCAGCGAGATCACGCTCGCCATCGAGAAGGAGCTCGGCCGCTTCATGGTTGGACAGGCGGAGCTGATCCGCCTCACGCTGATCGCCCTGATCGGCGGCGGCCACGTCCTCCTGGAGGGCGTGCCTGGTCTCGGCAAGACCGTGCTCGTGCGGTCGCTCGCGTCGGTTCTCGACCTCGACTTCGCGCGGGTCCAGTTCACCCCCGACCTGATGCCGGCGGACATCACCGGGACGCACATCGTCACCGAGGACGACGAGGGCCGCCGGCGCTTCGAGTTCCAGCCCGGGCCGCTCTTCACCAACCTGCTGCTCGCCGACGAGATCAACCGGGCGACGCCGAAGACGCAGAGCGCGCTGCTCGAAGCGATGCAGGAGCGGCAGGTCACGGTCGGCGACAAGACTCGCCCGCTGCCGGCTCCGTTCTTCGTGCTGGCGACGCAGAACCCGATCGAGCTGGAAGGCACCTACCCGCTGCCGGAGGCGCAGCTGGACCGCTTCTTCTTCAAGCTCCTGGTTCCCTTCCCAGACGCCGAGCAGCTCGCGGAGATCGCCAAGCGCACGACCGGGTCGACCACTGTCGAGCTGAATTCCGTGGCGGGCCGGGCTGACCTGACGGGGATGACCGAGCTCGCCCGGGAAGTCCCGATCGCCAGCCACGTCATGGACCGAGCTGTGCAGATCGTGCTGGCTACGCACCCGGACCGGGAGGCCGCCCCGCCAGAGGTGAAGAAGTACGTGCGCTGGGGAGCCAGTCCGCGGGGGCTGCAATCGCTGGTGCTTGCGTCGCGGATCCGAGCGCTCCTGGACGGCCGCTTCAACGTGGCGCTCGAGGACCTGGCCGCGGTGGCGCCCTCTTCGCTCCGGCACCGCATCTTCTTGAACTTCGAAGCCGACGCCGCGGGAGTGGAACCGGACACTGTCGTCACCGCGGTACTCGGTGTTAAGTCCAGCTGAGCTGAGCCTGCTCAGCCGGCTGGACCTGGCCTACCGGCGGCCGGTCAGCGGTCTCTACTCGGGCGAGCGGCGCTCGCCCAGGGCGGCCCGGTCGCCGGAATTCGCCGACTTCCGGCCGTATGTGCCGGGCGACGACTTCCGCCAGATCGACTGGCGCGCCTTCGCACGCCTGGAGCGATTGATGCTGCGGCTCTACGTGGCCGAAGAGGAATCCTCGCTCAACATCGTGCTCGACTCGAGCGCTTCGATGGAGCTCGGCACGCCACCCAAGTGGGGGTCAGCACGGCGGCTGGCGGCGGCTCTCGCGCTTCTCGGCCTGGCCGGCATGGACCGAGTCGCCGTCGGGACTCTCGCCGACCGCAGCCGGCGGACACAGTTCCTCCGCGGGAAGGACGGCGCGGCGAGGATCTGGGCCTTCCTCGAGAAGCTCGAGCCGGCAGGAGAGGCGAGCGCGCCTCAGCTCTCGCAGCTGGACTGGCTGCGGCCAGGCATGACCGTCGTGATCTCCGACTTCCTGACTGAGGATTCCTGGGCAACTCCCGTTGCGGGGCTGCGGCGCCGCCGGCAGGAGCCCCTCCTCTGGCAGGTGCTGGCGCCGGACGAGGAGAACCCGACCCTGGCCGGCGACTGGAAGCTGGTCGAAGCCGAGTCGGAGCGCATCAGGGAGCTGACAATCACCCCGACGCTCGTCGACCACTACCTGGCCGCGCTGGCCGAGCATCGAGCCGGGATACGCCGGGCGGCTGAAGGAGCGGGAGGCCGGATGCTGCACACGCTCAGCTCGGACGACCTCGAACATCTGATGCTGGCGGGCATGCAAACCGGAGTGATCCGGAGGTGACCGGATGACCTGGCTGGCCCCGCTCGGCGCCGCCGCGTTGCTCGCCGTCCCCGCCATCCTGCTGCTCTACTTCCTGAAGGTGAAGCGCCCGGAGACGCGGGTCGCTTCGCTCCTCTTCTGGCGGCCGTTTGTCGCCGACCGCCAGGCCAACGCACCCTGGCAGCGCCTACGCTCCTCCTGGCTCCTCGTACTCCAGCTGCTGGCCGCGCTGGCGATTGCGCTGGCACTCCTGCGCCCGGGCGTGACCGGCGCCGCAGGGATCGCCGACACCACGATCGTGATCCTTGACGGGTCGGCAAGCATGCAGGCGACCGACGTCGGTCCGACCCGCTTCGGGGCCGCGGTCGATCAGGCCCGCGGCCTCGTCTCGCAGCTGCCGGCCGGTAAGCAGATGGCGATCGTCTTGCTTGGCCAGCACGCCCAGCTGCTGTCCGCTCCGAGTGGTGACCCCGCGGTGTTGATGGGCGCCCTCGATCGGGCGCGGCCGACGGCAGGCGAAGTCGACCTCGGGGAAGGCCTTTCGCTTGCGAACGCCGTCCTCACCGGGCACCCGAACGGATCCATCCTGCTGCTCGGCGACGGCCACGCCCGGGCGCCGGCGGCGCCACCCAAGCTGCTGGCCCCGCTCACCTACGAGCAGGTCGGCAGCACAGGTGAGAACGTCGGCATCGAGGCGATCGCACGGACCGCGGGCGGCACCGTTTTCGTGCGGGTGGCCGACTACGGCAAGCGCGACCGCGACCTCCGGCTCGAGCTCCGGGCCGATGGCCGGCTGGTGGACGTGCTGCCTGTTCGTGTCACGGGCGGCTCGACCGCGGACGTCACCTGGTCCGGCCTGCCGAATGGCGCCCAGGTGCTCGAGGCCCGGCTCACCCCTGGCGACTCCTTTGCCCTCGACGACACGGCCTGGTTGGTCACCGGGGCGCCCTCGGTCCGTCAGGTCGAGCTGGTCACCGCCGAGAACGGGTTCCTGCAGCGGGCGCTGGAGCTCCGGCCAGGCATCAAGGTGACCGTCGTGAAGCCGGCCGACTACAAGCCGAGCAAGGCCTACGACCTCTTCGTCTTCGACGGCTTCGTGCCGCCCGGGACTCTGCCCAGCCCGGCGCTCCTGGTCGGCCCACCGCAGGGGCAGGGCCCCGCCCCGCTCGGACCGGGCATCGCGCCCGGCATCGTCCTGCCGGGGACTCGCGGCGATCCGCTGCTGCAGGACGTGGTCCTGAAGGACGTTCATGTTCAAGTCGCCGGTCGAGCCACGCCGCCCCCGGGCTGGCGGGTGGTGTTCGGGGGAGCCGACGACCCGCTGCTTCTCGCCAGCGTCGGGGAGCCACGGCTGGCGGAGCTGACATTCGACATCCATCACTCCGACCTCCCGCTGCGAGCGGCTTTCCCGATCCTCATCCAGAACCTGCTCTCCTACCTGATGCCCGGCGGCTTTGAGAACCAGGTCTACGCGCCCGGCCGGCCGGTCACTCTCGCCGCCGAGACCGGGGCCAAGTCGGTGGACGTTATCGACCCGGGCGGCCGCTCGACGCGGCTGCTGCCTCCGTTCCCGCCCTACTCGCCGGCCACGCCCGGCGTGTACACGGTCCGCCAGCAGCTCCCGGACAGCGTGCGGGTGAGCCGCTTCGTGGTGGATTTCGCCGACCAGGCGCTCTCCCGGATACTCCCCGGTCCGAAGCCGGCGGTCCAGGTCGTCGACCGCCCGGCGAACCGGGCTTCCCGCGGCGTGCTGGAGCTCTGGCCCTGGCTGGCGGCAGCCGCGCTCCTGCTCCTGGCGGCCGAGTGGTTCGTCTTCCACCGAGGTCCGTGACCTAGTGCCCCGAGCCAGAAATTCGGAGGCATCTCATCGGCTCTGGACGCCGCTGCCGGTGTTAGGGGCCCCGGCCCGAGTGCTCAGGCATCTCTTCGATGCATTCCGCCTCGGGCCACCCCTGCCTTGGCAGCGACGCCCAGACCGGCGCCCTAGCGGTCGCCTGCCGCGATCTGCAGTCCGAACCTCTGGCTCGGGACACTGATGGGCGGTTTCGGCCTGGCGGTGCTGCGTCCGGAGTGGCTCTGGGGCCTGGTCCTGGTCCCGCTCCTCTACGTGCTCTGGCGCCTCTGGCCGCCGCCGCTCTCACGCCGACGCGCCCAAATTTCGCTCGGGCTGCGCGTCCTCCTGATCGCCCTGCTGGTCTTTGCGCTGGCCGGACTCCGGGTCACGATCCAGCCTCACCAGCGGGCAATCATCGCAGTGGTCGACCTCTCGGCGAGCACGCGTCACAGCCTCGACGCCGAATCCGCGACGGTCCGCAACCTGGCGGGGGGGAAGGGGGCTGACGATCTCTTCGGGGTGGTCACCTTCGGCCACGATGCCCAGGTCGAGCTGAGCCCCACGAAGACGCCAAACTTCGAGATTTTCCAGACCCAGCCGGACCCGAGCTACACGGACGTCGCCGGCGCTCTACGCCTGGCGGCGGGCATCATCCCGGACGGCTACGGGCGCCAACTGGTGCTGATCTCCGATGGGCGCCAGAATCTCGGTGACGCGGCGGCCACGATCACTGCCCTGCGCGCGGAGGGAGTGCGGGTCGACGTCTACGGCGTGGGCACAGCGCCTTCCTCCGAGGTGCTCGTCCTGGCGGTGGACGCGCCTTCCGAGATGCGGGTGGGCCAGCAGGCCCAGGCCACGGTCCGTATGCAGTCGACAGGGCCCGCCAAGAGCCAGATCGTGCTGCTAGTGGACGGGCAGGAGCAGGCGGTTCGCGACCTCGAGATCCCGGCCGGCATCTCGACCCAGGCCTTCGACCTGCCGGCTCTCACTGCCGGCCTGCACACCGTCCGGGCCGAGCTGGTCAACGCGCAGCCCGACACCTACGCGGAGAACAACGAGGGCGAGGCCGCCATCCGCGTCCTCGGCCAGCCGTCGGTGCTGGTCCTGGAGGGCGCGCCGGGCGCCGGCGACAACCTGATGGCGTCGCTCGCGGCCGGTGGCATGAGGGTCGACCGCCTGCCCGCCGCGCGGGCGCCGGTGGACACGAAGGTGCTCGGCGGCTACGACTCGGTGGTCGTCGTCAACGCCGCGGCCGACACCTTTCCGACCGGTTCCCTTGCCGCCATCGCGGCCTCGGTCAAGGATCTCGGCCACGGGCTGGTGACGATCGGCGGCACCAGCGCCTACGGCCCCGGCGGGTGGCAGGGGACCCCGCTGGAAGACGCGTCACCCGTGCGCATGGACCTGCCGCCGCGCAAAGAGAAGCCGAAGGTCGCTGTCGTGCTGGCCATGGAAAGCATGGAGAACGCCAGCATGGACCAGGTCGCGATCGGCGCCGCAGAGGGAGTCATCGACAAGCTGACTCCTGAGGACACGGTGGCCGTGACCGACGACGCCGGCCAGTTCGTCGTTCCTCCAACACCGGTCAAGGACAAAAAGGCGATCGACCACCTGCTGGAGAACGCCCGCCTCAACGACGGGCCCTACCTGCCCTCGCTGAAGCTGGCAGGCGATGCCCTGCTGAAGAGCGACGCTCCGCTCAAGCACATCATCATGCTGGGCGACGGCGACGAGATCTTCGCGTCGAACGCCTCCCAGCACCAGTCACTCCTCGAAGGCTATCGGGCGAAGGGCATCACGACCTCCGCGATCGGCGTCAACACGCACGGCTCGCCGCAGTTCATGGCCAACATGCAGGACCTGGCCCGGTGGGGCGGCGGGCGCTTCTACGAGTCGGACGATCCCACCCAGGTGCCGCAGCTCTTCCTGAAGGAGAGCCTGGTCTCGCTGCGGCCCTGGTTCGAGCAGCAGAACTTCTTCCCGAAGGTGACCTCGGCGGGCGACCTCCTCGCCGGGGTCCCGCTCAACGCATTTCCGCAGCTCGGCGGCTACGTCGTGACCACGCCCAAGCCGAATTCCGAGATCTACTTCACGAGCACGAAGGAGGACCCCGTGCTGGCCGCCTGGCAGTACGGGCTCGGCCGCTCGGTGGCCTGGACCAGCGACTCCCAGGGCCAGTGGACCGCAGGGCTCCTGCGCTCGCCCGTCGCCGGGAAGCTGTTCGCGCGGATGGTTGCCTGGACGCTGCCCAGCTACGCCGGCACGCGCTTGCAGACGGAGGCCTCGATCACCGGGGACAGCCTCGAAGTCACGGTCACCGGCGCCGCGGACGCGACTGGCACCCTGAGCGTCGGAGTCCTGGCGCCCGACCTCTCCAGCTCGGTCACGCAGATCCCGGCGCAGGGGCCGGGCAAGTGGCACGGCCGGATCGAGGTTGGCGCCACCGGGACCTACCTGCTCCACGTGGTCCTGGCGCGGGGCGGCGCGACGATTGCCACCTCGGACACGCAGGTGGTTGTGCCCTACCCGCCCGAGTACCTGCAGCTGGGTCGCGACGACGCGGCGCTCCGCGACTACGCGAACCTGGACGGCAAGCTGCTGGCCAACCCGGCGCAGGCCTGGACGCTGGCGACACCCGCGGTGCCCACCAGCTCCGAGGTCTTCTGGTTCCTGCTCGCTCTGGTGGCCCTGCTCTGGCCGCTTGACGTCGCACTGCGCCGGCTTACGCTGACGCCCGGTCAGGTGCTTGCGGTGGCTCGCGCGCTGGCCAGCTTCCGGCGTCCGCGCGAGGTCGTCTTGGAGGCGCCGCCGGAGCTGGTCCGGTTGCGGACCCGCGTCGCCAGCTACCGTCGCCGTCCGGGGGAAGCGGCGCCGCCGCCGGTCATCTCGACACCTCAGTCCGGCCCCCCGTCTGCCAGTGCTAGTGGCGTGGAAGCAAAGAAGAAGGAAGAGGAGGCCGAGGCGCTTTCGGCCCGGCTCCTGGAAGCGCGAAGGAAACGCCGGAGCGGCTCAGGCGAGTGACGCTGCCCGGGTAGAATCCGGAGTCGGCTTCGAGCCTACGTAGCTCAGGCGGCAGAGCACTTCCTTGGTAAGGAAGAGGTCCCGAGTTCGAATCTCGGCGTAGGCTCCACACCCGCTGCGGCCTTCAGACCTCCTTGGTTACCGGCTGGGCCAGAATCCAGAGGCTGGTGATCGTGTAGAGCACCATCAAAGCCAGCATCGGGTACTGGCTCTGGAGCACCTGGACCGCACGCTTGAAGCGCTCGCCCGCCCGCAGGTGGGCGAGGTAGACCGCGATCACGTGGCCGAGCACGATCAGGACCACTTGCGCATACCAGACGATCACCGGGCTGGCGATTGCGAAGTTCGGCCTGTAGCCAGCGGCAGGCGGCAGGGGCAGGAGGTGCCAGCCTTTCTGGAGAGGATCGGCCAGCAAGGGAATCAAGAGCTGCGCCTGGATCGTGATGTAGGTGTAGTTGTGGGCGGCGTTGTAGACCAGCGCGATCGGCACCAGCGTGAAGGCGAAAGCCCCCATCGTGCGCAGAACCGGCTGCCGATCCAGGCCTTCGGGCCAGCCCAACAACATCACAAGTCGCATGACCAGCACGAATGCCAGGAGAAAGGTTCCCGTCAGAGCGATCAGGGCGATGGTCCGGCCGGCTGCCTGGCCGCCGAGCTGATAGAAGAACGGCTGGATCGCTCGCCAAAACGGTGTGGCCAGCAGACCGTCGAAGGCGAGCGTGCTGAGCATCAGGATGACGAACACGATCCAGTCCCAGCTGGCGGGCTCATCGCGAAGCAGCCCGACCCCCCAGGGCCGCATGTACACGGCCTGCTGGCGCGACCGGCGGTCCGTGTCCGTCTCGATCGGTGCGAACCGGCCGACGATGCCGAAGAGAAGCGTGAACGGCTCGGCGTGCGAGAGCCATGGGTCGCGACCGAAGACCAGCATCCCGGCAACCGTCAGGACGCTGTAGGCCAGCGCGACCGCGGCGATCGCCGCCGGAAACGCCGCAACTCCCGAGGCGAGCTCCAGGTAAGCGAAGAGGAAATAGAGGGCGACTGCCGGCCAGATACCCAGGCGCTTTGGCAGCGGCCGCGGTTTCAAAGGTGATGGTGAGAGACGGTCCAGGGCAGCATGGAGCGGGATCCACGGATTGACCCAGTCCCAGAGGTTACCGACGGCGCCGCTGAGCACCACCAGCAGCGCCCAGAAGTACACCCAGACCAGGTACTCCGCCGGGTTGTAGTACGCGGTTGGAGAGCCGAAGAAGCCGGTCACGATCACGGCCAGCAGCCAGACCAGTCCGAGCGCCCGCCCGGCGATTCGGACGGCTCGCGAGTTGACCAGCGGGTCGAGGAGCCGGGCGCGCCGCCGCGGGTAGCGGACGGCCCGCTCGCCCAGGCGATCGCCCGCGAACAGCGCGACCAGGACGAAGGAGACGACGACGACAAAGCCGCCTACGAAGAGGTAGAGCACGAGCGGGGCCGGCAGGTCGTAGCGGGTGCCGAACCCGTGCAGGAAGAGCTGCGTCATGGACTCACCACCAGGCTGCCGATTTCAGTCGACGTGTCCTCGATCTCGATGACGCAGGTGCAGGCGGTATCGGCGGTGAAAGTGTGGCTGACTGTCTTGCCGGGCTCACCGGCGAACTTGATGTCATAGCCGTGAAGGTGGATCTCCTCGGCCTTGTCGGTCGTGACGTTGACTGTCAGGTGGTCGCCCTTCTTGGCCGTGATCGGGTCGGGTGACATGCTGTTGCCGGTCACGGTCAGGCTGATGGTGCGGCTGGCGCCGCCACCGCCCGTGGTGATGTAAATGATCAGACCCGCGCCGACGCCAAAGAAGATGACCAGGACGGCCACGGCCAAGAGCCTCGATCGGCTCATTGGGGCCACTGAAAGGTCCGGCGCAGGCCCTCTATGCAGCCCCTCTCACGATGGTCCGGCGGTTAGCCTCGGGCGCCGCTGGATCGGGCGGTTTTGGAGAGTGCGGGCTTGTCCTTGCCTGCCTTCGCCTGTTTCTCCGCCCGCTTCTCTTTCAGGCTCTTGGCCGGGGCCTTCTTGACCTTGCTCTTGCCCATTTGACGAATCCTCCAGTCAGGTGTGCCGCTATCTCTGCTGCTGCGACGGCCGAGGAGATTTTAGTGGACGAAATACCGCGGCTCAGTGGATAGGTGGCAAGGGGGGTGAGGGGAGCGGCGGTACGACCGGGGTCGGTGATGGCGATGGACGGGGGGTCGGGCTGGAGGTGGGAGCCGGGGTCGGGTTGGAGGTGGGAGTGGGGGTTGCAGACCCGGCAGCTCCACTCGGGGTGGCGCCCGGCTGGCCCGGGCTTCCCGGGCTTCCCGCGCTTCCCGCGCTTCCCGAGATCGCGGCCGCCGCTGGTCCGCTGGCGGCGCTGAAAGGCGTCGCGCTGCCCAGGACCGCCGCCATCATCCGGGGGTCGTTGCCGTCCATCCCGAGTGCCCAGATGCCAACGCCTCGGAGGCCGTAGCGCGCGACGAGCTGGGCCTTCAAGGCCACCGATTGTGGGTTGTCGTAGTACGCCTCATGCCACTGGGCCGACTGCTGATAGGCGGTCCAGGGCACCCTCGCGTTGGGGTCCCAGTACACGGTGTGCCCGGCGGAGGCCAGCTCACCGTAGCTTCTGGGCTGCGGCGGGCCGGCGGCATCCGAGTTCGGTTGGTTCGACTTGGTGGGCCAGTCGTAGCCGTAGAAGGGGACGCCGAGCAGCAGCTTCTCCGGGGGCGCCACGTTGAGGTAGGACCGCACGGCGCCCTCGTCGGCCGGCAGCGGTGCGTTGGGCGAGGCGACCCCGTTGCGATGCATGTCATAGGCCATGACGAACATGGCGTCGACGCCGGGGGCCAGCGCCCCGATGTCGAAGAACCCGCCCTGGTCGCCCGCGGCGCCAGCGTACGTGTCCACCGTGACCTGCCAGTGCGGATTGGTCGCGTGGAGCTGCTTCGACACGCCCGTGACGAGGTTGGCGATACCGCTCCGGTCCGCCGGTCCTTGGCCCTCGAAGTCGAGATTGACCCCGTCCAGGTTCTTGGCTTTCAGCAGGTCGGTCAGCTCCGCGGCCAACCGGCCGGCCGCGTTCGGATCGTTGGCTAAGGCGTCGAGCGTGGGCTGGTCGAAGGCCTTCGCGGTGAGCACGAGCCGGGCGTTGCCGGCGTGCGCCCGGTCGATCAGCGCCGCCAGGGCCTGGCTCTCGTAGCCTGTCCAACCGTTGCCGCTCTTCACGACCGAGCCGTCCCCGGCGATGTCGACCCCGAAGTAGGCGAGCGTGGTGAGCGACTGGACGTCGAAACCCTCGGACACGTTCAGCGTCCAGTAGGGAGCGAAGCCGAAGACCTCATGCGCCTTGAGCGGGTCCGTGTCCTCGGCCGCCAGCGGTTGGGGCTGGTCGGTCGCGGCGGGGAGATCGAGCTGCGATTGCGCCATCTGCTGGTCGAGTCGGGCGAGGCCGCTCTGGAGGTTGGGTGGAGGGCCGGGGCGCCGCGCACCAGCCAGGCCCGGGCTGTCGGCCTGGGCCACCAGAACCAGGAGCAGGGCGGGGACAAGCGCCAGCAACTGGCGACTTCCGGCCAGGTGCACAGCCCCAGCTTACCGGAAGGTGATATCGCAGGTATAACCTTAGTCGCCCGCCCAGTGCGGGATGGAGGCGCCCGTGAGCCCTTCGCTGAGATCCCAGAGGCGCTCGCGGAGGTCAACCGCGAGCGAGTCCGGGGCGGTTCGAGCAGGCCGCCGGCCGCTGAAGAACACTCCCGAGACGTCTGCCAGCGCCGGGTCTGTGGCGGCCTGGACGATGTGTTCGGCGGCCGCCTCGGCTGAGGCTGCCCGGAGGCCGCCGAGCCAGCGGATCAGCGGCGGTGCGGCATCCATCAAGCCGCTCTTGAAAACTCCCGGAAAGACCGCGTTGGCCGTCACGCCGCTGCCTGCCAGGCGGCTCGCCAGCTCGTAGGTGAACATCAGGTTGGCCATCTTTGTGGCGCCGAAGCGCGAGAGCGACCCGAAGCGGCGCTCGCCCTGGATGTCGTCGAAGTCGATCCGGGTCGTCGAGGGCGCGGTCACGACGATCACGCGCGAAGGTTTCGCGGCGAGAAGGGCCCCTCGGAGCAGGGCCGTCAGCAAGAAGGGGCCGAGGTGGTTGGTCGCCAGCATCGTCTCCAGGCCTTCGCCAGTCAGGGTGCGTCTCGGCGTGTAGATGGCCGCGTTGTGGATGAGGACGTCAAGCCGGCGGTGGGCGCCCAACACCTCAGCGGCCGCCCGCCGGACCGAGGCCCGGCTGGAGAGGTCGGCCTGGAGGACGTCGGCCGAACCGCCCTGGCGGAGAATCGTGCCGCGAACCTCATCACCCCGGGACCGGTCCCGGACCAGGAGCACGACTCTGGCGCCGAGTCGCGCCAGCGCGATCGCGCTGGCCCGCCCGAGACCCGAGCTGGCGCCGGTCACGAGGTGCGTCTGGCCGGTCATCGACATGGCACGACTCTAAGATCGAGCGTTGTCATGCGAAAGCTGGCGGAGCCGGATTACCGGCCGCGGATGTGGCGCGAGGGCCGTGCCTGGCGGGAATACGTCGGGCTCCTCAACGACCCGGTCTTCCAGGGCGTGGGCGTCCAGCGCGGCCAGGGCCGGCCGGTGCTCCTGGTGCCGGGCTTCATGGCCGGCGACCGGTCACTCCGAGTACTGGGCGCCTGGCTCAAGCGGATGGGTTACCGGACCGCGAGGGCCGGGATCCGCTTCAACTTCCTCTACTCCGAGGAGCTGGTCGAGCGGCTGGCCAGGCGGCTGGAGGACCTTGTGGAGGCCAGCGGCGGTAAGGCCGCGATCATCGGCCACAGCCGGGGCGGACTCCTGGCCAAGGTCGTCTCCCAGCGCCACCCGGAGCTGGTCGCCCAGGTGATCGCGCTCGGATCGCCGCTCCGTGATCCCTATGACATCCACCCGGCCACGATGGCCGGCGTCCGCCTGGCGCGCGTCTTCAACGTCTTCCGTTCCCGCTCCACCCACCTGGTCGAGCTGCCCTTCCTGGAGGACCTCGCGGCCCGCCCGCTGGTGCCTACCGCCTCCATTTACACGCGCACCGACGGGGTCGTCAGCTGGCACGCCTGCCTCCGCGGCGACCTCGATTGCTTCGAGGTGAAGGGCACCCACGTCGGCCTGGCTGTAAACCCGGGGGTATACCGGTTGATCGCCCGACGCCTGGCCGAGGTGGGACGTTAGCGTTTGCAGCGTTACGGCTCGGGAAATACTTGGAGTCACGACTTGATTTACCCCAAGCGAAGTAACCCAGGGAGCATCCTCTAACCAAATGTCAGACCAGAAGAACCGGCTGCCAGTCCTGCCGCTCACAGCGGGAGTCGTGCTGCCGCACATGAACGTCACGATCCAGATCGACTCCGAGGAGGCGCGGGCCGCCGTGGCCGCCGCCCAGATCGGCGCCAACCGGCTGATCGTTCTCCCCAAAGTGGGCTCGCGCTACGCGGGCGTGGGCACTTACGCCAAGGTGGAAGACGTCGGCCAGCTGCCCGGCGGCGAGGACTTCGTCCAGATCCAGGGCCAGGGCCGCGTCGAGATCGGCATGGTCGAGGCTGAGGCCGGCGGCACCCTGCTCGCCGAGTACTCGGAGGCCCCGGACCGCAACGCCAGCACCCAGCGCGCCCAGGAGCTCATGCGTGAGTACCGGGCGCTGATCGAGAACATCCTCGAGCTCCGTGGAGCCCGCGCCATCGCGATGATGCTGCGCGGCATCAACGAGCCCGGCCACCTCGCGGACATGGCGGGCTACTCGCCCGACCTCTCGGTTGAGCAGAAGGTCGAGCTCCTGGAGGAGCGCGACGTGGAGGCGCGCCTGGAGCGCGTGATCGCCTGGCAGCGGGATGTCCTGGCTGAGATCACGCTCAAGGACAAGATCCGCTCCGACGTCCAGGAAGGCATGGAGAAGAGCCAGCGCGAGTTCCTGCTCCGCCAGCAGATGCAGGCGATCAAGAAGGAGCTCGGCGACGATGGTGACGCCACCTCCGAGTACCGCAAGCGCGTGGAGGAGGCGAAGATGCCCGCCTCGGTTCGCAAGGAGGTCGAGCGCGAGCTGGACCGGCTGGAGCGGACCAGCGAGCAGAACCCGGAGTACGGGTGGATTCGCAACTACCTGGACTGGATGCTGGAGCTGCCCTGGGACAAGCGGTCGGAAGATCGTTTCGACCTGGTCGAGGCCCGCCGGATACTGGACGAGGACCACACCGGGCTGGACGACGTCAAGGACCGCATCATCGAGTTCCTGGCAGTTCGCAAGCGCCGCCACGGGAAGGGCCTGCCGTCCGAAGGCGGCCGTGGCTCGGGCGCGATCATCACCCTGGTCGGCCCCCCTGGCGTTGGCAAGACCTCGCTCGGTGAGTCGGTGGCGCGCGCCCTTGGCCGCAAATTCGCCCGTGTGTCGCTGGGCGGCATCCACGACGAAGCGGAGATTCGCGGTCACCGCCGCACATACGTCGGGGCTCTCCCCGGCCGCATCGTGCGGGCGCTGAAAGAGGCCGGGACGATGAACCCGGTTGTGATGCTCGACGAGATCGACAAGGTCGGCAGCGACTGGCGGGGCGACCCGTCGTCGGCGCTGCTGGAGGTGCTCGACCCGGCCCAGAACCACACCTTCCGGGACCACTACCTGGAGGTCGACCTGGATCTCTCCGAGGTGCTCTTCATTCCGACGGCGAACGTGGCCGACACCATCCCCGGCCCGCTCCTGGACCGCATGGAACTGGTCCGCCTGGATGGCTACACCGACGAGGAGAAGCTCGCCATCGCCCGCGACCACCTGCTCCGCCGCCAGCTGGCACGGAACGGGCTGGAGCCGGCTGAAGCCGACGTGACCGACGGCGGCATCGACCGCATCATCGCCGAGCACACCCGCGAGGCGGGCGTCCGAAGCCTCGAGCGGGAGCTTGGCAAGGTCCTTCGCAAGGTGGCCACCAAGATCGACTCCGGCAAGGCCGAGATCCCAGTCAAGATCGACGCCGACGACATCCGCGAGTACCTCGGGAAGCCGCGCTTCCAGTACGAGGTGGCTGAGCGCACCTCGGTTCCCGGCGTGGCCACCGGCCTCGCCGTGACCGGCGCCGGCGGCGACGTGCTGTTCGTGGAGGCGTCTGCGATGGACGGCGAGAAGGGCGCCCTGACATTGACCGGGCAGCTCGGCGACGTCATGAAAGAGTCGGCCCAGATCGCGCTCAGCTACGTCCGTTCCCACGCCGAGATGCTGGGCGCCGACAAGGGCTTGCTCGACAAGCGAATTCACGTCCACGTGCCGGCGGGGGCCATCCCCAAGGACGGCCCATCAGCGGGCGTGACCATGGTCACCGCGATCGCCAGCCTGCTCAGCGGGCGCTCCGTCCGCTCGGAGGTCGGCATGACCGGTGAGGTCACCCTGCAGGGCAAGGTGCTCCCGATCGGTGGGGTGAAGCAGAAGGTGCTGGCGGCCCGGCGGTCGCGGTTGAAGGAGGTCATCCTTCCCAAGCGCAACGAGCCCGACCTGGACGACCTGCCCAAGGACGTTCGCGACGAGATGACGTTCCACCTCGTGGGCGACGTGCGTGAGGTCCTCGACATCGCGCTCGAACCGGCCGCGCAGCCGGTCACCGTTCAGGTCCTCTAAGGAGGGCCGTCCGCGGTTAGGATTTCCGGCGAGGTGCCCGCCCGCCGGAAACCCCCCGCGATCCTCGCATCAGACGCCGAGCGCGACCACGCCCTGGTGGTCCTCCGGGAGGCCGCGGCGGAAGGCCGGCTGACGCTGGAGGAGTTCGCCAGCCGGTCCGGCCTGGCGCTGGAGGCGCGGACCCGCAATGACCTGGTGGGCGTCACCGCTGATCTGCCAGCCCCCGCCGCCCAGGTGACGACCCCGCCCCATGAGCTCTACGCAGTCTTCACATCCGTCCGCCGAGCCGGCCGCTGGCGGGTGGGCCAGGTGATCGCCGCCTACGCGATCATGGGCAGCGTCCACCTCGACCTCCGCCAGGCGGTCATCGAGTCACCCGTGCTGGTCATCCACGCCTACGCGCTGCTGGGCAACGTCCGGATCCTGGTCCCGGAGGGAGTCAGCGTCGAGATGGAGGGCTTCGGGGGCGAGGCCCGGCTGAGCGAGACGGCGATGATCAGGCCCGGAGCGCCGGTGGTGAGAATCGCTGCTTACTCGTTCTTCGGAACCGTCCAGGTGCGCGACCGGCCGGGCGTCTTCACCCAGCTCTGGAAGCGGATCAGCGGCTGACGCGATGCGATTCAAGCCCTACTACCCGAAGCGCGAGCTGATCAAGACGGACCTTACCCTCGACGCGGCCCGCCGCCTGGTCGAGTCCATAGCCGCGCGGCCTGACGTAACCGGCAGCGTCGAAGGGGATCGTTTCTGGCTCCGACCGCGGGGCTCGGTTGCGGCCTGGTACCCGGCTCTCGCCGGCGAGGTGAGCGAGCATTCCGAAGGCGCCTGGATCGAACTCTCACGGGGCCTGAACCCGGTGCTTTTCGCGGTCCTGGTCCTCCTCGGCAGCTTGCTCCTCGTCTGGGAGCTGGGCGCCATCGTGACTCTCCAGCTGGAGGCGTCAGGCCTGGTGCAGGGCGCGAACCGCACGCTGCCGTTCGTCGGAGGCGCCTTGCTGGTCGGCCTGGCGGGCCTGATCTACTACCTCCGCCGGGAGGGCCGGAAGGAGAGTCGCCGCCTGCTCAGCCTGCTGGAACAGTCCGGCGTCGAGGCCACGCAGCCGCCCGCCGAACCTCCGGCCGAAAGTCCCGTCGAGAGTCCCTCCGAACCCCGCGCGGACTGAGCCGGCGCCTCGGGCCCAACGCTGGGCGCGTATCCTTACCCGCACAGTCGAAAGCAGGCAGACCGTCTATTGCCAGAAGGAAGTGGTCCTCAAGTTGAAGGTCGTGGTCAAGGATCCGGAGGAGTTTGAGTCGGCGCTCCGGGAGTTCCGGCGCAAGGTGCAAGAGCAAGGTCTCGTGCGGGAGGTCCGGCGCCGCGCGCATTACGTGCCGCCTGCGGAAGCTCGCAAGATCAAAAGCCTGAGGGCGCGGCGCCGGCGCCGCTGAGTCAGGTGGGGGTCTGGGAGGGCCGTCCGAGCCGGGTATAATTCGCCTCGTTCGGTGACCATTGCGGAGGGGAAACACCCGTTCCCATTCCGAACACGGTAGTTAAGCCCTCCAGCGCCGATGGTACTGCCGGGGCGACCCGGTGGGAGAGTAGGTCGTTGCCGAGCATTCTTTAAGTCCCGCGCCTCCGGCAGAGGTCGCGGGACTTAATTGTTAAGTTTTCCCGGCGAAGATTCCGTTCAGCCCGAGGTCACGGAGCTTCTTGCCTCCGGCGGCTTCGTAGAGCGAGAGGTCCCCGGCCGCTGTCGACTCGACGATCGTCGAATTGTCGAGCCAGCCGAGGGGAATCGCCGCCGCTGCAGCCGGTGCCGCTCCGCGCGCCGTCACGGTGAGACCCTGCAGCGCGATCGTGCTGCCGTCCGGCGAGAGCCAGGGACTCGCGGAGCTGGCTCCGGCCGGGAGGGAGGCTTGCCAGAAGACGGCGCCGCTTGAGCTCTTCACTCTGAGCTGCGGCGAGGTGTCCGCTGCGCAGACCACGGTGCCATTGGGAATCTCGTCGACCGCCACGCAGCCGGGTCCGCCGAGCTGCTCCGCATGCGAGCCGTCGGAAGCCAGGTGAACGATGGAGTCGCCGAAGAAGCGTGTCGAAGCTGGTACCGATTGAGCGCCAAGCGCCGAGTTCAGCGAGGCGACGGGCCCCCGCTCGTCCCAGCCGGCGATCAGCGTCGGCCGCGGGAAGGCGGTGCCAAGGTCGCGCTCCAGGGTCGTTGCGGTAGGACCGCCCGCCTCCGCTGTCTCGAGCCGGAGCTTCCAGTGGGCTCCTTCCTGGTAGAGGGGGTCAGCCAGTGACTGCGGCGGCGGGTCGTGCAGGGGCGGCGTGCTCAACACGATGGCGATCAGGTGGCCCCCGTCGGGGCTGACCGCATAGGTCAGCTCCTGCTGCGGGTTCGTGAGTGGGAACTTCGCCACTGGCGAGACCGTCCCGTCGGGGGTCAGCTTCCGCACCGACCCGGACTTGTCGGCGTAGTAGGCGGCGCCGGCGGCAGCTCGCACCGGGGATTGCAGCAGCGCCCCGGCGTTGCCGATCCGGGGCGCCGGCGGCGGCTCGAACATGGCCCGAGCGCGCACCTGGCCCTCCGCATCCACGATCGAGACCATGGCCTGGCCGGTCGGCGGGTTGCTGACCTGCTGGATGCCCGGCAGGCCGCTGGCGATGACGAGGAGACCGGCAGTCGGCGAGGGAGCGGAGACCGCGCTCGCTGTTGGGCTCGGTCGTGGGTAGGTGGCACTGCGCGGCTGGCCCGCGACCCCGCAGGCGGCGAGCGCCACGGCCGCGGCAGGCAGCAGCCATTTGATCCCCATCACCAAGGTCTTAGAACGAACGGGCCGGGCCGCCCGTTACTTCCAAGTTTGACCTTCTCGGCGGTGCGTCTGCCGGGCGGCTAAAGGGCGGCGGCGTCCTCCTCCACGACCATGTCGGGGCGCAGCTTGGGCATCAGCAGGACCGCCCGCACCATCAGCAGGCAGAAGAGCGCGAAGATCGCGACCATGACGTCCAGCACGACCGCCGCAACCGTGGGGTGGCGGACCACGATGAGGACCGCCTCGACCAGACAGCCCGCGGCCAGGAGCGGGATGAAGAGCCGGTCGTGGACCGCCATGAAGAACTGCACCAGGAGGTTCACCAGCGAGAGCCCGAGGCCGATGAAGCCCATGGCCAGGATCAGCGGCTGGTCGTCCAGGAACTGAGGCCCGAAGAGCACCAGAACGATCAGGCGCGAGGCCAAAGCGAAGACGACGATCGCACAAGCCCCGAGGAAGGCGGTGATCGCGCCGGAGAGGAGCAACAGGCGGCCCGGGTGCCGGTTGGTCGAGACCGCCTCGACCACTCGCGGGAAGAGGACCTGGCTGACGGAGAGAGTCCCGAAATAGAGGATTGTCCCGACCTTGTTGAGGCTGCCGTAGAGGCCGCCCTCATCCACGTTCAGGTAGTGCTTCGCGAGCACCACGTCGAGGTTGTAGAGGAGCAGGACGCCGATGGTTCCCGCGGCGGCGGTGAGGGAGAAGCTGAACATCGCCCGCAGCCGGGCGCGCTCAGGAACCATCGCGCGGTAGTCGCGGAGCGACCACATGCCGGCCACATAAGCGACCGTGCAGCCGAGCAGGATTGCGATCATCGACCCGTTGACGGCGAGGCCGAAGAGCAGGAGAGGGACGAGCGTCCCAGTGCGGACGATGATCTCGAGCCCGAGGTTGGTCGAGAGCGCGGGGAAGTGCTGCGTCCCCTGCAGAGTGCCCCGCGGGATCGCCACAAACCAGATCGCGGCGATGGCCAGCCCAAGCCAGATCACCGGGATCGGTGAATCCAGCTTCAGGAACTGCTGGATCGGCACCGAGAGGGCGGCCATCAGCCCCACAAACACAAGGGCGGGGACAGCCACCACCGCATGCGTGCGGACGATCAGGTAGCGGATTCCGCCCGGGCTCCCCCGCGTCAGCAGCGTCGAAGCGTAGCGGGCGAGGACCAGGATCAGGATCAGGTTTACGGCCGTGCCGACCGCGTAGACCGCGACCAGGACTGCCACCTCGCCATAGAGCGCCCGTCCCAGGAGGTGAGCAGCAACGGCGTGATAGACAAAGCCGCCGACGCCGGCCGTGATCCCGCCGACGAAGAGCACGAGGTTCTGCCGGACGAGCCGGCTCGAGCCGAGGCCCGCGAGGCGCGACCGGGCCCCCGTCGGCGGGGCGCTAGCGTCCTGGGTCAGCGGTTCGCACTGCAGGTCGCGGCGGGCGACCGGCTCAGGACACTTGGCACTTGTGAAGCGATTCTAGCGGGGCTCTGAGCACGGACCTCTATGCTGTCAACCGATGTCCACCGAGCCGCCAAAACCGCCTCTCGTGTCGGCCATCATCGTCAGCTACAACGTCAAGGACTACCTCCTGGAGTCGCTCCGTGCGCTCTACTCGAGCACTGACATCCCGGTCGAGGCGATCGTGGTGGACAACGCATCCAGGGACGGCTCGCTGGAGGCGGTCCGCGAGGAGTTCCCACAGGCCAAGCTCCACCGGATGAAGAAGAACGTGGGCTTCGGCCGCGCCAACAACGTCGGGCTGGAGATGGCCGAGGGACGCTTCGCCCTGCTCCTGAACCCTGATGTGATGGTGGCTCCGGACTGCGTCGGCAAGCTGGCCGATTTCCTCCTCGTGCGCCCGGACGTCGGCGGCGTCGGGCCTCGCCTGCTGCGGCCTGACGGCACCCAGGACCTCGCCGCCCGGCGTGCCTTCCCGACGCCGGCCATCGCCTTCTACCGCGTCTCCGGGTTGAGCAGGGTGTTTCCCAAGAGCGCGCGTTTTGGGCGCTACAACATGGGCCACCAGCCGGTCAACAAGCCGCACGAGATCGACGCCGGCACGGCCGCCTGCCTGATGGTGCGTCGCGCCGCGATCGAGCAGGTCGGCTTCTTCGACCCGGCCTACTTCATGTACGGCGAGGACCTGGACCTCTGCTTCCGGCTGAAGCAGGGCGGCTGGAAGATCTTCTACCTGCCCACCGCCGAGGCGATCCACGTCAAAGGCGCTTCCTCGCGGCAGGAGACCAATCGCATGCTTTACGAGTTCCACAGCGCGATGTGGACTTTCCATCACAAGCACTTCGCCGACGACATGCCGGCTTTCGGGAACGGGCTCGTCTGGGCGGCGATCTGGTCGCGCTGGGCCGTGCTGACCGGCTGGGCCAACCTGACGAAGAACCCGAACGTCTCGCCTTAGGCTCCCGCGCTGGGAGCTGAAAACTGACCCCATAATTCCGCGCGTGATCGGACGGCTCGGGCGCGGCAGGGGGCTTCTCCCGCAACGCTGGCGGGACCGGCTGCTGCTGGCGCTCGGCCGCGACCTCCACGTGCGGCGGTCCGAGCTCGACCGCACCCTGCGAACCGCGGGTCTTGCCTGCCTCCTGGGGTGCGCCCTCTACACGGCTTTCAGCGGCGCCCAGGCGATCTTCCTGGAGCACGCCGGAGCCAGCCGCTACCCGCTCTTCTTCGTAATCCTGGCGCTCACCGTCTGGCCCGGCGTGGCGCTCACGGTGGCCGCCAACCGCCGCTGGGGGATCGGCCGCGCCTTCCGCTACAACCTGCTGCTGAACGCGCTGGCGGGGGTGGCGATTTACGTCAGCTATCGCGTCGCCGAGAACGCCGTCGTCTCCTTCATCGACTACGTCGCCTACTCGGTCCTCTTCGAACTCGTGATGCTGCAGTTCTGGGCGTTCGTGTCGCAGTACTTCAACATCCTGGAGGCGAAGCGGATCTTCCCCGTCATCGCCGCGGGCTCCGGTCTCGGCTACATCTTCTCAGGCGCTCTGACGACGCTGATCGCGACGCGCCTCGGCGCCGAGCCGCTGGTGTTCGTCTGGTCCGCCGGCTGCGCGCTCAGCGTGCTCTTCGTCTACTGGACCGACCGCCGTCTCTATCGGCCCCACGTCATCGACGACGCCGACGAGCTGGAGGCGGAGGCGACCCATGAGCAGCGCCGGTTGGGCCTGCTGCGCTCGGTCGGGGCCGCGTTCGCCTACTTGCGCAAGAGCCGGCTCGTACTCGCCCTGGTCTTGCTGGCGACGGTCCTCCTGATCGCGATGCGCGTCTCCGATTACCTGGTCGCGACCGTGTTCGTGCGCGCGACCAACGGCCAGACCGAGCTGGCGGTACTCCTGGGCTGGTCCTGGATGCTGAGCTACGTGGTCCAGCTCGCCCTCGGCCTCTGGATCACCCCGGTGGTGCTGGGCCGGCTGGGCGTGCGCAACGCGATCCTGGTCCTGCCCGCGGCGACGCTCCTCGGTTTCGTGCTGGTTGCCGCGCTGCCGGGCCTGCCGGCGGCGCTCTTCCTCTTTGTCGTCCGAAACGGAATTCAGACCGGGCTCGACGACCCCGCCGAGAACGTTCTCGGCGGCGCCCTGCCGAACCAGGTCGCGCCGAAGCTGAAGCTGATCATCGACAACCTGGTCCTGCCGGGCTCGGCCGTCATCGCGGGCCTCGGCCTGCTTCTCGCGGAAGCCCTCTTCGGCGCCAGCTCCATCCGCTTCCTGGCCGGCGTCGGCGTGGTGGCCTGCCTCGGGTTTCTGGCTGCCGCGCTCTGGGTGCGGAGCCTCTATGTGAGCGCCATCTACTCGCGGCTCCGCTCACACACCCTTTCCCTGAGCGATCTGGAGTTGGCGCTGGGCCGCCCCGGCGCCAAGGCGGTCGAGGAGCTCAAAGCCGGGGCCCGTGGCGACGACCCGAACCTGCGTGAGTTCGCCGCCCGGGCGCTGGCGCGGGTGGCACCGGAGTCCTTCCTGGGATTGGTCGAGGAACTGGCGGTCTCAACCGAGCCGGCGCTCCGCCGGCTGGCCTACGAGCTGCCCCCGCCCGGCTCCCTGAGCCTCGACCAGCTGGAAAAGGCGGCAGGGGACGGGGACCCCTGGGTCGAGGCGGCCGCAGCGGTCGCGGGCGCTCACCTGCAGCCTCCCTGGAGCCGAAGCCCAGAGATCCTGGCCCGCCTGGATTCCAACGGCGCTGAGATTGCCCGGGCTGCCTCGGTTTGGGCGGCGGCCGAAATCGGCGACCACCACGAGGTGGCGGAAGCCCTGGCCGATCTGCGTCCCGGCGTTCGGCTGGAGGCTGTCAGGAGCTTCGCCCGCTTGAAGGGAGCCGTCCCTGGCTCGACCGCCGCCCTCATCGCGTGCCTGCAGGACACGAGCCCGGACGTCCGCCGTGAGGCGCTCCGCCAGGCGGCACGCTGGAAACCGCCGCCCGAAGCCGCGGCCGCCTACGAGGAGGCGCTGGTGGCCGGCCTGACCAGCGCCGACCCGCTCAGCCGGCGGTTGGCGGGCCAGGCGATCGCGGTCCAGTCGCCGGGCGGC
The DNA here is from genome assembly GCA_005880695.1 of Chloroflexota bacterium. GTDB lineage: Bacteria > Chloroflexota > Dormibacteria > Dormibacterales > Dormibacteraceae > VBGR01. Next base: position 22,635 of record VBGR01000044.1, read on the forward strand.
CTGGAGAAGGCGTTGGGCCTGCTGGCGGCGGAGACTTCGGTGGCGGTCGCGGCGATGGAGGCGGTGACGCGGAGCGGGCGGGCCGACCTCGTGCGCAGAGCCCAGGGTCACCTGGAGACGCTTCTCAAGGTCGGAACGGACACGGCGGAAACGGCCGCCCGGCTGCGCAGCCTCCAGAGGCTGGCCGGACCGGCGGGCGAGGATTCTCGGCTCGCCATGCTCCGGATCTCGCTGGAGGATTACGTCGGGCACGTGGTCGAGATGGTCCTCGCCGGCCTCCGCTCGCTCCACGACAAGAAGGGTTTCGGGAGGGTGGAGCGGGCGCTCCGTTCGACCGGCGAGACGGCCAGGGTGGAGGCCGTAGAAACGCTGCTAAACTTCGGCCCGGCCCGGCTGGTGGAGCCGCTGGTCCGGCTTCTCGAACCCGACGCCTTCGAGAGCGGCGTGGCGCGGCCGCTCTCGGAAACCGAAGTGGCGATGCTCACACGGCATCCCGACGGATGGGTCCGGAAGGCGGCGGAGGCGGTGCAGCAGAGGTCTGGCGAAAGCATGAATGACCTGATCGCGCTGAAGAAGGTGCCGCTCTTCGCCACGCTGACCTTGGAGCAGCTGGCGGCCATCGACCGCTTGATGGTCACTCGCCACTACCTCGCCGGCGAGGCCATCTTCAAGTGGGGGGAGCTCTCCGATGAGCTCTACGTGATCACCGCGGGCGAGGTCCGCATCCATCGCGACGACGTCTCCGGAGAGGTCACCCTGGCGCGACTTGGCGAGCACGAGACCATTGGCGAGATGGCGCCCTTCACGCACCAGCCCCGCTCAGCGGGCGCGGACGCGATCAGCGAGGTCACCGTGCGGGTGCTGCGCAGGGAGCGCCTGGAGGCCATCCTCCACGAGCATCCGGAGGTGCTGCTGGAGGTGATCAAGAACCTCAGCCAGCGGCTCGTCGTCGCCAACGAGCAGCTGGAGGCGGCGGCGCGAGCCCGTCGCGAGCCGGAGGCGCCGGCCCGCAAGCCGCGACACCGCCAGCCGGCATAGCCACGAGTGTCGGAAATGGAGGCTATCGGCAGGCTGTGGATGCCACTGTTGCCGACACCCGTGGCAGACCCTGCTTACTTAGCCCTCGTAAGGTTCGAGCAGCTCGACCTCGGTTTCGTTGAGGTCGACCTGGACATTGGGACCGACAACCTCGATCACTTTCTGAACAGGGATCAGCACCTTCTCGCCGCGCAGGCCAGCCCGCGCCATCACGATGTCGCGGGTCCGGCCGCGCTCGTCGGTCAGCACTTCGACGACGTGGCCGATCTGCCGGTCCTCGACCCAGACAGGGCTGCCCGAGGTGATCTCGTGGCCGCTCTCGCCGGGCTTCAGCTCGGCCTCGACCGGCGGCTGATAGGGGGCGTTCCCGAGCAGGGCGCCGGCGACCGCCAGGAAGTTGTGGATTGCCCAGCCTTCGGGCGGCTGCCAGTGCTCGCCGGGCGGTCCGAACTGCTCGTCCGCATGGGAGGGGAACCGTTCCAGGTCGGCCTCGCCCCCCAGGTCGGTGGCGAGGCCGTCCGGACCGGCGTCGCGAAACTCGCGCAGCGGCAGCGCCCGCTGGCCGACCACCAGGTGGGTGACCTGATGGGCGCCCTCGTCCACCACCAGCCCTTCCACGTGGCCGATCCGGCGGCCGTCGCGGCCGAGCACGTCCTCGCCGACGCGCAGCTCCCTCAGAAGAGCTTGCCCTCCGCCGGCGCGGGTTCCGTTCCAGCCTCCGTGTCCGCTTCCGGCGCGGAGGCGCCGGCTGCTCGCGTCTCGATCTTGCCCCGCGCCGCTTCCAGCTTGGCTTCGCAGATCTTCAGGTACTTGCGGGCCTCGCCGACCGCCTTCAGCGTGTCCTCCAGGCTGAGCTTGCCGTCCTCGAGCTGGCGCAGCCTCTCGTCGAATGCCTCCAGGGCCTGCTCGTAAGTCAGTTCCTCGCTCATTCAGCCTGGTCCACGGTGGCGGCGAGGCGGCCTGCGGCGAGCCGGACGCGGACCTTGCGCCCCGGCCCTGTCTGGCTGGCGGCGGTGAGGACGGCGCCCGAATCGGCGTCTTGCGTGATGCTGTAGCCACGGGCCAGCACTGCATCGGGGCTCAGGGCGCCCAGGCGCCGGCGCCGGTGGTCGAGGTCGGGCAGACGGCCGGTGAGCGCTCGCAAGGCAGCTGCCTCGCAGCGACGGCGTCGCTCGGCCAGCTCGGCTTGTCGCCGCACCAACTGCTGGGCCGGGCTCAAGCGCGCCAGGTCGGCGCGGCAGCGCTCCAGCCTCTGCAAACGTCGAGTGAAAACCGCGCGCAGGACCGCGCCAAGCCGGTCCCCGCGATGGGTCAGGCCCTGGCGGCCGGTCTCGAGGCGTCGCATACCCTCCCGCTCCAGCCGCCTGCCTCGCTCCGAGAGCCGCGCCAGCAGGTCGGACTTCCGCGGGACGACGCGGGCCCCGGCTTCCGTCGGCGTCCGGCACTCGGAGTCCGCGGCCAGGTCGGACAGGGTCCGGTCCGAGGTGTGCCCGAGAGCGGTCACGACAGGCAGCCGAGAGGCCAGGATCGCGCGCACCACCGGCTCCAGGTTGAAGGCGTAGAGCTCCTCGAAGCTGCCCCCGCCGCGGGCGATGACGATCACGTCAGCCAGCCCTTCGCGGTTGGCCTGCCGCACCGCGGCCGCCACGCTGCCCGGCGCGGTGGCGCCCTGGACCAGGGCGGGATAGACGTACATGTCCATGTTCGGGAAGCGGTCCAGGATCGTCTGCTGGAGGTCGTGGATGACCGCGCCCGCCGGTGAGGTGACCAGGGCCACGGCCCTGGGCAGGAACGGCAGCCGCCGCTTGCGTGACGGGTCGAATGCGCCCTCTTGCTCCAGCCGGTGCTTCAGCTGCTCATAGCGGGCTCTGAGCTTGCCCGCGTCGTCGAACTCGACGAAGTCGACCACCAGCCGGACCCGGCCGGCCTGCGCCCAGAAGTCGACCTTCCCGCGGAAGATGAAGGCCTGGCCGTCCTCGGGCAGCATCGCCAGCCGGCGGGCGTCGGACTGGAAGATGAACGCCTCGACGACCGACTGGCCGTCCTTGATGGTGAATCCGTAGTGGCCCTTGGCGGACATCTTCATGCCGCTCACCTCGCCCTTCACGAAAACCTGCGCGAGCGGCCGGAGCTCGAGCTGGATCTGGCGGGCCAGCTCGGTCACGGACCAGGGGCGTCGAGCCTCCTCCGGCTTCAGCATCGAGGCCAGTCTACGGTTGTCGCGAAATGGCCCGTTGAGGCGAGCCGTCGCCCGCCGCGGCCAGCTCGGCGCGCAGCCCGGCAATGTCGCCCCGGAGCTCATCGGGCACCCAGTCGAAGGCGACGAGTCGCTCGTTGACCTCCCGGAAGACGCCGTCCTCGGTGCTCTGCAGGCGGTCGAGGCAGTCGGTCAGCACAGGTAGTGGCACTCTGCTCAGCGCTCCGCTCAGCAGCTTGCCGGTCTCGACATGGCCGCCGTGCCGCGCCCAGAGGGCCAGCCGGAGCACGGGTTTCACGAGGCTCGGGCGGGCGTCGGTTCCCAACTGGCTCGCCACCAGCGCCGCCAGCCGGCGGCTGACCTCCGGAGCCAGGGGTTCGGCCGCAACAGCGAGCTCGGAAACGTCCTCGACCGCAGCGCCCCGCACCTGCGTCATCCTCTCCTCCTCGAAGAAGCGGCCGTAGTCGAGCAGGTGGCCGGCGATCTCGACGGCCAGCTCCGGGCGGCTATCCAGGCAGGCCCGCGCCAGGTGGCGGTATTCGTTCATCGAGGAGTAGGCAAAGGCCGGGACGTGCTGGTTGAGGGCAGCCCGCAGGTAGGTGTTGAAGTAGCGGACGACCAGGTCCTGGATCTCCTTGTCACGGCTCTTGAGCGCCGCCTGACCGATCTGGCAGGTGGCCGTCGCGATGGCGTGCACGACCTCCTTCTGGTAGACGGGGGTCATGCCGATCATGTCCAGGAAGGTGCTCAGGACCAGGTGCTCGAGCCAGGTCCGGTTGCGCACCATGTGCTCGACGACCTGGTCGGAGTGGCCGAGCAGGTCCTGGCGGCCAACCTCGAACCAGGCCTCCGGCAGCCTGGCCTTGCCGGGTAGGTACTCCCAGACCAGCAGCTCGCTGAGGGAGTCGATGGCGGCCATCGAGACCGGCACGTCTGCCTGCCGGACCGATCCGGCCGCGATGTCGGCGATCTGCGCGACGCTCGTCAGGAAGCGCTGCCGGCGCACGACCGGAGACCGGCCGCGAATTGCCTTGTGGAGGTTCGATCGGGCGCTGCGGCGGATGCTCACGACCAGCGTCTCCGCGCGCATGACGTCGAAGATGTAAGCGACGTAGGGCAGCAGGATCACGAAGTCGACGAAGGCCAGCACGACGGCTGCGATGACGCCGAGCGTGGGGACGAAGTCGGTCTTGAGCTCGGCGCGGACCAGGAAGGTGAAGAGGATCGAGCCGAGGAAGAGGCCGAGCACGAGCCCGTTCACCGGGTCGCCGACGAAGACGTCGATGATGCGCGGCGAGTAGCGGCTGGCCGTCATGGTGATCCCGAGGACGACCACCACAAGCACGATCCCGATTGCCGCGCCTTCGGCGCCGCCCGCCAGCCCGAGCGTGCCAGCTGCGGCGACCGGATCGGGAGTCAGCAGCTGGGCAATTGAGCGGAAGCGGCCGCTGATGATGAGGTCGAGGAACCCGAAGATCACAACCAGGGCGACCGTGGCCAGACCAAGGGCCGCGCCCGGAAGGAAGAAGTTCAGCCAGCGAGGCCCTCGCATGAGGGCTCGAATCTTAGTTTGCTAGCCGCCGATCTGCGACATGTTCTTAACCGGCTTGACGAAGCCAGCCTGGCCGATCAGGTGGCCTTCCTCCTTGCGCCAGATCGCCGCTTCGATGACCCGTCCTAGATGGTCATCCGAAGCGCCTGAGCGGAGGAGGTCGCGCAGCGGGGTCTCCTGGAGCGAGAAAAGGCAGGTGCGGAGGCCGCCCTCAGCGGTCAGCCGGACGCGGTTGCAGGTCGCGCAAAAGGCCTGAGAGACGGAGGAGATGAACCCGACCCCACCCGGCGAGCCGTCCGCGAATTTGAACTTGGTGGCCGGCGCCGGCCGGTCCTCGGAGATGGCGACGAGGGGGAAGAGGTCTTCGATCTGCTCCTGGATGCGCTGCGAAGGCACCACCAGGTCCTCCTTCCAGATCCCGTCGGCGTCCAGTGGCATGAACTCGATGAACCGGACGTCATAAGCTTTCTCGCGCGCCAGCCGGGCGAACTCGACGACCTCGCCGTCGTTGTAGCCCTTCATCACGACCACGTTGAGCTTGATCGGACTCAGCCCAACTTCCTCGGCCGCCGCCAGGCCTTCGATGACGCGCTCGAAAGCGTCCCGCCGCGCCATCTCCTTGAAGCGGTCGAGGGAGAGCGTGTCGAGCGAGACGTTGACGCGTTTCAGGCCGGCGTCTCTCAGCGCCTGCGCCTTCTGCGCCAGCAGCACGCCGTTGGTAGTCATCGTGATGTCGAGCGTCGGATCGAGGGAGTTGATCATTCCGACCAGCTCTTCGACCTTCACCCGGACCAGCGGCTCGCCGCCGGTGATCCGGATTGTGCGCACGCCATAGCGCTCGACGAAGATGCGCGCGAGGCGGTGGATCTCCTCGAAGCGGAGGATGTCGTCGCGCGCCAGCCACTTCAAACCCTCCGCCGGCATGCAGTAGATGCAGCGGAAGTTGCAGCGGTCGGTCACCGAGATCCGGAGGTCGTCGGCGAGGCGGCCGTAGGAGTCCCGCAGCGCCTTCTTCACATGGCCGATCATAGCCGCATGCCCTACGAGCTCATCCTCCTGGAGGTCGAGCCTCCGGTCGGGGTGATCACGCTCAACCGGCCCGCCGTCCTCAATGCCCTGAGCCCCGCGGTCATCGCGGAGGTGACGGCGGCGCTCGGCGAGCTGGAGCGCGACGACTCGGTGCGGGCCGTGGTCCTGACAGGCGGCCCGAAGGTCTTCGCGGCGGGCGCCGACATCGGCGACATGGCCGAGCGCGGCCCGGTCGAGCAGCTGGCCCGTGACCAGACCGGCCGCTGGGCGGGCATCACCGCCTTCACCAAGCCGCTGATCGCGGCGGTCAACGGCTACGCCTTGGGAGGCGGCTGCGAGATGGCGCTGATGTGTGACCTCGTGATCGCCGGCGACAGCGCGCGCTTCGGCCAGCCCGAGATCAATCTGGGCATCATCGCGGGCGCCGGCGGCACCCAGCGCTGGCCGCGCACCGCCGGCAAATACGTGGCGATGGAGGTGAACCTCGGCGGGCAGCCGGTGGCGGCCCAGCGCGCGTACCAGCTCGGCGTCGTCAACAAGGTCGTGCCGGCCGAGATGACGATCGAGGCTGCCAAGCGGGTGGCCAGGCAGCTGGCGACCAAGCCCCCGGTGGCGCTCCGCCTCGCCAAGGAAGCGGTCAATCTCGCCCTTGAGCTTCCGCTCCAGCAGGGGCTCCTCGCCGAACGCAAGAACTTCTACTTCCTGTTCGCGACCGAGGACCAGAAGGAAGGCATGCACGCCTTCCTCGAGAAGCGGCGCGCCCAGTTCCAGGGGCGGTAACGTGGCGGAGCAGCCCGAGGAGCGCCACGTCACCCTGGAGAGGGAGGCGGGCGTGGCCTGGATCAGGTTCAACCGCCCTGAGAAGCTGAACCCGATCGGCGTCCTCGCCCGCCAGCAGCTCGACGCGGCCTTGAAAGAGGTCGAGCGGGATGAGTCGGTCCGCTGCGTCGTGCTGATCGGCTCGGGCCGTGGCTTCTCGGCCGGCGCCGACGTCCGCGAGATGGGCTCAGCCGAGGGTGGCATGCGGTCGTCCGAGGACGTCGGCCGGGTGCTCCGTGAGCAGTACGCGCCGATGCTGCAGCGGATCAGGTCGATGCCCAAGCCAGTGATCTGCGGCCTGAACGGGGTGGCGGCCGGCATCGGCGCCAGCTTCGCCATGGCCTGTGACATCCGGATCGCCGCCGATGACGCCTACTTCTCGGAGGCCTTCGTCGGCATCGGGCTGGCCCCCGACGGTGGCGCCACCTGGATGCTGCCGCGCTTTGTCGGTCGAGGCAAGGCGCTCGAGATGTTCTTCACCGGCAAGCCGCTGGCCGCTGCCGACGCGGAACGGCTCGGACTGGTCAACCGGGTGGTGCCAAAGGCCGAGGTGGAGTCCAGCTGCCGCGAGCTCGCGACCGCGCTGGCCGCTGGCGCCACCAAGGCGATGGCTGCGGGCAAGCGAGCGGTCAACTTCGCCGAAACCGCCAGCTTCGAAGAGGCGCTCGAGTTCGAGGCCTGGATGCAGGAAGCGCAGGCGTCCAGCGAGGACTTCCTGGAGGGCGTGCGGGCGTTCCTGGAGAAAAGAAAGCCGGAGTTCAGCGGACGGTGAGCGCAGAGCTGCGCCAGGCCGTGGTCGTGGCGGCGGTGCGGACGCCGATGGGCAAGTATGGCGGCCAGCTGCGCGACGTCCGGCCGGACGACCTGGCGGCGATCGTGTTGAAAGAGGCTGCGGCGCGGGCGGCGCTGGAGCCGGCGGATGTCGAGGACGTGATCTTCGGCTGCGCCAACCAGGCCGGCGAGGACAACCGGAACGTGGCTCGGATGGGCCTCCTGCTGGCCGGCTTCCCGGTCGAGGTGCCCGGTCAGACGGTGAACCGGCTCTGTGGCTCCGGCATGCAGGCGACGGTGGCCGCCGCGCGCGAGATCCAGGCCGGCGGGGCTAACGTCATCATCGCCGGGGGCGTCGAGAGCATGACGCGGGCGCCCTGGGTCATGGCCAAGCCAGACGCCGGGTTTCCGCGCGGAGCGCAAACCGCTTACGACACGGCGCTGGGCTGGCGCCTCGTCAACCCGAAGCTCGCGGATATGTATGGGACGCTCCAGATGGGGGAGACGGCCGAGCGGGTCGCGGCGAAGTACGAGGTCTCCCGGGAGGACCAGGACGAGTTCGCTCTCCGCTCGCACCAGCGGGCGGTCGCGGCCCAGGGCAGCGGGAAGTTTGCCGCCGAGCTGACGTCGGTGGTGGTGCCCCAGCGCAAGGGTGAGCCGCTGACGATCTCGTCCGACGAGGGGCCCCGCGCCGACGCTTCGCTGGAGTCGCTGGCGCGGCTCCGGCCTGCCTTCCAGGCGGACGGCACGGTGACCGCGGGCAACGCGTCACCGCTCAACGACGGCGCCTCGGCGCTGGTGCTGATGTCACGTGAAGAGGCGTCGCGGCGCGGGCTGCAGCCGCTGGCCAGCTTCGTCGCGTCGGCGGCGGCGGGCGTCGACCCCAGCTACATGGGGATCGGTCCGGTGCCGGCGACGATCAAAGCGCTCGACAAAGCCGGACTGACGGTCGCCGACCTAGAGCTGGTCGAGCTGAACGAAGCCTTTGCCGCCCAGTCCCTGGCCTGTGTCCGCCTGCTGGGCCTCGACGAAGACAAGGTCAACGTCAACGGCGGCGCGATCGCTCTCGGGCATCCCCTCGGGTCGAGCGGCTCGCGCCTGATCGCGACGCTCCTGCACGAAATGGGCAGGCGCGACGTCGAGGTCGGGCTGGCAACGATGTGCATCGGGGTGGGCCAGGGCATCAGCTCGATCTGGCGCCGCGGCTCCTGAGGCGCGTTGGCAGACCGCGACCCGGCGGCCGTGCAGTCGATGTTCGACCGCATCGCAAACCGCTACGACCTCGTCAACACGGTGCTCTCCGGCGGAGCGGACGCGCGCTGGCGGCGCCGCGCTGCCGCCGCCACCGAGCTGCGGCCCGGCGGCTCTGCCCTGGACGTCGCCTGCGGCTCCGGGAAGCTGACCGCCGAGCTGGCCAGCCTCGCGGTTCCTCCCCGCGGCCGGGTTGTCGGGCTCGACTTCAGCGCCGGCATGCTGGCGCGGGCCCGGCTCGACCACCCGGCCCTGCTGTTCGTGGAAGGCGATGCCTTGAACCTGCCCTTCGCCGACGCGGAGTTCGACGCCGCGACGATGGCCTTCGGCCTCCGCAACCTGGCCGACCCCGAGCGGGGGCTGCAGGAGATGCGGCGGGTGGCGAGGCGGCTGGTCGTCCTCGAGTTCGTCAAGCCGCCACAAGGTCCGTTCGGGACCGTCTACCGCCTTTACCTGCGGACCCTGCTGCCCGCCATCGGGGGTTGGTTGAGCGGCGCGCCCGCCGCCTACCGGTATTTGAGCGACACGGTTGACTCCTACCGAACTCCCGCCGAGCTGGTCGCGATGGCGAGCGCCGCCGGCTGGCGGGAGGTCACGTTTCTCGGTCTGATGCAGGGGACGGTGGGCCTCCTCGCCGGCGACGCCTGATCTCCAGGATCACCACGATCGCGACCAAAACCGAGCCGGCGAGCGTCACCAGTGCGTATCCCCAGGCCGCCGCGTACGTCGCGTAGGCGTACTGCACTCCCTCTCCCGGTCTGACGGCCGGACCGATGATGCTCAGTCCGACGATGCCCGCTCCGACGAGATAGGCGCCGACGGGGAGGAGGTCGGCCGCCTTGCGCACGGTGACCGCCAGGATGATCAGCACCAGCAGCGCCAGGAAGATGCCCGGATACTCGAGGAAGACAGAGCCGAACCCGCAAACCCCGCCGACAAGGACGTAGACGAGGAACCGCTGCGTCATGCGGGCGGCGGGACGGTCGGCTGGACGAGAAAGATCCAGAGGTCCCAGACGATGTGGCTGACGATCAGGGACGGCAGCCGGCCTTCGACCAGGTACTGCGCGCTCCAAAAGGCGCCCGCCACCGACGCCGCGCCGGTCAAGGTCAGGTTGCCGGTGACCAGGTGGATCCCGCCGTAAATCAGTGCGCCGATCGCCGCACCGGCTCCGCGGCCCAGCCGCTGCATCAGGTAAGCGTTGACGAGGCCACGCCAGAAGAGCTCCTCGCCCGGCGCGATGGCAAGCGCCAGGACGCCGGCGATGAACCAGCGCGGTGCCTCCTGGCGTCTGGCATAGACCTCGTCGATGTCGGCCGCGCCGGCCGGCATCACCCGGCGCGCGAAAACGTCGCCGGCGCGAAAGATTCCGTAGAGGGCCGCGGCCGTCGCGAGGCCCACGCCGAGGTCACGGGGTCGGGGCCGCTGCCGGCGCAGCTCGGGGTTCGCGGCCACGGCCAGCGCTCCGAGCGCCCCGACGCCGGCGGCCATCTTCGGCCAGAAGTGGGACCGTCCTCTGAACGCGACCGTCCAGGTCAGGCCGGCCAGGGCCAGGCCGGCCGCGAAGTGGCGGCCGCGGATCAATGAACCAGGCGGCTCAGGACCAGGCCCGCCAGGAGGAGCACGCCGAAGAAGGTGTGCAGGCGGGCCGTGTGGAGGTCGATGTATGCGATCGAGCGGAGGCTGCCGGCGCCGCCCTTTTCCGCTTCGTGCAGCAGCCAGACCACCGCTGGCAGGCTGAGCATCGTGAGCAGGGTCAGCGTGGGGAGGAGTCCCGTCATCACGGCCAGAGCCACAGCGACGTAGGCGCCGACGAGAAGACCGACGTAAAGCCATTGCGCGAACCGGCGGCCGAGCTCGGCGGAGAGGGTCGTGAAGCCGAGGCGCTTGTCTTCGCCCATGTCGCGCCACTCGTTGCCGTGGAGGATTGCCGTCACCAGCAGCCCGACCGGCACAGAGAGCGCGACGGTTCGCCAGTCGAACCCGCCGGAGGCCGCGAAGTACCCCCCGACGACCATCAGCGGACCCATCATCAGGAACACCAGCGGGACTCCGAGGGCGCGGTACTTGTAGTGCAGCGGCGGCGCCGTGTAGAAGTAGCCGCCGAGCAGCCCGAGGGCGCCGAGCAGGACCATCCAGGGGCCGCGTACGACGGTCAGGTAGAGACCGATGAGGATGGTCACCGCGAAGAAGACGTAGGCCAGGTTGAGCGCCGCCTGCTCGCTGATGCGTCCTTTCACGATGGCCAGGCTGGCGCGGGGCGAGGTGATCGAGTCGATCCCATGCCGGACGTCGTAGACCTCGTTCACGACGTTGGTCCCGGCGTGCAGGAAAAGTCCGCCCAGGACGGCCAGCAGCCAGGGCAGCAGCTCGATCCGTCCCTGCGTCCAGGCCAGGACGCCGCCGGCGGTGACCGGCAGCACCGAAGCCGTGAAGCTGAAGGGGCGGGCCAGCTCGTAGACCGCGCCGAGCCCGCGCCGGAACCGCTTTGAGGCCGGCTCGCGCTCGGCCGCCGCGGTCGTGGGCAAGGGCGATCCCGCCCCAACCCGACCCGCTGACGCGTAGGTCACCGCCGCGCCGAGGATGGCCTGGACCTGAGCCTCTTCCTGGACCACCGGCTGCAGCAGTGGCACGTCCATCCCCGCCTGGTGGTAGGCGTACGCCCGCTCGGCAACGTCGTCCGTCGTCCCGACCGCGACGTAGGCGTCCAGCAGCTCGTCCGGGATGGCCTGGGCCGCGCCGTGGTAATCCTCGGCGCGCCAGAGCTGGTTGACGCGGTCGCGCAGCTCGGCCGGGAAACCGGCCCGCTTGAGTGAGATGTCCGAGAGGATCGAGATCATGTAGATCACGAAGGGGTCCCGCTTGGCCCGGTTGCGCGCTTCCGCCCGGGAGCTGTCGACCAGGCAGAAGAGGTAGCCGCGGAAGTCGAGGTCGCTCTCAGGACGGCCGTGGCGCGCGGCCGACTCCAGGACGCGCTGGCGCATCAGCTCAAAGGCTGGGAGGGACTCCAGGGGGCGAGACAGGTAGCCGTCCGCCTTCTCGCCGGCCAGCTCCAGGTAGGGACGCGTGTAAGCCGCGACGTAGATCGGGATCTTGTGTGGCGGCTGGAACATCGGGACCAGCGGCGGAACCTTGTCGTTGAGGACGAGGCGGTGGCCCTGCCAGAGCTCCCGGACCTGGTCGATCGCCTCGCTGACGCGGCCTACGGCGTCCTCGTGCGCGATCCCCATCTGGCTCAAGCGGAGCGGCAGGCCGCTGCCGAGAGCGAGCGAGATGCGCTCGGGGGCGAGGTCGTCCAGGGAGGCCAGCGTTTGGGCCAGCACCAGGGGATGGCGGGTGTACGGGTTGAGCGAGCCGGCGCCGATCCGGATCTCGCGCGTCTCGTGGGCGATCGTGGCGAGCAGGCTGACCGGCTCGCGTTCGAAATAGCTGTCGTGGACCCAGACCGACTCCAGGCCCGCCGCTTCGGCCTGCTTCGCCCATTCGACCGTCTCCCGGAGGTCGCCGCGCGAGGCGAGGCCGAGGCCGACCGGGATCGCGAGCTCAGGCATCGCGGCCCACCACTGCCTGCGCGATCTCGACCAGCTCGTCGCGGACGCCGTCGAGGTCGGCACCGTCCAGCTCCCGTACGGCGGCCTCGACCAGGTCGCGCGCCTCGCCGTTGACGCGCTCCAGGGCCCCGCTCACCGCGACCAGCTCGACCACCTTCTTCAAGTCCTCGTCGGGCAGGGGGCCGGCCAGAAGTCGCCGTATCTCCGGCCCGGAGGCGCTGTCCTCGGTGGCGTAGATCAGCGGCAGCGAGAGGACTCGCTCGCGCACGTCCTGCCCGAGCGGCTTGCCCGAGCTCTCGCTGAAATCAACCACGTCGTCGGCCATCTGGAAGGCGACGCCCATCAGCTCCCCATAGCGGCGGAGCCGCTCGATCTTTTCGGCTGGAGCGCCGGCGAGCTGAGCGCCGGCCGTGCAGGCGGCGGCCATCAGGGCAGCCGTCTTGCCGCGAACCACCCGGAGGTAGGAATCCTCATCGCCCGGGTAGCCGCCGCGCAGCTCGACGTCGTCGATCTGGGAGCGGCAGATCGCTTCCAGCGCGGCCGCGATCGTGCGCGTGACGGCAGGCTCGTCCAGCTCGGCGATGAGCCTGGTCGCCTTGGCGAAGTAGAAGTCGCCGACGGCGATGGCCCGCTCCGGTCCCTCTTCCGCGGCGACGGTCGCGGCGCCCCGGCGGCGGGGACTCTCGTCGACGTAGTCGTCGTGGACGAGCGTGGCGGTATGGATGAGCTCCACGGCGGCCGCCAGGGTGGCGGAGCGGAGTGGATCGCTCTTCGGTCCCAGCTGGGCGGTCAGGAGGACGAGAAGCGGGCGGACGCGTTTGCCGCCTGCCGCGACGAGCCTGCCCATGGGCAGGCTGACCGGCTCCGGGTCGGCGAGCAGCTGCCGCTCCAGCTCGAGCTCGAGGAGCCGGCGAATGCCCGTCGGCGCGGCGCTGGAGAAGTCGCCCTCGAGCTGGAGGGCGACCTCGCGTGCACGAGGTCCGTCGAGCTCGACGGCGAAGACCGACTGCCAGCGTCCGAGAACCGGCCGGCCGTCCTCCACCAGGATCGTGAGCGCCGGCTGAAGCAGGACAGTGCGGCAGTGGGCGTGGCCGTTGACAGGCTCGTCCTCGCGGATCCCGGTCCGGACTGTGAAATCGTCGTGGAGGAAAGGCCCATCGCCGGGCACGAGGCGCTTCAGCATCGCCTCCAGGTCGGCGAGCAGGAGCGGCTCGTTCTCATTCACGGCCAGCCCGAGGGTCGTGTGGAGCGACTGCAGGTGGATGCGCCCTGTCCGGAGGCCTGCCTCCGCAACCGCCTCGCGCAGCTGTGGCGTGACGTCGATGAACTCGGTGGGCCGCTTGCTGGTGAGCTGGAGCCGTTGCCCGCTGTTCACGCCGCCAGCGCCTCCAGCAGCCGCTCCCTCACCGGAGGCAGAGGCCGGCCGGCCGCTGCGGCCGCCGCGGCGTCCTCGATCGTTCGGGCGAAAGCGACCTGCTGGGTGAGGCCGGCGTTCTGGGCGAGCAGCCGAGAGGCGCGCGCCAGGCAGAGGTCACCGCGCAGGAGATCGGGCGGAGAGGCGGCTGCACCGCCCAGGCCCTGCAGCCGTACCGCCACCTCGACCAGCGCCGCGGCTAGGGCGGTCTCCGGGCGTCCGCCACCCGCCAGGTACGCGCCATAGGCCTCGCCCAGGCCGGACTCCCAAAGCCCGTCCAGCGCTTCCAGCTCCGTTTCCACGATGCGGGTCATACCGGGACCGGCTCCACCACACTGCCGGCCAGCTCACGCCAGGCGCTCAGAGCCCGGAGGCAAGACTCCTCGTCCCGCGTGACCACGTAGTAGAGGCCGAAGCCGAGCACGGTGTTGAGGACCAGCGGCACCAGGACCTCGCGTTCGATCTTGAGCCGGACCCGGCCGTCCTGCTCGAGCCGGTCGAGCTGTTCCTCGACGACGTCTCGGTAGCGGGCGAAGAGCTCGGGCAGGAACGCCTGGAGGCTCTCCTGCTTGGGCGCCTGGACCAACAGGTCGAAGGCCGCGAGCTGGATGTCGCCTAGCCGCCGCAGGCTGTCCCAGATGCTGACGATGCCGTGCTCGATGACCCAGAGCGGGTCGCTGAGCTGGTTCAAGCTGCCCCGCAGCTCCTCGACCGAGCGATCGGTGAGCTCGCGCCAGGCCTCGATCAGCAGCGCCGACTTGGTGGGGAAGTAGTACTGCAGGTTGCCGATCGCGACTCCGGCCCGCGACGCGATCGAGCGCACACTGGTACCTGCGTAGCCGTTCTCGAGCAGCGAATCGGCGGCCGCCTGGACGATCAGGTCGCGCGGTGCGCCCTTCGCTTTGCCGAGCCCCTGTCTGACCCCCTGAGTCATACGTATGTATTAGGTTAGTCCTCTCGGGCAGACGGATGTCAACCGCGGCCTCCGATAGTGTTTCCGACGGTGGAGGTCTTCGACGTCTCGCTGCCCCTCTCCGAGCGGCTCGCGATCTGGCCGGGCGACCCCAAGCTGAGCCGGACGCTGGCCAGCTCGATTGCTCGGGGCGACATTGCCAACGTGTCGCACCTGGACCTGGGAGCCCATACCGGCACCCACGTGGACGCGCCCTTCCACTTCGTCGACTCGATGTCCGGCATAGACCAGCTGCCGCTGGACGCTCTGATCGGCCCTTGCCTGGTGGTCGAGGCCAACCCGCCGGGCACTGAGCTGCGTCCACAAGACCTGCCCGAGACCGAGCACCGCCGGATCCTCTTCAAGACCCGCAACTCGGCTCGCTGGGCGAGCTCGCCTTCCGAGTTCGATCGCGACTTCGTGGGCGTCGGGCTCGAACTCGCGGTCCGCCTCGTCCAGCGCCAGGTGCTGCTGGTGGGCGTCGACTACCTCTCGGTCGAGCCCTTCGATGCGCCGCGGCCCCACCCCGTCCACGTGACTCTGCTGGAGGCGCGAATTGTGGTCGTGGAAGGGCTCGACCTGAGCCGCGTCGAGCCGGGCGAGTACGAGCTTTTTTGCTTGCCTCTGAAGCTGGTCGGCAGCGACGGTGCGCCCGCCCGGACAGTCCTGGTCCGCCGCTCTACGCCGTGAGATCTCGAAATTTCAGGGCGCCCTTCCTATGAGCCGTTCCACGCGCTGAGCGATAATCCAGAGGGGATGCGGAGCGCCGAGGACGTTTTTCCCAATCGGATCGTCGGTGTGATCCGAAGCGGCGACAGCAGCGCCGCTTTTCGGGCCTGTCTGGCCGCCATCGAAGGCGGCGTGGGCTCGCTCGAGGTCACGACGGGTGTGCCCGAGTGGCCGGACCTGGTTCGCGGCTTGCGCGCGTCGACGGGTCGCCCGGTGGGGGCCGGGACGGTTCTGACCGTCGAGCACGTCCTCCAGGCCGCCCGAGCGGGCGCCGCCTTCGTCGTGACTCCGGTCGTGATCCCGGAAGTGGCCAGAGCGGCTCGCGAGCAGGACATCCTCTGCGTGATGGGCGCGCTGACGCCCACCGAGATCTACCAGGCGCTGCAGGTTGCCAAGGCCGACGTGGTCAAGCTCTTCCCGATCGCGGCCGTCGGCGGCCCGGCTTACCTGAAGTACCTGGCGGGGCCGATGCCGGACATCCCGATCTGGGTCTCCGGCGGCGTCGAGATCGACCAGGTGACCGACTACCTGAAGCTGGGAGTCACCGCGATCGGGCTCACCACCGCGCTCTTCCCGCCGGACGCCGTGGCTCGCGGCGAGTTCGACGTGATCAAGCGATTGGCTCGGGAAGCCGCTTCGGCCCTGGCCGGCGTCGCCTAGCCGGCGACGCGCCGACCGGTCTAGAGACCGGCCTGGTTGTGGAGGGTGAAGGTGATGTCCGAGAACAGGTTCTTGATCTGCCCGCCGGTGCTCATCAGCATCACGATCACGACGAGCGAGATCAGGACCAGGATGAACGCGTACTCGACCATGCCCTGTCCACGCTGGTCACGAAGCAGTCGCTTCATGAGAACGCTCCGATGACATTGACGAACATGCTTCGAATCTGGCCGCCCATTGTAGTCAGGACGACGATCATCAACACGGCCACGATCACCAGGATGAGCAGGTATTCAACCAGCCCCTGGCCAGACTGAAACGAGGCCCGCGCGCCCATGTCGGTGAAACCTTAACCGCTCAGGTCGTGCTTGGGGTCGCCGCCTGGCGAATCGCGCGCTCGACTATCACCCGCACCATCTTCTTGCGCCAGAAGTGCGTGAGGTCGGCGTTGTCGAGCGGCCGGGCAGGCTTGGCTGCCAGTTCGGCAGCCGCGGAGATGGTCTCGTCGGTGAGGCGCTTGCCCGCCAAGAAGGCGCCTGCTTCGGGAACCTCGAGCGGGTGGGACGCCACGGCGGCGAGGGCGATCCGGCATCCCGTGACGATCGGGCCGTCGAGCGTCAGTGCCACCGCGGCGCCGGCCAACGGGAAGTCGATCGAGCCGCGCCGGCGGAGCTTGACGTAGGCGGTCAGGAGCCCCTCGGGCGCCGGCAGCCGGATGGCGGTGACGACCTCGTGGGGCTGCTTGGCCAGGTACTCGATGCCGTCGTCCCGGTAGAGCTCGGCGACCGGGAGCTCCCGCTCCCCGTCGGGACCGACCAGGACGACGCTGGCGCCGAGCACCATCGCGGCGGGCGCGGTGTCGGAGGAGGAGACCGCCCAGCAGCGCGGGCTGGAGGGCGCGACGAGGCAGATGTCGCCGTCCTTCTTCAGGCAGAAGCCGATCGACTTCCGCCACTCGTAGGTCATGTTGTAGTAGTTGCAGCGGGTGTCGACGCAGAGGTTGCCGCCCACGGTGCCCGCGTTGCGCAGGGGAGGCGACGAGACCAGGCCGGCCGCCTCCGCAAACCCAGGCAGGGCGGCCCGGAGGCCTGGGTCGGCCGCAGCCTCCGCGAGCGTGACCGTGGCGCCGATCTCGAAGTGGCCGTCGACGCGCCGGACGCCCTTGAGCGGCGGCACCTGGACCAGCGTGTCCGGCTCGAACTGGCGGCGCTTCAAGTTCGGGAAGAGGTCGGTGCCTCCCGCGACGAACATGGCGCGGCTGCCCAGCTTGCTCAGGCTGGCGGCGGCTTCGCCGGCCGTGGCCGGCCGGAGGTAGCGGAGGCGGGGCAGGCGCAGCACCGCGGTCAGCGCACCCGCGGGGCGCGGGGGGGACCCGGGGGGGAAGGGCTTCGCCCGGCCCCGGCGGAGGGGGGACCTCCCCCCTTCATGGGGAATGCTAATTCGAGCTCATCGCCGACCCGCAGGTCCGCGGGATCCGGCGGCTCGACCAGGATCGGCTCTGGGTAAGGCACGGATGGAAAGCCGCGTGGCCCGAACCGCGGCGGCTCGCCCTTGGCTTTCGCTTCCAGCGCCCGCAGCACCTTCTCGGGTGTGACCGGGATCTCGTCGATCCAGACGCCGAGCGCATCCTGCAGGGCCAGGTTCACGGCCGGGATCACCGGCAGCAGCGGGCCCTGCCCGGCTTCCTTGGCCCCGTAGGGACCCTCCGGGTCGTCGGTCTCGACGAGGAAGGTGTGCATCTCCGGCGTCTCCAGGAAGGTGGGCGACTTGTACTCCAGCATGGAAGGCCACTTGTGGAGGCCCTGGCGATAGACCTGTTCCTCCATGAGCGCCTCGCCGAGGGCCATGTAGACCGAGCCCTCGACCTGGCCTTCGACCAGGAGCGGGTTGATCGCCCGGCCGATGTCGTGCGCGATCCAGACTCGCTCCACGGTCACGATCCCGGTTCGAGCGTCCGCGGCCACCTGGACCACACACGCGCTGTAGCTGTAAGCGGGGCTAGGTCCGACCCCGGAACCCTTGAAGGGACCGCCGATCCGGGGCGGCTTGTAGCTGCCGGCGCTGGCGAGCGCGCCGAATTTCTCCTCTGCCAGCACGCTTGCGTCCTCGAAACTGAACTCGCCGACCCGTCCGTCGGCGACGTCGATCTCCTCGAGATCGGTGACGCCCATCCTCTCCGCCACCGCCGCGACCAGTAGGGCCCGCATCTTGCGGGCGGCCTCGACCGCCGCGTTGCCTGCCATGAAAGTGACGCGCGAGGAGTAGGACCCGAGGTCGATCGGTGTTGTATCCGTGTCGGCGGTGACGAGGTGGATGTCCCGCGCCTCGAGCCCCAGCTCCTCGGCCGCGATCTGGGCGAGCACTGAGTCGGAGCCCTGGCCGATGTCCATCGCCCCGCAGAACAGGGTGACGCCGGTCCGGTCGACCTTCAGCTGGACCTCCGAGTGGGGCATGTCGTTCCAGTAGATGGCCGTGCCGGCACCGCTCATGTAAGTCGAGATCGCGAATCCCATCCCCCGACCTGGCTGGCGTTTCCGGTTCGCGTACCCCGAGGCGGTGAGCACCTTCTCGGTGCATTCCTCCAGGCCGCAGGAGGTGATGCGCAGCCAGTTGACCGCGCGGCTGAACGGCTTGACGAAGTTGCGCCGCTTCAGCTCGACCGGCTCGAGGCCGATCTCGCGCGCGATCTTCTCCAGGTGCATCTCCACGGCAAACCGCGGCTGCGGCGTGCCGTGGCCGCGCTTGGGCCCGCAGGGCGCCTTATTCGTGAAGACGCGGGCGCCTTCGAACTTGTAAGCGGGGATGTCGTAGGTGACCGTCTGCAGCGTCCCCGTGTAGAAGATCGAGGCGGCGCCATAAGACCCATAGGCCCCACCGTCGAGCGCGCTCCGGAAGTGCATCGCCGTGACGCGCCCGTCGCGCGTCACGCCGGTCTTCACCCACATCAGCACGGGGTGGCGGCCGCGGTGAGCGTAGAAGACCTCTTCGCGCGTCAGAGTGCATTTCACCGGGCGGCCGGTGAGCATCGCCAGCTTGGCGACGACGATCTCGTGCGCGAAGGGATCGGTCTTGCCGCCGAAGCCACCGCCGTGAGCAGCGCCGATCACGCGGATCCTGCTCATCGGGAGCTCGAGGACCTTGCTCAGCGCTCGGTGCACGTAGTGGACGACCTGCGTCGACGACCAGAGCGTGACGCGGCCGCCGGCGTAGGTGGCGACTGCCGAGTGCTGCTCCATGGGCAGGTGGGTCGAGCCCTGGAAGAAGAACACGTCCTCGCGGACGTGGTCGGCGCGAGCGAAGCCGGCGGCCACGTCCCCGAACTCGTAGGAGACCATCCGGTGGATGTTGTCGGAGCGCTTCGGGTAAGACTGGATGGGCTCGTCAGCGGCCTCCTTCAGGGCCGCTTCGATGGACATGACCGGCTTCAGCTCCTGGTACTCGACCTTGATCGCGTCGCAGGCCGCCGCGGCGGTCTCCTCGTCGATGGCGGCGACCGCGGCGAGCGGGTCGCCGACGTAGCGGACCTTCTCGCCCTCCAGCGCGGCCTCGTCCTGGGTCACCGGGAGGATGCCGAAGCGGATCGGCAGGTCCTGGCCGGTGATGACCGCCTTCACGCCCGGGATCCGGCGTGCGGCGGAGGTGTCGACACTGAGGATGCGGGCGTGGGGGAGCTGGGCGCGGAGAATCTTGCAGTGCAGCATTCGAGGCAAGTCGATGTCGTCCGCGTAGACGGCCTGGCCGGTGACCTTGCCCGCGCCATCCACCTTCGGGACCGGCTTCCCAACCACGCGCAGTTCGCGGCCATTGCGGGGTCCCCTTACCTGGGGGGCTTCGCCCCCCCGATGCGCCGGCGTCAAGGCTCCATCTCGCCTGCGCTCGACCGCCTACGGCGGCACGGGGGACCCCATCCGGGTTGGGGTCCCGGATGGGGACGGCACCGGCGGCGGGCCGCGCTCCGCACGGCCCTGCCCCCCTTCGGCCGCACTCGCGGCCGCCCCTGGCCTTGCGCCGGGGCCCCAAACCTTGCCTCCACCACGGGTCGCCTGCTCAACTCATCCTCTCCGCGGCTAGCTCGACGGCTTCGATGATCTTCACGTAGCCGGTGCACCGGCAGAGGTTGCCCGCCAGAGCCTCCTTGATCCCATCGCGCGACGGCCGGGGATCGCGCACCAGCAGAGCTTTCGCCGCCAGCAGGATCCCTGGAGTGCAGTACCCACACTGCGCCGCACCGAGCTCCGCGAAGGCGACCTGCAGCGGGTGCGGGGCCGCCCCCTCCGCCAGACCCTCGACGGTCGTCAGCTCCCGACCCTCCGCCTGGAGTGGCAGGAGCAGGCAGCTCAGCTGCGGCTCGCCGTCCACCAGCACCGTGCAGGTCCCGCACTCGCCCAGCTCGCAGCCGTGCTTGGTGCCGGTCAGCTTCAGGTCTTCGCGGAGCACCTCGAGCAGCGTCTTGTGAACCGGCAGGTAGAGCTCCAAGTCCTCGCCGTTCACACGGAGCCGGGTGAGCTCACGTTGGACCGGCCGGTCCAGCTCGCTCCTCATCGGGCTCAACTCTACGTCCCGACCGCGGGCTCTCCGGAATGCCTCCACTGCCAGCCACCGAACCAGAGCGCCCAGGCCGCGGTGAGCACCAGCGCCGCCGCCGGAACCAGCGCCAGGCCCATGCCGCTGGCCCCGAGCAGGAGCATTCCGATCCCGGTTCCCATCACGGCCGCCCCCGCGGCCAGCCCCAGCGGGTTCCAGCCGGGCGGCGTCGTCCGGGAGCGCAGCCGGAGGAAGCTCGTGAGAAGGATCCAGGTGCCGGCCAGCGTCAGCGGCCAGGCGGCCAGGGAGCGGAGCTGGTCAAGGGTCCAGCCCTGCGCCAGGCCGAGCAGGGCCAGGACTCCGAGCCAGGCCAGCGCCACCACGCCGAGAGCCGTCAGCGTCAAACCGAACCCGGGCGCCAGGCAGGGCTGCCAGAGCAAGCGCACCGCGACCGCCATGAGGAACGCGCTGGCCGTGAGCAGCGCCAGCTCGCCGAGCCCGCTCCCGCCGACAACCGAAGCGACCAGGCAGGCCGCCAGGAGGACGCCGGCCAGGATCCCACCCAGGGCGCCGAACCGGCTGCCGGTCACCGTCCAGAGACCGCCGATCGTGGCCAGCAGGCCGCCGGCCAGCAGCAGGACGGCCCAGCCGCGAAGGTCGCCGAAGAAGAGGTCGACCACGATCTCGCTCAGGCCGAAGGCGAGCACGAGCCCGCCAGCGGCCCGCCGCCGGCTGCCCATCCACCAGACGCCGATGAGGACGGCGGCACCGGCCAACGAGCGCCAGGCTCCGAGCCAGGCCACCTGGGCCGAGCCGCCTGGCGCCGTCAGGACCTGCGTCAAGCCGAGCAGCCCGGCCAGGAGCAGGACCAATCCGCCCGCGGTCGAAACCCAGCGCCAGACGCGGGGTGCGTCCATCGGATACCAATATTCGGGGATGGAGACCGGCAAGGTGATGACGATGAGCGATGCGGTCGCGAGGTTCGTCCCCGACGGCTCCGCTGTGGCGATCGGCTGCTGCCTCGAGCCGCTGGTCCCGTTTGCGGCAGGCCACGAGCTGATCAGGCAGGGCCGGACCGGCCTGAACCTGATCGGGCCGATCTCGGATTCACTCTTCGACCAGCTGATCGGCGCGGGCTGCGCCGCCCGCGTGACGGCCGCCTGGGTCGGTAACGTCAGCGAGGGCCTCGGCCACAACTACCGGCGGGCCGCCGAGTCCGGGCAGCCCAAGCCGCTGGAGATTCGCGACCACTCGAACTTTTCGATCGCACTCGCGCTCTGGGCCGCCGCCTGGGCCACGCCCTACCTGCCCACCAGGACGCTCCTCGGGAGCGACATCATCGAGTCGAATCCGGACCTGGTGGTCGCCGACGGGCTGGTCCGGGTCGCTGCCCTGAAGCCGGACGTCACGATCCTCCACGTGCAGCGGGCCGACGCGGCGGGCCGCGCCCACGCCTGGGGTCCACTGGGCGTCGCCGAAGAGGCGGCCCTGGCGGCCGGGCGGGTGATCCTCTCCTGTGAGGAGCTCGTGGATCCGGAGGTCATCCTTTCGGACCCGAACCGGGTGCTGGTTGCCGAGGCGAAGGTCGTGGCCGTCGTGCCCGAACCTGGCGGCGCTCATCCGGCGCCGGTGCAGGGCTACTGGCGGCGTGACCACGGTTTCGTGCGCGACTACGCTGAGCGCTCTCGAACCCGCGAGGGCTTCCTCGAGTGGCTCCAGGAATGGGTGCTGGCACCGCCCGACCGGGCCGCTTACCTGGCCCGGCTCAGCGACACCGAGCCACTCCGCATCCGCCGGCACCGGCTCTCCGCACCTGTCGACTACGGCGATGAGTGACCGCTACACGCCGCAGGAGCTGATGGTCGCGGCGGCGGCGCGGGAGATCGCCGACGGCGACCTGGTCTTCGTCGGCATGCGGCTCCCGATCCTGGCCTACGCGGTCGCGCGCAGCACGCACGCGCCGCGTGCTCGCGCCCTTTACGAGCTGGGTCTGCTGCGAGACTGGCCGGCGGAAGCCTTCCTCGGTACCATGGGCGACCCACCTAACGTGGTGGGCGCCCTCTGGTCGACGCGCCTGAGCAACGTGATGGGGGTGCTCGCCCAGGGACTGGCCGACCTCGGCTTCATCGGCGGCGCCGAGGTCGATCGCTTCGGAAACCTCAATACCAGCTATATCGGCGACTTCAGGCAGCCGAAGGTGAAGCTGCCGGGCAGCGGCGGCGGCGCTGACATCGCCATCCTGAGCCGCCGCTGGGTCACCCTTCTGAGCCATGAGCGGCGGCGCCTGGTCGACCGCGTTTCCTACGTGACGTCTCCCGGATATGGCGACGGCAGCCCCGGCTGGCGGGGCCGGCAGGGCTTACCGGGCGGCGGTCCGGCGGCGATCGTGACCACGCTCGCGGTTCTCCGTTTTCCCCCGGAGGGAGGCGAGGCGCACCTCGATTCCGTGCACCCAGGACACAGCGTCGAGGAGGTCCGCGCCGAGACCGGGTGGGATCTCCAGGTGAGACCTGGCGCGGGCGAAACGCCCGGACCGAGCAAGCGGGAGCTGGAACAGATCCGGAGGTTCGACCCCGACGGATTCTGGACCCGCCGGTCGGAAGCCTGACGCAGAGCGGAAATCAGGAGGCGCCGGCCGAAGCGGAAATTAAGGCGTCATAAATGCGCATTTCCGGCGTTTGTCAAGTAAATTGGTTGACTGCCAAGACCCCGAGATGAACTCAGAAGACGATTCAGCCCAGTCCGGGGGGGTCAGGGCGGTGAGCACTCAGCGCGTTCTGCTCGTCGACGACGTGCCCGCGAACAACCAGCTGCTGCGCGCCTACCTGCAGTCCCTCGACTGCGACGTTTCGTCTGCGGGCAGCGGTGAAGAGGCCCTCGAGGCCGCCTTCCAGTCGCCGCCGGACCTCGTCTTGCTCGACGCACAAATGCCGGGAATGGACGGGTTCGAAGTCTGCCGCCGCTTGAAGGCCAGCGCGGTCTGCCGGCTGACACCGGTTGTCATGGTCACTTCCCTCACGGCGGTGGAGGACCGCGTCAAGGCACTCGAGGCCGGGGCGGATGACTTCCTCAGCAAGCCCGTCGACCGCGTCGAGCTGGTGACTCGCGCGCAGACGCTGCTGCGGCTGAAGGCGACCTACGACCGGCTCGAAGACAGCCAGCAGGTGATCCTGACGCTGGCCCGCACCGTGGAGGCCAAGGACAAGTACACCGAAGCCCACACCGCCCGCGTGGCGGCGAGCTCGGAGGCTCTCGCGCGCTGCGCCGGGCTCAAGGGGGCCGACCTGGAGTCGATCGCGTTCGGCGCCGCCGTGCACGACATCGGCAAGCTCGGCATCCCTGACGCGGTCCTGCTCAAGCCGGGCCCACTGAACGTGGACGAGTGGCTGATCATGCGCCAGCACCCGCTGATCGGCGCCGAGATCGTGCGTCCGCTGCGCAACGCGGGAGCGCTCTCGGCGATCATCCGGCATCACCACGAGCGCGTCGACGGGACCGGTTACCCGGACCGCCTGCGCGGCAAGGAAATCCCGCTCACGGCCCGCATCGTCGCCATCTGCGACGGCTATGACGCGATGGTGAGCGACCGGCCCTACCGGCGCGGCCGTTCGCGGCAGGAGGCGGTGGACGTGCTGCGCGACGGGGCCGGCACGCATTGGGATGCCGACCTGGTCGACGAGTTCATCGGCTCGGTGCTCGACCGCCGGAGGCTGCGCGCCGTATGAGGCTGTCGCTGCGCTCGCGGGCGGTGGTCATCGTCGTCGTGATGGCGCTGGTCTTCGTCATCGGCGTGCTGACGATCGTCGGCGCTGCCTACCGCTCCGGCCAGAACCAGATGCAGGAGTCGAGCGCGCGGCAGGCGGAGATCGATGCGCGCCGGCTGGAGACAGGCATGGTCGACCAGCAGAGCGGCCTGCGCGGCTACGTCAGCACCGGCCTCTCGCAGTTCCTGCAGCCTTATGCGCTCGGGCGAACCGAGGTTGCCGATGCCGAAGGACGCCTCGATCAGGAGGTAGGCGGCGCGCAGGCGAGACCGCTGCTGGGCACTGTCAAAAGCCGGGTTCGGGAGTGGCAGTCGTGGGCGGCCGGACAGGTGGCGCTGGTGCAGGCGGGCGGAGCCCGCTCGGACGTTCAGGCGAGCCTCCAGGGCAAGTCACTTTTCGACGCCTTCCAGAAGGATTTCGACAGGCTGCTGGCGATCGAGCAGACGGCAGCCGCGGACACCCAGGCCAGGGCGGCGTCGCAGCTGGCGATCCTGATCTGGGTCGCGCTCGCCGTGGGCCTGCTCGGTCTGGCCGTGCTCACCTTGCTGGCGGTGGTGATCTTTCCGGGCACGCTGGCCCCGATGGAACGCCTGATGGCCATGGCCATCGCGCTCTCCAAGGGTGCCAGCGTGAACATCCCGTATCGCGAGCGAAAGGACGAAGTCGGCCGGCTGGCCGAGGCCCTGGCCGCCTGGGAGCGCTCCAGCGGAGACCGGCTCAAGCTTTCCCGCGCCATGCTGGAAGTCAGCAGCGAGGTCGAGCGCGACCGGGTCATCGAACTCGGGATGGCGCGGCTCCGCGAGGTGTTGGACGCCGCCGAGGTGGTGATAACGCTGCGAACGCCGGCGGGCGACCAGCTGCTGGCCGCGCCGCATCCCTTCCCGCCAGGCAAGATCTTCGACTCGTCGCCCGCGGCGCAGGCGATGGCGGGCCGGGCCACGATCCGGACCGACCTCCGCCTGCAGGACTGGGACCCGGCCGTGCGCGAGTGGGCCGCTGAGCACAGCTTCGGGCCCGCGATCGCGGTTCCGATGCTGAGCGCCGGCGAGGTGATCGGTGTGGGTTCCGCGGTGCGGTCCGTGTTCCAGCCGCCTTTCAACGCCGGCGACGTCCAGAAAGCGGAGGTGGTGGTGACCGCCCTGGCGGCGGGCGTGCACGTCAGCCAGCTCTTCGATGCCTTGCGCGAGGCAAACCGCCAGGCCGACCGGGCGAGCCGCGTCAAGAGCGAGTTCCTGGCCAACATGAGCCACGAGCTGCGCACCCCTCTGAACGCCATCCTCGGCTTCTCGGAGCTGCTCCTCGACGAATCGAACGGCGAGTACGACAGCGCCACGCGCCGGAGCTTCATCGAGACCATCAACAGCAGCGGCCACCACCTGCTCGCGCTGATCAACGACCTGCTCGACCTGGCCAAGATCGAGGCAGGCCGGATGGAGCTGCAGGTCGAGACCTTCGACGTCGCCGAGGCGGTTCGGCAGGTGGTGCACTCGGTTGAGGCGATGGCCATCGCCAAAAAACTGACGCTGACGGAGCACACCACCGCCGCGGGCGAGATCAGCGCCGACGCCAGGCTCTTCCGGCAGGTCCTCCTGAACCTGCTCTCCAACGCGATCAAGTTCACGCCTGACGGCGGCAATGTCGGCGTCGTGGCCGGGGGAACCGCGACCGACCTCGAGCTGGCCGTGACCGACAGCGGCATCGGTATCGCCCGGGAAGACCAGGACCGGATCTTCGACGAGTTCGAGCAGGTCAGCTCAGGCCACAACCGCAGCCAGCCTGGGACTGGTCTGGGCCTGGCCCTCTGCCGGCGCATGGTCGAGCTCCATCACGGCCGCATCTGGGTCGAGAGCGTGAAAGGAGAGGGCGCCACCTTCCGGGTCCACCTGCCAAGACGCGTGCTCCCAGAGCCCTCCGCCATCGAGGTGCCGGCTGTCGCCAAAGATGGGAAGCAGCCACTGGTGCTGGTCATCGAGGACGACCCCGCCGCGGCGAGGCTGCTCACGCACTACCTTGCCTCGGGCGGCTTCAGGGCGGCGGTGGCCTGGAACGGGCGCGAGGCGCTCGAGATGGCGCGCTCGCTGCGACCGGTCGCGATCACGCTCGATATCGTGCTGCCCGAGCTGGACGGCTGGGAGGTCCTGCGCACGCTGAAGGTCGACGCCGCGACGCGAGACATCCCGGTGGTCGTGGTGTCGATCATCGACAACCAAGTCACCGGACGCGCCCTGGGCGCAGTCGACTACTTCGTTAAGCCGATCGACTCCCAGGCGCTGCTCTCGCGGCTGGGCGTTCTCAATCTCGGGAACGGCGCGAAGGCAGAAAAAACGGTGCGGGTGCTGGCCGTGGACGACGACCCCAGCGCGCTCGATTTGCTCGACCGGATCCTCGGTCCGGCGGGTTACACCATGCTGAGAGCGGAGACCGGCGAGGAAGCGGTCAAGATCGCCCGGACGAGCCCGCCCGACGTGCTCCTGCTCGACCTGGTGATGCCTGGCATGTCCGGCTTCGAAGTGGTCTCGGCGCTGCAGGACGAGCCGGCAACGGCCAGGATCCCGATCCTGATCGTGACCTCCAAAGACCTCACCGTCGCCGAGAAGGAGGAGCTGAACGGCCGCGTGGAAGCTGTGCTCCACAAGGGCTCCCTGGCCCGGGTCGACATCCTGACCTGGCTGAAAGAGCTGGAGGGCAGGACCGCTCAACCGGTCAAGTGATGCTTTTCACATTGATCGTTGAAGACAACCCCGCCAACCTGGCGCTCGCCTCTCGCGTGCTGGAGCGGGCCGGACATCGCGTCGCCGGCGTTGCCACCGCCGCCCAGGCCGTCGACTTCCTGACGCGCGAGCGGCCCGATCTGGTCCTGATGGACATCGGCCTGCCCGACATCGACGGGCTGGAATTGACGCGGCGCCTGCGGGCTGATCCAGCGACCTCCGGCCTGACCATCGTGGCGCTCACCGCGCACGCGAGGCGCGAGGACGAGGCTGCCGCGCGGGATGCCGGTTGCGACGGCTTCATCACCAAGCCGATCGACACCCGGCTGCTGGCCGGCGAGCTAGACAGGATCCTCGCCTCGAAGTAGGCCGGAGGCCGCTAGGTGCCTTTGAAGTCCGGTTTGCGCTTCTCGAAGAAGGCGGCGATGCCTTCCGCCGCGTCGTCCGAAGTGAAGATCCGGTTGATCGCCTCCCGCTCCAGCGCGTTGCCGAGGTCGAGCGGCGCGTCAAAGCCGAGCGTGGTTGTGATCTTGGCCCGGCCGATCGCCTCGCGCGGCCCCGCCGCCAGCTCGGCCGCGTAGTCCAGCGTCTTCTCACGGCACTCGGCCGCATTCTCGAAGAGCCGGTCGACGACGCCCAGCTTCTCGGCCCCTTCGGAACTGAAGGTGCGGGCCTTGATGATCAGCTCCAGGCCCTTCGACTTCCCGACCAGGCGCGGCAGCCGCTGGGTGCCGCCGTTGGCGGGAAAGAGGCCCAGGTTGACCTCGGGGAGCCCCAGCTTGTACTCGCCTTTGGAGGCGAACCGGAGGTCGCAGGCGAGGGCGATCTCGAGCCCGCCTCCCGTGGCGTGCCCGTTGATGCAGGCGATGAAGATCAGGGGTGTCGACTCCATCTTCCGGAGGGTCTCGTGCATGATCAGCACGGTCATCCAGCGCTGGCGTGGAGTGCCCTTGCGGAATGCCCCGACGTCGGCTCCGGCGGAGAAGAACTTCTCACTCGCGCTGGTCAGGACGACGGCGCCGATCCCGTCGTCCACGCGCGCGTCATCGATGGTCGCTGCCAGCTCCCGCGCGAACTCCACGTCGTAGGCGTTGGCCGGTGGCCGGTCGAGCGTGATGATTCCGACCCCGCGGTCCTTCTCCAGCCGGACGACAGGCATAGCGTTTAATTATCGGGAAGCTTCGAACTCAAGTTTTGGGGGTGCCGGAATGGCGACGATGATCATCGAGGGGAAGGGGGTCCAGGCGGCCTCGGGCGAGACCTACGAGGTGCGCAACCCGGCCACCGGCGAGGTCGTCGACAAGGTGCCAGCCGGCGGCGCCGAGGACGTCGACCGCGCCGCCAGAGCGGCGGCCAAGGCCCAGCTCACCTGGGGGAAGCTGGCGCCGGCGGAGCGGGCCAAGATCCTGCACAAGGCAGCTGCCAGCGCCCGCGAGAAGGTAGACGTGATCGGACCCCTTTTGACCCTCGAGCAGGGCAAGACGCTCCTCGAGTCGAAGCTGGAGGCGGAGAGGTTCGCGGACAACATCGCCTGGTTCGCCGACCTTGCCGACAAGGTCCACGGCCAGCACGTGAACCTGGCCAGCACCAAGCTGACGGGGCTCGTCGTGCGCCGGCCGATCGGCGTGACGGGCGCCATCGTGCCCTGGAACTTCCCGCTCACGCTGGCGGCCAACAAGATCGCGCCGAGCATCGCGGCCGGCAATTGCGTGGTGCTCAAGCCCTCGACGACCACGCCGCTGGCGACGCTGGCCGCCGTTCAGGCCCTGATCGACGGCGGGCTGCCGGAGGGCGTCGTGAACGTGGTGCTCGGCCGGGAGACGGGCGAGGCGATCGTCATGCACCCGCTGATTCGCAAGATCGGGCTCACCGGCTCGACGCCGACCGGCAAGGAGGTCATGGCCAAAGCGGCCAGGCACCTGAAGAAGCTGACCCTGGAGCTGGGCGGCAGCGATCCCTGTCTGATCATGGAAGACGCCGACCTCGACGCCGCCGCGGCGGGCGTGCGGGTCGGCCGGTTCTTCAACGCCGGCCAGCAATGCCTTTCGACCAAGCGGGTCTTCGTTCATGAGGCCGTCTTCGACGAGTTCCTCGAGAAGATGACCGCCCAGGCCCAGCGCCTCAAGGTCGGCAACGGGATGGAGAAGGAGACCCGGATGGGCCCGATGCACACCGACACCCAGCGCGGGGAGGTCGAGGCCCAGGTGAAGGACGCCCTCGACGCGGGCGCTCGGATCGTCTATGGAGGCGGGCGGCCGGAGGGAGACGGGTTCGACAAGGGCAACTTCATGAACCCGGTGATCCTGACCGACGTCCCGGCCGGGAGCCGGATGCTGAGCGAGGAAGTGTTCGGTCCAGCCTTGCCAATCGTCAAGATCTCGGATCTCGATGAAGGCATCCGGCTGGCCAACGATTCACCCTATGGCCTCGGATCTTCGATCTGGACCCGCAACATGGCCTACGCTTTCCGCGCCATAAACGAGATTGAGGCCGGCTACACCTGGGTCAACTCCGTGCAGATCGCCTACGACGAGCTGCCCTTCGGAGGGACCAAACAGTCCGGCTTTGGCAAGGAGCACGGAGTGGAAGCGTTTCACGAGTACACGGAGATGAAATCCGTGGTGATCGGCGGTCTCGGCTAGCAGAAGGCGTCTGCTCGCCGTCCTGGGAGCCCTCGCGGTCGGCGCCGCCTGCCAGCTCGGCAGCTCGCCCCAGCCTCACCCCACGCCCTCGGTCCGCACCGAAGGCCAGGGGGTCAAGTGCTCCACGGGCGACCACGGCATCGACGAAGCGACCTTCGGCTGGTCGTTCTGCTATCCCGCCACCTGGCGGCTTCGAGAGCGGCTCCAGCCCTCGAAAACCCCGCCGGGGGTGGACGTGACCTTCGACGTGATCAACGACACCCCCGCCGGCCAGCCGGGCAGCGGGGCCTTCGGCTTCATGATCATCGGGACCTACGACCGCGGTGGGTCCGCGAGCCTGCAGGACTGGCTGAAAGCGAATCTACCGGCGGACAGCGGCGCGTTGAAGCCGATCACCTGGGCCAACTCGGCCGAGGCGGGCACCGACTCGAACGGCCACCGGTTCGCGCTGACCCCTCACCACGTGGTGGAGGTCGACGTGCGCGGCGACGCGATCGCTGCCGACATGTGGCAGCGCCTCGACAGCTGGAGGTTCACCAGCTAAGCGCGTTACCGCGTGTGAACGACTTCTAGGAGGGGCGCTTGAAGAGGGACTGCATCTTGATTGCCAGCCCCATGTCGCCCTTGATCTTGAGCTTGCCCTGCATGAAGGCGGCCGTGCCATCGATCTGCCCGAGCATGATCTTGACGAAGTCGCCGGACTCGGCCATCAGCGTCAGGTTCGGGTTCTCGGCCTCGCCCTTACCGGCCTCGGCGGAGCCGTCGTGAATTCGCACCCAGTACTTGCCGGCGTTGTCGCCGCTGATGTCGAACTGGATGGTCGCGCTCGTGCTGCCAGCCTTGGCGGGGTCTAGGAACTGCGGCATCTGCTCGACGATCTGCTCCGGCGTGACCTGCTCGGCCGACATCTCCTGGCTCAATTCAAAACCTCCGTGATCCGCGAACGTTCATGGCGCCATGCGTCATGGCACCGAATTCAATCTTAGCCCGCCCGCCCCTCGGGCCAGCTGGCCGCTCTTAGACTCAACCAGATGGCCACCAGGGTCGAGAATCTGACCGAGGTCGCGACGGGCGTCTTCGAGCTGCGCCTGCCGATCCCGTGGGAGGACGAGTTCGTCAACGTCTTCCTGCTGGCGGGCGGCGGCCACGTCGACCTGATCGACTGCGGGATGAACTCAGCCGCATCGATCGACACGATTCGTCGCGCGGTCCGCTCCGTCGGCGGCGAGGGCGCCCGGGTCCGCCGACTGCTCATCACCCACATCCACCCGGATCACTACGGCGCCGCCGGCATCCTGACCGCGGAGGACGGCGCCGAGCTCTGCCTGCACCGCCTGGAGGTGCCGCTCGTGCATCCGCGCTACCTGGATCTCGAGCAGCTGATCCAGGAGGTTGGCGACTATCTGACACGGAACGGAGTGCCGGACGCGGTCGCCGAGGAGCTCAGCAACTCGTCGCGCGGCCTGCGCGACTTCGTGACCCCGGCCGAGCCGGCGCTGCAGCTAGACGGTGCCGAGACGCTCGAGCTCGGCGGGCGGGAGCTCCGGGTGGAGTGGACCCCTGGCCATTCGCCTGGCCACGTCTGCCTCTACGATGCCGGGCAGCGCGTCCTTTTCGCCGGGGACACTCTGCTGCCCAAGATCAGCCCCAACATCGGTCTCCATCCCCAGAGCACGCCCAACCCCCTGGACGAGTTCCTGGAATCGCTCGACCGGCTCCTCGCGCTCGGGCCGGGCCTGGTCCTACCGGCCCACGGCCGGCCCTTCGAGGACGCTCAGGGCCGGGTGGCCGAGCTGCGCCGGCACCACCTCCGCCGCAAGGATCAGATCGTCGAGCTGGTGGGCGAGGGCGAGGTCACGGCCTGGGCGCTGGCCATCGAGCTCTGGGGAGATCGGCCGCACTTCTTCGAGAAGCGGCTGGCGCTGCAGGAGGCGCTGGCCCATCTCCAGTCGCTGGCGGTCGAGAACCGCCTTCAGAAGCTGGCGGAACGGGACCTCGTCACCTGGCGGCGCCCACGCCCCCGGCCAGCTTGAGCCCCAGCGGGAAGAGCTCGGCCGGGTAGCAGGCGATGCCGACGGTGCCGGGCCCGGCGTGGGCCCCGACGACAGGCCCCAGCGGCTGCACCACGAGCGACTCGGCAACGTCTTCCAGCCGGCGGGCGATCCCGAACGCCGCCGCCTCCGCGGCGGCGTGGCCGACCGACACGCAAAGGCCCTTGCCGCGGTCGTTGTCGCGGGCCAGCTCGATGATCCGGCCCGTCGCCCGCTCGAGCGTGCGCACGCGTTCCAGCGGCGTCACCTCGCCGTCCCTGATGCAGAGGACAGGTTTGATCTGGAGGACGGATCCGAGCAGGGCGCTGGCCCGGCCGATGCGGCCGCCGCGGTGGAGGAACTCGAGCGTGGAGACGGTGAAGTAGCAGACCGTCTGCCGGCTGACGCGCTGCACCGTCTCGACTACCTCGACCGCATCGCCGCCCCGCTTCGCCACGTCACCCGCGGCCAGCGCCAGGAGCGCAAGCCACATCGAGACCGCTTCCGAGTCGACCACCCGGATACGCTCCCGGTCGACCAGCTGGGCGCCCTGGACCGCCGCCGCGTACGTGCCGCTGAGCTTGGCCGAGATGTGGAGGGAGACGACCTCGTCGTAGTCCTGCAGCAACGCCTTGTAGGCCTCGGCGAAGCGCCCCGGCGAGGGTTGCGAGGTGCTCGGAAAGCCGCTCGCCCCGGCCAGTTTCAAGTAGAACTCGTCGGCCCCGATCTCTTCGCCGTCGAGGTAGCTGCGGCCGTCGAGGCGGACGGTCAGCGGGACCACGGTGATGCCTCGCTCACGAGCCAGGTCGACGGGCAGGTCGGCGGTCGAATCGGTGACGATGGCGACGCGCTGGCTCGACATCAGGTCACCTCCAGGCGGCGGCTCGCCTCGATCAGGTCGGCGACGCGCTCCCCTGACTCTTCGAGCAGCGCCGAGAAGCGATTCCCGGCCGCGGTCACGCGGCTCGTGAGGCGGGTCGTGCCGAGCCGGGCGAGCGCCGCGCCGAGCCCCATCGCGGCCAGGGTCTGCGCCTTCTGGAGAGGGGCCGCGCCGCCCTCCAGCACCGTCCCCGCCGCCTCCGCACCCTGCCGGCCGGCCACGATCAGGCGGCTCAGCCAGAACCCCATGTGGAAAGCCAGGTCCGAAGTCTGGTCGGCGACGTAGTCGCGGGCGGCCGCCACATCACTCATGGCCGAGAAGCGCTCGAAGGCCAGGCGCAGCGCCGAGGTCGATTCCTCGCTCGAAAGCAGCACCTCGGCAGCCGGTGCGAAGAGGATCCGAGACCGGCCCCCCGCCCGCTCGCGACCCGCCTGCACATACCTGCGGACGACGAGGCCGAGATTCTCCAGCTCCCGCAGCAGGTCGTACGCGGTCCAGGCCGAGATCCGCATCTGGGCGGCGACCGCCGAATAGTGGACGGCGGATCCCGCCTCGGTCGTGAGTCCCTTCAAGGTCCGGAGCGTCTCCAGCCGCCGGGGTGTCAGCGCGAAGAACATGGCGTCTCCCAAAAAGCCAAAAAGCCGGGGTTGACCATCATAAGTCGCAGCGCTCGGCGCTGACCGGCGTACCGGCTTAGCCGGTCTCGTCCCGGTCGGAACGCCGCCGCAGCAGCGCCACGTCCGACTTGAACAGGCGATCTTCCAGGGGGCGCACCCCGATCAGACCCAGCATCACGATCAGGGCGCCCACGACGGCGAGGACGTAGGCGCCGAAGCCGACCGCCATGCCGAGCGCGGCCACGACCCAGACGGTCGCCGCGGTGGTCAGCCCTTTGACGCGGTCCTCGGTGCGAAAGATCGCGCCGGCTCCGAGGAAGCCGATCCCCGTCACGACCTGCGCCGCGATGCGGGTGGGATCGACTATGTGATTGCCCGGGAAGAAGAGCCCTGCGGACGTGAAAAGGCAGGAGCCTGCGCCGACCATCGCCATGGTCCGGATGCCCGCGTCCCGACCCCGGATCTCACGCTCGATCCCGATGACAAGGCCGATCCCGAGGGCCAGGAGGAGCCGGAGCGCGAGCTGGAGCTGGAGATCGAGCGGCACGGCGCTTTAGTTGGAGCCGCCCCCCTCGCCTTCTCCCTTGGGCTCGTCGGGCAGCTCCGGCAGATCGAGCGAGTTGACCAGGTCGCGGAAGACCGCCAGGCGGTCCTCCTCGGCCTTGGAGTCGTCCTCCTCCTCGCCCTTCTCCGGGAGCACGCCCGCCTTCTCCAGGACCTCCGGTGCCACGAAGATCGGGCATTCGAGCCTGACCGCGAGCGCGATGGCGTCGCTGGGACGGGCGTCGATGTCCACCTCGCGGCCGTCCTGGCGCAGGTAGAGCCGGGCGAAGAAGACGTCGTTGGCGAGCGAGGTCACCACGATGCGGGAGAGGCGGACGTCCAGCTGGCCGAGAGTGGAGGCCATCAGGTCGTGAGTGATCGGGCGGTCCGGCGTGATGCCCGTGATCTTGAGCGCGATGGCGTTCGCTTCGTAGACCCCGATCCAGATCGGAAGGTACCGGTCCGCGCCCTTCTCCTTGAGGATGACCACGTGCTGTCCGGTCGGCATGTGGACCCGGATGCTGTCCACCGCCACTTCGATCAGGCCTTCGATGGGGTCAATCATACGGGCGCATCCTGGAGCCTCCCGTGGCGGCCGCTGGGCCCTCCCTAAAATCGGATGGTGGCGAAGGGTTCGAGGCGCGGACGGCTGATCCTGATCGACGCCCACAGCCTCATTTACCGGGCCTTCTTTGCGCTGCCGCCGATGAGCACCTCGGGCGGGGAGGTGACCAACGCCGCCTACGGCTTCACCTCGATGCTGGCCATCGTGCTGGCCACCCGGCCGGAGTACGCGGCGGCTGCCTTCGACCTGGGCGCTCCCACCGTCCGTTCGCAGGAGTACGCCGAGTACAAGGCCGGCCGGCGCGCGATGCCCGACGACCTCCGGCCCCAGATCGAGCGGGTGCGTCAGATCCTGGCCACGTTCAACATCCCGATCTACGGAGTCGAAGGCTGGGAGGCCGACGACGTCGTCGGCACGCTCGCCCGGCAGGCCGCCGAGCAGGGACTCCAGGTCACGATCGTCAGCGGCGACCTGGACTGCTTGCAGCTGGTGGGCGAGTCGGTCGAGGCGCTGGTACCCCGGCGTGGCATCACCGACACGACGGTGTACGGCCCCGACCAGGTCCGGCAGCGCTACAACCTGGAGCCACGACAGCTGATCGACTTCAAGGCGCTCCGGGGGGACACCTCCGACAACATTCCCGGCGTCCCCGGTGTGGGGGAGAAGACAGCCGCCAAGCTGGTGGCTGATTTCGGCTCGGTGGAAGCACTCCTCGAGCGGCTGGAGGAGCTGCCCGAGGGTCGCGTCAAAACCGCCCTCACGGAGCACCGGGACGACATCATGCTCGGCAAGCGACTGGTGACGATCAAGCAGGATCTTCCAGTTGAGCTCGACCTCGAGGGAAGTCGCTGGACGCGTTACGACGGTCAGGGTGTGCGCAAGCTCTTCGACGAGCTCGAGTTCCGCCAGCTCCTGAGCCGCTTTCCGCTGCCCGACGCGGTCGCGATCCCGACGCAAGCGACGCTGGCGTTCGAGCCCGTCCGGGAAGACGGCGGACCGCTCATCGTGTCCGACGACGCCAGCGCGACGCCGCTGCTCGGCCAGCTCGAGGGGACCGAGGAAGCCGCCGTTTTCGGCCTCTGGGACGGCAGCGCGCGGGGGGGCGACCTGCTCGGCGTGGCCGTTGCTGCTGGGGAGGGCTCCTACTACGTCCCTGCCGGCCCGGCCCTGGATAGGGTGGTCGATGCGCTGCGCGGTCCCGCCCTCCTGGGACACGACGTGAAGGAGATGGACCTCGCGCTGGCCACGGTCCATCCCCACCGCTTCCAGTGGGCCTTCAGCACCTCGCTCGCCGCCTACCTGCTTGGAGCCGGCGCGCGCGACCCCCGGCTCGAAGACCTGGCTCGCGACTTTTTGAGCCTGGACCTGATGCCGGTCGACCAGCTGCTCGGGACCGGTCGCAACGCGCGACTCGCCTCGGCCAACCCGGTCGAAGACCAGGCCCGGTTCGCGGCCGGCCGGGCGCGCGCCGTCTTCGAGCTCCGGCCGCGGCTCTCAGCGGAGATGCGCAACCTGGGCGTGGACTACCTCTTCCACGAGATCGAGCTCCCGCTGGCGGGCGTCCTGGCCGCGATGGAGTCCGAGGGCGTCGCCGTCGACGTCGCCTACCTGCGCGAGATGCAGGCCGAGCTGGACCGGCAGCTGGCCGCGATCGAAACCGACGTCGCCCACGCGGCGGGCGAGCAGAGCATCAACCTCAATGCGCCTCAGCAGCTGGCCAAGTTCCTCTTCGAGGACCTGAAGCTTCCGGTCGGAAAGAAGATCAAGACCGGCTACTCCACCGACGCCGAGACCCTGGAGGGCTTGCGAGACAAGCACCCGGTCGTGCCGATGATCCTGGAGCACCGCCAGCTCTCCAAGCTCAAGTCGACGTATGTCGATGCCCTTCCCGACCTGGTCGACCCGCGCGACGGCCGCGTCCACACCTCGCTCAACCAGGCTGCCACCGCAACCGGCCGCTTGAGCTCCTCCAACCCCAACCTGATGAACATCCCGATCCGGACCGAGCTCGGCCAGCGTATCCGCCGCGCCTTCGTGGCGGGCCGCCCCGGCACGGTCCTCTTCACAGCCGACTACTCGCAGATCGAGCTCCGCATCGCGGCGCATCTGAGCGAGGATCCTCAGCTCCTGGCCGCTTTCGAGGCCGGCCAGGACATCCACACGGCCACCGCCGCCAAGGTTTTCAAAGTCCCGATCGAGTCGGTGGACCCGGCTCAGCGCCGGCTGGCCAAGATCGCCAACTTTGGCTCCATCTACGGACAGGGCGAGTACGGCCTCTCCCTGCAGATGGGCATCCCGGGCGAGGACGCGCGCGACTTCTTGAAGACCTACTGGGAGACCTACGCCCACCTGCGGGAATGGCTGGACGCGATCCGAACACGAGCCCGCGAGGACGGGGTGGTCGTCAGCGTGACCGGCCGGCGGCGGGCGATCCCCGATCTCCGCTCGCCGAACTGGCAGCTCCGCCAGGCGGCCGAGCGGATGGCCATCAACTTCCCTTTCCAGTCGCTGGCGGCGGACATCATCAAGATCGCGATGGTCCGCCTGCACCGCGAGCTGGAAGAGGCTCGCCTGAGCGGGAAGATGATCCTGCAGGTCCACGACGAGCTGGTCTTCGAGATCCCGGAGAGCGAGGAGGGAGCCTTCGCGGAGATCGTGCCGCGCGTCATGGCCAGCGCCTACGAGCTGCAGGGTGGACTCGAGGTGGAGGCCAAGGCAGGCCCGAACTGGGCGGACCTGAGGAAGCTCGCACAAGTGCGCGCCTGAGCGGTTGCCCGAGCTCCCGGAAGTCGAGACTATCGTGCAGGACCTGCGACCCCTCCTCCAGGGCCGCCGCGTCGACCGCGTCGACCTGCGCTTCCCGGCTATCGTCCGCCATCCCGAACCCGAGGCGTTCGTGCGGGAGCTGCGTGGCCGCCGGCTCGGGCCCCTGACGAGGCGGGGGAAGTACATGCTCCTGGAGCTGGACGCGCCACTGCTTCTGGTCGTCCACCTCGGCATGACGGGCCAGCTGCTCCACGTCGTGCCGGAGGAGCCGTTGCGCGCGCACACGCACGCGATCCTCTCGCTCGACGACGGCACCGAGCTCCGCTATCGCGACGTACGCCGGTTCGGCCGGCTCCTGCTCGGCAGCGAGGCCGAGCTGGTCGGCTCCCGCAAGCTGCCGAAGCTCGGGCCCGAACCCATCGACCCGGACTTCAAGGCGGTGGATCTCTACCACCGCTTGCAGGGAAGAAAGGCGCCGCTCAAGCTGCTCCTGTTGGACCAGGCCGTCGTCGCCGGCGTGGGCAACATCTACGCGGACGAGTCCTGCTTTAGGGCCCGGGTCCGGCCCGATCGCCCGGCCGGCCGCCTCTCCCGGCCGCGGACCGCGCGGCTGCACGCCGCGCTCCGCGACTCGCTCCTGGAAGGCATTCTGAACCGGGGCTCCTCGGTGGCCGACTACGTCGACGCGCGTGGCGAGAAGGGTCGCCAGCAGGAGGTGCTCCTGGTCTACGGCCGGGGCGGCGAGCCCTGCTTCAAGTGCGGCAGGCCGCTGGCGGCCATCCGCCTCGGCGGCCGGATGACGGTCTTCTGCCGCACATGCCAGCGATAGCTTTCAGAAATCACCTGCTGGCGATCGGAGCCCTGGCGCTGGCGTTCATCGCGGTCACCGGCGCGGTGGCCGGCGGCCTCTTCCACGCCCTCGACCGCGAGGTCGCCGCGGCCCTGGCTGCGCTCTGGGTGCCGTCGCTGCTGATCCTCTTCCAGGCCATCGCCCTGCTCGGCGGACTCGAGCTGACCGGCTTGCTGGCGGTCGGGATTTTCAGCTACCTCTGGCGCGACGGGTACCGCCTGGGTGCGTTCGCGGCCGCCGCCATTCCGCTGGCGACTGTCCTCGAGGTTCTCTACAAGCGGCTCCTGGAAGAGCCGGGACCGCCGCGGAGCCAGACGCACCCCGACGGCCCCAGCCTGACCTCGCTGCTCGACCAGGGCTCGACCTTCGCCTCCAGTTTCCCGAGCGGCCACATGACGCGGACCGTCGTCACCTGGGGCTTGCTGGCGTTCATCGTCTATCGCCTCGCTGCCCGGCGGTCGCTGCGCCGCTTTGCGATCCTCGCGGCAGCCGCCATCATTTCTTTGATGGCGTTCGACCGCATCTACCTCGAAGTCCACTGGGAGTCGGACGTCATCGGCGGCCTGCTCCTGGGTGGCACCATCCTCGCCGTGGCGATCACCTGGCTCGACTGGAGCGCCCAGCATGCAGCCTGAGACCTACGTGATCCTGCTGGTCACCCTCGGGACGAGAGACGAGGCGGAGCGGATGGGGGAAGGGCTGGTCGACGCGGGCCTTGCCGCCCGGGGCTCGGTCATACCGACGATTCATTCCTTCTATCGAGAGGACGGCCGGCTCCAGCGCGACCGCGAGTCTTTGCTCATCGTGACTACTCTGCCTGGCAAAGTGGGGGAGGCGCGAGCTTTCATCCGCGAGCACCACAGCTTCGAGGAGCCGCACATAGTGACGCTCGGCACCGAGGAGTGAGGCTCCCGTCGAGGGTCCCCTTAGGCGTCTTTCCGACGCCGCTCGATCCGCTGCCGAACCTCTCGCGTCATCTCGGCCGCGAGGTCCTGGCCAAGCGTGACGACCTGACCGGCCTGGCCCTGGGTGGGAACAAGATCCGGAAGCTGGAGATGCTGATGGCGGTGGCGCAGCAGGAGGGCGCCGACGTCGTCCTGACGAGTGGCGCGGCTCAGTCCAACCACTGCCGGTCCACGGCCGCCGCGGCGCGACGGCTGGGGATGGACGTCGTCCTGCTTCTCTTTGAAGACCGGCACACCGACGTCCAGGGCAACCTTTTGCTCGATCACCTGCTGGGTGCGGAAGTCCGTCTCCAGCCGCGGGCGGAGTGGCCCCCCGCCCAGTCTCGGCTGGATGACGCGGCGGCGGATCTGCGCAAGGTCGGACGGAAGCCCTATGTCGTCCCTTACGGGGGATCCGGGCCGCTGGGGGCGGCCGCCTACGCCTGGGGTTACCTGGAGCTGCTGGACCAGCTCCGGGGCCGAGCGCCCGGGTGCGTCGTCTGCGTGACCTCGAGCGGCGGCATGCACGCGGGGCTGGTTGCAGGTGCGGTGGCGCGGGGCCGGCCGGCGCCGGTTGTCGGGGTGAGCGTTGCGGACCCGGCGACCGATTGCGAAGCCAGGGTGCTGAAACTCGCGGTCGAGACCGCGGGCCTGATCGAAGCGCCCCCCGCCGAGGCGGCCGACGCGAAAGTCCTGGACGGCTGGCAGGGGGATGGCTACGGCGTGCCTTCGGCTGCCGGCCGCGAGGCGATCGAGCTGGTGGCCCGGCTGGAGGGCATCTTCCTCGACCCGGTCTACACCGGGAAGGCGATGGCCGCCCTGCTGGCCTCAGCCGCTGAGCTGCCGGAGCCGATCGTGTTCGTGCACAGCGGCGGCGCGCCGGCGCTGTTCGCGTACGCCCAGGAGCTGGTGCGCCACTAGCGTCCAGGCCGCGCCGAGCAAAACTCCGCCGGCGACGTCGCTCGGCCAGTGCTCGCCTTCGTAAATCCGGCCGATGGCGATGACGGCGAGGAGGACTCCGCTCACGGCCCAGGCTGCTGCTCGCAGCCGCCGCGGGAGGAAGGCTACGACCAGGACCGCCGCCACCCAGGTGAAAAAGGTCAGGTGCCCGCTTGGGAAGCTGTGTCCGGACGCGTGCCTGACGACGTGGACCAGGCTCGCCGGCGGCCGGGGGCGGGCGACCAGCAGCTGGACCACGTAGTAGGCTCCTCCGCTCAAGAAGCTGGCGAACGCCCAGAGCGCGGCCCGCCGTTTGAAGAGGAAGACGGCCGTGACGACCGCGACTCCGAGAATGGCCTGCCGCACTCCCTCGGTCCAGTCGACCCCCAGGAAAGCGGCAACCAGTGCACCCCAGGGGATGGCCTGAACTGTGCGGGTGATCTCCAGGTCCAGCGGGAGGCGCGTCCAGACGGTGGCCGCGACTGCGTCGGCCGCGAAGAGCAGCGCCAGGACCAGGCCCAGCGCGAGCAGCCGGACCTCGCTTTTCAAGACTCGTCGCCCTCCAGCTTCGCCCAGAGAGCGGAGCCGGCCGAGTGCAGCCCGAGGGCGATGAAACCGAGCGAGACCACGCCGAGCAGGAGGCGGCCGAACGGAACTCCCGCCAGGAAGGCAAGCGCACCGCCGAAGCCGCGCACGCGGCCAGGCTGCCCGGCGAGCCCGGCACTCAGAAGGAACCAGCCGACCAGGCCGAACGTGACGGCCCGCGCCAGCATCCCGTAGCGGCCGAGAGTGTCCACGGCTTCGCGCTCCGCCTTGGTCATGCGGCCGCGCTTCAAGTAGCGCCGGAAATCGGCCCGGTAGACCTCCACCAGCTGGGCGGCGCCGGCCCCGAGGCCGATCAGACCCCCGATCGCGGCGGCGAGCCGGCCCGGCGGGCTGGCCAGGAAGGCGGCGGCCGGTCCCGAGAGTCCACTGCCGCCGGTCCCCGAGTGGCCGGAGAGGACCTGGACACCGAAGACGGCCAGCGCGCCGTACGTCAGGCCGCTCCAGAGGAACCCGGCGCGCTCGGCCAGGCCGACCGGTCCGCTGCCGGCATGCAGCGGGTCGTATAGAGCCCTGGTCAGACCCCAGAGCGAGTATGCCGCCAGGCCCGTGACCGCCAGCGCCAGGAAGACCGCACCGAGGGGCAGGCCGCCCAGGACCAGGAGGCTGCCGCGCTGGTCGGTCCCCTGCCCGCCGATCCCGAGAGCCAGGCCAAAGGCGAGAACGCCCATCGTTCCGTAGAGCAGGCCGCGGACGACATAGCCGAGCCGCTCAGCCAGCCGGAGCCAGCGGTTCGAGGCTGCGTCGCGCACCTCGCGGGAGGCCTTCCGCGCCCGTTTTCGCGGCCCCCCAATCCTGACAGCGAGTCTAGCGATTTTCTTATAGTACGCATGGTGGTTTTGTTTGGCTAGCAACTCCGCTCCGACCGGCGGCGCCGAGCGCTACGGGCCCGGTGACGAAGCCATTGGGCTGGAGCCGGGCGATTTCGTGCTCACCCACCGCGAGCACCTGATCGGCAAGTTCATCAGCGTCGCCCAGAAGCGCCGGTTTCGCGGCCCCGAGCGGGTCTTCGCACATTGGAGTCATTGCGCCCTCGTGGTCGGGCCAGAGGGCGAGCTGGTCGAGGTCGACCGGCCGGGTGTGGAGCGGAGCCCGCTTGCCAAATACAGGCCGGCGGAGTACCACGTGGTCAGGCTGGGCCCCGAAGTCGGGCCCGAAGCGCGGCGGCGCGCCACGGCCTACGCGCTGGCTCGAGTCGGCCAGAAGTTCGGCTACCTGGCGATGTTCAGCGCCGCGCTCTGGCTCGTCTTCGGCTGGCGGCTGAAGCTGTCCAGGGCCGACCACCACATCTGCTCCACTCTGGTGGCACGCGCGCTTCAGGAG
Source organism: Chloroflexota bacterium (assembly GCA_005880695.1). GTDB lineage: Bacteria > Chloroflexota > Dormibacteria > Dormibacterales > Dormibacteraceae > VBGR01. The sequence continues at coordinate 64,299 of VBGR01000044.1, forward strand.
GCGGGCCTGATCGCGGACCTCGACCCGACCTTCGTGCTGCCCGCGGACCTGGCCAGGAGGTTCGCGGCCCGACCCTGAGATGACGAGTAGACTTCCGGCCAAGTTCAAATCGCCCCGGGTCAAGGGAAGCCGGCGAACTTCCGGCGCTGTCCCGCAACTGTGAGTGGGGAGCGGCTGACCAGTTAAGAAAGCCACTGGGACTTTCGAGTCCTGGGAAGGCGGTCAGGCGCGACGATCCACGAGCCAGGAGACCTGCCCGGGTCAGGAGGTACGCGGATGCCGAACCCCCGCGCGGTGGCGGCCTGGTCCCTGGCCGGTCTCGTTCTTGCGGCCGGGTGGAGCAATCCCTTGACGCGCCTGCTCGTGGCGCTCTCCGGGCTGGCGTTCGTCGGGCTGCGTCATCGTCGCGGCGTACGGCTGCGCGGCGTGCTTTTCTTCCTGGCGGCCGCGTGGGCGGGGACGGCGCTGCTGAACGTGTTGCTGAGCCACCTCGGGAACGACGTCTTCCTGACCCTGCCCGGCTGGCTCCCCCTGGCCGGCGGGACGCTCACCCTCGAGGCCCTCGCCTACGGCCTCGTGGCCGGGCTCGGGCTGGTGGCCACCGTCCTGACGGTTCTGCCGCTCTCGGTCTGCCTGGAGCCGCAGGACCTGCTGGTCGCTCTGCCCGGCCCGCTCCACCGGACGGGCGCGGCCCTCTCCGCCTCGCTCAACCTGGTCCCCGGGATCGCTCGCGGCTATCTCGCCATCCAGGAAGCCCAGCGGATGCGCGGCTGGCGGCCCGGCCTGCGCTCGCTGCCGGAGGTCATGATCCCGGCGCTCCTGACCGCGATGGAGGACTCGATCCAGCTCGCCGAGGCGATGGAGGCGCGGGGCTACGGCGGCGGACCGCGCACTTCCTACGCGAGTCAGCCCTGGACCTGGCGCGACTCCGGCGTCGCTCTCGGCGCGCTGGCTGCTGTCGGTTTGGTCCTGGCTCAGCCACCGCCCACCTGGCTCGCCTATCCGGCGTTGACGCCGCCGGCGCTCAACCTGGCCGGGCTCGCCGCCTGCTTGCTCCTCTTGCTCCCGGTATTCCTGTGGCGATCGCCAGCCTCCGCGGCCTGAGCTACTGGTACCCCGGGCAGGCGCGACCTGCCCTGGCCGAGGTGGACCTCGAGGTGGGAGACGGCTTGACGCTGGTCGCCGGCCCCTCAGGCGGGGGCAAGTCGTCCCTGCTGCGCTGCTTCAACGGGCTGGTGCCGCACTTTTATGGCGGGCGGATCAAGGGGGGCGGCGAGGTCGCCGGGCTGGATTTGCTCACCACCCCGACGCGGCGGCTGGCCCGTGCGGTCGGGTTCGTCTTCCAGAACCCGGAAGCCCAGCTCGTGAGCCCGGTGGTCGAGGGTGAGGTCGCCTTCGGGTTGGAAAACCTGGCGATGCCGAGGCGCGAGATGCGGCGGCGGGTGGAGGCCGCCCTCAGTGCGGTCGGCGGGCTGGCGCTGCGCCAGCGCCGGGTCACGACGCTCTCCGGGGGGGAGCGCCAGCTGGTGGCCCTGGCGTCTGTCCTGGCCATGGAGCCGCGGCTGGTCGTGCTCGATGAGCCCACCTCGCAGCTTGACCCCGAAGGCGCCGCGGCCGTGATCGGCGCGCTGGCAGGCCTGCCGTCGGTTGTGCTGGCCGAGCACAGGTTGGACGGGCTGGCCGCGCTCGCGACCAGGCAGCTGACAGTGGAGGAGGGCCGCGTCAGGGAGGGGATCAGCACGTCGCGGGCGCCCGAGCCCCGCCGGCCGCGAGCGCCGGGCGGCGTGGCCTGGCGGCTGGAGGGTGTCGCCGCGGGCCCCGCCGGCCCGCTCCTCGCCGGCATCGACCTGGTGGGCCGCGAGGGCGAGGTGGTGGCCCTGACCGGCCCGAACGGTGGAGGCAAGACGACCTTGCTGCGGACGCTGGCGGGATTGCTCAAACCTCTAGCCGGACGGGTGATCCGCCGGAGCGGCCGGACCGCCTATCTTCCCCAGGACCCGGGCGTGCTCCTGCACCGGCCGACGGTCCGTGCCGAGGTCGAGCTGACGCTCCGCCGGAGCGGTAGCGGGGAGCTCGCGCAGGTGGTCCTGGGCGAGATGGGCTTGCTGGAGCTGGCCGGGCGCTACCCGCGCGACCTGAGCGCGGGCGAGCGGCAGCGGGCCGCCATCGCGGCGGTGGTCGCAGGCTCCCCGGCGCTGGCGCTGCTGGACGAGCCGACCAGGGGCATGGACCCGGCTGCGGCCCGCAGGCTTCGGGATGTTGTCGATCGCCTGGCCGGCGAGGGCTGCGCCGTAGTGCTCGCCACCCATGATCGGGAGCTGGTCGAGGCGGTCGCCGACCGGGTCTTGACGGTGTCAGGGGGTGAGGTGCGGTGATCGTCGCGCTGGCCTCACTCGCCGGTGTCGCCCTGTTCCTCTGGCCGTACCTCGGGCTCGGGCCTTTCCCGGCGGCGCCGGCTCTGGCGGTCGCCGGCGGGGCCGTGGTCCTGCTGGCCGCGATCGAGGCTGCCGCCCGCCGGCTGGACACCAGGTTGTTGGCGCTCCTGGCGGCCCTGGCGGCGGTCGACGCCGCGCTGCGCCTTGTGCTGGTGACCGGGATCGGGGGCTTCAGCCCGATCTTCTTCCTGATCCTCTGCGCCGGCTTCGTGTTCGGACCGACCTTTGGATTCCTGACCGGCGCCACCGCTCTCCTGGTCTCGGCGCTGGCGACGGGGGGCGTCGGACCCTGGTTGCCCTACCAGATGTTCGGCGCCGGCTGGGTCGGGATGTTCGCGGGCCTGGTCGGCCTGCGCTGGCATTCGCTGCCGGCGCTGGCGGTCGCCGGGCTCCTCTCGGGGTTCGCCTTCGGCCTCGTTCTGGATCTCTGGGACTGGAGTTACCTGCGCGGCGCGCCTGGCGCGGGCTTTACTCCTGGCCTGCCGCCGGCCGCCGTCATCGCGGCCTTCGGGCGCTTCTACCTCGTCACCTCGGCCCTCTACGACGCATTCCGGGCATTCGGCAACGTGCTCATGGTCCTGCTGCTGGGCCCACCAGTGCTCGCCGCCATGCAGCGCTTGAAGGCACGCTTCACACTCGTCGTGGAATGAAGGCTTCCACCTACCCGCTGGTCGACGCGACCGAGGCGGCGCGGAAGGTGCTCGAGCTGACACCGGTCCTGCCCGCCGAGTCCGTGCCTCTCGCCGGCTGTCCCGGCCGGGTGCTCGCCGAGGACCTGGTGGCGGCGCGACAGCTGCCGGCCTGGCCCTTGAGCGCGGTCGACGGCTACGCGATGCGTTCGGCGGACGCGGGCGGCCGGCTCCGAGGCATCGGCGAGTCGGCGGCGGGGCGCCCTTTCGAAGGCGACGTCGGGGAGGGCGCCGCGGTCAGGATCTTGACCGGCGGCGTGCTGCCACGGGGCGCTGACGCCGTGGTGATGGTCGAGGACACGGTGGTGGACGGAGAGTGGGTGACGGTGCCTGGCCGGGTCGCCGGCGGAGCGAACGTCCACCGTCCAGGCTCGGACCTGGCGGCCGGCGAGCTGGTCCTGCGGCGCGGGCGCCCGCTCGGCTCGGCCGAGATCGGTCTGGCGGCGGCGCTCGGCGTCTCGGCGCTCCCGGTACATCGCCTGCCTCGCGTCGCGCTGCTCTCGACTGGCGACGAGCTGGTCGAGGTGGGCCTTCCATTGGGTCCGGGCCAGATCCCCGACTCCAACCGCTACGCGCTGCTTGCCGCCCTGCGAGAGTCGGGCGCTGAGGTCGCGGTGCTCGGGATCGTGCCGGACCGAGCCGACGATCTGCGCCGGCTGGTGGTCGAGGCGCTCCGGGCGGCGGATGTTCTGGTCACCTCGGGCGGGGTCTCGGTGGGTACGCACGACCTGGTGAAGCCGTTGCTGGAGTCGCTCGGGGACGTGCACATCGGGCGCGTCAAGCTGAAGCCGGGCAAGCCGTTCACATTCGCCACCCTGGCGGAGGGCCGGCTGGCCTTCGGGCTGCCGGGGTTTCCCGTCTCCTCGCTGGTGACGTTCGAGGTCTTCGTGCGCCCGGCGCTGCGCAAGCTGCAGGGCTACGCCGAGCTCCAGCGGCCGACGCTGCCTGTCCGACTTGGCTATGACGCGAAAGCGGCAGGGGATCGCACCGAGTACCAGCGCGTCACGCTGGTGCGTGAGGGAGAAGAACTGGTCGCTCGCACGACCGGGTCGCAGTCGTCCTCCAGGCTGATGTCGCTCGCCGGCGCCAACGCGCTGGTGCGCATCCCGCCAGGGCCGGACGGCATCCCGGCGGGGACGACGGTCGAGGCGATCATCCTCTCCCTGCCTGCTTAGCCCCCTGGTGCGAGGCCTGCGGTGGTAGCTCTCTTAAATGTGGTAGCTCTCTTAAATAAGGAAAGGCTTGTAGCGGTAAGCGCGGTGCCCGGTTTGAAGACGTAAAGGCCCTTCCTTTCAGACTCGCGCGCCGCAGCGCGCGGCAGGCGGGCCGAGTGGCCCGCTCCAAATAAGGACAGATAAAGCCACCTCCAAGTCCGAAGAAGACGTAAAGGCCCTTCCTCATAGGCCCGCGCGCCGCAGCGCGCGGCAGGCGGCGCGAGTGCGCCGCGGCGAGGCAGCCCTTGCGCGAGCAGTCGCGCGGGACCCGGTTTAGAACGTAAGGCCCTTCCTTACAGGCCCGCGCGCCGCAGCGCGCGGCAGGCGGCGCGAGTGCGCCGCTCCAAATAAAAGAAGAGCAGCTCCCAGCCCATGGCCTGGTGGCAGGCGGCGAAATAAAATCTCCAGGGGCCGCAAACGTTTGTTCGGCAATGCTATGAGAAAGCTAGAATAGGCCCGGATCTGGGCCGAGTTCCGCCGCCTCTTCCCCGAGAACGCCGTCGAGTACTTCGTCAGCTACTACGACTACTACCAGCCCGAGGCCTACATCGCCCGCAGCGACACCTACATCGAGAAGGACTCCAGCCGCAACGAGGAGATCGACCGCCTCCGGCACTCCACCACCCAGGCACTGATCACCCGCCGGGACGTGATCGTGGTCGCCAGCGTCAGCTGCATCTACGGCATCGGCTCGCCCGAGGACTACATGGGCGAGGCGCTGGAGATCGGCAAGGGCGAATCGATCCGGCGCGAGATGTTCCTCCGCAAGCTCACCGAGATGCAGTACGAGCGCAACGACTACGACCTCGGCCGCCTCCGCTTCCGGGTGCGGGGCGACGTGGTCGATCTGGTGCCCGCCTACGAGGAGAAGGTCTATCGGGTCGAGTTCTTCGGCGACGACGTCGACCGAATCCTCGAGCTGGACGGCACCACGGGCGAGATCCTGGGCTCGAGGGAGGACCTGAAGATCTTCCCTGCCACGCACTACGTGACGCCGGCCCAGAAGATGGAGCTGGCGCTGCGCGACATCGAGAACGAGCTCGACGAGCGGGTGAAGTGGTTCGAGGAGCACGGCCGGCTGCTGGAGGCGCAGCGCTTGCGCCAGCGGACGATGTTCGACCTCGAGATGCTGCGGGAGACCGGCACCTGCGCCGGCATCGAGAACTACTCGCGTCACCTGACCCGGCGCCAGCCAGGCGAGGCGCCTTACACGCTCATGGACTTCCTGCCCGCGGACACGCTGATCTTCGTCGACGAGTCCCACGTGGCGGTTCCCCAGGTGGGCGGGATGCTGGGCGGCGACCGGTCGCGCAAGGGCCCGCTGGTCGAGTATGGCTTCCGGCTGCCGAGTGCGTTCGACAACCGGCCGCTCAGCTTCGACGAGTGGGAAGAGCGCGTGAGCCAGGTCGTTTACGTGTCCGCCACGCCAGGCCCTTACGAAGAAAGGAAATCGCAGCGAACGGTCGAGATGATCGTGCGGCCCACCGGGCTGGTCGACCCGATCATCGAGGTACGGCCGACCGCGGGCCAGGTCGACGACCTGCTCGCGGAGTTGCGAAAGCGCACCGAGGCCGGTCACCGGTCGCTGGTGACGACCCTGACGAAGCGTTTCGCCGAGGACCTCGCCGACTACATGAAGGAGATGGGTCTCAAGGTCAACTACATCCACTCCGACATCGACACCCTGGAGCGGATCGAGATCCTCCGCGACCTCCGGCTCGGGACGTTTGACGTGCTGGTCGGCATCAACCTTCTGCGCGAGGGACTGGACCTCCCGGAGGTCGCCTTCATCGGCATCCTCGACGCTGACAAAGAAGGCTACTTGCGCGCCTTCCGCTCCTTCATCCAGATCATCGGCCGGGCCGCCCGCAACGTCGAGGGCAAGGTGATCATGTACGCCGACCGCGTCACCGACTCGATGCGATCGGCGATCGACGAGACCGAGCGCCGGCGCAATCTCCAGCTCGCCTACAACATCGAGCACGGCATCACGCCGGCGACCGTCAAGAAGGCTATCTACAACCTCGAGATCGAAAAACACGAAATCGCGACCGAGGCCGTCGAGCTGATGGCCACCGCCGGGCTCCCTCGCGAGGACGTGCTGGCCATCATCCGCGATCTCGAGAAGGAGATGAAGCGACTCTCCCGGGAACTGGCCTTCGAGGACGCCGCCAGAGTGCGCGACAAGATCATCGCCCTACGCAAGCGGGTAGCCGGCGACGGGCCCGCCGAGGACGACGCCGACGTGGCGCTGGCGGTGGCCCTCACGCCCAAGCCGAAGTCGCCGGCCCGCAACTGGCGCAGGACCAGGAGAGGGCCATAGCGACCGCGGCCGAGACCTGGCTACCACTCTTCAAGCAGGGCGTCGGGCATCCAGCGCGCGGGGGCTGGGCTGACACGCTCGGCGGCGTCGACGTGGCCGAGGTCGAGGCCGGCCGCTGCGTTCTCGAGCTCGAGCTCGACGAGCGCCACTACCAGCCCAACGGTGTCGTCCAGGGCGGCATCCTCTCGGCCGTGGCCGACGCCGCCATGGGGATGGCGATCATGACGGTCCAGGAGCTAGGCAAGGTCAACACAACCATCGAGCTCAAGATCAACTTCATCCGTCCAGCGGTGAAGGGGCGGGTGCGGGCGGTCGGCAGCGTGGTCAAGCAGGGCCGCAGCGTGATCTTCGCGGAGGCCGAGGTCTACAACGCGGCTGGCAAGCTGCTGGCCAAAGCGACCTCCAGCTGCCTGGAGATCGAGGCTGCGCCAAGGGCATGACCAAGTCCGAGATGCAGCCCCGGATCCAGCGACTGCTGGAAGGTGAGGAGTCCACCTCGGCGGCCTGGCGCTGGCTCGGCATCAAGCTCCTCGAAGCGGCACCGGGTCGCACGCTCTGCGTGATGCCGGTGACCGAGGAGATGCGCAACCACCAGGGCGTCTGCCACGGCGGGTTCATCACCGCGCTGGCCGACTCGGCGATGGGCTCGGCGCTGGCGACGGTGCTGCCGGAGGGCGAGCGGCACATGAGCTTCGATCTGAAGCTGAGCCTGATGCGCACCGTACGCGTGGGAGAGACGCTCCGCGCGGAGGGCACCGTGCTGCACGCCGGTCGCCGCACGGCGGTCGGTGAGTGCCGCCTGCACGTCGACGGCAAGCTGGTGGCGACTGCCAGTGGGAGTTTCGTCGTCCACCGTCCGGAGCAAACTGACTAACTCATGCCGATCGATCGGATCACGATCAGGGGCGCGCGCGAGCACAACCTGAAGGACGTCAACCTGACCATCCCGCGCGACAAGCTGGTGGTGTTCACCGGCCTCTCGGGCTCCGGGAAGTCCTCGCTTGCGTTCGACACGATCTACGCCGAGGGCCAGCGGCGGTACGTCGAGTCGCTCTCCGCCTACGCCCGCCAGTTCCTGGGGCAGATGGAGAAGCCTGACGTGGACGTGATCGAGGGCCTCTCGCCGGCGATCTCTATCGACCAGAAAGGAACGTCGCGGAACCCACGGTCGACCGTAGGCACCGTGACCGAGGTTTACGACTACCTGCGGCTGCTCTTCGCTCGAGTCGGCCATCCACATTGCCCGGTCTGCGGGCGGCCAATCGAGAAGCGGACCGTCGAGCAGATGGCCGACCAGGTCGAGAAGATGCCGGCCGGAACGCGCCTTCTGGTCCTGGGACCGGTCGTCCGCGGCCGCAAGGGCGAGTACCACTCGCTGCTGGAGGACGTCCGCAAGTCCGGGTTCGTCCGGGTCCGCGTCGACAAGCAGCTCTACGAGCTGGGCGAGACCATCCCGCTGGAGAAGAACAAGAAGCACGACATCGAAGTCGTGGTCGACCGGCTCGTCATCGGACCCAATCTGCGGACACGGTTGGTCGACTCACTGGAGACCGCTCTGCGGCTGGGTCAGGGCTCGATCCTGCTTGCGCCGCAGGGGGGGGCGCCGGGCGGTGACGAGATCCAGATGAGCCAGAACTACGCCTGCCCCTACGACGGGACGTCTGTGCCCGAGCCCGAGCCGCGCAACTTTTCTTTCAACACGCCGCACGGCGCCTGCCCCACCTGCACCGGCATCGGGACCCGGCTGGTGGCGGATGCCGACCTGGTCGTGCCCGACCCGTCGCTCTCGCTGGCCGAGGGCGCGATCGCGCCCTGGAGTCGCTCGAACTTCTTTTACCCGGAGCTCCTGGAGGCGGTCTGCAGCCACTTCAAGATCGACATGCGAAAGGCCTGGTCGAAGCTCACCGCCGAGCAGCGCAAGGTGCTGCTGGAAGGCACGGGAGCCAAGAAGATCCGCTTCACGTACACCAACCAGTACGGCCACCATCGCTGGTACGAAGCGGTTTTCGAGGGCGTCCTGGCGAACCTCCAGCGGCGGCACACCGAGACTGAGTCGGAGTTCGTGCGGGAGGAGCTCGAGAAGTTCATGAGCGAGAAGCCCTGCCCCACGTGCAACGGGCAGCGCTTGAAGCCGGAGTCGCTGGCCGTGACCGTCGGCGACCGCAACATCGCGCAGGTCTGCGAGCTCTCGGTGTCGACGGCCATCGAGTACTTCCAGGGCCTGCGGCTGAGCGAGCGCGAGCAGCTGATCGCGCGCGGCATCTTGAAGGAGATCCTCGAACGGCTCCAGTTCATGATCGACGTCGGCCTCGAGTACCTGACGATCCAGCGCTCCGCGACCTCTCTGTCGGGCGGCGAGTCGCAGCGGATCCGCCTGGCGACGCAGATCGGCTCCAAGCTGATGGGCGTCCTCTACATCCTCGACGAGCCGTCTATCGGACTCCACCAGCGCGACAACCGGAAGCTGATCAACACGCTGGTGCAGCTGCGTGACCTCGGCAACACGCTGATCGTGGTCGAGCACGACGAAGAGACGATCCGCTCGGCCGACTTCATGGTCGACATCGGCCCGGCGGCGGGCGAACACGGCGGCGAGATCATCGCCGCGGGACCGGTCGAAGAGGTCCTCCGGCATCCGACGTCCCTGACGGCGGCCTATCTGCGGGGCGACCGCGAGATCCCCATGCCGGCCCGCCGCCGGCCCCCGAGCAGCATCAAGCGGCTCGTCGTCCGGGGAGCCCGCGAGAACAACCTGAAGAACGTGGACGTCGAGTTTCCACTTGGCTGCTTCATCGCGGTGTCGGGCGTGAGCGGCTCCGGCAAGTCGTCGCTCGTGACGGACATCCTCTCGCGGCGGCTCGCTCAGCATTTCTACCGGGCCAAGGAGCGGCCGGGGGCTCACCGCACGGTCGAGGGCCTGCAGCACATCGACAAGGTGATCGACATCGACCAGTCACCGATCGGCCGGACGCCCCGGTCGAACCCTGCCACTTACACGGGGCTCTGGCAGCCGCTTCGCGACCTCTTCGCGGCGCTGCCCGAGGCGCGGATGCGTGGCTACAAGGCCGGCCGCTTCTCCTTCAACGTGCCCAACGCCGGGCGCTGCGAGAACTGCAAGGGCGACGGGATCATCAAGATCGAGATGCACTTCCTGCCCGACGTCTACGTGCCCTGCGAGGTCTGCCACGGCACCCGCTACAACCGGGAAGTGCAGGAGATCAAGTTCCGGGATCACTCGATCTCGGACATCCTCGAGCTCACGGTGGACGAGGCCATGGACGTCTTCGAGAACGTGCCGAAGGTGCGCTCCAAGCTGCGCACGCTGCACGACGTCGGCCTCGGCTACATCCGACTTGGACAGCAGGCCACCCAGCTGAGCGGGGGAGAGGCACAGCGCGTCAAGCTCTCGACCGAGCTTTCGCGGCGCGACACCGGTAAAACGTTTTACATCCTGGACGAGCCGACAACCGGCCTCCACTACGCCGACGTGGAGCGCCTTCTCCAGGTGCTGCACCGACTCGTCGACCAGGGCAACACGGTGGTCATCATCGAGCACAACCTGGAGGTGCTGAAAACCGCCGACTGGATGATCGACCTGGGACCCGAAGGGGGCGATCGGGGTGGCTACGTCGTGGCCGTCGGGACCCCGGAGGATCTGGCCCGTAACGACGCGTCATACACGGGCCGGTACCTCAGGCCTGTCCTGGAGCGGGCGGGCACGCTCCGATCGAGGCCCCGGAAGGCCGTCGACCTGGTGCCCGAACAAGTCGCCGGCTGAGATCCAGCCCTCAGCACACCTGATCTGGCTCGCCACTAAGTCGAAAAGTGGACTTCGCGCGTTAATTGCTATACAACACTTGCCACTCAGTTAACGGGGAGGATAGGATTGCCTCAGTCGATCGTCCAGGAAGGGCCGGTAGTCAAAGAGATCGGACCCTTCCGCTTCCACGCCCTCATCCACCGCGAGCTCGGCATGGCGCTCCCCAGCTTTGCCCTTCGTCTGGTGGGTGAGGACGGGAAGCCGATTTCTCTCGGGACGATCGAGCGGGCCTCCAGCGACCTGGCCGGCCTGCGTAACCACGTTTCCTTCTGGATGAAGATCCAGGAGCAGCGCATCGTGGCCGCCGACCAGGCCGCCCGCGGCCAGACTGCCGAGCCGCAGCAGCGCGGCACCACCCTGGACCTCCTCGGCGGCTGGCGGCAGGCACTGAGCACGGCCCGCTGGGGCCTGCACGAGATTCGCGGACTCATCGAGGAAGAGGCCGTCTAACCGATCGGTTAGCGTTTGCCCTGCGTGCCCGACCGCCTGACGTCCCTGGACGCCACCTTCCTCAACTTCGAACGTCCGACCGCGCCCCTCCACGTGGCAGGTCTCTACATCTTCGAGGGCACCCCCGAGCTGGAGGGCCGGCCGGGACTGGCGGGGATCTTCAAAGCCATCGAGGAACGTCTCGCGGAGGTGCCCCGCTACCGCCAGCGGCTGGCGGGCGTGCCGCTTGGCCTGGGCCATCCGCTCTGGATCGAGGACCCGGACTTCGACCTCAGCTACCACCTCCGGCGGGCCGCCCTTCCGAGCCCCGGTGGCCGCAAGGAGCTGCTGGAGTACGTCGCTCGCCTGCACGCCCGGCCGCTCGACCGCACGCGGCCGCTCTGGGAGGTCTACGTGATCGAGGGCTTGGCGGACGGCCGCATGGCCCTCTACAGCAAGGTCCACCACGCGATGGTGGACGGCATTTCGGGCATCGACCTGGTCACGATCCTCTTCGACTTCGAGGCCAAGGGCAGGACCCCGCGGCGCAAAGGCCGCCGGCTGCCGGAGGCGCCGCCGAGCAGAGCCGAGCTCCTGGCCGGCACGGCCCTCGACTTCGCGGGCGACATCGTGTCCACCGTTCGGAAGACTGTCACCGACCCCCGTGCACTGCTCGTCAACGCGGCAGGCGCCGTCGCGATGCGCACCCTCGCCCAGCTCTTCCGGCCCGCGCCGGAGGGGCCCCTGAATGTCCCGGTCGGCGCTCACCGGCGGATCGAGCTGGCCGCGATCAGCCTGGACCGGGCCAAGGCGATCAAGGATCGCTGGAGCGGGACGGTGAACGACGTCGTCTTGACGGCGGTGGCCGAGGCGGTCCACCACTTCCTGAAGCAGCGGGGCGGCGCCCGGCCAGGGCTCGTCTACCGGGTGATGGTCCCGGTTTCAGTCCGCGACCCGTCCCAGCGCATGACCCTTGGCAACCGGGTGACAGCCATCTTCGCCGACCTCCCGGTCGGGCCGATGACGCCGCGCCAGCGGTTCCTCAGCGTGCACCGTGAGATGGCGGGCCTGAAGGAGAGCCACCAGGCGCTGGCGGCGGACCGGCTGATCGCGATCACGTCCTGGGCGCCGGCCACGCTGCACGTCCTGGCCGGCCGCTTGAGCCTCTCCGGCCAGCGCTTCATCAACCTGGTCGTCTCGAACGTGCCCGGGGTACAGGCTCCCCTCTATGTCGGGGGCGCGAGGCTGCTCGAGGCCTACCCGCTCCTGCCGCTGGCCGGCAACCTGGCGCTGGTCATCTGTGTCAGCAGCTACAACGGCTCGCTTTACTGGGGCTTGATCGGAGATCGGGACGGCTTGCCGGACCTGGAAAAACTGAGGGAAGGGCTCGAGCTCGGGTTCGACCGGTTGGAGCGCGCCGCCGGGATTCGCCGCTCGCGGAAAGCGGCTAGAGGCCGAGCGTCAAGCGCGTGACGCGGTCCTTGATCCGCGTCGGCACCAGCTTGTCGACCGCGGCCAGCAGCTGCGCGTCGTATCCAACCAGGTAGCGCGGCGCCGGCGACCGCGACTCCAGCGCGCCGCCGACCACCTGCGCCACCTTCTCCGGCTCGCCAAGCAGGCGTTGTGTGAGCCGGACGCCGTTCAGCATCCGCCCGTAGGCGCCGGCGTAGCGGGACCCGGCCCGGCGGCGCACGTCGCGCTCGTTCTCCTCCCAGATCCCGGTCCGAAATCCGCCAGGCTCGACCAGGATCACCTTGATCCCGTCGGCCGCGACCTCCATTCGAAGGGCGTCCGAAAGGGCTTCGATGGCGTGCTTGCAGGCCTGGTACCAGCCGGCCAGCGGCGTCGTCGTGACGCCGTAGATGGAGGACATGTTCACGATCCGCCCAGCACCGGCCCGGCGCATGTGCGGCAGCGCCAGGCGGGCCAGTCTGACGGGCGCCAGGACCATGGTCTCGAAGACGGCGCGAGCCTCTTCGTCGGGAATGTCCTCGACCGCGCCGGTGACCGAATGGCCCGCGTTGTTGACCAACCCCCAGGGCCGGAGCCTGGCGATCACCCGGGCGCAAGCTTTGGGGTCGGTCACATCCAGGATGACGGTCTCCACCTCGACGCCCGCCGCCCGGGCCGTGCTGCGTACGGACGCCGCCTTCGCCGCCGAGCGAACCGAACCCACGGCGCGAAAACCACGCCGGGCCAGCTCGATCGCTGTCGCCTGGCCGATACCGGAGTTGGCGCCGGTCACGAGGACCGTGCCCGCCATGCTACGAATGTATCCGGTGCGTTCCCTGCAGGTGGACCTCGACGGCCCCGTGCACTACGCCGACTACGGCGGCGAGGGCACGCCGCTCTTGCTCATCCATGGCCTGGCCGGGTCGAGCCTCAACTGGATGGCGGTCGCGCCCAGCCTGGCCGAGACGCATCGCGTCCTGGCCGTCGACCTGCTCGGATTTGGGCAGACTCCGCTGGCGGGTCGCAAAGCGACGTTGGAAGCCAACCGGCGGATGGTCGACCGCTTCCTGCGAAATGTCATCGGCGAGCCCGCCATTCTGGTCGGCAACTCGATGGGCGGGCTGATCTCAATTCTCGAAGCAGCCGCAGAGCCGGTTCGGGTCCGCGGCCTGGTCCTGGTCAACCCCGCCGTGCCCAAACGGGTGGGTGCGATCGGCGAAGCTCTCGTCCAGGGGCTCTTCGTCAGCTTCCTGGCGCCGGGAGTGGCCGAGCTGGCGCTGGCCACGCGAGGCCGGATGGTGGAGCCCGAGGTCGTCGTCACCCGGATTCTCGGACTGGTCGCTCGCAACCCGGAAAAGATCGGCCGCGAGATCGTCGAGGCCCACCTGGAGCAGGCGCGCCGGCGCCACGGACGGCGGGAGGCTGAGCGGGCTTTCATCCAGGCCTCGCGTTCGCTGCTCGCCGCCTACGCCAGAAAGCGCAAGTTCTACTCCACGATCGAGCGGATTTCGACGCCGACACTGCTGCTGCACGGCGCCCATGACCGGCTGGTCCCGCTGGCCGCCGCCGAAGAGCTGGCTCGACGCCGGCCCGACTGGACCTTCCATATCTATCGCGACCTTGGCCACGTGCCGATGATGGAAGACCCCGAGGACTTCCTCCGCGTGGTCGAGGGCTGGCTCGGTCGCCTGGCCGCGGCGAGCGCGGCCTAGAGCTCGAGTGGCTCGTTTCCTCGTCACCGGCGGCACGGGATTCATCGGCCGCCACCTGCTGGCCGAGCTGCTCGAGCGGGGCGACGAGGTCAACGTGCTCGTCCGCAGGGCCTCGCGTTCGAAGCTGGAGGAGCGCTGGGGCGACCGGGTCCGCCCGGTCGAAGGGGACATCACCAAGCCGCATCTCGGACTGTCCGCAGCCGACCGCCGCCAGCTGCACGGCGCCGAGGTCTTTCATCTGGCCGCCGTCTACGACCTGGAGGCGAGCGAGGAGGCCAACGAGCGGGCAAATGTGGACGGCACCAGGAACGCCGTCGACCTCGCCAACGAGATCGGCGCCGCGCGCATCCACCACGTCAGCTCGATCGCGGTGGCGGGCGGGTCTTTCAAGGGCGAGTTCACGGAGGAGATGTTCGACGAGGGCCAGGGGCTCGAACACCCTTACTACAAAACGAAGCACGAAGCCGAGAAAACCGTGCGCGAGCAAGCCCGGGTACCGGTCCGGATCTACCGGCCGGGGATCGTGGTCGGGTCCTCGAAGAGCGGTGAGGCCGACCGGGTCGACGGCATCTATTACTCGTTCAAGATCGTCCAGCGACTGCGTGACGCCCTGCCGCCCTGGATCCCGCTGATCGGCGTGGAAGGGGGTCGCATCAACCTGGTCCCGGTCGACTACGTCGCCGCGGCGCTGGCGGAAATCGCCCACCAGCCGGGACTTGACGGCAAGACGTTCCAGGTGGTCGACCCCGAGGTGCGCAGCTTCGGAGACACCCTCAACGAGTTCTGCCGCGCCGCGCACGCGCCCCAGTTCACCCTCCGGATCGATTCCCGAGCCGCCGGCGTCATGCCCGGCGACATGGTCAAGATGCTGGGCACCTGGAAGGCGGCCCGGACCCTTCGCAAGCAGGTCCTGGAAGGTCTCCAGATCCCGGCGGCCGCGCTCGACTACATGAACAACCGCGCCCGGTTCAGCTCTCGTAATACCGAGGCGGCGCTGGCGGGAAGTGGAATCGAATGCCCGCGCCTGCCGAGCTACGCCTGGAAACTTTGGGACTACTGGGAGCGCCACCTCGACCGGCAGGCGCCGACGCCCGAGAACTTGCGCGGGATGCTGGAGGACAAGGTGGTCCTCATCACCGGCGCCTCGAGCGGGATCGGCAGGGCCACTGCTCGCGCAGTCGGTCGGTACGGAGCGGTCGTGGTGCTTGTCTCCCGCACCAAGGAGAAGCTGGACGAGGTCAAGGCCCAGATCGAGGCAGAGGGGGGACAGGCGCACGTTTACCCGACGGACCTGGCCGACCTGGACGCCTGCCAGGCCATGGCGGAGAAGGTGCTGGCCGACCACGGCCGGGTCGACATCCTGGTCAACAACGCGGGCCGTTCCATCCGGCGTTCTGTGCACGAATCGCTGGACCGCTTTCACGACTTCCAGCGGACGATGCAGCTGAACTACTTCGGCGCCGTCCGGTTGCTGCTCTCGCTGCTGCCTCACATGCAGGAGCGGAAGACCGGCCACGTCATCAACATCTCGAGCATCGGCGTGCAGGCGTACCCGCCGAGGTTCGGCGCTTACGTGGCGTCGAAGAGCGCCCTCGCGGCTCTGAGCCGCTGCCTGGGCCCGGAGGTGGCCGACGACGGCATCGCTATCACGAACATCCACATGCCGCTCGTCCGGACGCCGATGATCGCGCCAACCGGCATGTACAAGAACTTCCCGACCATGTCACCTGAGGAGGCGGCCGACATGGTGCTGGCCGCGATCCTGACGCGTCCGCCCGAAGTCAGCACCCGGCTGGGCAAGCTCGGTGAGACCGTGGACGTGCTCGCCCCCGGATTCCTGCAGCTGGTGATGACGGGCGCCTACCACGTCTTCCCCGAGTCCGCACCCAAAAAGGACGAGAGGAAAGAGGACGGGGACGGGGCCAAGGCGAGGCAGCCGGCGGAGGAGGAGATGTCAGTCGAGGCCGCGGCGATGGCCTACCTGATGAAGGGGATTCACTTCTAAGCCGGCAAAGAGCCTGGTTCCCACGGCGTTGATTTGCTTTTTTTGGAGCAGGCCACTCGGCCTGCCCGCCGCGCGCTGCGGCGCGCGAGCTTGTAAGGAAGGGC
The DNA here is from genome assembly GCA_005880695.1 of Chloroflexota bacterium. Classification (GTDB taxonomy): domain Bacteria; phylum Chloroflexota; class Dormibacteria; order Dormibacterales; family Dormibacteraceae; genus VBGR01. The sequence goes on from VBGR01000044.1 coordinate 80,482, forward strand.
CTTTACGTTCTGAACCGGGCCCAACGGCACACGCTCGTTCGCGCGGCGCTGATTGCTTTTTTTGGAGCAGGCCACTCGGCCTGCCTGCCGCGCGCTGCGGCGCGCGGGTCTAAGCGGAAGGGCCTTTACGTTCTAAACCGGGCTTAGCGGCACAAGCTAGTGCGCGCGGCCCTGATGTGCTTTTTTTGGAGCAGGCCACTCGGCCTGCCTGCCGCGCGCTGCGGCGCGCGAGTCTGTAAGGAAGGGCCTTTACGCCTTAATTCCGGGTCCATCGGGCAACGCCAGTGCGCGCCGCGGCTCAGTTCACCTTAAGACTTGCTGGGTAAGCTTCCACTTCTCCGGATGCGCATTCTGGTGGTCGACGACGATCCCGCCCTCCGCGACGCCCTCGATCGGGCGCTTCGCCTGGAAGGGCACCAGGTCGAGTTCGCCCACGACGGCGTGCAGGCGCTTCAAATGGTGGCGCAGCCGCGTCATGACGCGGTCGTGCTCGACATCGGCCTGCCCCGCGTGGACGGCCTCGAGGTGTGCCGCCGCATCCGAGCGGGTGGCGATCGCACCCCGATCCTGATGCTGACGGCGCGGGACGCGGTTGAAGACAGGGTGGCCGGGCTTGACGTCGGCGCGGACGACTATCTCGTCAAGCCCTTCGCGCTGGCGGAGCTGCTGGCCCGGGTGCGGGCGCTGGTCCGCCGGGCTGCGCCGCCGACCGACCCGGATGAGGTCCTCCGGTTCGAAGACCTGGTGCTTGAGCCTGCGACGATGGCGGTGCATCGTGGTGAGCGCAGGATCGACCTCACCTTGACCGAATTCCGGATCCTCGAGCTCCTCGTGCGCAACGCGCGCCGGATCGTGCCCCGCGCGCTGATCTTCGAGAAGGTCTGGGGCTACGACTTCGGCGCCAGCTCGAACGCGCTCGAAGTCTTCGTCTCCTACCTGCGCAGAAAGCTGGAGGCCGCCGGGGAAGCTCGCCTCATCCACACCGTTCGGGGCGTCGGCTACGCCCTCCGGGACCGATGAGCTTCCGGAGCCGGCTCACGCTCCTGGGGGCGGCCGCAGTGGCAGTCGCCGTGCTGGTCGGAGCACTCGCCATCTACGTGGCTGTGGAGCAGCAGCTGGTCGGCCAGGTCGACGCCAACCTGACGCAGCTGGCGAACGACGTCCAGGTCCAGCGGGTGAGCGGCGGGCGCGTTTATGGCCACCTACCGGCGCCTTTCCTCGGGGCGCCCGGCGGCTACAACCAGCTGGTCGACGCCGACGGGAACGCCTACCTGCCGCCCGATACCGGCACCGTCACACTGCCGATCAGCCAGCGGGACCGGGAGGTGGCGGCCGGGCGCTCTCCGGCGTATTTCACGGAGGCGCGGGTGCAGGGAGTCCACGTGCGGATGCTGACCAAGCCGGTCGGCAGCGGGCTCGCGGTCCAGATCGCACGCCCGCTCGACGAGGTGGACCGGATCCTGGGCAACCTGCGCGTGATCCTGGCCTTCATGGTGATCGGCGGGATCGCGCTGGCGGTCGGGCTCGGGCTGGCCCTCGCCCGGAGCGCGGTCGAGCCGGTCCAGCGGCTGGCGGCGGCGGTCGAGCACGTGGCCGCGACCGGCGACATGACCGAGCGCGTCGAGGTCGCTGGCAGGCATGACGAGCTTGGCCGGCTGGCTGTCAACTTCAACGCCATGCTGGCTGCCCTCGACCAGTCGCTCCGGAGCCAGCGCCAGCTGGTGGCCGACGCCTCCCACGAGCTGCGCACGCCGCTCGCCAGCCTGCGCACCAACATCGAGGTGCTGGAGCGGGCCCGACGCCTGCCCGGTCCCGAGCGCGATCGCCTCCTGAGCGACCTGGTGTCGCAGATCGAGCAGCTGACCATGCTGGTCCAGGACCTCATCGACCTGGCTCGGGGCGACCAGCCGCTCGAGATGGTCGACGGCGTGCGCCTGGACCTGGTCGTCGCCGCGGCGGTGGAGCGAGCGGGAACCCACTGGCCCAACGTCGACTTTCGCCTCAGCTCCGAACCGTCCTTCGTGCGCTGTGACCCGGGTCGGATCGATCGCGCGGTCGGCAACCTGCTCGACAACGCGGGCAAATGGAGCCCTCCCGGCGGCCCCGTCGAGGTCTCGGTGACGGGCTCGATGGTTCGCGTCAGAGACCACGGGCCAGGGATCGCGCCGGAGGACCTGGCGCGTGTCTTCGACCGCTTCTGGCGGGCGCCCTCGGCGCGGGCGATGCCGGGATCTGGCCTCGGGCTCGCGATCGTGCGCCAGGTGGCGGAGTCGCATGGTGGCTCGGTCAGTGCCGCGGCCGCCGAAGACGGCGGGACGGTGATGGTGCTCCGGCTGGCGCCCGGCTAGCTCAGCCGGTCCGCTGGCTGGCAGCGATGCCCACGAAGGCCACCACGAGGATGATCCCGACCAGAACCAGTGCCAACAGCGCCAGGTGGACGTAGCCGAGGATCAGCCCGATGAAGGCCAGACCGTCGCCGGCTTCGCCGGTCTGCTTGATCTGCCGCCGGGCCATGTGGCCGGTGATGATCGCCACGATGGCGCCGATTCCGAAAAAGCCGATGTAAGAGGCCACCCCAGCCACCAGGCTGACGATGGCCAGGGTGTTGGTGGGGCGGCCGGTGGCGACCGGCGCCGTCGGGGGCATCAGCGGCGGTGGCGGAGCGCTCGGCTCGGTTCCCATGTGCCTGCCTATCCTAAGTGTCCGAATGGCCGTCGACGAAGCGATCCGTAAGCGGCTGCGGGCCGTGCCCGAGGCGCCGGGCGTCTACCTCCTGCGCGACAGGGGCGAGAAGGTGATCTACGTCGGCAAGGCGCTGCGGCTGCGCGACCGCCTGCGCTCCTACTTCGCCGCGCCGGCCGGCCAGAAGGCGGAGCTGATGAAGCGTGTCTTCGACTTCGAGTTCGTGCGCACCTCGAACGAGGTCGAGGCATTGGTTCTCGAGAACGAGTTCATCAAGCGCTACCAGCCGCGGTTCAACATCCGTCTCAAAGACGACAAGAACTTCCTCTACCTGAAGATCCCGGTCGCGGAGGAATTCCCGCGGGTCCACTATTCGCGTCGCGTCCTGAAGGACGGAGCGATTTACTTCGGCCCCTACACCAGCGCCCAATCTCTGCGCCAGACCGTCAAGTCGATCCGCCAGCTGCTGCCCTTCCGGACCTGCTCCGACGATGTCTTCCGCCAGCACCGGGTCTGCCTGGACTTCCACATCAAGCGCTGTCCCGGTCCCTGCGAGAACCGCATCTCGGTCGAGGACTATCAGGCCCGCACCCACGAGGTGGCGATGCTGATGGAGGGCCGCTCCGACCTGCTCGCGAAGCAGCTGCGCAATCGGATGAGCTCCGCCGCGCAGGCCCTCGATTTCGAAAACGCCGCGCGCTACCGCGACCAGCTGCGGGCGGTCGAGAAGATCGCCGACCGCCAGAAGGTGCTGACGCGCGGCCGCGACGACCAGGACCTGGTCGCCTACGCGCGCAGCGGCAAGGACGTCTTCATGGAGGTCGCCTACATCCGCCAGGGCAAGATGGTCGGCCACGACGGCCACGCCCTGGAGGGCGACCTGGACGTTCCCGAGGCCGAGCTGCTGCGCGGGTTCGTCCTCCAGTACTACACGAGCGCAACCCACGTCCCGCGGACGCTGGTGCTGCCGGCGCCGATCGAAGAGCCCGAGCTGGTGGCGGACTGGCTCACGCAGCGACGGGGCGGCCCGGTGCTCCTGGAAGTGCCCAGCCGCGGCCGCAAGCGCGCGCTGGTCCGGCAGCTCGAGGAGACCGCCGCCGAAGAGCTGAAGCAGCTCCAGATCCAGTGGGACTACGACCGCAGCCGGACGGTCCCGATGCTGACTGCGCTGGCGGACGCCCTGGAGCTTGACGAGCCACCGCGCAGGATCGAGTGCTACGACATCTCCAACATCCAGGGCGAATCGGCGACCGGCGCCATGGTCGTCTTCGAAGACGGCCGACCCAAGAGCGAGGACTACCGCAGCTTCAAGATCAGGTACACGCCTGGCCCGAACGACTTCGCGATGATGCAAGAGGTGCTGCGCCGGCGCTTCACCCGCCTGGAGGCGGCGCAGCGGCGCGAGGAGGCCGACGAGGTCGCCGACCGCTCCTTCTCGACCCGTCCGGACATGGTCCTGATCGACGGCGGTCGGGGGCAGCTGAGCGCCGCCCTGGAGGTGCTCGAGGAGCTCGGCTTCGGCGACATCCCGAGCGTCGGCCTGGCCAAGGAGCGGGAGGAGATCTTCGCTCCTGAGCGGACCGAGCCGATCGTGCTGGAGCACGACTCGCCGGCGATGTTCCTGGTCCAGCGCGTCCGTGACGAGGCCCACCGGTTCGCGATCACGCACCACCGCAAAGTTCGCTCCCGAAAGGCCCTGAGCTCCCCGCTGGACTCCGTCGAAGGGATCGGGCCGGCGCGCAAGCGGGCGCTGCTGCGCGCCTTTGGAAGTGTCCAGGCAATCCGGGACGCAGCTGTGGCGGAGATCGTCTCGGTCGGCATCCCGGAGCGGCTCGCCCTGCGGATCAAGGAACTTCTGTGACTCTCGTCTACGTCGGTGGCGCCGACCTGGAAACCGCGGCCCAGGCTTTCGACGAGGCCGGTTTCGCGGTGGGTGGCGGATCCGGCGATCGCGTCATCACCCTGGACCACGACGCGGCGGCCACCCTGCGGGCCGCGGACGAGCGCGGCGAGCGCTACGTGCTGGTGCACGTGGGAGAACCGGACCGGGAGCCTGGCGGCTCCTACGAGCGCGCCCATCATCGGGTGGCGCGGGAAGAGCTGCCGGACCTGGCGCGCCGGCTGCGGACGCGGGACCGTCTCCTCGTCCGTTGCGTCGCATTTGGGTACAAGCACGGCCTTCCCGCAGACGCGGACTGGGTTGTCGACGGGCGCTTTCTGGACAATCCGTACTGGGTGGAGGAGCTGCGCCCGCTGACGGGGCTCGACGAGAAGGTCCGCGACTACGTCCTGAGCCAGCCCGGAGCCGGGGACCTGATCGCCGCGCTGGGGGGCGAGCTGGAGAAGCTGCTCCCTCTCTACCGCGCGCAGGGCCGCTCGCAGCTGACCGTCGCCTTCGGCTGCACCGGGGGGCGGCACCGGTCACCGGTTCTGGCGACCGAGCTGGCAAGCCGGTTGCGAAAGCTCGAGGGCGTCGAGGTCGAGACCGACTTCAGAGAAATTTGAAATCCGTCAAAGCGCTCGTCTTCGACTTCGACGGACTGATCTTGGAAACGGAGCACCCCGACTTCCAGTCCTGGAGCGAGGCTTACCAGGAGCATGGCCTGGAGCTCACGCTGGACGTCTGGGGCGACGTGATCGGCCGGCCGGCAAGTTACTTCGACCCGATCGCCGACATCGAATCGCGCCTGGGCCGGCGCATCGACGCCGATGATGTCCGCGCTCGTCGCAAGGCTCGGCACCTGGAGCTCATCGCCGCGCTGGAGCTGCTGCCCGGCGTGCTGGCCGTCCACGCCGAGGCTCGGCGCCTCGGGCTCGGGCTGGCCGTTGCGTCGAGCTCCAGCCACAGCTGGGTGGACGGACACCTGGCCAGGCTCGGATTGGAGTTCGACTGCGTCCGCTGCCGGGACGACGTCGAGCACGCAAAGCCCCTGCCCGACCTCTACCTGGCGGCCGTCCAGTGTCTCGGCGTCCAGCCGGCGCAGGCCGTGGCGCTGGAAGACTCGGCCAACGGCATCCTGGCGGCCAAGGCGGCCGGGCTGCGCTGCATCGCGGTGCCGACTCCGATGACGGCCGGGCTCGACCTCTCGCTGGCCGACCTGCGCGTCGAATCGCTCGACGCGCTACCGCTCGCCGAGATGCTCAGGCGAGTAGGAGGTGTTTAGGCTGCTTCTTCGACCGGGTGCTCGACCACCGCGAGGACCCGCGGCGCCATGAAGCGAGCGCTCCGGACGACGCGTCCCGTGCGCGTCAACTCATTGACTTCGACGGTGCTCCGCGAGGTCTTCACCTCGATCCGGCGGCCGGCCCGGTTGGCCCGCATCTCGTACTCCTTGGCAGTGCCACCACCGGCATCGACGAGGACTTCAACACGATCGCCTTTCATACTCAAAATTCTTCCCGTTTCGTTCTCGTTTTAGGCTTGTTTGACTCCATGCGAGCACTGGTACTGGGAGGCGCCGGCTTCATTGGCACGGCAGCCTGCAAGGAACTCATGCGGCGGGGCGTTGAGACCATCGCCGCGGGGCGGAAGGACCGCCCCTACGGGACCTTCACGAGCTATCGCCAGGTCGACCGGACTGACCTCGAGGGACTGCGCGGAGTGCTCGACGAGGTGCGGCCTGACCTCCTCCTCGATCTCGCGGCCGGACATGTGGACGAGATCGAAGGCACCGCCCGGATCTTCGACGGTGAGCGCTACGTGCTGGTCTCCTGCGACGACCACCCCGGGCGGCTCACGATCCATCCACACGCGGTGCTGGGCGCCGGCGACCCCACGCTGCGGATCGCTGCCTACATCCAGCGCGTCGAGGACGGTGGGCCTGTCTTGCTGCCGCTGGAGACATATAAGCGTCCGGCGGGACTGGCCTGGGCCCGGGACGTCGGTTACGCGTGCGCGCTCGCCTGCGACCTCCACCGCGATGTTCACGGGTCCTATGACGTGGCGTTCGCAGGGGTGTCGCTGGAGGATCTGGTCCTGGCGATCGGGCAGGCGGTCGGGATGCAGGTGGAGCTGATTCCGGTGCCGCGGGCGGAGCTGCCGCCGGGTGCCAGTCCATACGAGCCGACCGACCTGGACGGCGAGCGCATCAGGCAGGACCTGGGCTTCGAGCCGTCCGCGCTCGAGGACTGCCTGGCCGAGGTCCTGGCCTGGTACCGGACCGTCCGCCCAAGCCATCCCGGATACGCGGACCGGGCCGAGGAGCTGAAGCTTGCCGCACGTCGCTGACGTCGATACCGTCGTCTTCGACGCCTACGGGACGCTCTTCGACATCGAGGACGAGAACTGGGCGCCGGCCGACGTCGTCCGGACGATGCGCAGAAAGCAGCTCGAGTACACCTGGCTCCTGAGCCTGATGGGCGACTATCAGGACTTTCCAACGCTGACCCGCCGCGCGATCGAGTACGCCAAGGCGCTCTACGACGAGTACAACGTGGACGTCGAGAACGTGATGCGGCGATTGGTCCACCTGCAGGCCTTTCCCGACGTCGAGATTGGTCTGAAGCGCTTGGGAGACGGCCGCCGGCTTGCGATCCTGAGCAACGGCCACCCGGACGACCTCGAACAGCTCTGCATCCACGCCGGGTTGCGAGCCAGGTTCGAGTGGCTCATCAGCGCGCACGAGGTCCGGATCTACAAGCCGGCGCCGGCCGTCTACAGGCTCGCGCTGGAGCGCACGGGCACGCCGCGCGACCGCCTGCTCTTTGTCTCGGCCAACTCCTGGGACGTCGCAGGTGCCGGCGCGTCCGGCCTTCGCGCGGCCTGGGTGAACCGGACCGGCGATCCTCCGCAGCCAGTCGGCGGCGAGCCGGAGGTGGTGGTCAGAGACCTCGAAGAACTGGCGGCAGAGCTCGAGTAATGCCACTCCTCAGCACGAGACGACCGCTCGGGAGCGCTTGTTCTTATCTGGAGCAGGCCACTCGGCCTGCCTGCCGCGCGCTGCGGCGCGCGTGTCTGTAAGGAAGGGCCTTTACGTTTTCTTCGGACTTGAGGGCGGCTTGATCTGTCTTTATTTGGAGCAGGCCACTCGGCCTGCCTGCCGCGCGCTGCGGCGCGCGTGTCTGTAAGGAAGGGCCTTTACGTTCTTAACCGGGTCCGACGGCGAGTGCCTTAGTCTCGGCGGTACGGCGGGT
>VBGR01000084.1 GCA_005880695.1 Chloroflexota bacterium
CGTCCCTCTCGCGATCGAGCGCTCGATGGCGACCGCGGGCCGCGCGGTGATGTTCTCCGGGTTGACCGTCGCCGTGGGGCTCGCCGGGATGCTCTTCTACCCGGGGACCTTCCTGGTCTCGATGGGCCTGGCCGGCTCGATCGTCGTGGCGCTGGCGGTCATCTTCGCCCTCACGTTCCTGCCGGCTCTGCTCTCCATCCTCGGCACCCGCGTCAACCGCGTCCGCGTTCCTTACTTCGGGACGCCCTCGAGCGGCGCCTTCTGGCACCGGCTGGCGACCGCGGTCATGCGCCGCCCGCTCGTTGTCCTGATCCCGGCGCTGGGCGTGATCGCGCTCGCCGCCTCACCGTTCGCCTCGATCAAGATCGCCAACGGCGACGTCGAGATGCTGCCGCCCCAGGCGCCCTCGCGGGTGGGGCTCGACCACATCCGCAACAACTTCCCGGGTCAGGACCAGAACACGCTGGTGGTGGTCGTCCATTACACGGATGGCCAGCCGCTGCTGGCGAGCGACCGGATCGGCCAGCTCTACGACTACGGCCAGGAGCTGGCCGGCAAGAAGAACGTGCTCCGCGTCTCCAGCCCGGTCAACCTGGGCTCCGGCTTTGGGCGAGCGGACTACCAGCGCCTGCTCACGACAGGCACGTCGCAGCTCCCGGACCAGCAAAGGCAGACGCTCAAGCAGACGCTGGGCAAGGACATCGCCGTCTTCTACCTGCAGACCAACAAGCCAACGCAGTCGGACGACGCCTTCGCTTTGCTGCGCTCCATCCGGAACGGCGACCGGCCGGCGGGAGCGGATCTGCTGGTGACGGGCGGCACGGCGTTCAACCAGGACTTCATCGACCTGATCGTCAACGACACCCCGGTCGCGATCCTTTTCGTGATCGTGGTCACCTACCTGGTCCTCTTCCTGCTGCTTGGCTCGGTGATCCTGCCCCTGAAGGCGGTGATCACCAACCTGCTCTCGATCTCCGCCTCCTTCGGCGCGATCGTCTGGATCTTCCAGCAGGGCCACCTCTCGGGCCTCTTGAACTTCACTCCGCAGCCCATCGACCCGACCCTCCCGGTGCTCACCTTCTGCATCGTGTTCGGCTTGTCGATGGACTACGAGGTGATGCTTTTGACGCGCATCCAGGAGGAGTACAAGCGGTCCGGCGACAACACCCAGGCCGTGGCCACAGGCCTGGAGCGCAGCGGCCGGCTGATCACGGGCGCGGCCGCGATCATGATCGGCGTCTTCCTGGCCTTCGGCTTGGCGGAGGTGGTCCTCATCAAGGCGATCGGCCTCGGGCTGGCCCTGGCGGTCCTGATCGACGCCACGCTGATGCGGATGCTGATCGTGCCCGCCCTGATGCGCATCCTGGGTAGGCTGAATTGGTGGGCACCCCACCCCCTGGCCCGCCTCCACGCCTCGCTGCCGATCGGGGAGACCGAAGCGCCCCAACCGGCGTGAACCTGCGTCAGGCGACGCTCGAAGACGTCGACGTGATCGAGTCGCTCATCCGCGAGCTCGCCGACTACGAGCGGATGGCCGACCAGGTCCGGCTCGACCCCGAGGTCCTGAAGGCAAGCCTCTTCGACGAGCGTCCTTACGCTGAGGTTTTGCTGGCGGAGGTGGACGGCGATGTGGCAGGGTTCGCGCTCTTCTTCCACAACTTCTCGACCTTCCTGGGCAAGCCCGGGATCTACCTGGAGGACCTCTTCGTCCGGCCTGCCTTCAGGCGGCGCGGCGTTGGCAAGGCGCTGCTGAGCCGGCTCGCGGAGCTGGCCCTGGAGCGGAACTGCGGGCGGCTCGAGTGGGCGGTGCTGGACTGGAACCAGGACGCGATCAAGTTTTACGAGGGCCTGGGCGCCAAGCAGCTCAGCGAGTGGCGGATCTTCCGCCTGACCGGCACCGACCTAGGCCGCCTGGCCGGCCTGAGCGGGCGATAATGACCCGCGAGGTGGCACGCTCCAAGGTCGACACCCTGCGTTCGATCCCCTTGTTCGGGAAGCTCTCGTCGTCCGACCTCGCGTTCCTGGCCTCGCACATGGACGAGGTCAACGTGCCCGCGGGCCGGGTCCTGATCCAGCAGGGCCAGCCGAACCACGCCTTCTACGTGATCGTGGAGGGCGACATCGACGTCGAGGTGGGCGGCGAGCACCGGCGCGGCATGGGGCCGGGCGACTTCTTCGGCGAGATCAGCATGCTCGAGGTGACGACACCCGCCACGGCGACGGTCACCGCTCGCACGCCGCTCCAGGTTCTCGTCGTCAGCCACTCCCAGTTCCGGGCGCTGGAAGGCAACGAGAAGGTGCTCTTCGCCATGCGGACCGCGATGGGCCAGCACCTCCTCGCCGACCGCCCCAAGAATTAGCCTCCCCCCGGGACGGGGGAGGTTGGTGGGGGGCCTCCTACGTCCGGGGCGGCAGGCAGCGGATCAGCTCGACGCCGCCTGAAACGACGCACTCGCCTGCCGCCCAGGGAACGATGAGCGTGTCGCCGCGGCGGATCGGCTCGCCGTTCAAGAACCCGTCGCCGGCCGTCACCACGAGGACCGCGAACGACGGTTCCAGCACGACCTCCCCCTGGGGCTTGATCCGCTCGGCTTGAAAGTAGGTCGATGCGTGCTCGCCCAGCAGGCGCTCGACGCCCTCGCGAACGTGCTCGGGGGTCTCCGCCGGAATGCTGCGCGCGGCGAGGTCGACCGCGTCAAGCGCGACCGCCCAGCTCAGCCCCATCGTGGCCTCTTCCTGCGTCTCGACGAAGCCCCTCCACTCCAGCAGCAGGTCGAGGTCCGAGGCCTCCTGGACCGCGACGAGGAAGATGCCCTCGCCCACCCAGTGCGGCACTCCGCCCGGCACGAAGAAGACCTCGCCGGGGCGGACCGGGTACCAGTTCAGCGCGCCCAGCATCGCCGATGAGTCCTGGATCGCCACCCAGTCCTCCAGCGTCGACCTGGGCACGTCCTTCTTGAAGCCGAGACCGACCGCCGCGTCATCGCGCGTCGAGAGGATGATCCAGGCCTCCGTCTTGCCCCAGCGGCCTTCCAGGTGACGCGCCGCGTAGCCGCGGTCGGGGTGGCAGTGGAAGGGCAGCCGCTGGCCGGCGTCGACGAGCTTGACCAGGAGGCCCGGGTCGGCTCCGTAACGCGCGATGTGGTCTGGCCCCAAGAAGGTCGCCGGGTCGGCGCCAATCACGTCGCTGAAGAGCCGGCCGTCGGTGAGATGCCCGATGCCGATCGGGGCAGCGCCGAAAACCGGCGTCGTTGACGCGATCCAGTCCTCCGGCGCGGTCGGGCCGCTGGCGAGCGATTGGCCGCGCAGCTCGGCGATGGCCAGGCCGCCCTGGTACGGGCGCATGACGGGGTTGGGCGGCACCTTGAGCGGCTTCGCGAAGTGGAGCTTCACGGTCGGCGCGGTGTGGTGATGGCCGCTCAGCACGCTCGGCGCCATGGCCCGGGCGCGGGCCGGATCGAAGACGCCAGGGCGGTCGATCTCGACGCTGGCGGCGGCCACCGCGGCGGCGGTGATCATCGCCTCCGCCAGTGAGGCGCCGAGCTCCAGGTCGGAGACGAGGGCGGCCACGAACGAGTCGCCGGCCCCGATCGGGTTGACGACGTCGGCCACCGGAGCCGGCACCCAGCCCGAGCCCTCGACGCCGTGGAAGGCCGCTCCGTGCTCGCCCGCCTTGATGATCGCCGTCCGGGCGCCCAGTTCGTGGAGCTTGCGGGCGGCGGCCACAGCACGCCCGCGGAAGTCTTCGCCCTCGTTCCGCGTGGGCTGGCCGGCGGTCCCGCCGAGCACCTCTTCGGCCTCCACCAGGTTGGGAGCCACAAAGTCGGGCTGGGCGGCGAGCGCTTCAGCAAGGAGGATTCCCGCGGCGTCAACGAGCGAGCGGTGCCCGCGATGCCGGGCCATGCGGACTAGGTCCGCGTAGGCTGTCGGCGGTGCGCCGTCGGGAACTTGGCCGATGCAGACGAGCAGGTCGCCGCCCTCCTCGAAGGATTCGCCGACGGCTCGCTCGTACTCCGCCCAGGTGCCCTCTGGCAAGGGCGGGCCGGGCTCGTTGAGGACGGTGACGCGGCCCGATTCCTCCAGCACGATCGTGGCCGCGCGGATCTCGCCCGGGCAGGAGACCGGCCGCAGCTGCACGCCCTCTTCCTCGAGCATGTCCGCCACCGCCCGACCGGTCCGGCCCGGCACGAGCCCGACCAGGCGCGCCCGGTGGCCGAGGATCTGGACCGCGCGGCAGACGTTGACGCCCTTGCCGCCGGCGACGACCTCGGCCGACAGGAAGCGCTGGACCTCGCCGACTTTCAGCTCACCGATCCTGACGACGCGGTCCAGCGCCAGGTTGGGCCCCGCCACCAGCACGGCCGAAATTCTGACATGCGGGGCCCCCGTACCCCACTTCCAAAACTTTCTGGCTCGACATGTAACTCGCAGGATCTAATCTGTGCGGAGGGATCAACCGCCTTACGGCGGGTTCTGGGGGAATAAACGTCATGGCATCCGTCACCTACGAGAACGTCACAAAGCGGTTCGCGGGGGACACCGTCGCGGTCCACGACCTCTCACTCCAGGTCAAGGACACCGAGTTCATGGTCCTGGTCGGTCCCTCCGGTTGCGGTAAGTCGACAGCTCTGCGGATGCTGGCCGGCCTCGAGGACATCACCGAGGGGGAGATCAAGATCGGCGACCGCATCGTCAACGACGTGCCGCCGCGCGACCGCGACATCGCCATGGTCTTCCAGAGCTACGCGCTCTACCCGCACATGAGCGTTTACGACAACATGGCCTTCGGGCTCAAGATGCGCGGCACCGACCGGTCGGAGATCGACCGGCGGGTCCGCGACGCCGCCCGCATCCTGGAGCTCGACCCCCTGCTCAAGCGCAAGCCGCGCCAGCTCTCCGGCGGCCAGCGCCAGCGCGTCGCCCTGGGCCGCGCCATCGTCCGCGAGCCGCAGGTCTTCCTCCTCGACGAGCCTTTGAGCAACCTCGACGCCAAGCTCCGCGTGCAGACGAGGATCGAGCTCCAGAAGCAGCACCGGGCCCTCCACGCGACCTTCATCTACGTCACCCACGACCAGGTCGAGGCGATGACCATGGGTGACCGGATCGCCGTGATGAAGGACGGGATCCTGCAGCAGGTGGCGCCGCCGCGAGAGATCTACGACCACCCCGCCAACATCTACGTGGCGGGGTTCATCGGCTCGCCGACGATGAACTTCGTGCCCGTCACGGTGCACGAGAAGGCGGCCAAGGCGTCCGGGTTCGAGATCGAGCTGCCGCGCGCGGTCAACGTCGAGAAGGGCATCCTGGGGATTCGCCCCGAGGCGCTGACCGAACGGCCCCGCGAGGGACATCCAGGGCTCGAGCTGAAGGTCGAAGTCGTGGAGGTGCTCGGTTCCGACCAGTTCCTCTACGGGACCTGCGGCTCGGACACGATGACCGCCCGCGTCGAGCCTCAGATGAAGGTCGAGGTCGGAGATCGGGTCCGGCTTGGCATCGATCCCCGCCAGTTCCACCTCTTCGACGTGGAGACCGAGAAGGCGCTCCTCTAAGTCCCTACTACTCGCCTCCCCCAGCTCGGGGGAGGGTTGGGAGCGGGCCGTGAAACCGGGGCGACCCTACGCGTAGAAGCGGGAGACCGTTTCGGCCACGCAGGCCGGCTTCTCCTGGCCCTCGACCTGGACGGTGACCTGGTTCA
>VBGR01000085.1 GCA_005880695.1 Chloroflexota bacterium
GGTCTACAAGCACATGCTCAGGCCAGAGGTGATGGAACGCTATCTCCTTTCAGACAATGTCGAGGCCATCCCCGGCGCACGTGGAGAGGACCTCGGAGCCGAGTTCCACTGCCATCACGGAGGGAGCGTGGTCAGCATGCGGGTCGTGTCACTCGACCCTGAGCGCGAAATTACGCTCTATGCCGACCAGCCGACCCCGATGTACATCACTACGCGCCTGAGTGACGCTGATGGCGGAGGGACGAAGATCGGGCGATCCTTCATCTGGGAGGAGCCCGCCGACCCGGACGTGGCGTCACAGGTCCGCCAGCTGCTCGAAGCGGTTGTGTTCGCCGGAGAGGGAGCCATCAAGTCCGTGTTCGACAAATCCGAGTAGGAGCTCGGCCGGACGTTTCGGTCCCGCGGTTGGCCCTTTTACCCAAGCTCGTTCAGCTGGGTTGGTCGTCGAGGAAGGCGAGGGTGACCCCGGCGAACAGCGGCGAACTGCCGATGTTGTAGTGGGTCAATCCGGGCAGGATCGCGAGCGCATGACCGCCTTTCGGCCGGCCCTCGCCTGCCCAGCCGCCGTCGCGGAGGCCGCCGTCGAGCAGCTTGAACATCTCGACGTAGTGGCTCGGCGGTGCCATGTCGGCATCGGCGGCGACGATGAGCGTCGGCACCTGGAGGCTGCGGACCTCCTCCGTGTAGTCGAAGTCCTTCGACATCGACGCGCCGATCTTGTCCAGCAGCCGGGGGAAGTCATCGGGGCGGGGTGCGACCTTCTGGTACAGCTTGTACATCGGCGTGTCCTTCATAAACTCGGCGGCGGCTGCGCTCACCTGGCCCTGCTGAACGCGCATCTCCGGATAGATCGCATCGGGCCGGATGTTCGCCGCGGCCGCCACGAGCCGGCGGAGTTTAGTCGGGTACTTCGCCGCTGTGTGGAGCGCAACCCCACCGCCGAGCGAGTAACCCACGACGTCCGGCCGGTCCAACCCGAGATGGTCGATCAGGGCGGCGATGTCGTCGGCCATCAGCCTGACGTCAATCGGTCGATCGATGTCGGCGGTGCGGCCGTGCCCTTGCAGGTCGACGGCGACGACCCGGTGGCGCTCCGTCAGGAGCGGAAGTATCGGCCCGAACATCTCGCCCGACCCGAGTCCGCCGTGCAGGAGGATCAGCGGCCGACCAGCGCCGTGAATCTCGTAGTACAGGTTGATGCCGTTGACCTCGGCGTACTGGCCGGTGCCCTTCGTGTCGGTGGTCCAATCGGTGGTCATTGGAATACTCCTTGCATCTCGTGTGAACGGGTGCCGAAGATAGAGACTCGGCCTCTCGCTGAAACTCATCGGCGGGCGTGGAGCTGGACCTGGAAATCATGAACTCCAGGTCGAGGCGGCCGAGCTTCGGGCAAACGAGGAGACGCGCCGATGAACGAGTGGACAAGCGACGAGCTCGCCAAGATCGGAGCAGCTGAAGAAGTACAGATCGCGCCACGCCGGCGCGATGGCAGCCAAGGAAAACCGGTGACGGTCTGGGTGGTTCGTCACGACGACAGTCTTTACGTCTGCTCGGCCGTCAGGGGGCGAGATGCGGTTTGGTTCCGTGGCATCCAGGAGACGCATGAAGGTCGGATCTGGGCCGAGAGCATCGAAAAAGACGTCACCTTTGCGGAGGCCGATCACCACCTCGACGAGGAAATCGATGCTGCTTACCGGGTCAAATATCGTGGATACCGCGGAAGGGTCCTCAACAGCGTGCTGACCCCCGAGGCTCGATCTACGACGATGAGCCTGGTACCACGTACTACAGGCGGCCTCTCCGGATCGGGCGGAATGAAAGAGAGCGAATCATGACGAATTTTGATGGTCGGACGATCCTCGTGACCGGCGCGAGCGGTGGAATAGGAGGCGCGACGGTACGTCAGTTGGTTGCCGCCGGCGCAGACGTTGTCGCCAGCGGGCGATCCGAGGAGGCGCTGTCGACGCTCGCCACCGAAACCGGTGCTCGCGTGCTGCCGTTTGACCTGACTTCAGAAGAGAGCGTCCGCGC
This sequence comes from Chloroflexota bacterium, assembly GCA_005880695.1. Taxonomy (GTDB): domain Bacteria; phylum Chloroflexota; class Dormibacteria; order Dormibacterales; family Dormibacteraceae; genus VBGR01. The sequence goes on from VBGR01000085.1 coordinate 2,032, forward strand.
CGCTCTGCAGAACCTGGATGTCTACGGTGTCGTCAACTGCGGCGGGTTCGGTGGAGAGATCGCCACTCCAATGGACACAGACATCGCGGTTTTCGACAAGGTCATTAGCATCAATGCTCGTGGCGCCCTTCTCGTGACCAAATACACGTCGGCCTCGATGATCCGTCTGGGCGTCGGCGGTTCGATCGTCAACGTGTCGAGCCAGGCCAGCCTGGTTGCCCTCGATGGACACATCTCCTATGCGTCTTCCAAAGCCGCCCTCGACAGCATCACGCGGGTTTCCGCGCTCGAGCTCGGCAAGTACAACATCCGAGTAAACAGCGTGAACCCCACGGTCGTCATGACCCCGATGTCGGCCGGGTACTGGGGCCGCGAGGAAATCAAGGAACCGTTCCTCAGCGCGATGCCGCTCGGTCGCTGGGCCACCGAGGACGAGATCGCCGCTCCGATCGTCTTTCTGCTCAGTGACGGCGCCGCCATGATCACCGGGGTGTCTCTGCCGATCGATGGCGGTTTCACCTGCAGGTGACTCTCGACGAGCTGGCGGCGCGGGCGCGCGCGCTCGTCAGAGGCCGTCGCCGCGCAGTCCTGGGCATCACCGGCTGTCCTGGGTCCGGCAAGACGACCTTCGCCGAGCACCTGGTTCGCCTGCTGCAGCCGATATCCACGGCGGGTGGCGCGGCGAGTCCTTGGGTTGCTCACATACCCATGGACGGCTTTCACCTCGCGGACGTCGAGCTCGAGCGCCTCGGCCTGCGCGACCGCAAGGGGGCCCCCGAGACCTTCGACGCCGCAGGCTACGCCGCCCTGCTCCGGCGGTTGCATGAGGACCAAGACGATGTCATCTACGTCCCTGCCTTCGAACGGGACCGGGAACAGCCGGTCGCGGGGAGCGTCCCGATCCCGCGCTCGGTCCGGCTCGTTGTAACGGAAGGGAACTATCTCCTGCTCGAGCAGGGCGACTGGACGCGAGTGCGTGGGCAGCTCGACGAGGTCTGGTTCTGCGACCTCGATGCCGCCGAACGGGTGAGGCGCCTGATCAACCGCCACGAGCGTTTCGGCAAAGAACATGCCGCGGCGGTCGCCTGGGTCATGGGAACCGACCAGCGGAACGCCGACCTCATCGACCGGACCCGCCAGTACGCGGACGTCATCGTCCCCGCGTCGGTCCTCCAGCTGCTCGGGGAGCCTCATGCGAACCCTTTGCCGGATCCCGGCGTCTCCGGTCCTATCCCATGAGGCTTTCGAGCGTTGCGCGGGCACCCTTCGAGTGCAGCGCATGCAAAGTGGAGGTGTACTCCGCCCGGAACCGCTCGTCATCGACCAGGTCGCCGAAGAGGTCGCGGTTGGCGATGAAGGCCAAGGGGTCCTCACGCTGGCGGCGAGCGCTGGCCATCAGTGAATCCTTGAGCCGGTCGACGATCTCGATAGGCTCGCCTTGCTCGTCCACACCCTCGGCGTAGCGCGCCCAGCTGGCCACCACCGCCGCGGACAGTGTGATGGGACCGCCGCGGCGCAGCTGCTCGCGGATGACAGGCAGCAGGAACTTGGGTATGCGGTCGGAAGTTTCGGCGCAGAGCCGTGCCACCGTGTCGCGAACAGCCGCGCTGGCAAAACGTTCGATCAAGCTCTGCTTGTACTGCTCGAGATCGATGCCCGGAACCGGCGGTAGGGTGGGCGTGGCTTCGCGGTCCATATAAGAGCGTAAGAACCGGGCGAACAGCGGGTCCTGGCAAACCTCGTGCACGAGGCGATATCCCGCCAGATAGCCGAAATAACAAAGCGCCTGGTGGCTGGCGTTGAGCAGACGCAGCTTCATCAGCTCGTAGGGCTCGACGTCTTCCACGACCTGGACGCCGACCTCCTCGAAGGGAGGTCGTTTACCGGCGAAATCGTCTTGGAGGACCCACTGGGTGAACTGCTCACACACCACCGGCCAGCGGTCCTCAAGGCCGAAGCGTTCTTTCAGCTCGGCGCGGTCTTCATCTGTCGTTGCGGGAGTTATGCGGTCGACCATCGAGTTGGGGAAGTGCACGTTCTCCTCGAGGAAAGCACCGAGGTCTCGGCTGCGCAGAGTGGCGAATGCCGTGAAGCTGTGCCGAGCCGCATCACCGTTGCCCTGGATGTTGTCGCACGACATGACCGTGAACGGAGCCGCCCCGCGCTGCCGGCGGCGGTCCAGCGCCGCGGTGATGAGACCGAAGGACGTCGTCGGAGCCGCTCCCGCCTGGAGGTCATGCACGACGTCGGGGTTGGTCTCGTCGAACCGCCCGCTGACCGCGTTGAAGTTGTACCCGCCCTCGGTGATCGTGAGCGAAACGATCCGTACTTTTGGATCGGACATCCTTTCGATCACTGCCTCAGGGTCGTCTGGGGCGAACAGGTACTCGATGATCGAGCCGATGACAGTCGGCGCCATGCTGCCGTCCGGGTTCTTCACCACGAGGGTGTAGAGGCAGTCCTGGGCATGCATTGCCTCCCTCATCCGCTGGTCAGCGGGCATGATGCCCACACCGCAGATGCCCCAATCGAGTGCCTGTCCCTGGCTCATCAACCGGTCCAGGTACATCGCCTGGTGAGCCCGGTGAAACCCGCCGACCCCGAAGTGCACGATGCCAACGCCGACCCGGCCGCGGTCGTAAGCCGGTCGGGCGACTCCTGGCGGCAGCGAGGCCAGGGTGGCGTTGCTCAACCGGGCGGCGTGCTTGTAGCTCACAGGTCAGCGATCATCCTGCTCGTCCATCCCCACCTCCTCAAAGTTTGATACCGCTACGAGGACCGAACACGATGCAACTCACCGGCGGGGCCGGCAGGTCTCCATTCCTGGACGTCGTGCGCCCGCGCGGAAAGCGATCGATGCGATCAGGCTTGCGCTTTGCGGCGCTTGGAGCGCCGTCGGGGGTTCCGAGTGCGCGGGAAACCGTTCGCTTCGGATTCCAACGTGATGAAGCGCCTGAACTCGACCAAGTCCTGGTGGAGACGCCGGCCCCGCGGCCGGATCGAGTTGGCGAGCCTTGCGAAAGGCCCCCGTGGAAAGTACTCGATTACCACCAGGATCTTCGTCAAGTCGTCCGCGAGTGGGTGGAACGTAACAGCGCCGGTGCTAGAGCCCTTTCGGTCGGTTGATTTCCAAAGGATTCGGCGCTCCGGTACGTCTTCGATCGTGTCGCTTTCCTCCATGCCCTTGAGGAGCGACGTAAATCCGCGATACGTCATCCATTGCTCGTAGGCGACTGACACCGGCGCACCAACCTCGACGTCTTCTGCAAAGAGAGCCGGCCGGCCGCCATCCGGCATGCGCACTGCCGCCTTTATCACCTGCCCGCCGCCGGCGACGGCAGCCTTGGCCGGTGAGCCGGACAGCGCTGCTTCGCCGAGACCCCGGACTATGCGCCGATGCGGTGCACGGCCGCGTCTCTTCCTTCGCCTACGGATGCCGGAGACCAACCGCCTACCCTGGGCCTGCAGGTATCCCTCTGTCTCGGACAGCAGCCGTTGGGTGCTCGGATGTGCGGACGCCACCTGACGGACGGTGTCGACCAGGTCCCCGAAGCCGGCAGGACTGTCGCGTTTTTGTTGTTGAGCCATCCCTGAGATCTCTCTATCCAGCGCGCCGGACTGGACGCCGGCCGCCAGAATTCGTTCGCGCTCGCTCCTGGCGGGGAGTGGCGGTCCGCTGCTGGGAAGCTGGGCGCCGCGCGCTGCGGACAGCTGGTGAAGGCTGCTTCTGGATCCGGCGTCCACTGTCCGGCCGCCGCTCGCCGT
>VBGR01000086.1 GCA_005880695.1 Chloroflexota bacterium
GGCAACATCGTTGCCGACACGGTCATGCGGGCGCTGTCCCAGGTTGCCCCGGATCGGGTCTCGGCCGGCGTCGGCAACCTGAAGGTGGCGGCCTACAGCGGCATCGTCGATGCCAACTACTGGGTGTACATGGACATCACCGAGGGCAGCTACGGTGGGCGGCCCGGCAAGGACGGGATGGACGCGGTTGACACGCTGTTCGCGAACACCCGCAACAACCCGATCGAGGACATCGAGTCGCACTACCCGCTGCGGGTCTCCCGCTACGAGCTGCTCGCCGACAGAGGCGGGCCGGGTCGCTGGCGCGGCGGGCTGGGCTCCGTTCGCGACGTGACGTTCACCGCACCTGGTGGCATGAGCCTCGAGGGCGATGGCAACCGCTTTCCTCCACCCGGTTTGTTCGGCGGCCGCCCCGGAACCGTGGGAGAGGTCAGCCTCAACCCTGACCGCTCGGACGGCCGCGAGATGCCCTCCAAGTTTCCATATATGAAGCTCCACGCCAATGACACCATCCGGACCGTCAGTCCGTCCGGAGGCGGCTACGGTGACCCCTTCGAGCGCGACCCGGCACGCGTGCTGGAGGACCTGCGGGACGGGTTCATCGGAGCCCAAGCCGCGCGCAGTGATTATGGCGTTGGGGTGCGCGAAGCCGAAGCCGGGGTCGATGGCTGGGTGCTCGACGAAGCGGAAACCGCGCGGCTTCGCAGCCGGCGCCCTTCTTGACGCACGTGGGCAGGCGCACCCCGACCATAGAAATCCGTGAGGATGAGGTCGCGGTCTGTGTCGACGAGATGGCGCTCCTCGGGCGGCACCCCGAAGGCGGCCTCTACCGGGCCGTATACACACCAGCGTGGCAACAGGCCGTTGACACGTTTACGGGCTGGCTAAAGTCGGCCGGCTTGGAGGCAAAGCAGGATGCGGTGGGCAACGTCTTCGGAGTCCTCGAAGGCACCCAGCCCGGGCCCTCCATCCTCACCGGCTCGCACATCGACACAGCCATCCAGGGCGGTCCACTGGACGGCACCCTCGGTGTAATTGCCGGCTTCCTGGCGCTGCGTGCCCTCAAGGAGGCGCACGGGCCGCCGCGCCGGACGCTCGAGGTGGTTGCGGTCTGCGACGAGGAGGCCAGCCGATTTCACTCCAATTTCTGGGGATCCCGAGCGATCGCCGGTCTGATCCGGCCGGGCGAGGCGGAGTCCATCTTCGACGCCGACGGGATCAGCCTGGCCGACGCAATGCGAGGTTGTCAGCTCGATCCGTCGGCGGTCGAGAAGGCGCGGAGGGACGACATCGACACCTTCATCGAGCTCCACATCGAGCAGGGGCCGCTGCTCGAACGGGAGGGGGTGCCGGTGGGCGTGGTGATGGCCATCACCGCGATCGAGCAGCTGGAATTCGAGGTCAGGGGTCGTGCCGATCACGCCGGCGGCTTTCCGATGGACTTACGTCGCGACCCGATGATCGGCGCCGCCGAGATGGTCCTGAGCGCAACCAAGGCGGCTCTCGAGCTGGGCGAGCCGGCGGTCGCCACCGTCGGCAAGATCCGGGCTCGGCCGGGCAGCCCGAACATCGTCGCGGCGGACGTGACATTCACGGTTGACGCCCGCTACCCGGACCAGGCTCGCCACGAGCGGTTCGTCGCCGCAATCGCGGACTCATTCGACGCGATCGCGCGCCGCAACGGCCTCGAGCTAAACCACAAGCGGCTGCTCTACCAGCCTGCGACGCAGTCCACGCAGGAGCTCGTAGCGACGATCAAGAGCGCCGCTGCCGAGCTCGGCTATCCCTGCCGCGAGATAGTGAGCGGCGCCGGACACGACACGCAGGTCCTGGCTCGGACCGGCGTCGGCCGCGCGATGATCTTCGTGCCCAGTGTGAATGGGCGGAGCCACGCGCCTGACGAGTGGACACCGCTACCCGACCAGGTCAAGGGCATCGCGGTGCTGACGGAGACGCTGCACAGGCTGGCGTACTGAATGTCTCGCCTCGGGTTGGGATGGCTGGGCGACCCCTCCGGCCGAGCCTTCGCCGAGGTCGCTCAGCGAGCCGAAGCCGCCGGCTTCAGTTCGGTCTGGCTGGCGGAGACCCGCTTCACGCGGGACGCGATCGTCGCTTCCAGTGTGGTCGCCATGTGCACCCGCCGTATCCAGGTGGGGACGGCGGCCATCAACGTGTTTACACGGGGCGCGGCTCTGACCGCGATCACATTCGCGGCCCTTGATGAGCTTGCGAATGGTCGCGTAGTCCTCGGTATCGGGCCCGGCTCGCCGCTCGTCTTGGCGCCCCAGGGATTTCCCTTCGACCATCCTGGCACCCGGCTGCGCGAGTTTGTGGCCGGGGTCCGGGCCGTATGGCGAGGCGCGTCCTTCACGGGTCGCTTTGTCCAGATCGATGGAGTGCGCCTTGAATTCGCTCCTCCTCGCGCAGAGATCCCCATCCACCTGGCAGTAACGGGGCCCCGGGCCCTCGAGCTGGCCGGGGAGGTTGGGGACGGGGTCGTGCTCAACGCCTTTACCAGCACCGACTACACGAAGCGGGCGGTCGAGCACCTCCACACGGGTGCGGCAAAGGCAGGCAGAGAGCTGGACGGCTACCGGGTTGGTGGGGCTGTCGTGGTGGCGATCGACGCAGATGGCATCAAAGGCCGGGATGCAGTGCGGCCGTTGGTCGCCACCTACCTCACGGGCTTCCCGAACATAGCTCGTGAGAGCGGCGTGGTGGAGGCGGAACTGGAGCGCTATCGGCGGGTGCGGGCAAGCGATAGTCTCGCCGCCACTGCAGCCCTGATCCCGGACGAAATCGTCGACCGACTGACCGCCAACGGGACCATCGCAGACTGCCGGCACCGCCTTCGCGAGTATCGCGACGCCGGTATCGATGAGCCTGTGATCTTCTGCGACCCGCGTCAGTTTGACCTTGTCATCGAGGGCCTGAGCGGGGCATGACGCGTTGAGCGAAGCTGGCTACGCCGCGATCGTCGTAGTCGGAGTTGGTCTGGCCACCCTTGCCGGCTTTGGGGTGGCTGCGCTCCCATCCGTCAAGCGCATCCGACTCTTTGCGGCTGTGGTTACCGGCGTCCTGGTGTGGTTCCTCGCCCGATCAATTCCCGACAGCGTGACGACGCTCACCGCTCAAATCCTGAAATTGGTCGCCCCTCGCCTGGCGGGTCCGCTCGAGGCCAAACAGCTCGAGGTCGGACTCGCCGTCCTGGGGGCAGAGTTTGTGGGCGCCGTCCTGGTCCTGGTGGCCTACGGTCTCGGCATGAAGCAGGCGCGAGCACCTGTGTCACAACAGCCAACAACGGTCGTCCGGATTCGCCTGGGCTCGCTGGTCGTGGCGGCACTCTGCTGGGCGTTATGGGCGCCTCGCTTTCTGACCAAACCTCCGGCAGGCAGCGGGCTGGGCATCGCTCTCTCAACATTGGCAGTGGGCGCGGCGATAGCGATCCTCGTAGACCGCAGCCAGGTCGAGTCGGTGATTCGTTATCGTTTGCTGGCCACCTGCCTGGGGCTCGCGGTGGCAGGGGCACTGCTCAGTCAACTGCCGCTGCCCGGATTGGTGCTGGTGCTGGCCGCTGGCCTGTCCGCCATAGCACTCGTCTACCTGGTCGGCCAGCTGGTCGAGCTCACCACCTTGGATATGCGGCTCGCCGGCCATGGTGGCATGCTGCCCGCCACGATCGCCGGCTTCGTGGTCGGGCTGGCCCTCGGCCGCTGAAAGGGATGCGGGATCGGACCACGTTCAAGGCCGGGCTGGCGGCGGCCGGCCTGGCGCTGGTGGCCGACTTCGCCGGGCGTTTTCTGCTCGGCTTCCTATCTGTTCCAGAGCTTCTGCTCAATCTCCTCACCACGCTGATCCCAGCCTCACTCTTCGGTGCGGCGCTGGTCCACCTGCGCTACTTCGCGCGACCGCTCTCCTTGGTCTCGATCGCCATCGCCCTTCTGCTTGCGGGCGGCGTGGGTGGCATGACGCTCGCCCGGTTGATGCGGATGAGTCAGGACAGGCTGCCGAGGTGGGTGCCCGCGGCGCTGGCTGCAGTTGTCTTGGCGACCTGCGGAGAGGCAGCGCTGCTTGGACCGTCGGGCCAACCTTTGACCCCTCTTAGCGCAGCATGGATGCTGATTCAGGCCGGCGTCTACGCGGCCGCCGCCATGTGGATGCTGACTGCCTCGCAGCCTAGGGGCCAAGCTGCGACTGGGGTTAGCAGACGGCTCTTCCTGGAGTATCTCGGGCTTGGGGCGGCGGTGTTGGTCGTCGGTACCGCGGTCCTCAAGGGTCTGCGTGACCTCGCCGCCGGCTACCTCGCTTCGACACCAACGGGCCGAGTGGGGCCCTTCGGCCGTATCGCCCCCGAGCTGACGCCCAGCGAATCCTTCTACGTGGTCTCGAAGAATCTTCTCGGCGATCCCGAGTTGGACGGCGCCTCCTGGCGGCTTGAAGTCAAGGGGGCCAGAACCCAGTACCTGAGCCTTGGTGAGCTCACCCGGTTGGCCGACTTGGAGCAGTACCAAACACTCGAGTGCATTAGCAACGAAGTGGGCGGCGACCTGATCAGCACGGCCCTTTGGCGTGGCATCCGGCTGCCCACGCTGCTGGCCGCCGTAGGCGTCCGTCAGACGGATCGCTTCGTTGTCTTCCGAGCTGCCGACGGCTACTCGGATTCGCTGCCCCTCGATGTGGCACAAGACCAGTCCACGATGTTGGGTCTGGCTATGAACGGTTCGCCATTGGCCGCGCGTCATGGCTTTCCCGCTCGCCTGTTAATCCCTGGACGCTATGGCATGAAAAACGTGAAATGGCTGACATCCGTGCAGCTCACGAACACCGACATAGATGGTTACTGGGAGCAGCGTGGTTGGAGCAGGGCGGCGGTTGCGAAGACGATGGCCCGTTTCGACGTTCCGGGCCTAGGTTCGATACATCGTGAGCGTCCAATCAGGTTGGGCGGAGTAGCCTACGCAGGTCGTCGCGGCATCATTCGAGTCGAGGTGGGAGTCCGCGGCACCTGGACCAGCGCAGAGCTCCGGCCGCCGCTGTCGCCATTCACATGGGTCATTTGGACACTTGACTGGGATCCACCCGCGCCCGGGCGCCACACACTGCATGTCCGCGCAGTGGACGGAACCGGCGCTATCCAATCAGCTGAACCGTCGCCGCCGATACCGACAGGCGCAACGGGCATCCAGCAGATAGAGGTGGAAGTCGGCTGACGCGGGCTAACGGTCTGACAAACCGCCACTGCGGGATCGATTGTCTCTCCTACGTTCAAGATTTCGCTCGGAGGCTGTCGGTGACTGACGCTGAGCGTTAGCCCTGATGAAGTCTGGATCCGTAAATTCGCTCTGGTTCAAGACACTTGGGCCGGGCAGTTGGACTGCCACGACGGCCAGGTCCTTCCCGCCGCTACAGATGGGGCTTGAACACCATCAGCACAAGGATCAGCAGCACGAGGACGCCCAGCACCGACCCCGAAATCCGATTGCGGCTGTTGAGCCGCGCGTACTCGGCCGAGCTGATTTCGCCCCGCTCGGCGAGCTGGATCTGGCTGCGCAAGCCGGGCGTGTACTGCGTGAACGCGACCACAACCAGGATTGCAAATAGCACAAGGGCCGCATCGATCCAGAAAGTCAGGATTGGGTACGGCATCAGGAACACCATCAGGAGCCCCGTCAGGAGCAGCACACCGTAGGCCGGATTGGCAACGCGATCGTCGAGGAACTTGATGCCTTTGAGC
>VBGR01000091.1 GCA_005880695.1 Chloroflexota bacterium
CGTCGCACCCGAAGGAATCGCCCAGCCGACATCCGGGCTGTAAGCCTCGTCCCACCAGCCGTCGAGCACGCTCACGTTGAGGATGCCGTTGGCCGCCGCTTTCATTCCCGAGGTCCCGCTCGCCTCCAGGAACCGGCGCGGGTTGTTGAGCCAGACGTCGGCGCCCTGAACCAGGTGGCGGGCGATCTCGATGTCGTAGTCCTCGAGGAAGGCTACGCGCGGCTCTTCGCGAGCCAGCTCGACGATCTCGTGGAGGAGCGCTTTGCCTGGCTGGTCGGCCGGGTGGGCCTTGCCCGCATAGAGGATCTGGACCGGCTTCACCGTCGACGCGAGCAAGCGCTTCAGGCGGGGGCGGTCGGACAGCATCAACGTCGCTCGCTTGTAGGGCGCGAACCGGCGGCTGAAGGCGATGGTCAGCGTATCCGGATCGAGATTGGGTGTCGGATTGGCCCGCGCGCAGGCGTAGTCGACAAGACGCTTGCGGAGGGAGCGGTGGACATCCCAGAGCCGCTCGGCCGGGATCGCCTCGACGCCCTCCCAGCGATTGTCGCCGGGCGCCAGGTCCCACCACTCCGGGTCGACGAACTCCATCAGGAGGGAGTCGATCTCGTCCGCTACCCAGGTGGGCAGGTGGACGCCGTTGGTGATCGCGCCGATCGGAACTTGCGGCTCCTTCAGTCCCGGCCAGGCGTCCTTCCAGATCCGGCGCGAGACGGCGCCGTGGAGGCGGCTCACGCCCACGCTGTGGTCAGCCATGCGGAGCGCCAGAAACGTGGTGCAGAAGAGGGAGCGCGGGTCACCCGGCTTCTCCCGGCCCAGGTCCATGAAGCGCTCGAAGCTGAGTCCGGTCTCCTGGAGGTAGGGTCCGAGCAGATCCCAGACCAGGCCGGCCTCGAAGTAGTCGCTGCCGGCCGCGACGGGTGTGTGCGTCGTGAACACGATGCCGGCCCGGGCGAGGAGCCGGGCCTCCTCGAAGGTCAGCTGGCGGGAGCGCCGCAGCTCTCGGATGCGCTCGACCCCAACTAGCGCGCTGTGGCCCTCGTTGAGATGGAAGACAGTCGCCGCGATGCCGAGCGCCCGCAGGGCGCGCATGCCGCCGATCCCAAGTACGATCTCCTGGCGGAGCCGCCGGTCGGGCTCGGGGACATAAAGCCGGTCGGTGATCGGGCGGAGGTGTGGCGGGTTCGACTCCAGGTCGGTGTCGAGAAGGAAAAGCGGTATCCGGCCGACCTGCGCTCGCCAGACCGCGATCCGCACCGTTTCCGCGCCGATCGGCGCTTCGACCTCGAGCGGCCCGTCGCCGGTTTCCACTCTCCGGATCGGGAGCTCGTCCGAGAGGTTCTCCGCGTAGTACTCGGTCTGGTTGCCGCCTGGGTCGATCTTCTGGCGGCCGAAGCCCCAGCGGTAAAGGAGACCGACGCCGACCAGGGGCAGGTTGAGGTCGCTGGACGCCTTCAGGTGGTCGCCGGCCAGAATGCCGAGGCCTCCCGAGTAGATGGGCAGGGACTCGGCGATGCCGAACTCCAGCGAGAAGTAGCCGATGAGCAACGGCGCCCCGGCGTCGTAGAAGGGGGGACGGCGCTCGAGGTGGCGGAGGACCGCTGCTCGAGCCCGGTCCAGGGCCGGCGCGAAACTTGGCTTCTGCGCCGCTTGCTCGACTCCCTTCGGGCCCAGCCGGCTGAGCATCACGACGGGGTTGTGGCGCGTGGCCTCCCAGAGCTTGGGATCCAGGGTTTGGAAGACCTCCCGGATTTCAGGATCCCAGGTCCAGGTGAGGTTCAAGGCGAGGGCACGCAGTTCGTCGAACAAGGCCGACTTAGGATGTTATCTAGATGAAGGCGGTGGTCATGGCCGGGGGCGAGGGGTCACGCCTCCGCCCCCTGACCAGCGCCCTGCCCAAGCCGCTGGTGCCGGTCGCGGGCCGCCCGATCATGGAGCACATCCTGCTGCTGCTCCGCAAGCACCACCTGCGGGACGTCATCACGACGGTGCAGTACCTCGGGTCCAGCATCAGGAATTACTTCGGCGACGGTTCCGAGTCGGGCGTCTCGCTGACCTACTCGGTAGAGGATTCGCCGCTCGGAACGGCCGGGTCGGTCCGGCTGGCGGAAGCCGAGCTGAAGGACGCCTTCCTGGTCATCAGCGGCGACGCCCTGACCGACATCGACCTCACCGCGGCCGTGCGCTTCCACAAGCGGCGCGCCGCCCTGGCCACCATCGTGTTGAAGCCCGTCGCCAACCCCCTCGAGTACGGGGTGGTGGTGGTCGACGACGACGGCGCGGTCCAGCGCTTCCTGGAGAAGCCTTCCTGGGGCGAGGTCTTCAGCGATCTCGCCAACACCGGCATCTACATCCTCGAGCCGGAGGTCTTCAAGTACTTCAAGGCCGGCCAGGCCGCGGACTGGTCAGGCGATGTCTTTCCGCAGCTCCTGAAGGAGGGCGAGCCGATCTTCGGCTGGGTCGCGGAGGGGTACTGGGAGGACGTCGGCACGCACGCGGCCTACATGAAGGCCAACTTCGACTGCCTGGAGGGAAAGGTGGCCGTCGAGATCCCGGGCGTCCGTGCCGACAACTCGATCTGGGTCGCCGAGGATGCCGACGTTTCACCCGACGCCCGGATCGACGGCCCCGCGTTCGTTGGCTCCTCAACCAAGCTCCGGCCCGGCGCCTGGATCAACGGCCCCGCGGTGATCGGAGACGACTGCATCATCGAAACGGGCGCCAAGATCTCCAACTCGATCCTCTGGAACCACACCTACGTCGGCGAAAACTGCCGTCTGCGGGGCGCGATCGTCTGCCGGGCGGTCCGCATCAAGAACAACTCGCTGCTCGAAGAGGGCTCGATCCTCGGCGACGAGGTGGTGGTCGGGTCGGGGTCCACCGTGAACGCCAACGTACGGGTCTGGCCGAACAAGGACATCGAGGCCGGTGCGACCGTCCGCGAGTCCATAGTTTGGGCCGGCTCCTGGAAGCGCGGCCTCTTTAGCGCTTATGGGCTGACCGGGCTCAGCAACATCGAGTTCACGCCCGAGTTCGCCGCCCGCCTCGGCGCGGCCATCGGTGCGCTGTTCCCACGCGGAATCACCATCGCCATCTCGCGAGATTCTTCGCGAGCGGCTCGGATGATCAAGCGGGCGCTGATCGCGGGCCTGATGTCCTCGGGCGCCAACATCGCCGACCTCTCCTCTCTGGCCATCCCCAACACGCGCCACTTCGCGCGCCATTCGCGCATGCCGGCAACCGTCCACGTCCAGACCTCGCCGCTCGACTCCCGGTCGGTCGACATCCGCATCTTCGACTCGACCGGGCTGGACCTCGACAAGCGCCAGGAGCGCAAGCTCGAGAACCTCTTCTTCAGGGAGGACATCCGCCGCGTCGGCCACTACGAGATGGGGTCGATCAGCTACCCCAGCGGGGTCCAGGAGAGCTACCTCGAAGACGCGCTGGCCAAGCTTGACCTGGAACTGGTCCGGCCCGCCGGGTTCAAGGTCCTCGTCGACTACGACAACGGCTGCGCCGCCCAGCTGCTGCCCAGGATCCTGGACGAGCTCAACTGCACGGTCATCCCGCTCCACGCGTCGGTGGAGGAACAGATGGCGCCTCAGGCGCTGCCCGAGTTCCGCTCTCGGCTCGAGGAGATGGGCAACATCGTGCGGGCGGTCGAGGCCCACCTCGGTGTCTTCATAGACTCGCCAGGCGAGCGCTGCTTCCTGATCGACGAATCGGGTTCGATCCTGGAGCACCCCGACGCCTTCGCCTGCCTGGCCGAGATGGCCGTGCGGCGGCGGGCCGGCATGATCGTCGGCCCGGCTTCGGCGCCGCTGACCTTCAGCATCATCGCCGACCGCCTGGGCGGGCGGTACGTCCCGTCCAAGATCACGCCGGGCGCCGTGCTGCGCTCAGCTCAGCACAAGGAGACGGTCATCGCGTCCGACGGGCTTGGGGGTTACTGCTGGCCCGACTTCCAGGTCGCCTTCGACGCGGTTTTCACGGTCGCCCGAGTCCTCGAGCTGATGGCCGAAACGGGACTCACCCTCGGGCAGCTGCGCTCAGAGATACCCGCCGTCGGCTACGAGACCGCCACCCAGTTCTGCCCCTGGGAAGCCAAGGGCCGCGTCATGCGGATGGTGATGGAGAAACACCTGCGCGACCGCGTCGACCTGACCGACGGCGTGAAGGTCTTCGTCGAGGGCGGTTGGGTTCTCGTCGTTCCCGACCCCGATCATCCTTCCTACCACGTGATCGCCTCCACTGAAGATGTGAAGCAAGCAGCGGCTCTCGTGGAGGAGTACGCCAACCTGGTCCAGGAGACGGTCGCCGCGGCGCACCAAGAGGTCCAGCAGGTCACGGAGCGCGAGTAGCCGCTTGTCGGACCGGGAGGTTGTCGTCGTCGGTGGGGGGCAGGCCGGGCTCGCAACCAGCCACGAGCTGAGCGCGGCTGGAGTCGAGCACGTAATCCTGGAGCGTGACCGGGTCGGACAGACCTGGCGCGGGCGCTGGGACAGCTTCACGCTGGTCACTCCGAACTGGACGCTGGACCTGCCGGGCTTCCCCTACGACGGCGATGATCCGGAGGGCCACGTGCCGCGCGACGACATCGTCCGCTACGTCGAACGCTACGCGGATTCCTTTGCGGCGCCGGTCCGCGAAGGTATCGACGTCTCGAGCCTCGAACCAGGCTCGGGAGGCGGCTTCCTGCTCCGGACCTCGGCCGGCGACCTGCAGGCGAAGACCGTCGTGCTTGCGACAGGTGCCTACCAGCGAGCGCACCGGCCGCCAGTGGCCGGAGCCTTTCCGCACGACCTCCTGGTGATCGACGCGGAGGATTACACCAACGCCGGAGCGCTGCCGGCCGGGCCGGTGCTGGTCGTGGGCTGCGGGCAAACCGGCTGCCAGCTCGCCGAAGAGCTGCAGCTGGACGGCCGGGAAGTGTTCCTGGCTTGCGGGCGGGCTCCTTGGGGCCCGCGGCGCCTCGAGGGCCGTGACCTCGTCACCTGGCTTTGCGAGACCAGCTTCATGGATCAGCGTTTGAGCGACCTGCCCTCGCCCCAAGCCCGCCTGATCGCGAACGTGCAGACGACCGGGCGGGACGGCGGCCACGATCTCCACTACCGGGTGCTTCAAGCCATGGGCGTCCACCTCCTAGGCCACCTGGTGGGAGTGGACGGTTCCAGGGCCAGCTTTGCCCCCGACCTGGCTCAGTCGGTCGCCTTCGGGGATGCCCGCTGGGCGGACCTCCGCAACCTCCTACGCAAAGAGCTTCCGGCAAAGGGCCTCACCGTCCCGGAGCTGCCCGAGCCGGCCCCGTTCCGGGCGGATCCGCCGCTCGAAGTGAACCTGGAAGGGTTCGGCGCCGTGGTCTTCACGTCAGGCTTTCGCCCCGACTACTCGCGCTGGGTCCACTTCGGCGCTTTCGATGAGCACGGCTTCCCGGTCTGCGACGAGGGTGCGAGCACTGTGGTGCCGGGCCTCTACTTCGTCGGCGTCCACTTCCTGCGCAAGCGCAAGTCGTCGCTGATGTGGGGAGTGGGCGAGGACGCCGCGATCGTCGCCCGCTCGATCGCCCTTAGGTAGACTCGGCTGCGGACCGCGCGGGAGTAGCTCACCTGGCAGAGCGCGACCTTCCCAAGGTTGAGGTAGCGGGTTCGAGTCCCGTCTCCCGCTCCAATCCGGCGTCGCCGGATTGGAGCGTTCGACGGCTTCGCTCTGTCTTGATTTGTGGGTGGAGTTCCCCCCCTCGCCTTCGGCGATTCCCCCCGCGCTCCAATCCGGCGTCGCCGGATTGGAGCGTTCGACGGCTTCGCTCTGTCTTGATTTGTGGGGGGAGTTCCCCCCCGCGCCTTCGGCGATTCCCCCCCGCGCTCCAGACCCGCTTTACGTCGCGCGAGGCTGGCCCTTGCGTTACTCGTTGGGGAGCGCGATGCCGAATCGTTCGCACAGTGCCGAAACGTCCGCCCGGTCCTTCGCGTCGAGCTGGTAGCCGGTGTGGAACTTCACCAACCATTCAGGCGAGATGCAGTCAACGGTGCGGTCGTTGACAGTCCCGGTTCCGGTCAGGGCCGCGGCGGGATAGAACTCTCCCCTTTCCGCCGGCCCGTAAATGCCACGGCCATCCTCGGCGACCTCGATGACGTGAAAGTCGACCTCATGGCCGGCCTGGTCTCCAAGCACAAAGTTCCAGGGTTGGGTGTCGTCGCGGGGAACGTCGGTGTATCCGCGGCCCCGCAGGGCGTCGACGACGGCCGCCAGGTCGCGCTTTTCGAGCGCGATGTCGAGGTCCGCATGGTGCCTCGTCTGCGAACCGAGGCAGGCGTCGACCGCCCAGCCGCCGTCAAGCCAGACGTGGATGCCAAGGTCCTGCATCAGGTCCAGGAAGCGGCAGACATCATCCGCGGTCATCCCCGGACTCCTGTTCAGATCGGTCACAGCATGCCACGGGTGTCGACAAACGTGGCATTCAAAGTCTGCGGATAGGCACGATTTCCGACACTCGTGGCCTTTACGGGGGGCGTTGCCTCCAGGCGCGCCGAAGGGCATCCTCACCGTTCTGTGGCCCCAGCTCCACGTATTCCGCCTGAACTAATGGACCGCCCATTCAACCTGGCTGATGCCCGCCGCTTCGGGCTTACGAGGGATCACCTCATGGGAGCCAGCTGGCAGAGGCTGGGAGGCGGCTTCTACGCCCGGCGGGCCATTGCTGACAATCCCCTGGTAGTCCTTGCCGCCATCAGGAGCCGCTTGCCGGTTGCAGCAGCCTTTTCGGGTGCTACCGCGGCCTGGCTGCATGGTTTGGACCTCTCGCCCTGCGATCCAGTGGAAGTGACACTACCGATCGGATGCAAGATCTCGTCGCGCGCCGGAATCAAGGTGCGACGGGCCGGACTTCCGCCTGGCGAGGTCCAGATGCTGCGTGGACTGGCTGCCACGTCCGCGGTCCGTACACTCGCCGACCTGGGGCGCGGGCTACCCCTCCTCGAAGGCGTGACGGTCCTCGATATGGCGCTCCACAAGCACCTGGCTCAGCCGGCCGATCTACAGAGCTGGATCGAGGCGCACCCACGATATCCAGGCATCGCTCGCCTCCGGCAAGTCGCCGGGCTGGCCGAGCCGGCCACGGAGTCGGTCATGGAGACGCGGCTGAGGTTGCTGTTGGTCCTGTCTGGTCTGCCGAGACCGCAGGTTCAGGTGCCGCTCTACGACGCCGGCGGTCGGTTTCTTGGCCGGCCCGACCTTTACTACCCGATGCAGCGGCTCGGACTCGAATACGACGGAGGCACCCACCGCGACAGCCTTGTTGGGGACAACCGGCGTCAGAACCGCCTTCTGGATGCCGGCTATCGCCTGCTCCGCTTCACGGCCGCCGATGTTCTCTCCTCTCCCGATGCGGTCGTGGCGCTGGTCGGCGGGTTGCTCAAGTCCGGCAAACAGGGTTTGCCATGGGTGTCGACAAACGTGGCATTCAACGCCCGCGGATAGCCTCGATCTCCGACAGTCGTGGCTGTCACCGCTAAACGGGTGGTCGGCCTCGGCGCGGGGCCGGTCGTACACTCCAGTCTCTAAATGGAGGTTCGCCGCGGCGCCTGCAGCGCCTACGTCTCCCTCCCAGAGCAGCCCGAAGGGCGCGGGGTGCTGGTCATCCACGAGGCGCTCGGCCTCACCGCCGACATCCGGAGCATCAGTGACCGCTTCGCGAAGGCCGGCTACGTAGCCCTGGCTCCCCGGCTTTTCGGCGGGCTCGGCTGCCTGGTTCGCACGTTCAGCGGCGAGAAGCGCCGCCAGGACCTCGACGGCTGGCGCGCCTACCTCCGCCAGGAACATGCCGTGGAGCGCGCCGGCATCATCGGCTTCTGCATGGGCGGCGGCTTCGCGCTGGCCCACGCCAGCACGCCGGGCAGCGACTTCAAGGCGGTGTCGGTGAACTACGGGGCCGTGCCTGAGAATCTCAAGGGTGTGTGTCCCGTCGTCGGGTCCTATGGCGAGCGCGACCGCCTGCTCCTGGCGCATGCCGAGCGCCTCGAGAAAGAGCTGACGGAGCTCCACATCCCACATGACGTGGAGATCTACGCCGGCGCCGGGCACTCCTTCCTGAATCAGCACAGCGGCTGGTACGTGCACCTGGAACGGCGGCTGGGCGCCGGTTACAACGAGCAGGCCGCGGAGGACGCGTGGGAGCGGATCTTCGCCTTCTTCGGGGAGCATGTCTGAGATGCGGCCCAAGTGGCTGGCCGTCGCCCGCGGCGACGAGCCTGCCGACCTTGTCCTCACCGGGGGCCAGGTCTTCAGCGTCTTCACCAGGGAATGGCTGCCTCTGGACGTGGCCATCGTCGACGACCACGTGGTCGGCCTCGGCAACTCCTACCGGGGGGAGCGCCGGGTCGAGCTGCAGGGGGCCTACCTGGTACCGGGATTCATCGACGCGCACATGCACATCGAGTCCTCGAAGCTGATGGTCGACGAGTTCGCGCGAGCAGTGCTCCCCCACGGTACGACCACTGTTGTGGCCGACCCCCACGAGCTGGCAAACGTGCTCGGGACCGACGGCGTGCACTGGCTGCTGGACACCTGCGCCGGCATCCCCCTCGACGTCTTCGTGATGGCCTCCTCCTGCGTGCCCGCCTCCCAGTTCGAGTCCCCCCGGCGACCGATGACGATCGGCGACATCAAGAGCCTGCTCCGGCGCAGCCGCACGCTGGGCGTGGCCGAGATGATGAATTTCCCGGGTGTGATCGCAGCCATGCCTGAGGAGGTGGATAAGCTCCAGACCGGGCTGACCGAGCACGTCGACGGCCACGCGCCGGGTGTCAGGGGCGCGGCCCTCAACGCGTACATCGCGGCCGGTATCCGCTCCGACCACGAGGCCACCACCTACGAGGAGGCGCTCGAGAAGCGGCGTCTCGGCATGGCAGTCATGCTCAGAGAGGCCTCGATCGCCCGCAACTTGCGTGACCTCCTACCGCTGGTCAAGAAGTACGGCCCTGAGCACTGCATGTTCTGCACCGACGACCGGGAGCCCAACTTCATCGTGGAAGAGGGGCACATCAACCAGATGGTCCGAGTCGCGGTCGAGGACGGGATCCCGCCGGAATCCGCTCTCGTCATGGCCAGCCATAACGCCGCCGAGTACCACGGGCTCCGCCACCTGGGCGCGATCGCGCCCGGCTACCAGGCGGACATCTTGGTCTTAGACGACCTCCGCACCTTCCGGCCGAGCACCGTTTTCAAGGCCGGGAGGGAGATCGGCGACTTCCCGAAGCTGCAGGTCCCGGAGTGGGTCCGGCAGACGGTGCATGTGGCGCCGGTGACAGCGGCAAGCTTCCGGGTCAACGGAGGCGGTGGCCTGATCCGCGTCATTCGCGTCATCCCGCGCCAGCTTCTGACCGGTGTGGAGGAGATGGAGCCGAACGTGAGGGACGGCGAGATCGCCGCCGATCCCTCCCGCGACCTGGTGAAGATCGCGGTCGTCGAGCGCCACCACGCCAGCGGCCGGATCGGGCTGGGCTTCGCCACCAACGTCGGCCTGAAGCGGGGAGCCTTCGCCTCGACTGTCGCCCACGACGCCCACAACATCGTCGTTCTAGGCGTCGACGATACGGACATGGCCCTCTGCGTCAGCCGGCTGGCCGAGATCGGCGGCGGCATCGTGGTGGTGGAAGAGGGGAGCGTCCGCGGCGAGCTGCCGCTGCCTGTCGCCGGCCTGATGAGCGACCGTCCGCTCGATTTCGTGCACGAACGCCTGGCGGCGCTGGAGGGCATGCTGGCCGGAATGGGCGTCACGCTCGGCGCCCCCTTCATGACCATCAGCTTCCTGGCGCTCTCCGTGATCCCCGACCTCAAGATCACCGACCGCGGGCTGGTCGACGTGAAGAGGTTCCAGCTCGTGCGCCTCGAGGTCTGAAGCAGCCTTGCGGGTCTCGGTTCCCAAGAGCCTCGACGCTGCTCTCGGCCTCCTCGCCGAGGATCCGCAGGCGGTCGTCCTCGCCGGAGGCACGGATTTGATGGTGGCGATCAACTTCGGTCGCGCCCGGCCCGAACACATCGTCTCGATTGCACGGCTGGCCGAGCTGAAGGAGCTGGTGGCGGGCGAGCAGGTGCTCTGCGGCGCCGGCGTGACTTACACGCACCTGCTGCAGCGGGTGCGCGACCGTGCCCTGGTGGACGCGGCGCGAACCGTCGGCTCGCCCCAGATCCGCAACGCGGGCACGATAGGCGGCAACCTCGGGACCTGCTCGCCGGCCGGCGATACGCTCCCGATCCTGGCGGCCCTCGACGCGACCATCGTGGTCGTCTCCCGGCGTTCGGGGGAGCGGCGGGTGCCCTTCTCCGACTGGATGCGCGGTCCCAAGCAGCCCGCGCTCGAGCCTGGCGAGCTGGTGCTGCGGGCAGAGTGGGAGGAGGCCGGACCAGCCCAGGCCTTTCTCAAGGCGGGAACGCGCAACGCCATGGTGATCGCGGTGGCGAGCCTCGCGATGGTGGTGGACCGTGCCCGCCGCAGAGTCCGAGTGGCACTCGGCTCGGCGGGCCCGACCATCATCCGGGCGACAGCCGCGGAGGAGATGGCCAGCGGCCTGATCGAAGAGGTTGGTTGGGAACGTCCTCTCACGCTCACGGAGGCGGCCAGGGCCAGGTTCGCCGACCTGGTCGCCGCCGCGGCCCGCCCGATCGACGACCAGCGCGGCACCGGCGCCTACCGCCGTCACGTTATCGGCGTGATGGCGAGCCGCGCACTCCAGCGCACCGGGGCCGCGGCTTGACGCAGGTCAGGCTTCAGGTCAACGGGGCGGTGCGGGAAGCGGAGGCCTGGCCCGGCGAGTCGCTGCTCTACTTCCTGCGCGAGAGGCTCGGGCTCTTCGGCAGCAAGAACGCCTGCGAGCAGGGCGAGTGCGGCTCCTGCTCGGTCTTCTTCGACGGCGAGCTGGTCTGCTCCTGCCTGGTCCTGGCGGCGGCCGCGGAGGGAGCCCAGATCGTCACCGTGGAAGGGCTGGAGGACGACCCCGTGGCGGCCCGGGTCCGCGAAGCGATGGTGGCGGCGGGGGGAGTCCAATGCGGGTTCTGCACACCGGGCTTCGTGGTCGCAATGACCGGCTTGCTGAGAGGCAACCGCCACCCGAGCGATCTGGAAACGCGCGAGGCGCTTTCGGGCAACCTCTGCCGCTGCACCGGCTACGTCCGCATCTTCGAAGCCGTACGCCGAGCGGGCGACGCGCTCGAATGAGCCTCCTTGTCCGAGCGGCCGCCGTGCTGGGCAGCGACGCGCGCTGGCTCGAGTGCCGCGAAGGCGAAATCGTCGGGATGGGCGCCGGACAGCCGCCGGCGACCGATGAGGTGCTCGATCTTCGCAACTGCGTGGCCGTGCCGGGTCTCGTCAATGCGCACGACCATCTCTATCAGTGGGCGACTCGCGGCTACGCGGCCGACGCGGGTCTCTTCGGCTGGTTGCAAGCCCTCTATCCGCTCTGGGCGGAGATCGACGCTGAGGCTGTCCACACTGCCGCCCTGGTCGCCCTGGAACGCCTGCTGCTGGCCGGCTGCACGCTCACGACCGACCATCACTACGTCTTCCCCCGCGGCCGGCCTGGCATCTTCGAGGCGCTCGTAGCCGCAGCCCGCGAGGTTGGGATTCGCTTCCAGCCCTGTCGCGGGTCGATGAGCCTGGGTGTTTCGCAAGGCGGCCTGCCGCCCGACGACCTGGTCGAGGACGAAGACGCCATCCTGGCCGACACCGAGCGACTCGTCGCCGCCTACCACGACCCCAGCCCAGGTGCCATGTGCCGGGTCTCCGTGGCACCTTGCTCGCCGTTCTCGGTGACCGAGCACCTGATGCGCGAGTCGGCCGACCTGGCAAGGCGGCTTGGAGTGCGACTGCACACTCATCTCGCCGAGACGGTCGACGAGGAGCGGTTCTGCGTCGAGAAGTTCGGGCGACGTCCCCTGGAGCTGCTCGAAGACCTCGGCTGGACCGGGCCGGACGTCTGGGTGGCGCACGGGATCCACTTCTCGAAGCCCGAGATCGCCCGCCTCGGGTCGGCAGGGATGGGAGTGGCCCACTGTCCCTCCAGCAACATGAGGCTCGGCGCGGGAGCCTGCCCGGTCTCCGAACTCCGCGGCGCCGGAGTCAAAGTCGGGCTGGGCGTGGACGGGGCCGCCAGCAACGAGGACTACAGCCTGCTCCGCGAAGTCCACCAGGCGCTGCTGCTGGCCAGGGTTCGCGCCTCGATTCTCAGCCTTCCGGAGCCCGCGTCAGCTCTCACACCGGCAGACGCCGTCGACATCGCGACCCGCGGCGGCGCCGCCGCCCTCGGGCGCGACGACGTGGGCGAGCTCGCGGTCGGCAAGCGGGCCGACATCGCGCTCTACGGGGTCGACGCCGACATCGACGACTGGGTGGCGGCGCTGGTCCTGGCCCCGCCACCCCGAGCCGAGGCGGTCGTGGTCGAGGGCCGGATCGTGGTCCGCGAAGGCCGCCTCAGGACCGCAGGACGGGATGCGACAACTCATGCCTGAAGGCCTGCGAACGCGCGGTGGGGTGGGGGAGTCGATCCCCCGGCCGGACGGTCCCGACAAGGTGAGCGGCCGCTTCAGCTTCGGCTCCGACCTGACCGCCCCCGGCATGCTCTTCGGCAAGACGCTGCGGAGCCCGCATCCCCACGCGCTGATTCGCTCAATCGACGTGGAGAAGGCGACTGGGATGCCTGGCGTGAAGGCTGTCCTGACAGCCGCCGACCTGCCCGGCGAGCGGCTTTACAGCCTCCACAAGCCCCCCGACCAGCCGGTCCTGGCCGCCGCCGGCGACGAGGTCCGGTACGCCGGCGAGCCGGTCGCGATCGTGGCCGCCGAACATCCCGAGCAGGCCCGAGCCGCTCTTGAGGCTATCGCTGTCGAATACGAGGTCCTGGCGCCGCTCCTTGATCCAGTCGACGCCATCCAGCGCGGCTCGGTCCTGCGCGAGCTCACGATCCGGTCTGGGGACCCTGACGCGGTGGCCGACGTCGTCGTCGACGGCTACTACGAGGTCGGGCAGCAGGATCAAGCTCCGCTCGGCCCCGAAGCCGGGCTGGCCATTCCAACCCCCCATGGCGGCATCGACCTCTGGGTGGCGACCCAGGCCTTGCACGTCGACCTGGAGCAGGTCGAGGCCTGCTTGGGGATGCGCCCGGGCGCGGTCCGGCTCCACCTGGGCGGAGTCGGCGGCGCCTTCGGAGCCCGCGAGGACCTTTCGATCCAGGTCCACGCCTGCCTGCTGGCGCTCAAGGCGCGTCGGCCGGTGAAGATGTGGTACGGGCGGGAAGAGTCGTTCACCGGCCACGTCCACCGCCACCCCGCCTGGATGTGGTACTCGACCGGCGCCGACCGCGACGGCCGGCTGGTTTTCGTGAAAGCCACGATCCTGCTCGACGGCGGCGCCTACGCCTCCAGCTCCGGGGCAGTCGTGGCCAACGCCGCCTGCTTCGGGGCTGGGCCCTACAGGGTTCCCAACGCGCACGTCTGGAGCGGTGCCGCACGCACCAACACGGTGCCCAACGGGGCGATGCGCGGCTTCGGAGCGGTCCAGTCCTGCTTCGCGTACGAGGGCCAGATGGACCTCCTCGCCGCCCGGCTCGGCCTGGACCCGATCGAGCTCCGCCTGAAGAACGCGATCCGGCCCGGTGACCGCTTGATCACGGGCCAGGCCCTCACCGGCGCCGCGCCGATGGCGAAGCTGATCGATCTTTGCCAGGGACTGCCCGAGCCCCCCGCGCCGTCTGACTCGCTGGCGCTGCCCGGCGGCGCCGGCAACGTCGCCTCAGCCGCGGAGGTCGTACGCGGGACCGGCTTCGCCGTCGGGTTCAAGAACATCGCCTACTCGGAGGGAAGCGACGACTACGCGACGGCTCGAGTCCGGCTCCAGCGCGGCCCCGACGGCGCAGCCGTCGTGCAGGTCAAGACCGCGGCTTCCGAGGTGGGGCAGGGCCTGGTCACAGTCTGTCTCCAGGTCGCCCGCACCGAGCTGGGTGTCGAAGCCGTCGAGATCGAGCGCGCTGACACCACAGTCGGAGATGCCGGGTCCAGCTCAGCCAGCCGCCAGACCTGGATGACCGGCGGGGCGGTCCGCGACGCCGCGCGGCTGGTCGCGGCCGAGGTGCTGAAGCGGGCGGGACCGCCCGCCCAGGCGCTGGCCGGAGGTCACGTCCTCGACGAGGAGGGGGCGGCCCTGGCGCCGATCGAGCTTTTCCTGGACGAGCCCATCGAGCGCGAGTTCGAGCATCATCACCGGCCGACCAGCGGGCTCGACCCCGCCGGCCAGGGCGACGCCCACGTTTCCTTCATGTTCGTCGCCCATCGGGCGACCGTCGACGTGGACGCGGAGGCCGGCCTGGCCCGAGTCGCCCAGGTGGCGACGGCCCAGGACGTCGGGCGCGCGATCAACCCTCTCCAGGTGCACGGCCAGATCGAGGGCGGGATCGCGCAGGGTGTCGGCCTGGCGACGATGGAGGAGATCAAGCTCAAGGACGGCCTGATCCGCAACGCCAGCTTCACCGACTACATCATCCCCACGAGCCTCGACATGCCCGAAGTGGCGGCCGTGCTGGTCGAGGAGCCCGAACCCGAAGCGCCCTACGGTGCTAAGGGTGTGGGGGAGCCGCCGCTGATCTCGTCGCCGGCTGCGATCGTGGCAGCCATGAGGGCCGCTACCGGCCGTCGGCTGAACCGGGTGCCGGTCAGTCCTGAGGAGCTGGCCGGTCTGAGCGAGTGCCGGCCGGGATGGCTGGTGCGTCCGGGTCAATCTCCGGCTGAAGCTGTGCGGCCAGCTCCTCCGCTGTGAGTGCCGCCGCTGGCGCCGGCGCCAGCCGCGTCGTGACCTTGCTCCGGTAGACGAGCAGCAGCACGAGCAGGACCAGGGGCAGCGCCCAGGTCACGGCCATGGTCCCGGCCGCGAAGAGGGCGACCGGCCCACCCCAGGGCTGGCCGCGGCCCACCCCTACGATAGCCGCGCCGCCGAGCAGGGCCATCAGGCTGATCGCAACACCCTCGACGACCAGGAGCGGCAGCGAGTCGGAGGCCGAGGTAGCGTCGACGGCCAGGATCCAGGTCTGCTGCATTGCAAAAACGAGGACGCTGAGCGCCATCAGCGCGAGCACCCAGCGCCGGATATTCGTCGTGAGGCCGTCGGCGCCGGTGGCCGCCGGCGACTCGGCGTGCGGAGTCTGCAGTGCCGCGGTTACTCGACGGACCGCGTGGTGCCCCCGCTCCGGCAGGTGCTGGTGCCAGAGGATGTAGACGATCCCGATCGCCAGCGGGCTCAAGATCACCGTCGCGAACCAGAAACCGGCCGAGAAGGTGGCCAGCAGCCTGCCCCATTCCCGGCGCCGGAGCAGTCCGCGGCCGGCGCCAAGATGAGCAAGCCCGAGCACGAAGCATGGCCCAGCCACCTGGATGGTGCCAAGCAGGTCCTGCCCGGCCGCTCCCATGAAATAGAGCAGCAAAGTCGAGAAGGCCACCAGCAGGAGCAGGAAACCGCCGGTGCTGAGCAGGACCGCGAGCGTGATCGCCGAGACGTTCGACATGGAAACGTCGTGGGGCCGATCGAGCGCTGTAGCCGGTATCCGCACGGCGACGCGCACTGTAGCGCGTCAGATGGTCGCGAACAAGGCCCGTCACTGATAGCGCTGTTAACTACGGAGGGCTCGGATTGTTGGCGGTCAGGCCTAGCCTCCCGGCGCAGTGTCGCATTTCGTCTGCTGGATCCTGCACCGTTCCCTCTGGACCATCCTGGTCCCGGGCATCCTGCCCCTGCACTACGACGCCGTGGCCTACTGCCCGAAATGCGACGCGGGGCGGGGCCACCGCCGGCCCCACACCTTCCCGGCGCTCGCCTTCCGCGCCTGAGCCCAAGAGCGGCTCCCGAGCCTTCTCCGCGCCTGTAATTTCATGTCTGCGCTGAATCCACAGGAAGAGCTCCGGCACCTGCGCGAGGGCGTTGACGGGGCCGCGGTCCCGGCGGGCTTCCAGCTCGACCGGCTCGACCTCGGCGCCTCCAACCCTGCCGTCGCCCTGGCCGGCGCCCGGGAGGTGATGGAGGCTGTGCTGGCCCGCTCAGACGGCCCCTGGCCGCCGCTGGCTGAGTGGCAGTGGGTCCTGCCCGACTGGTTCGTCGAGCGCTGCGTCGATGACTCGGCGATCCAGACCTGCACCCTCGACCGCTGGTCCCTGCGGGCCTGGCTTTACTGGCTCGAGCCGTCCAATCGCCGCTGGTGGTGGTGGGACGCGACGGCCCGCGCGAAGGCGGTACGGGTGCAGGTGGTCTACCGCGAGAAGCCCTACCTGCGGGGCGCCCTGGAGTGGCTCTTCAAGGCCGCCGACAGGTAACCGTCGATCAGACCTGGGTGGTGTCCAGGGACTCAGGCCACCGCCCGTCTCACAGAGCCCAGCCGCATCGGGATGGGGATCAGCGTCATCGCCAGGCCGGCGACCACGACCAGCAGCCAGGCGCTGGCCGCCTGACCGGTGGCGTCCCAGATCGCACCGGCCAGGAGCGGTGCGAGGAAGGCAGTCGCGTACTGGATGGTCGTGATGCCAGCGGTGAGGCGATGCACGTCCCCCGCCTCGGCCATGAGCGGCGGCATCGCCAGCACCAGCATGAAAGCGAAGGCGGCCGCGAACCCGACCACACCGGCGGCGACTGCCTGGCTCAAGCCCGAGAGCGCGCCAAAGGCGACGGCTGCGGCGGCGGTGAGCACACCCGTGGCGATGAAGGGCCAGCGGCGGCCGAGGATCGCGCCCGGCACGGCGGCGATGATGAGCGAGGCGGGCAGCTGGAGCAGGTTCAGCAAGGTAAGTGAGAGCGTGATCGATTCGGGCCGGTGGACGGCGCGCAGGTAGTCGGGCAGAAAGGAGTTGAACCCGAAGTACGCGGCGGAGGCGCCGCCCAAGAAGAGTCCGAGCTGCCAGGTCGTTGCCTTCCGCCAGTCCGGCCACCAGCGTGGCGGCGGCACGCCCGCGGCCCGCGCCTGGTGCGGCGTCAAGGCGATGACAAGGGCCGCCGTGGCCAGGACCGGGATCGACCAGAAGGCGAGCGCCGCCTCCCAGCTGCCGCCGAAGAGGCGCACCACGAAGGGGACCGTGAGTGCGGCGGGCAACGTCTCGCCGACCAGGAACCCATTCGAGAAGGCGGCCGTGGCGAGACCCACCCGGTCGGGCGCCCACAGGGCTACCAGCGAAGGCAGGGAGGGTTGGGCGATGGCGACTCCGACGCCCATGACGAGGGTCATCGCGAAGAGCATCGGGAGGCTGGGACCAAGGCCGCGCAGGGCGCCGCCGGCGCCGACCAGGACCAGCGCCAGCGCCAGCGCCCGCCGGGCGCCGAGCCGGGAGATCAGAAGAGATCCGAACACCGTCGTAGTGGCGAGGAGCAGGATCGGCAGCCCGAAGAGTGCGCCGACCGCCTTCTCGTTCAGGGGCAAGGAACGATGGATGGCCGGAATCAGTGGCGGAATCGCAAGTAGCGTGAGGCGCAGGCTGTTCCCCGCCAGCCAGAGCAGGAGGAGCCGGCCGGCGGGGCCGCTCAGGCCCGTGCGGCTCCGATGGCCTTTAGGGCGTCAGGGTTCTCCAGCGCCGTCAGGTCGCCCGGCTCGAGGCCCAGGTAAACCGCCTTCACGACCCGGCGCAGGATCTTGGCATTGCGCGTCTTGGGCAGATCGGGCACGAAATAGATTTCCTTCGGCCGGAGCGGCTTGCCCATCTCGCTGGCGACCCGCTCCTTCAACCGCTCCTTTAAGGCGGCGTCCGCTGCCTGGCCGGTCCGCAGGACGACGAAGCAGACGAGTGCCTCGCCCTTGAGCTCGTCGGGGACGCCGACCGCCGCAGCCTCCTGGACGGCTGAATCGCCGACCAGCACCGACTCGACCTCGGCCGGGCCGAGCCGCTTGCCCGCCACCTTGATGGTGTCGTCGGAGCGCCCCAAGACGTACCAGAGGCCGTCGCGCGGGTCGATGTAAGCCCAGTCGCCGTGCACCCAGACGCCGGGAATTCGGCTCCAATAGGTCTGCTCGTAGCGCTCGCGATCGCGCCAGAACCCGACCGTCATGCCCGGCCAGGGCTTGCGCACGACCAGCTCACCGACCTCGCCCTGGACCGACTGGCCGTGCTCATCGACGACGTCGGCGGCCATCCCGGGAACGGGGCCGCTGAACGAGCAGGGCCGTTGCGGAGTCAGCACATTGCCGATCAGGATCCCCCCGGCGATCTCGGTTCCGCCGCTGTAGTTGATGACGGGCAACCGGTCGCCGCCGACGTTGCGGGCATACCACAGCCAGGGTTCGGGGTTCCAGGGCTCGCCGGTGCCGCCCAGCACGCGCAGGCTCGAGAGGTCGTGCTTGCGCGGCCACTCCTCGCCCGCGACCATCAGCCCCCGGACCAGCGTCGGAGCGGCGCCGAAGATGGAGACCTGGTGGTCGGCGACCATCCGCCAGAGTCGATCCGGTCCGGGCGTGTCTGGGGTGCCCTCATAGAGCACGCAGGTCGCACCTTGCGAGAGAGCGCCGAAGATCAGCCAGGGACCCATCATCCAGCCGATGTCGGTGATCCAGAAGATGACGTCGTCACGGCCCAGGTCGAATCCCCAAGCCATGTCCTGGGCCGCCTTTAGCGGGAAGCCGCCGTGGACGTGTACCGCGCCTTTGGGCCGGCCGGTCGTGCCAGACGTGTAGATGACCATCACCGGGTGCTCGGGGTCGAGCCGGTGAGTGGGCAGATGGTCGGGCTCACCGTCCAACAGCGCCTCCCAAACGTGGTCCCGGCCGCGGGTCCAGGGGACCTCGCGGACGATTCGCCGCAGCACCACGACCTGCTCGACGCAGGGGGCCTGCTTCAGTGCCTCATCTGCGACCTCTTTCATCTTCACGACCTGGCCGCGGCGGTAGAAGCCGTCCGCGCAGATCAGGACCTTGACCTCGGCGTCGTTGAGGCGGCTGGCGACAGCGCCGGCGCCGAAACCGCTGAAGAGCGGGATGATCACCGCGCCGATCTTGGCGATGGCCAGCAGGCTGACGGCGACCTCGGGGGTCATGGGCAGGAAAACTCCGACCCGGTCGCCGCGCTCGATGCCCAGCTTCTCCAGGGCCGCGCCTAAACGGCAGACCTGCAGGTCCAGCTCGGCAAAGGTCAGGCGGCGGACCTCGCCCGGCTCGCCCTCCCAGATGAGCGCCGTCTTCTCGGGCTGGGCTCGGGGGCCACGCACCCACTGGTCGAGGCAGGTGTCGACGATGTTGAGCTTGCCGCCGCCGAACCAGTGGGCCCACATAACGCCTTCCGAGAGGTCCAGGACCCGGTCGTAGGCGCGATACCAGCGGATGCCGAGGTCGTGGACGACTGCATCCCAGAACCACTCCGGGTCGGCGATCGAGCGCTCCTGGAGCTGGGCCAGGCCGGCGATGCCGTGCCGCTTCATGAAGCGCGTCAGGCGGCTCCGCTCGATGATCTCGGGCGTCGGCTCCCAGGTGACGTCCCCGATCACGACCGGCTGCATCTGGTCTCGATTCTACGGGCCGCTAGCGGTGAGCCGTTCCGCCTCCTGGTGCAGCTCCCAGTAGTTCTGCCAGGCCGTCCGCGCCCGGCCCAGCGCCTGCTGCACGCCGAGGTGCTCGCGCGCCGCCCGGGCGGCATGGTGCTGGGCGTAGACCCAGCGGTCCAGGGCCCGCTCGACCGTCGCGGCAACCTGGCCAAGCCACTCGTCCCGCGACTGCGCGGCCTGGCCGGGCAGCGCCAGCAGCTTCCAGGTGCCCCCGCCCGCCAGCGCTTTCACGGTCGCCTGGCCCGGGCCCCGGCCCGGGTGGACGCGCGGCGTGACGTTGTTCGGATTGGCCGCCATCAGCCGGTGCTGGATGGCAAGCACGAGCTGGTGCGCCGCCCGTAGGTTGGCCGGTGCGGCGGCCGCCTCGCCGCGGCCGGCGCTGACCTGTAGGTCGCGGATGGCGCTGCGCACCTGCGCCGGGACCGAGAGGTAGTCGCGCAGCCGGAGCTCTTCGACCTGGTCGAGGAGTTGATCGGAGGCTTGCAGCAGAGCGCGTCGCCGGCGTTCGACAGGGCCGGTGGAGGGCTTCGGGCGCATTGCCCGCGACGCTACCGGCGGCGGGTCGCGGCGTAAAGTATTTCTTTACAAGCTGGCGTGCAAGGAGCGGGTAGCCGGTGTCTTTCGTTAGGCGAGGCCGAGAAGCCGCTTGCCATTGCCCAGCAGCAGCTTCTGCAGGGCCGGCTCTGGAATGTCGAGTTCGCCCAGCTCGTCCAGACAGCGAGACGGAGAGATGAACGGATAGTCGCTGCCGAAGAGGAACTTGTCCTGCATCCGACCTTTCAGCTCTCGGAGCACCTCGGGCGGAATGTACTTGGGAGCCCAGCCCGAGATGTCGACGTAGACGTTCGCCTTGTGCTGGGCGACCGCCAGCATCTCGACATGCCAGGGCCAGCCGAAGTGGGCCGCGACGATGGTCAGCTTCGGAAAGGCGGCCGCCAGCGTATCCAGCCGGATCGGGCGGCCGTGGTCGAGCTTGATCCCCTGGCCACCCGGGGTGCCGGCGCCGATCCCACTCGTGCCGGTGTGGAAGAGGCAGGGCAGGCCGAGCGATTCGGCGCGCGCGAAAACTGGCCACCAGCGCTCGTCGTCCGGCGCAAAGTCCTGGATAGAGGGGTGGAACTTGACGCCCTTGAGGCCGAGGCCCTTGAAGCTGTCCAGCTCCTCGACCGCCCGGGCGCCCTTGCGCGGGTCGACGCTGCCGAAGCCGAGGAAGGCGTCCGGATGTTCTTTGACCGCCTGCGCCACGAACTCGTTGGTGAGGCGAGGCCGGCCGGTCGCGGTCTCGGCGTCCCAGGCGAGCAGGACGCCGACGAGATCCAGGTCGACGTATTGGCGCGCAAGGCCGTCGACCGTGTTGCGCGCGACCGTCGAGCGAAAGAACTTCTCGGCGGCCTCGACGTAGCCCTCCAGCGTCCGGTCCAGCCACTCGGGTGTGGGCAGGTGGACGTGGAAGTCGATCGCGCGCAAGTTGCCCCGATGATAGAGCCGTGAGTTCAACCCTCGCCGCGACGCTGCTGGTGCTGGCCGGCGGCGAGAGCCGGCGGATGGGGAGGCCCAAGGCGCTGCTGCCGGTCGCCGGGCGCACCCTCATCGACTACCTGCTGGACCGCCTGGCGCTGGCGTTTGCCGAGGTGCTGATCTCGTCGAATGACGCGAGTTCGCTGCCGCCGGCGCTCGGCTACAGGATCATCGGAGACGAGCATCCCGGCGCCGGTCCTCTCGCCGGGATCGAGGCCGGCTTGAGCGCGGCCTCCTATGACGCAGTGTTTGCGGTGGGCTGCGACATGCCACGGGTAACGCCCGAGCTGGCGCGGCTGCTGGTCGACTCCGCTACCGGTCATGACGCGGCCGTGCCGCGGCTGGAAGGCTCGCCGGAGCCTGCCTGCGCGTGCTACCGCCGGTCGGCCCGCACGGCCATCAGCGCGGCGCTCGCCGGCGGGCGGTTCAAGGCTGCCGAAGCGTTGCGCGACCTCGACGTCCACTACCTGGAGGCCGAGCAGCTGCGCGCCGGCGGCATCGCGACGGAAGTCTTTTGGAACATAAACACTCCACTGGACTATCAAGTTTTCCTCGCCTCGCTGTAACGCGGTGCGGCATAATCAAGACGTTCATTGCTTTCTGACCAGCGGAGAAAACACGCTTGAAGATCGTCGTCACCGTGAAGCAGATCCCGGATCCCAACGCCCCGCAGAAGCTCACGTCCGACAACCGTCTGGACCGAGGCGGCGAGGCTGTGCTCGACCCCGGGGACGAATACGGAGTCGAGGCCGGCCTGAAGCTCAAAGAAGCCCACGGTGGCGAGGTGGTCCTGGTCTCGATGGGCCCGGCGAAAGCCGCCGACGCCATCCGAAAGGGCCTCAGCATGGGTGCCGATCGCGCCATCCACGTCAGCGACGATTCACTGGCCGGCGCCGACGCGCTCCTCACCGCGCAGATCCTCGCCGCCGCCATCAAGCCGGAGAACCCCGACCTCGTGATCTGCGGCACCGAGTCGACCGACGGCTCCACAGGCATGGTGCCGCCGATGCTCGCAGAGCTGCTGGGAATGCCTCAGGCCACCTTCGCAAAGCAGGTGGAGGTCAAGGGTGACAAGGTGTCCGTGCACCGGCAGACGAACGAAGGCTACGAGGTCGTCGAGGCGCAGGCGCCCGCCCTGGTCACGGTCACGGCCGGTGTCGGCGAGCCGCGCTACGCCTCGCTGAAGGGGATCATGGCCGCCCGCAGCAAGGAAGTGAAAAAGGTGGAGCTGAGCGCGCTGGGGATCGAAAAGGGCAGCCCCGCGGAAAGTGTCGAAGGCGTTGCTGATGCAGAGACGCGAAAGGCGGGCGAGGTCATCGAGGACGACGGCAACGCCGCCGAGCGGATCCTCGCTTTCCTGGTTCAGGTAAAGGCGGTCTAGATGGCCAAGGTCTGGGTCGCGGCCGAGCTCAACCAGGGAAAGGTGCAGTCGATCTCGTTTGAATTGCTGGCCAAGGCGCGGGAGCTGGGCGACGTCGAGGCGATCGCCCTCGGCAAGGGCGCCGAAGCTGCCGCCGCCGAGCTCGGCAAGCACGGCGCCAAGAAGGTCTACGTCAGCGAGGACGCGGCCTTCGACGACTACATCGGGGTGCCCGCCGCCGGCACGATCGAAGCGCTCGTCAAGCAGGGCGCACCTGACCTGATCCTCTTCGGCTTCACCTACGACTCACGCGAGGTGGCCGGAAGGCTCGCGGCCCGCCTCGGCGTCGGGCAGGTCTCCAACGCGATGGACGTCAGCGCCGAGGGCGGTGGCTTCGCGGCCAGCGTGCCCTATTTCGGCGGCGCCAAGGTCGCCACCTTGAAGGTTCTCAACAAGCCCGCCATCGTCCTTGTCCGGCCGAAGTCGTTCGAGGCTTCCGAGGCCGGTGGGACCGCCACGATCGAGAAGATCGAGCCTCAAAAGGGCGATCTCAGCCGGGCCGCCAAGATCGTCGATCGCGTCGTCGAGGCGGGCGAGAAGGTGAAGCTCGAAGAGGCCACGATCATCGTCAGCGGCGGCCGGGGGATGCAAGGGCCGGAAAACTTCCCGCTCCTGGAGCAGCTGGCTGACGCTTTGGGTGCGGCAGTGGGCGCCAGCCGGGCGGTGGTCGACGCGGGCTGGGTCCCGTATGCCATGCAGGTCGGCCAGACCGGCAAGTCGGTACGGCCCACCGTCTACATCGCGGCGGGCATCTCCGGTGCCATGCAGCACACAGTCGGCATGAAAGGCTCCAAGTTCATCGTCGCCATCAACAAAGACGCCGAGGCGCCGATACTCAAGATGGCCGACCTCGGCGTGGTGGGCGACGCGCTCAAGATCGTTCCCAAGCTGACCGACGCGGTCAAAGCCAAGAAAGGCAAGTAGCAACCGAAGCAGGTAGGAGAGCCACACGGAAGAGGCTCGAGCGCAGCGTTTGCTTGAGGAGCGGTCCCGCCTGCGCCGGCTGCGCGATTTCACCGCGGCGGACACACTTCGCGACCAGCTTCGCGAGGGCGGCTGGGAGGTCGTCGACTCCGCCGAGGGCAGCTCACTGCAGGCCACCGCGGTCCCACCCAGACCTCGCCAGGTCACGCTGCTGACCGTCCTGCACGGCTGGCCCGAAGACGCCGAGCGCTGGCTCGGGTCCATCCTCCGCCACCACGCCGGGCTCGACTTCGAGGCCCTGCTGGTGGACAACTCTGGCGACCCTCGGGTCGCGGAGTGGGCCGCCGAAAGGTCGGGCGAGCAGGTCAGGGTCCTGACGCTGGAGCCGGCCGGGTTCGGGGCGGCCGTCAACGCTGGCCTCAAGGCTGCAGCGGGCGAGGTCGTCATCCTCTTCGACCCCGGCGTGGAGGCGGAGGGCGACCTCGCGCGCCCGCTACTGCGCGCGCTCGAGCGCCCCGGGGTCGGCATCGCAGCCGCCTTCGGTCTGCGCGGGGTCGGGACAGTCAAGCACTTCCATGAGCATCCGGGACCCGAGGTGGACGCGGTGGAGGGTTACTGCATGGCATTTCGACGGGCGCAGGCGCTGGAGGTCGGCGGCTTCGACGAGAGGTTTCGCTTCTACCGGATCGCCGACATCGAGTTCAGCTTTCGCCTGCGGTCCCGCGGCCTCCAGGCGGTCGTCGTGGCCGGCCTGCCCATCCGGCGGCACGCGCACCGGCTCTGGGAGGAGAAGGGCGAGGAAGAGCGCGAACGCCTGTCGCGGAAGAACTTCTACCGCTTCCTCGACAAGTGGGGGAAGCGGACCGACCTCCTGGTCCACTGACCAAAAAATGAGCCGGAGCCTGCACCGGCTGCGCCACGGCGTGCTGCCCAATCTGCGCTACCTCACCGGAACGCGCGTGCGGCGCTGCCGGTGCTGTCAGCGCTTCTCTGTCATCGTCAGCCTGAGCCCCGGTGACGAGGTCAAGCGCTGTCTCATCTGTGGCGCCAACCTCAGGTACGAGATGCTCGCCGAGCAGATCCGCAAGCTCGACCTGGAGGGCAAGACCGTCGTTGAGCTGGACCCGTCCTCTCCACTGCGGCAAATCCTGATGCGCGCCTCCCGCTACATCCGCACCTACTACTCGCCCACGGAGCCAGCTGGATCAGTCCGTCCGGACGGTGCGCGTCGTGAGGACGTCACCGACCTCTCCTTCGCAGCCGGCAGCATCGACCTGATGGTCTCCAGCGACGTCCTCGAGCATGTGCCTAACCTCGAGCGCGCGTTCGCGGAGACCGCCCGCGTGCTCAAGCCTGGCGGCCTCCACCTCTTCACGGTGCCGCCCCGCGGGCGCACTCGGCGCCGGCCCGTCGAAGATCCCGAATATCATCGCGACCCGCTCGACCCGGCGGGCATCCTGGCCCACTGGGACATCGGTCCTGACGCGGCCGCTATCTTCTCGACTGAGACGCTCCGGCTCCAGGTCGTCGCGGGCCCGGAAGGAGCCGACAGGAGGGTCGTGTGGCAGGCCGAGCGGACTTAAAAGAGACCTCTCGTCTGGAGGCGTTCAGCGATGGAGTGTTCGCCATCGCTATCACGTCCTGGTCCTGGAGCAGGCGCCAGGGAGCCTGGCGCTCAACGTCCTCCTGGCAGTTTTTTTCGCCCTGCCGCGGGAATTAAAGCTGCCGGCAAGAACCTAGTAGCGAGCTACTGGCCGTTGCCGAGGGCGTGAATCCAGGTCAGGCCGCTGTTCAGCTCGACCGGGGTGCCGTTCTCGTCGGTGAACCAGGGCGCGTCGTGGTTGGCGTAGTAGGGCGTCCCCGCCTGGCCCATGTGCCAGTGGCCGTGGATCGCCCTGCCATCCGACCAGATCTCGGCTGCCCCGTCGCCGGTCATGTCGTACCAGACCGAGTGTGCGCCGCCGTTGTCGTCCTCGACCCAACCCGCGTCGTGGAACCCGACGTGCATCACGACCACGTTCTTCACGTGAACCTGGGCGCCGCCGTAGTTCTCGTCGGTCCGGGGGGTGCCGCTGTCGTAGGGCAGGTAGCTCTGGGAGCCCGGGTCATACACGTAACTGACGTTGTGGGCCGCAATCCCAGGCGGGTTCTCCGGCTGCCCCAGTCCGTTGTCCGCGTGAGGGGGGTCGACGAGATAGGGGCCCGACCCGATGTGCATCTCGTCGCGCAGGCGCTCGACGCGGTCCCCGGCGGTGAAGAGGTTGTGGGGCGCGTACTTGAAGGGGACCCGGAAATAGTGGTTGCCGTTGTCGAAGTCGTTGATGTTGGTCGGCAGCAGCGGCAGCGGATTGCCACCGAACAGGTAGTGGAGAGTGCCTACCGAGGCGCCGCTGCACATCCCGACTCCGCTGAAGGCCTCGATCAGGTAGGTGTTGATCATGCGGCAGCTGCGGACCGGTCCGATCGCCCCGGGAACGTTGTTGAAGTAGATCAGCGTGAAGCGGCTGATCGAGTACTCGCTGACGTACTCGTAGACCATGTCAGCCGATTGCAGCCCGTACTGGGGCCGGGCCAATCCCGCGTTGTCGACCACCACCTCCATGGCCGTCTTGTTCTGGTAGTTCGCGTCCACGCCGCTGGCCGGGTTGGAGGGCTCGATCGGCACCACGTGCACGGTCAGCTCGCCGAGATCCGTCGCCACGTCGCCTTTCAGCGTCTTGACCTGGCCGGGCGTCCCCACGCCGAGCACCAGAGGCTGGTAGGGCAGCAGCTTGCCCGTGAACGCGGCCGATTTGGCGTCCGGCGCCCAGAGGACCTGGTCGTTGGCAGGCTTGCCGTTGGCCGTGAACTTGACGGAGGC
Organism: Chloroflexota bacterium; assembly: GCA_005880695.1. Taxonomy (GTDB): domain Bacteria; phylum Chloroflexota; class Dormibacteria; order Dormibacterales; family Dormibacteraceae; genus VBGR01. The sequence continues at coordinate 26,269 of VBGR01000091.1, forward strand.
CACGGACATGGCGTCGCTGAAGGAGATGGCGATCTTGGAGCTGGAGCGGACCACCGGCTCACCCGCGGTGATCACCTGCCCGTCGATGACGTACCCGGCCACGCCCTTGCGCGGCTGAACGTTGAAGACGCCCTTCCAGGCCTTGATCTGAGTCTGGTGGTCGGAGCTGGCGACGTTTGTCAGTGCGATGGTGTAAGTGCGGCTTGGCAGCCAGCCGGCGACCGGCTTGATGACCAGCTTGTCGACGCTCTTGTCGACCTGGATCTTGGCGTCAGGCGAAAGGGTGACGTGAACGTACTTCAAGTCGACCTGGTGATCGAAGTTCACGATCACCGGCTCATTGACCCGGACGTAGCCGGCCTGAGACGCGGCGAGCGAGGCGTGCAGGCCCTGGTGGGTCTTGTACCAGAGGGCACCGCCGGCGGCGCCGAGAACGACGACGGCGGCCACTCCGAGAGCGACGATTTGGTTTCTACGGGAGAGTCGGATCATGCGCCAGCAAAGTTATCAGGGCCGCTCGACGACATCTCAAGGCCATTTGCCAAGGACCGTAAGGGGTCGCCAACTAGAATGCAGCCAATGTCAGAGGGCGCGCCGGCCGACGTCGGCGGCGAGTTCGAGGAGAAGGTCGGCGAGCTGCGCGGCCGCCGGCGCCGGAACCTCGAGATGGGCGGCTCCGAGAAGATCGCCAAGCAGCACGAGCGAGGCAAGCTCACAGCCCGCGAACGCATCGACTTGCTCTTCGACCCCGGGACCTTCGTTGAGTTCGGGTTGCTCGCTCACCAGCAGTCGCTGCGGGGAAATCCGGTCGACCCGCCCGAGAAGACGCCTGCCGACGGCGTGATCACTGGCCACGGGCTGGTGGACGGGCGGCAGGTCTGGGTGATCGCCTACGACTTCACGGTCATGGCCGGCTCGATGGGCGCCGTCGGCGAGTCCTTCAAGACGACCCGCGTGCGCGAGCTGGCGCTGCGCTACCGAAAGCCCATCGTCTGGCTGCTGGACTCGGCTGGCGCCCGCATCCAGGAAGCGGCGGGCTCGACTTTCGCGGGCAGCGGCCAGCTCTTCTACGACCAGGTCCAGATGTCGGGCGTGATCCCGCAGGTGGCGGCCATGCTCGGGCCCTGCGCGGCCGGCACCGCGTACATCCCAGGCCTCGCCGACTTCGTACCGATGGTGAAGGGCACTGCCTCGATGTCGCTCGGCGGCGCCCGGCTGGTCAAGGCGGCGACAGGTGAGGACGTCACGGATCACGACATGGGCGGCTCCCAGGTCCACTGCTACGAGTCGGGAGTGGGGGACAACGAGGTCGAAAACGACGCCGACTGCATCGCGGCGGTGCGGCGCTTCCTGTCTTACCTGCCGCCCAGCAACCTGGAGCCGCCGCCCTGGCAGCCCGCCGACGATCCGGGCGATCGCAACGTCGAAGGCCTGGAGAAGCTGGTCCCGGCCAGCCCGCGCGCGACTTACGACGTGCGCAAGGTCGTGCAGCGCATCGTCGACAAGGATTCCTGGTTCGAGATCAAGCCGACCTGGGCGAAGAACCTGGTCATCGGCCTCGCGCGGATGGCCGGCCATCCGATCGGCGTCGTCGCCAACCAGCCGATGTCCAAGGGCGGCATCCTCGACGTCGATGCGGCGGACAAGGCCGCCCGCTTCATCCGCCTGTGCGACGCCTTCAACGTGCCGCTCGTCTACCTGATGGACGTGCCCGGCTTCCTGGTCGGCTCGGGTGTCGAGAAGGAGGGCATCATCCGGCACGGCGCCAAGATGCTCTACGCGACCTCTGAGGCCACGGTGCCGAAGGTGACTGTGGTCATGCGCAAGGCCTACGGCGCCGGCTACTTCGTGATGTGCGGGAAGGGCTACGGCCCCGACCTGATCGTGGCCTGGCCGTTCGCCGAGATCTCCGTGATGGGCCCCGAGGGCGCCGTCAACATCATCTTCAACAAGGTCGTGGAAGCCTCTGACAACCCGGAAGCCACGCGCGCTGAGCTAGTGGCCAAGATCCGCGAGTCGATCAGTCCTTACGTCGCCGCGGCCTGGGCGATGATCGACGACGTCATCGAACCGGCGGAGACGCGCCGTGTCATCGTCCAGGCCCTGGAGCAGGCGCGCTCCAAGAAGCTGGACCGGCCCTGGCGCAAGCACGGCAACATCCCGGTATGACGCCCCCTCCCCTCCCTCCCCCCGAGCGGGGGAGGGCGCCGAAATGCGTCATCACCGCGGCCCTGACGGGCTCGTTGACGACGCGCCAGCAGTGCCCGGCGATCCCCTTCACTCCGACCGAGATCGCTGAAGAGGCGCGGCGGGCGGCCGGCGCCGGCGCGGCCATCGTGCACATTCACGCGCGCACCGACGAGGGCGCGCCGACCTGGGAGCTGGAGACGTTTCGGGCGATCTTCCGCGAGGTCCGCGCCCGCACTGACGTGATCGTCAACTTCTCGACCGGCTCGGTCGGCATCCCGCCCGAGGAGCGGATCGCGCACATCCGCGAGCTGAAGCCGGAGATGGCGGCGCTGAACATGGGCTCGATGAACTACGCGATCTACTCCAGCAAGAGCAAGCAGTTCTATCACGACCACGTTTTCGCCAACCCTTTCCGGGACATCCGCTTCTTCCTGGAAGCGATGAACGAGGCTGGCGTGCGCCCAGAGATGGAGTGCTTCGACTCGGGCCATATCGGCAACACCCGGCCGCTGATCGACCTCGGCGTCCTGCGCCCGCCGTACCAGTTCAGCCTGATCATGGGCGTGCTGGGCGGCATCCCTGGAACGACGCGCGACCTCGTCCACCAGGTCGGCTCGCTGCCCGCGGACTCGACCTGGCAGGTGATCGGGATCGGCCTCGAGCAGTGGCGGCTGGTGGCCGCTGCCTTGAGCCTGGGCGGGAACCTTCGGGTCGGGCTGGAGGACAACTTCTACCTGGAGGAGGACCGCATGGCCGAGAGCAACGCAGACCTCGTCGAGAAGGCGGCGCGCCTCTGCCGCGACGTCGGCCGCGAGGTTGCGACGATCGCGGAGGCGCGGGCCCAGCTGGCCCTTCCGGCCGAGCCGCGGCAGGTGGCCGCGTAGATGGAGGTGAAAGCGGAGCTGGTCGGCAACGTCTGGAAGGTGGTCGCCAGCCCTGGTGACAGCGTCGAGGAGGACGACGTGCTGATGATCTTGGAGTCGATGAAGATGGAGATCCCGGTGACCGCGCCGGTCCCCGGCTCGGTGAAGGAGATCCGCGTCAAGGAGGGCGACGTCGTGAAGGAAGGTCAGGTCGTGGCGGTGATCGAGTAATGCCTGAGCAGGACACGCCGGGACTCGGCGTGCAGGTCAAGGTGCAGGAGAGCGCCAGCCAGGTCGTCTACACCGACGCCGTCCTGGTCAACGGCTCGCCGCTCGGCTTCATCCTCAACTTCGGCCAGTGGGCGCCGGAGCAGCCGAATCTGGTGCGCGTGTACTCGCGCGTCGGCATGAGCCCGAACCACCTGAAAATGCTGGCGGCGCTGCTGCAGCAGAACGTGGAGGGCTACGAGAAGCAGTTCGGACCGATCCCGGTGGCGCCGCTGCCCAACGAGCCGCCCCACAGCCACGTCGGCTTCGAGCCCGCCAAGGGAGTCATCGGCTAGGCTCGGGGTCGTGCGACCGACCGAGCTGCTCCTCCAGTACCAGCGCCTGGGCGACCGGTCGCGCGTTCTGCTCGACGAGAAGCAGCGGCTCGAGGATCGGTTGAACCGCCACGAGAAGATCGAGGCAGCCGAGGCTGCTGTCGCTGCCGCCGAGACCCAGCTCTCGGAGCTGACGCGCCGCTTCAAAGCGATGGATCTCGAGGTGGAGGGCCACCGCGGCAAGATGCGCACCCACGAGCGCGAGCTGATGAGCGGGCGCATCCGGAGCCCGACCGACCTCACCAAGATGAGCGAGGAGGTCTCCCACATGAAGGCCCGGCTCCTCGAGGAGGAGGAGGCCGAGCTGCAGCTGATGACCGCGCTCGAAGAGACCGAAGGCGAGCTCGAGCGGGCGCGAAAGGCGCTCGAAGCCGCTCGCGCGGAGGCGGTCGCGGAAGCCCCGGCGCTGCGGGAGCGGCTGGCTGCGGTCGAGAAGGAGATCGCCGAGCTGGAGGCACAGCGGGAGGCGGTCTGGGCGGAGATCCCGGCCGATCTGCAGTCCGCCTACAAGCGTCTCAACCGCATTCCCAACCCGGTCGTGGAGATGGTCGGCGGCCAGTGCCTGGGCTGCCGCGTGCAGCTGACCGCCAACGAGCTTCAGCAGCTCAGGCGGGGCGAGCGTTTCACCTGCCAGAACTGCAGCCGGATCCTGGTCCTGGGGTGAGAACCCTCCGGCTTTTCACTGATGGGGCCGCGCGCGGCAACCCCGGGCCGGCCGGGCTCGGCGTGGTCATCGAGGACGACCAGGGGATGCGGCTGCGGGGACTCTGCCGCTTCATCGGCACCGCCACCAACAACCAGGCGGAGTACCTCGCCTTGATCGAAGGCCTCCGCTCAGCGCAGGAATGGAAGCCGGACCGGCTCGAGGTCTACCTGGACTCGAACCTGGTCGTCGAGCAGGTCCAGGGGCGGTATCGCGTCAAGAACGCCGCGCTGCAGCCGCTGCACCGCGAGGCGACCCGGCTCCTTGCGGCCTTCCCTGAGGTCAAGGTCGGCCATGTTCGGCGGGAGAAGAACCGGGGGGCGGACGCCCTCGCCAACAAGGCAATCGACGAGTGGGCCGTAGCGCCGAAGGCTCAGCAGACGCTGAACCAGTAGGAGCCGTACTCGGTCGCACCCTGAACGCCCTGCGCGGTGTAGGCCCCGGCCGTCAGATTGGCCCCTGTCAGCTCGACGGCGAACGCCTTGGACTGTCCCGGCTGGAGGCTGAGCGCAAGCGCTGGGCAGGCCTGCCGGAGGGAGGACGCATTCCAGACCTGGGCTCCTGCTGCGTTGACAACCACGACGTCCACCTGGCAGGCAGCGCCCGGCCCGGTGCAGGCTTCCAGGCTCTGGTTGGTGTAGGTCACGGTTGCCGTGATGAGCTGGCCGCGGTTGTAGACGCGGGCGTCGGTGGAAACGCGGCCCTGGCAGAGGCCGGCCCGAGGTGGCGAGGGGCCGACATCGGTCTGGCTGGGTGCGACGCATCCCGCGGGGACGGTGGGAATCGAGCCACAGGCCACGGCCAGAGCTGCCAGTGCGGCGACGACCAATCGCATGCTGGAGTTAACGCGACCCGGTCCCGTGGGTATCATTTCGCTGGGCCGAGGCGGACGGGCGATCGCCGGTCGCGAAAGCGGCGGGAGGAAAGTCCGGGCTCCGCAGAGCAGGGCGCTGGGTAACACCCAGTCGGGGCGACCCGAAGGAAAGTGCCACAGAAATGACACCGCCGATTCGATGAGGTCTCCGGAGCTCGTCGAAGGCAAGGGTGAAATGGTGAGGCAAGAGCTCACCGGCGGCCGGGTGACCGGCCGGCCAGGCAAACCCCGCCCGGAGCAAGACCAAATAGGAGGGCGTTTTAAAGGCTGCTCGTCCAGCCCTCGGGTTAGCGGTCGCTCGAGGCGCCGGGAAACCGGCGTCCTAGACAGATGATCGCCGGAGGTGAAAGCCTCTACAGGACCCGGCTTATAGTCCGCTCTCGACCCACCTTTCGCCGAAAGTGAATACGAAAAGACCAGGCGGCCGGCCCGGGGGCTCTCGAGTACCCATCAGTACCCAGTTCGTACCAATACCCTTTATCTTCTGTCCCCCTCGAAGGCGATCGCGTCCTCGCGCCGGAGACGGCTGCTAGTCCAGCAGCAAACGCGTGAGCACGTCGGCCAGCCAGGCCTCGCACTGATCGAACGACCAGCCCTTGTCGCGTCGCAGCGCGAGAAATTTGTCTGGGTCCCCCAACAACATGTAGTCAGCCGCCTGCTCAACCGTGATCCCCGCACGGAGCGCTCCCTTGCGCTCGAGCGACCGCGCGTACTCGAGGTGAGATCGCCGAACCGACACTGCCAGCTGACGAAGATTCTTGGCCAGGTCCGGATCTTGGGCGCGGGCACGGAGGGCCGACGCCGTATGCGCGCCTAGCTCCGCGTGGAGGCGGGCGCGCTGGGCGAAGAGCCCAACCTGTTCGCGAGGATCGGGCTCCTCCAGAAGCCGCCTCCGCTGCTCGACCAGCCGGGGGTCCTGGCGAGCCTGCTCGATGAACGCCCGCACAATCGCCGGTTTGGTGCCGAAGTGCTTGTAGACCGTCTGCACGGCGACGCCTGTCCGGGCGGCGATCTGCTCCATCGTGGTGGCCTCGTAGCCGTTCTTCACGACCAGCTCGCGCGCCGCTTCGATGATGGCGGCCTTGGTGGCGGTCAGCTGCGTGCGGCGGGTGGGTGAGTTGTACGGCCGGGGCTTGACAACGGCGGCCATTGGGTAGAGCATACCATTAAACCAGTAGAGATAGGCTCTACCGAAGGGGGAGGGGCGGGCGATGAGGACGATGGCGGGCGTGGACCTGGCGAATGCCCGAGACGCGGAGCTGGTCGGTGCCAAGGCCGC
>VBGR01000092.1 GCA_005880695.1 Chloroflexota bacterium
CTGCGCCCGGAGATTCGGTCAACTTCTTCGCGTAGGCGAGCAATGCGTGCGTCTTGGCGTCGAGGTCGAAAAGCGGACAGGTAGTCGCGAACTCGTGGTCGAGATGCTAGCGGAGTCGCTCGGACCGGGAGCGATTAGAACCTTTTGTTTAGCGGCGGAGGGTTGGGTAGTGGCGGCGGATGAAAGGGGCGAAGTGGGGCACCGTGAAGTCCAGCTCGGCGTGCCGGGGTCGGTAGACCAGCCCCTTCTTCAACAATCGGTCCGTCAGCACCGAGCACGTCTTCAAGTCACCTCCAAAGGCGTCAACCACCTGCGCCCAGCGGTACGGTCCCTCGCCCAACCAAGCCATCGCTCGCATCAGCTTCCGCTCGGTCTCGGTGGCGCGCTCCGCACGGACGGCGAAAAACCCCTGGTCCAGAGCCGCCTCCACCTCCACGCCCGCGACCTGCACGTCCTCCAGCGTGAAGTCCGGGCCCGGTGCGATGTCCCAGACCTTGCTTCCCCACTCCTGCAAGAAGTACGGGTAGCGGCCGGACGCGTCGAGGATTGCCTCCAGTGCATCAGGCTCGTAGTCGGCGCCGAGCCGGCTGGCAGGCAGCTCGATCGCCTCCGCGGCGGCCTCCGCGGGGAGAGCCCCCAGGCGCACGAAGCGGAAGAGTCGCTCGGCGTAGGACTGAGCTTCCGCCGCCAGCCGCGGCAGCTGGGGCAGTCCGGCCGCCACGACGATGACCGGCATCGACTTCTGGTTCACGCGGTGGAGAGCCATGATCAGCGCTGAGAGGTCTTCGGCCGACAGGTTCTGAACCTCGTCCAGGAAGAGCGCGACTCCCGTCTGGTGTGCCCTGGCGACGACCCCCAGCTCGATGAAGAGATCGGCCAGGTCCTCGCTCAGGTCGCCCGAGTCGGCTTTGCCTGGAACGGGCTCGATCCCGACGCTCCACTCCATGCCGGCCACGTCCTTGACTCGGGCCACCAGGCTGAAGGATTTGAGCACTCCGAGCGCGGCCTGGGCGGCGGCCTTCAGCTGCTCGCGGCGGCTCATCGCCAGCAGCACCTTCCGGCAGATTTCCGTGGTCGTGGTGCGAAAAGTCGTCGCGTCCGGCGGGATCTCGCGGAAGTTGGTGAAGAAGTCGGAGTCGCCGGCGAGGCGGTCGAACTCGTTCAAGAGGACCGTCTTGCCGACGCCGCGCAGACCCGTGATGAGCATGCTGCGCTCGGGCGCCGCCCGCCGGGCCTTGGCGAGCAGGACCTCGAAGTCTTCGATCTCGTGACGGCGGCCCGCCAGCTCGGGCGGCCTGGTGCCGGCGCCAGGTGCGTAGGGGTTCTGAAAGCGGTTCATGAGCCGAGCCCAGTCTAGGCGTTTCTAACAGCATCTAACAGTTGTTGTTAGACATCGTTAGAGTTCGCTTCTGTGACACTTCGGACGGACTGCATGGCGGACGACTTCCTGGAGATGCTGAACAGTGCCCCGGGTGGCTGGGTGAAGCAGATGGGGCTCGTCTTCAAGGAGGCCAGCGGAGACCGGGTGGTTGCCGAGCTCGACATCGATGAGCGGCACTGGCAAGGCTATGGGATCGTCCACGGTGGCGTCTATGCGGGCACCGTCGAGACTCTCGCATCGGTAGGCGCGCACCTCTTCGCCTCTCGCGAGGGCCGCGCGGTGGCTGGCCTGGAGAACCACACGAGCTTCATCCGCGCCATCCGGCAGGGCCACCTGACAGCGGTCGCCAAGCCGCTCACAAGGGGGCGGCGCAGCCAGGTCTGGCAGTGCGACATCAGCAACGAAGAGGGCAAGCTGGTGGCGACCGGCCGGGTCCGCCTGCACAGCTTCGAGCCGGGAGAGGAGATCGCCGGCGAGGGGCCGCGGATGTCCCGCGGCTAACTCGCCTTAGCGGGCGGTTACGTACCCGAAGATGATCTGGTCGATCAACCGCTCCACGGGCGCCAGGTCGTCCGTGTAGACCTGCCCGTGGTAGGGCGACGCTCGCAGGTTGCCCTCGCCGAGCGCGCTCTCCCCCACCTGCTTGACCAGCGGCTCCTGGGCGAGCGCCAGATTGTGCTCGACGTCGGCCGCCGTGACCGGCTCGGTGGATCCGTAGACGAGCGTGTTGCTGAAGGAGGGCACGTCGACCAGGTTGATCGACGGGAAGACCGCCCCCATGGTGCTCGAGATCGCCGCGACCAGGCGGTAGTCCGAGGCCCGGCCTGGCACGGGCGGCGTGCGCCCCGCGTTGACCACCGCCACGCCGCCCGGCTTCAGGTGTGACTTCACCAGCTCGAAGAACTCGCGCGTGGTCAGATGGAACGGGATGTACGGCTGGCGGTAAGCATCCATGACGATCACGTCGTACTTGCCGCGGTCGGTCGCCAGCCAGTAGCGGCCGTCCTGGATGATCACATTGACGTTCGAGTCGCCGAGGTGGAAGTAGCGATAGGCGACGTCCCGGATGTCCGGGTCGATCTCCACTCCGGTCAGTGCCACCGAGCCCCCATAGGTCGCCGAGTACTGGCGGGCGGAGGTTCCGCCGGCCAGGCCGATGATGGCGACGTCCCTGGGCTTCACCTCGGTGGTGGCCGCCGGGCGGAACTGGTCAGCGATCAGGAAGTAGTCCCAGGGGCCGCCGGTCGTCAGGCTGCCGCTGTCGTAGATCGAGTGGATCGCCTCGCCTTCGTTGAGGAGGAGGTCAGTCCGCGGCCCGTCCTGGACGACCTGGATGTAGTGGTAGGCCGACTCCTTTTCGTAGACCAGGCGACCGGTCTGCGGCGGTTTGATGCCAGAAGGGAGCAGGACCCAGGCCACGATCACCGCCAGCCCGAGTACCGCGTAGATGCGGCGCCGCGGCCAGAGCCCCGCCACCGAAAGCAACAGCAAGGCCAGGCTGAACCCGATCAGCGTAGGGCGCGTCCCGTACGTGGGGATGAACCAGAAGACCGGCAGAAAGGTGCCCAGGATGCTGCCCGCGGTGCTCAGCGCGTAGACCGCCCCCGCCGTGTTGCCGCCGGTTTCGACCCCTTTCAGCAGCAGTCGGATGGCGAACGGCGAGACGCACCCCAGGAGGATGACCGGCACCGCGAAGAGCGCGATCACCGCGATCAGGGTTCCCACGACCAGGCCGGCCGAGAGAGTCGCAAAGCCCTGCTGCGACAAGAGGAGGATCGGGTAGGAGGCGAGCGGGATCAGTCCGATCCAGAGGGCGGCGACGGCGGTCAGCTGGAAGAGGAGCTCCTCCCGCGGAATGCGGTCGGCGAGCCGGCCGCCGATGACGTAGCCGGCGCTCAGGTAGACGAGGATCAGCCCGATCAGGATTCCCCAGACATAAAGGCTCGTCCCGAAATAGGGCGCCATCAGCCGGGCGGCGCCGAACTCGACACCCAGCGAGACCATCCCCGACAGAAAGACGAGCGGCAGGAGCAGCCGCCGGGATCGAGCCACGGACTGAGACTCTAGAGGCTTCGCATCCGGGCCCTGCCTTGGCTAGGGGAAGTAAGGGTCGGGCTTGCCCGTCTCCGCGTACTTCTTCGTATTCACCTGGGGCTGGGACCGGCACCCGACGCTGCCGCCGGGCTCGACCACCGTCGAGATCAGCCTGGTCGCGGACGGCGCCGGGACGATCCTTAGGTTGAGGCACAGCGGGTTCCCGAGCGAGGCCGACCGCCGGCAGCATGCCGACGGGTGGAAAATTTACCTCGGCAATCTCAGCCAGCGCTGGTCCGGCCAGCTGGAACCCCCCGCCAGCCTCACAAGGGGAGGATCGAGGCAGTGATGCCCCGGTCGCGGACCTCGAGCAACCCGACCGTCGGCGTCGGCCAGCGCCGCCGCCGCCGCATGACCTGGAGCCAGGACCACTCGAACCAGCCAGGACGGTTCTCGAGGCGCGCTCGAGCCTCCTCCGGGGTCACCTGGTAGACGGCACCTGGGTTGAAGACCAAGGTCTTTCCGAGGCGGCGCACATCGGCCGCATGCGTGTGACCGTAGACGACCACGTCGGCGTCGGGGAACCGGCGCAGCAGCCAGGCTCGGATGCCGACTGTAGGCCAGAGGTGACCCAGCGAGACTGTGCCGACGAAAGTCGCCGGCTCCTCGATGACCCGCGCCCGGTTGCCGTGCACGAGGCCGATGCGCCGGCCGGCGACCTCCACGACGCGAGAGGCGGGCAGGTCGAGGCCCCGGTCATGGTCGCCCCGGACCGCCTCGACCGGTGCAATTCGGGCCAGCTCGGCGATCGTCTCCTCGCCGCCAGGACCGCCGACGTCGCCGGCGTGGAGGATCAGGTCGACGCCGGCCAGCACCCGCGGGAGCTCGGCGGGCAGCCGCTCGAGGAACTCGGGGCAGTGGGTGTCGGCTACGACGCCGATCCGCATCATTTCGGAGCGCCAAGCGTACCTGCTGGACTCAAATTGGCGTTTTGGCAAGTGTGACTTGACAAAATGGCAAGTTCAAGCTTCTAATTACGTCATGAAAGACGCAAGACGAGAGATTCTACTCAAGGTTTCCCTAGGCGAGATCACTCCGGAGGCTGCCGCTCGGCAGCTCGACGGCATCGAGCCCGAATCGGCGCCGGAGGCTGTTCGGACTGAAGTGGCGCCGGCGAGCGACCTCCTGCGGGTGCGGATCGTGACCCGGATGGGCAGCGTCACCGTGGTCGGCGACAGTTCCGTCCGAGAGGCGATAGCGGACGGCCCCCACCGGGCCCACCGCGAAGGCGAGACGCTGGTCATCGAAGCTGACGACGATTCACGTGCAGGGTTCAGATTCGGCGGCGGCCGCAGGCACTTCGAGGACGAGGCCAGGCGTCGGCTGCGGGTCAGGATGAACCCGGCGCTGGCTCTCGATTCCGACGTCTCCGCCGGGTCGTTGAGGGTCGAGGGCGTGCGCGGCCCGATCCGGGCCAAGACCCAGGCCGGCTCGACGCGGATCGCCGAGTTCAATGGGCCCCTGGACCTCGACGTCCAGGCCGGCTCCGTCAACGCCTGGGGCCGGCTCACCGAAGGCGCCTCTCATATCCGGTGCCAGGCGGGCAGCGTGAACATCAACCTGCAGCACGGATCGAGCGTCCGAGTCCGGGCCAGGACTTCGATGGGCAGGGTCAACCTGCCGGATGGGAGGTCGGTCGGTCGCGGCGCGCACCAGGAGACCGTCATCGGAGATGGCCGGGCGACGCTCGACATCGATTCCGAGATGGGGTCCGTGAACGTGATCGCGGACTCGTGAGCAAGGTCCGCAACGCTCCTCGCCAGTGCCCGGTCTGCGGAGACGTGCTGGCGCTCACCAAGCTGAGCTGCCACAGCTGCGGAACAGAGCTGTCCGGCGACTTCGAGCAGTGCGAGTTCTGCGCACTGACCGCCGACGATCGGCAGCTGCTGCGCGTCTTCCTGGCCTCTCGCGGAAACATGAAGGACCTGGAACGGCACCTCGCGGTGAGCTACCCCACTGCGCGGGCTCGCTTCGACTCGCTCCTCGGAAAGCTGGCGATCGATCGCCCGGCGCCTGACAACCAGCGGGCCGAGGTATTGGAATCGCTGGCCCGCGGCGAAATCGATGTCGATGAGGCGATGCACCGCCTCGAACCAACCTGAGGAGGCAGCGCACCTCTTCTCAAACTGCCTCGACTCTGGCTGACAATCTCGCGGAGGGCGGCTAAGGTGATGCGAGGATGAGCGAGCAGCAGCCGCCCGCCGTCACGCAGACGTCCCAGATGCCGCAGAGCGGCCAGGTTTCGCCGGATGGGCAGTTCATGTGGGACGGCGCCACCTGGCGCCCCATCACCGGTTACCGCTGGGAGCCGACGGACTGGACGCGGCCGATGCAGGCGTCGGTGGCCGCCGTGTTCATCGTCAACGGGATCTGGGAGATCGTGGTGGCGTTTGGTTTCGCGGCGGCCATCCGGGAGAGCGCTGTCAGACAGATTCAGCGCTCGAACCCAAACCTGACGCCCGACCAGACCTCGCAGGCGCTCAACGTCGGCCTGGCCTTTACTGAGGGATTCATGGTCTTCCTGGCGGTCCTCTTCGTCCTGATCGGCGTCCTCAGCCTGGTGCGGCGCTGGAGCTGGCTCTTCTACGTCGACCTGGTCATCCTCGGACTGGGTATCTTCAGCGTCCTTTCCGGCATCACCTCCCTCGCCCGTCCCGCCGCGGCGGCGCTGCCCGTGTTCGCGACCTTGATCGGACTCGCTTTGTCCGTCGTGGGAGTCGGCCTGGCGGTCTGGATGCTGGTGGCGCGGATCCAGCGCGGCGTCTGGGCAGCCCGCAAGAGCCCAGTCGTCGCCTAGCCAGCCGGCCTAGCCGCTTAGCCCAGCCCGGTCACTGGAAAAGGGTTCCCGGGCCCTTTGGGCCCTGCGTCGGCTCTGAGTCGCCCTGACGGCCGATCCGTCAGTCGGCTCGTCCGGTCCTCAGTCAGGCAGCTTCGGCTGCAATCCTTCCGGTCCTCCGTCGCCTTCGCCGGATCGGCTCGCCAGGATCGGGCTCAGCCCTCGACGCCCTTTTCCAGCAACCCGGCGTAAACGTTCTTCCCGATGTCCTCGGGCCGCGGGTCGGGCTCTTGCTCCGCCCAGTCGGCGGCCTCCGCGCTATCTGCTTCGTACTCGGCGCGGATGCGCTCAGCCGACTCCGCCGTCAGCCACCCACGTTCTACGAGCCAGCGCTCGAACTTCGGAATCGGGTCGAACGCAAGCGCCTCCTGGATGTCCTCCGGCGTTCGATAGCGACCCTGGTTGTCCTCGGAGGTGTGCGAGTTGATGCGGCGGATGCGCGCCTCCAGCAACGTCGGCCCCTCGCCCCGGCGCGCCCGCTCGACAGCCTCCTTGCAAGCCGCATAGGCGGCAGGCACGTCGCTGCCGTCCACCACCGCGCCCGCCATGCCATAGCCGGCCGCCCGCCGGTAGAGGTCCGGGTTGCCGGCCTGGAGGCGGAGCGGCACCGAGATCGCATAACCGTTGTTTTCGATCACGAACACGCAGGCCAGCTTGTGGATGGCGGCGAAGTTGAGCGCCTCGTGGAAGTCGCCTTCTGAGGTGGCGCCATCGCCGAACGTGCAGACGAAAACCGCGTCCTCCTGGCGGAGCTTGGCCGCGTAAGCCATCCCCGCCGCCTTCGGGAGCCAGCTGGCGACGACCTGGGAGACGCTGGCGATGTGCCGGGCGTTGTAGCCGAAGCAGCCGCCCGGGATGTTGCGCCCGGCCGTGAGCGGGTCGCCCGCCTTGGCGAAGACCGCCAGCATCCACTCCCGCGCCGTGAGGCCCATCGCGACCGCGCTGCCGAGTCCGCGGTAGTGGGGCACCAGCCAGTCCTTGGTCCGGTCCAACGGCGCGACGGCGCAGACCTGGATGCCCTCATGCCCCCGAGCCGAGCCCACGAAGGGCGCCCGGCCCTGCTTGACCAGGATGTGCATGCGGTCGTCGAGCGCCTTCGAAAGGCACATCCAGCGATGGACCTGGAGATACTCCTGTCGCGTGCCCGCCAGCTCGGCAGACTGCTGTTTCGTCGCCATCAGGTCGTGGGGCTCTCCATCAGTGCCGCCGCTATCTCGACGACCTCCTCATCGGTGACGCCGAGCCGGTTCAGGTGCTCGTAATACTGCGAGTGGAAGGCCGAGAAGTCGGACGACTCGGCCCGCTCCTCGCGCAGCTGCTTGACCTCGTTCATCACGCGCGTCACGAGCTCCGCGTCATGAGGGATGCCCGCGGTTCGGAGGGCATGCTCGATGACCACCGCGCCGGAGTGCTTGCCGTAGACGTAGTGGACGCGCTCTCCCAGGTCTTCCGGCGGGATGAACTGGTAGATGGCCGGGTGGATCAGCATGCCGGCCGTGTGAATCCCCGACTCATGGCTGAAGACATTGAGGCCGATGCCTGGCTCCGTCGGCGCCACCATGATCCCGCTCACCCGCTCGAGCCGGTGGGCGAGGTCGCGCAGCTTCTCGTAGTGAAAGCCCGGGATCTCGATGCCGAAGAGGTAGCGCAGCTGGAGCAGCACCTGGTGCATGGGCGCGTTCCCGGTCCGCTCACCGATGCCGTTGACCGAGGTCGTGAACACGTCCGCCCCGCTCCCGAGCGCGACGACGGTGTTCCAGGCGCCGATCCCGAGGTCGTTGTGGAAGTGCACGACAAGGGGCGCCTGCGGAGTCGCGGCCTTGATGCGCGGGATGTACTCGCGGACGGCGTACGGCGAGTAGCAGCCCACGGTGTCGGGCGTCGAGGGCCGTGTCCCGCCCGCCTGCATGCCTTCGACGTGGAGCCGGCAGATGTAGTCGATGTCGGCCCGGCTCCCATCCTCGCCCCCGAACTCGATGCTCGTCGCCCCGTTGTCGCGCGCGTAGGAAATGGCCTCGCACATCATCCGCAGGTTGGCGTCGCGGTAGAACTGGACGGGCAGCTCCAGCCACTCCGAGGCAGGGACGCCTTCGCGGGCGAGCAAGTTGCGGCCGAGCTTGTACTTCACATGCAGGTCGGAGGCCGAGGTGAAGATGAAGTAGGTGACCGAGTCGCGCGGAAAGCCGAGCTCGTCCATGACGCGAAACGTCGCGTCAATGTCGCTTTTCGTGGACCGCATCATGCAGAGGATCTCGAGGTCTTCGCGGAGCTCGCCGCGGCGCTTCCCTTCCAGCACCAGGCGGAGGGTTTCCCGCTCGGTGTCAGAAACGGCCGGGAACCCCACGTCCATGATGTGGACGCCGATCTCGGAAAGGGCGCGCGCCAGGTCGTACTTGACGCGCGGGCTGAAGGCAACCCCGGGCATCTGCTCGCCGTCTCGGAGCGTGTCGTCGTAGACGCGGATCTGCCCGGCGGCGGGGAACTTCAGATCGTGGAGGAAGTCGCGGGGGTCCCGGGCCAGCTCCTCCAGCGGTTCCTGGAGGTCGACCGGCTCGTCACTCATCGCCGGCCGGCCGCTGCCTTCTCTGCCAGACGCTTGCGCACCCAGGGCGCCAGCCCGCCCATCTTGATCAGCTCGGCCATGAACTGGGGGAAGGGCTCGGCGTGGTACTCATCGCCGCGGGTCAGGTTGCGAATGACGCCTTCCTCGAGATCGATCTCCAGCTGGTCGCCCGCCTCGACCGCCTCGGCCGCCTGCGGGGATTGCAGGATCGGAAACCCGATGTTGATCGAGTTTCGGAAGAAGATTCGGGCGAAGGAGTCGGCCACCACCGCCGAGATTCCGGCCGCCCGGATGGCGACGGGCGCGATCTCCCGTGAGGAGCCGCAGCCAAAGTTGGAGCCTGCCACGAGCACGTCGCCGGCTGAGACCTTCTTGGCCCAGCCCTCGTTGTCCGGGACGCCTTCCATCGCGTGCTCGCCGAGGACCTTCTCGTCCAGCGAGTAGATCGCGTACTTGGCCGGGATGACCTGGTCGGTGTCGACGTTGTCGCCGAACTTCCAGGCGTTGCCCCGAAGCACCATCGTCATACCGCTACTGGCTCCCGGCTCAGGACCTCCCCTGGATGCGTGATCTCCCCGGTGACCGCAGAGGCAGCCGCCACTACCGGGTTGGCCAGGTAGACGAGCGCTTTCGGGTGGCCCATCCGGCCAGGAAAGTTGCGGTTCGTGGTGGAGAGGCAGACCTCGCCTTCGCCGAGCACCCCCATGTGCCCACCCAGACAGGCGCCGCAGGTTGAAGCGGTCCAGGTCGCCCCGGCGTCCATAAAGATCCGGATCAGGCCCTCTCGCTCGGCCATCCGGGCCGTCTCGGTCGAGGACGGCGTGACGATGAGGCGGGTGCTCGGATGAACATGGCGGCCTTTCAGGATCGCGGCCGCGCGGCGCAGGTCGCCGATCCGGGAGTTCGTGCAGGACCCGATGAAGACCTGGTCGATCTTGGTGCCCACGACCTCGGAGAGCGGCGCCCAGTTGTCGGGCGACATCGGCTTCGCGACCGAGAGCTCGACCGCGGAGACGTCGAACTCGAAGACCTTCTCGTATTCGGCGTCGGGGTCCGACTCGACCGGCGAATAGGTCCGCTTGGCGCGGTCCTTCAAGTAGTCGGCAGTGACCTGGTCGAAGCCGATGATCCCGTTCTTGGCGCCTGCTTCGATCGCCATGTTGGTCATCGTGAGGCGGCCTTCCATGTCGATGTGCTGGATGGCATCGCCGGTGTGCTCCATCGCCTTCGAACGGGCCCCGTCCACCCCGATCTGGCCGATCACCGTGAGGATCAGGTCCTTGGCCTCGACCCATTCCTGGAGGCGGCCGTGATAGACGAACTTCAACGTCTCGGGGACCCGGAACCAGAGCTCGCCCAGCGAGAGGACGCAGGCCAGGTCGGTCGAGCCGACGCCCGTTGCGAAGTTGTTGAGAGCGCCGTAAGTGCAGGAATGCGAGTCGGCGCCGACCACCAGCTCGCCCGGCAGCACCAGGCCCCGCTCCGGCAGCACCGTGTGGCAGATGCCCCCGTCGCCGACCTCGAAGTAGTTGGTGATGCCCATCTCGCGGGCCCATTCGCGAGTGGTCTTGCCGAGGGCGGCGCTGGCCGAGTCCTTGGCGGGCTGGAAATGGTCCTGGACGACCGCCAGCCGCTCCGGGTCCCAGACCTTGGTGGCCCCCATCTGCTCGCGCATGATCTTGGAGGCGGGCGGGATCGTGAGGTCGTGGCCCATCGCGAAGTCGACCTTGGCCAGCAGCAGGTCACCCGGCTTCACCGACTCCCGGCCGCTGGCCCGGGCCAGGATCTTCTCGGTCATGGTCATGCCCATCAGGCTTTGGCTCTCTCTCCCACTCGCCGGGCGATCGCGTCGCCGGCCGCGCTGGTGCTCAGGCCACCACCGAGATCGGCGGTGCATTCGCCCGCGCGGATGGCATTGACCACGGCCGCCTCGACCGCCGCCGCCTCCGCCTCAAACCCGAGGTGCGCGAGCATCATCGCCGAACTCAGTATTGCTCCAACGGGGTTCACGATGCCGCGTCCGGCGAGCTTTGGCGCGCTGCCATGGACCGGCTCGAAAAGGCCGCGCCCGGTCTCCGGGTTGAGATTCGCCGAGGGTGCCACCCCCATGCCGCCGATGAGCTGCGCGGAAAGATCGGAAAGCAGGTCGCCGAAGAGGTTGCCGGTCACGATCACGTCGAACTGGCTTGGGTCACGGACCAGCTCCATCGCGCAGGCGTCCGAGTAGAGGTGGCGGCTCCCCACCTCCGGGTGGCGCGGCGCAATTGCCTTCCAGCGCGACTGCCAGAGGCCGCCGGCGAACGCCATAGCGTTCGCCTTGTCGACCATGCAAACCTCGCGCCGGGCGCGGGTGAACGCGTGCTCCAGGATGCGGGTCACGCCCTGGTAGGTATTGATGTCCTCCTGGACCGCGACCTCCTCGGGCGTGTCCTTCTTGAAACGGCCCCCCATGCCTACGTAGGCGCCCTCGGTGTTCTCGCGCACGACGAGCAGGTCGACCACCGCCCGCTCGGCATCCTTGAGCGGCGAGAGCCGGGCGTCGAAAAGCTTCGCGGGGCGGAGGTTCACGTAGAGGTCGAGCTCAAAGCGCAGGCGGAGCAGCACGGCAGCGGCGTAAGCCTCGTCCACGCGCGGATCGCCCACCGCGCCGAAGAGGATCGCGTCAGCCTCGCTGAGGTCCTTGAAGACCTCTGGCGGGAGCGCCACGCCCGTCGCCAGGTAGCGGTCGGCGCCGATGTCGAAGTCCTCGAACGCGAGGTCCGCTCCGCTCGCCTTGAGAACCTTGACGGCCTCGGGAACGACCTCCTTCCCCACACCATCGCCGGGCACCACGGCAACCCGCTTAGGCATCAGGGAACGGTGACGGCCACGTGGAGGGCATCCGACGGCTCATTTCCGCCGAGCGCCCACGAGGCGCTGACGCCGGCGTCAGGGGGACCCGGCGCTTGGTCTTCACGCATCTGCGGATGCGCTACCTACGCGCGCCACCCTTCCTTGGCGTCGGCGGCCTGAGCCGCCGGGCTGTCGCCCCTTCGGGCTGCAGCTCACCTGGCCGTCACCGTTCCCTCAGCGGCTTCCTGTTCGCGGAGCTTGAAGCGCTGGATCTTGCCGGTCAGCGTCTTCGGCAGCTCCGGCACGAACTCGATCAGGTGCGGGTACTGATAGCGCTGGAGGCGGGACTTGCAGTGCTCCTGCAGATCCTTGATAAGCGCTTCGCCGGACGTAGCTTCCGTCTTCGGAATGACGAAGGCCTTGATCTTGATGAAGCCGTCCACTTCCACGCCGACCACGGCGCTCTCCGCGACCGCCGGGTGCGCGAGCAGGGCTGCTTCGACCTCGACCGGCGAGACCCAAAGCCCGCTCACCTTGATCATGTCGTCGGACCGGCCCTCGTACCAGTAGAAGCCGTCGGCGTCGGCGCGGTAGCGGTCGCCGGTGTAGAACCAGTCGCCCAGCACCGAGCGCTTGGTCTTCTCGTGCTGTGCCCAATAAAGCGCCAGCGCGCTGTCGCCCTTCACGTACAGGTCGCCCGCCTCGCCGGCCTCCACCGGCTGCCCCTCCGGGTCCAGGATCTTGAGCTCGTAGCCTGGAACCGGCTTGCCGTTCGAGCCCGGTCGCACCGCATCGGTGCGGTTCGAGCAGTAGATGTGGAGCATCTCGGTCGAGCCGACGCCGTCCAGGATGGTCAGCCCGTAGGCGTCCTTCCAGCGCCGCCAGACCTCGGCCGGCAGCGATTCGGCAGCGGAGATGCAGAGGCGGATCGAGGAAAGGTCGCGGTCCCTCGAGCCTTCGAAGTTGAGCAGCGCGTTGTAGAGCGTGGGCGCGGAGAAGAAAAGAGTCGGCCTGCGCTGCTCGATGGTGTCGAACACCGCGGCGGGCGCCGGCCGGCCCTGGTGGAGGACCGCCGCGGCGCCAACCCAGAAGGGGAAGGTGAGGCTGTTGCCGAAGCCGTAAGCGTGGAAGAGCTTGGTCGTCGAGAAGCTCACGTCCGACTCGGTGATGCGCAGAACCTGCTCGGCGTACGTCTGGCACGTGTAGGGGATGTCGTGCTGCAAGTGCACGACAGCCTTCGGCTTCCCGGTCGACCCAGAGCTGTAGAGCCAGAAGGCCATGTCGTCGCGCCGTGTCGGCGCCGGCTCGAACTCAGCGCCCGCCGTCAGCTCCACGGTTCGTAGCAGCCGGGGAGGGTCGGCCGCCCGCTCCGCCGCCGGCCGCACCTTCTCCTCTGTCAGAGCATCGACGAGCGCGACTCTGGCTTGCGAGTCCTCGACATAGTGGTCGTAATCCTCCGACCGCTGCAGGAGTGGGTTGACCGGGACGGGGATGGCGCCGATGCGCAGCGCACCCAGGAACGCAGCGGCCCAGCCCGGGCTGTCGTCGGCGATGATCAGGACGCGCTCTTCGCGGCGGACGCCCAGGTCCCGCAGCGTGCGGCCCGCGCCGCAGGCCAGCTTGAAGAGCTCGCCGTAGGAGACCTCGCCGCCCGCCCAGTGGATCGCCGTCCTGGCTTCGCGCCCGGCTTCCAAATTGCCGTCGAGCAACAGGCTGGCGTTGTAGCGCTCGGGCAGCTCGGGCATGGTGCCGACTTAGGTTACGACGCGAGCAGCCCGGCGAAGTCCGTGTGGCCGATCAGCGTGACGAACTTCTTGTGCCCCTCGTCGGGCAGGTCGATGGCGGTTTCGTAGACGAAGGCGTAGACGTTCGCCAGGTTCCATTCGCCGTAGCCCCGCAGGGCGAGACGCCGACGCAGCTCGGCGTCCTGCGCGCCCTGCTCGAGCAGCTCCTGCGCCTGCTCGTAGATGGCGGTCAGGACCTGCACCTGCATCTCCAGCTCGGCGATGGTTTGGGCGTCGCCCTCTTCCTCGACCAGCAGGTCGACTTCGCGCTGGATCTCCCCGATCTCCTTGGCGTAGTCGTCCATCCGGAGAACTCTAGGATGCCGCGCAAGCGGTCCCGCCTGCGCAAACAGGGCCCGGCTATATCAGGTAGTCGTAGAGCAGCTCGTCGCTGCTCAGGCGCCGCCAGTTGAGCTGGATCTCGCTCATCCGGCTCAGCAGCGGCTCCAGGTCGGCCCGGTCACGCAGCTCGATGCCGACCAGAGCGGCGCCGCGCTCCTTGTTGGTTTTCTTCATGTACTCGAAGCGCACGATGTCGTCGGTCGGGCCGAGCGCTCGATCGACGAATTTGCGCAGCTGCCCGGGCTTCTGCGTGAACTCGATGATGAAGTAGTGCTTGCGGCCCTGGTAGACGAGGCTGCGCTCCAGGATCTCCGGGTAGCGCAGGACGTCGTTGTTGCCGCCGCTCAGGATGCAGACGACTGTTTTTCCGGCCAGCTGCTCTTCCAGGTCGTCAAGAGCGGACACCGCCAGCGCGCCGGCGGGCTCGGCGATGATGCCCTCGTTCTGGTAGAGGTCGATCACCGTCGCGCAGACCTTGCCCTCGGGCACCAGCACCACGCGCTCGAGAGCTGTGCGACAGATTTCGAAGGTCAGGCTGCCCACCGTCTTGACAGCCGCGCCGTCGACGAACGTGTCGATCTGGTCGAGCGTCACGACGCGGCCTTGCTGCAGCGATTCGTGCATCGCGGGCGCACCCGCCGGCTCGACGCCGAGCGCGGCCAGCCCCGGGTTGAAATTCCGGAGACAGGACGCGATCCCGGAGGCCAACCCACCGCCGCCGATCGGCACCACGACCACGTCCACCTTGCTGCCCAGGTCTTCAGCGATCTCGAGGCCGATCGTCCCCTGCCCGGCGATGGTGAGCGGGTCATCGAACGGATGGACGAAGACGGCACCCCGCTCCTCGGCGTAGCGGCTGGCTGCCGCTCCGGCGTCGTCGTAGGAGTCGCCGTGGAGGCGGACCTCGATGAATTCGCCGCCGAAGTGCCTGACGCGCTCGACCTTCTGGGTCGGCGTGATGGTGGGCATGAAGATCGCGCCTTTGATCTCCAGGCGCGCACAGGCGAAGGCCACGCCCTGGGCGTGGTTGCCGGCGCTGGCGGTGACGACGCCACGCGCGCCCGCTTCACCCGCCATCGAGGCGATCTTGTTGTAGGCGCCGCGGATCTTGAAGGAACGGACCTCCTGGAGGTCTTCTCGCTTGAGCCAGACGTTGGCCCGGAACCGCTCCGAGAGCCGGCGCGAGGCCTGCAGGGGGGTCCGGCTGACCACGCCATCCAGGCGCGCGGCAGCCTCCTTGATCCCGGCCAGGATCTCGGCCGGGTCAGTCCAGGTCGCCTGCAGCAACCTTTGCCTCGCCGCGCTTCAGATCCAGCCGGCTGACCGCGCTCACAACCGCCTTCAATGACGCGGTCAGGATGTTCGGATCCAGGCCGACGCCCCAGACCACGTTGGCGCCGCTCTCGTCGGTTGCCTCCACGTATGCGGCGGCCGTCGCGTCAGAGCCCGAAGCCACGGCGTGCTCGACGTAGTCGACGATCCGCAGCCGGATGCCGCAGCAGCTGGCCAGGGAGTCGACAAAAGCCGCGATCGGCCCGTTCCCCCGGCCCGAGACGGTCTGCTCGGCGCCGTCGATCCGGACGATCGCCTCCAGCTCGGTCGCGTCGGCCCGGCCGACGTGCCGGTGGTCGGTGGTCTTGTGCTCGACCAGCTCGAGCGAGGTTTCGGGGTTCAGATACGTCCATTGGAACGCTGTCCAGATCTCCTCGGGGGTGATCTCCTTGCCGCTCTCGTCGGTGATCTGCTGGATGATCCGCATGAACTCGATCTGGAGCCGGCGGGGGAGGTCGAGGTGGTAGTCGTTCTTCATGATGTAGGCAACGCCGCCCTTCCCGGACTGGCTGTTGACGCGGATGATCGCCTCATAGGTCCGCCCCAGGTCGTGCGGGTCGATCGGCAGATAGGGCACCTCCCAGACGTCCGCCTTTGCCTTCTGGAGCGCCTCCATCCCCTTCTTGATCGCGTCCTGGTGCGAACCGGAGAAGGCGGTGTAGACGAGCTCTCCAACATAGGGATGACGCGGGTGCACGGGCAGCTGGTTGCACGCCTCGACGACGCGCCGCATCTCGTCGATGTCGGAGAGGTCCAGCCCAGGGTCGACGCCCTGGCTGAAAAGGTTCAGCGCCAGCGTGACCAGGTCGACGTTGCCTGTCCGTTCGCCGTTGCCGAAAAGCGTGCCCTCGACCCGCTCGGCGCCGGCCATCAGCGCCAGCTCGGTTGCCGCCACCGCACTGCCGCGATCGTTGTGCGGATGCACGCTCAAGATCCAGCTCTCACGACCCTTGATGTTGCCGTCGCACCACTCGATCTGGTCGGCGTAGATGTTCGGCGTGCTCATCTCCACGGTGGCCGGCAGGTTGAGGATGACCCGCCGCTCCGGTGTCGGCTGCCAGACGTCGAGCACCGCCTCGCAGATCTCCTTGGTGAAGTCGAGCTCGGTGCCGGTGAAGCTCTCCGGCGAGTATTCGAAGGTCAGCTCGGTCCCCGGCAGGTTATTGGCCAGCTGCTGGATCTGCTCGGCCCCCTGGACGGCGATGCCGACGATCCCGGCGCGGTCCAGGCCGAAGACCACCCGCCGCTGCAGGGTCGAGGTCGAGTTGTAGAGGTGGACGATGGCGCGCTTGGCGCCCTCGAGGCTCTCGAAGGTCCGCTCGATCAGCTCGTCGCGTGCCTGCGTCAGGACCTGGATCGTGACGTCTTCGGGCACCAGCGCCTCCTCGATCAGCAGGCGGACGAAGTCGAAGTCCGGCTGTGAGGCGGCCGGGAAGCCGACCTCGATCTCCTTGAAGCCGATGCCGACCAAGAGGTTGAAGAGTCGCCGCTTGCGGTGCACGTCCATCGGATCGATGAGTGCCTGGTTGCCGTCCCGCAGGTCGACGCTGCACCAGCCCGGCGCGCGGTCGACGGTCCGCTCCGGCCAGCGCCGCTCGGGCAGCTGGACCGGCGGGTAAGGCCGGTACTTCTCGATCGCCATCCGCTTCATTCCGTTTCCTTTCCTGTCTTCTTGCTTTTGCAGAAATGAAAGACCTCCTGGACCGCAAGCCCAGGAGGTCTTTGCGAGCACACCCGTCGCGGGGTGCCCGCCCTAGATAAGGAGGAGGCTACGTGGTGCGCGTGCCAAGAGTGAAAAATCTTGGCCCACAGCGGTCGAGAGGGGTAGTGGTGGCCCCACGAACCGACCGCCTTGCTTCTGGTGCCTCACCCACAACCGACGTAGGGCGGCGGAACCCACGGCGGGCGAGACAAGTCTCGCCCCTACGCGGGTATCAGTGCAGCAGGGAGTGCGTCGCGACGCTGGCCGCGATCAGGATCGCGATGATGTTGATGACCTTGATCATCGGGTTGATCGCGGGCCCCGCGGTGTCCTTGTTCGGGTCGCCGACGGTGTCGCCCGTGACCGCCGCCTTGTGAGCCTCCGATCCCTTACCACCCAGGTGGCCTTCCTCGATGTACT
>VBGR01000045.1 GCA_005880695.1 Chloroflexota bacterium
GCCTTCCAGGGTCACCTCGCCCGTCGCCATGGCGCGAGTTCCCAGCTTGTCCTTCAAGCGATCGATCCGGTAATGGTTGCGGGTGCCGTCGGCCAGCAGGCGAGGGATCAGGAAGAGGCCCAGCCCGGCCGTCCCGGGGCCGGCCCTCTGGGGCCGGGCGAGGGCGAGGACGACCTCGCCGCCCACGTTGGAGCAGAAGAACTTGCGCCCGTAGAGACGCCAGCCGCCCGCTTCGGGACACGCCTCGACGGCGTTCGCCCCCACGTCCGAACCGCCCTGCTGCTCGGTCATCCACTGGCCCGCGGTCCAGGCCTGGTCCGGTTCGCGCGAGACCAGGTGCGGCAGGACCTCGTCGCGGAGCCGGTCGGGGCCAGACTCGATCAGCACGGAGGCGGCCGCGTCGGTCATTGCGACCGGGCAGAAGTAGGTGGCGGTCCCCGGCTCGAAGAGGTAGGCGAGGGCAGCCTGGACGACCCGGGTTTGGGGCCCGGCCACGTCCAGCGACTGCCGTTCGTAAGGGAGCGCGACACAGCCCGCGGCTGCCGCCCGGGCCTTCAACTTCCACCAGGCTTCCGAATACACGACCTCGTCGACGCGCTCACCCCAGGGCTCGATCGTGCGCAGGCGAGGCGGGCTGGCCTCGCATTCCTCGCCCCAGCGACGCAGCTCGGCGGGCGCCGCCCGTCCGATCTCAATCAGCTGCGGCTCCGCCCACTCCAGCACGGCGGGGTCGAGGCGACTTCCGAGGTAAGAGCGGAGGGCCGGGTCGGCGAGGTAGGTGTTGTCGGGCAGCAGCTGCATGAAAGGCTGCCCGAAATTGTGCTACTGCTGGAGGAACTGCGGTGCGACCGCGGGCTGCAGGGTACGGGTGATGCCTCCGCTCGTGAACAGCAGGGCCGGTTCGTAGTACACGAATCCGCCCGCCGGGACGACGACGTAGACGACCTCAACCGAGTTGAGGGCCGCCGAGTACTGGTCGCCGGGGGGAGCCGGCGGCTGGGCGAGAGCCTCGCCGGCCGAGCGAAGCGGGTAGGCGGCCTCCGCCAACGGCTGGTCGACCGGCCCGCTAGCGCGCGTAGGCTGCCCGTTCTGCAGGGTGACGCGGATTCCATAGGGCCGGCCGTCGGCCATCACCAATCGGGCCTGCTCGGCGCCGACCTGGAACTGTCGCGAGAAGACGACGTCGTAGCCGTCAATCGTGATCACGTATGGGTAGCTCGGCAGGGCGTTGTTACGGGCCAGGAAGTCCTTGGCGGCCACGACCGGGTCGCTGCCACCGCCGACTTCGATGCGGGTGAAAGCGTGGCGCCGGGTGGGGCAGGCAGCTTCCCAAACGCGGGGGTCGCCGCCACCTGGCTGCTCGTGGTGGCGCCCCCGCCGCCAGCGCCACCGTGAAAGCCCGTGTGCGTCAGGAGGAGGACAAACCCGCCGGCCAGGACCAGGACCGCGAGCGCGGGCGCCAGAACGAACGCCCGGCCGCGCAACGCACGAAGCCGCCGGTACCAGGGTCTTTGGTCCTCGAGGCGCGACCAGAGGTCGGGCTCGAACCCGGCCCGGGGCCGGATCGACCCGTACATCGCCGCGAGCTGGCGCTCGAGCTCGTCCTGCTCGTCGCTCACTTGGGCACCATCTCGCGGAGGGCCTTCAAAGCCCGGTGGTAGAGCATCTTGGCCGCGTCCTCGCTGCAGTCCATGAGGTCGCCGATCTCCTTGAAGCTGAGGTCAGACCGGTGCCGCAGCGCCACCACCTCCTGCTGCCGGTCGGGCAGCCGCCGCACCGCCGCCAGCAGCTCCCCGAAGAGCACCCGGTCCTCGGCCACCACCGCCGGATCGAAGCCGGCGGGCAGCTCGGCGCGTAGGCGGTGCTCGGTGCGTTCGCGCACCTGGGTCCGCCGGTGGTGGTCGTAGACCGCGTTGCGCGCGATCCGGAAGAGCCAGGCCGAAGGCGTCAAGGCGCGGACCTCGAACCGGTCGTAAGCCTTGTAAGCGCTCATGAACACCTGCGCCGTCACGTCCTCCGCCTCGGCCGAGTTGCGCAGCTGTGCGTAGACGTAGCCGTAGATCCGCGTGAGGTACTCGCGGTAGAGGTCCTCGAAAGGAGGCCGCGCGGACATGCCGGGCAATGGTAGCCAGCCATAGTGGACGGAACGCCCGACTCCGGACCGAGTAACGCGGTCAGCCGGTCAGGCTGACGTCGGCGCCCTGGAACTGCTGCTGGTAGAGCCGCGCGTAGCGGCCTTCCTTCCGGAGCAGCTCGAAGTGCGTGCCCTGCTCGACCAGCCGTCCCCGGTCGAGGACCAGGATCAGGTCGGCGGCCAGGATCGTGGAGAGGCGGTGCGCGATCACGATCGAGGTGCGGCCCTTGAAGAGCGGCTGAAGAGCGGCCTGGATCAGACGCTCCGACTCGGAGTCCAGGTTGGAGGTCGCCTCGTCGAGGATCAGGATCCGAGGGTCCTTGAGGATCACGCGCGCGATCGACATCCTTTGCTTCTCTCCGCCGGAGAGCCGGTGGCCGCGCTCGCCCACGATGGTCTCGTAGCCATCAGGCAGCGAGACGATGAACTCGTGGATGTTGGCCGCTCGCGTGGCAGCCTCGATCTCCTCCTGCGTCGCGTCAGGTCGCGCGTAGAGGAGGTTCTCGCGCACGGTCGAATGGAAGAGGAAGGTGTCCTGGAAGACCATCCCGACCTGGCGCTCGAGCGACTCGACGGTGACGTCGCGGATGTCCTGGCCGTCGATCATGACGCGGCCTTGCTGCGGGTCGTAAAAACGCGGCAGGAGGTTGGTGATCGTCGTCTTGCCGGCGCCGCTGGGCCCGACCAGCGCGGCCAGCTGGCCCGGCTCGATGCGGAAGGACACCTCCTCCAGCGCCGGCCTGCCCTTGCCGCCGTACATGAACGTCACGCCGTCGAACTCGACTTCGCCGCGCACGTCGGTGATTGCTTTCGCGCCGGGCTTGTCGGTGATCTCGACGGCCATGTCGAGGTATTCGAAGAGGCGTTGGAAGATCGCTAGCGATCCAATTACGTTGACGTGCAGGTTGGCGAGCGAGCCGACCGGACCATAGAGGCGGCCCAGGAGCACGGTCGCGAAGGTCACGACGATGCCGACCGACTCGCTGCCGCTCAGCACCAGGTAGCCGCCGTAGAGCCAGAGCACGGCCGGCCCGGCCGTCCCCAGCACGTTCATCAGCATGAAGAACCAGCGGCCGATCATTCCCTGCCGGATGTTCAGCTGCTTGAGCTCGCTGTTGATCTTGCCGAACCGCACAGCCTCGATCGCCCTCTTGGCAAAGGCCTTCACCAGCAGGATCCCCGAGATGCCGAGGATCTCCTGCATGTAGGAGGTCATCTCGGAGAGCTTGGCCTGCGTTTCCTTCCGGGCCTCGAAGGTGCGGCCGCCGACCTGGCGAGCCGGCAGGAGAAAGGCGGGCAGAACGACCAGGGCAACGACCGTGAGACGCCAGTCGCGCGTGACCATGTAAGCGACGGTCGTCGCCAGGATGATCACGTTCATCACCAGGCTGAAGATGGTGTCGCTGACGACGCTCTGCACGCTGTTGACGTCGTTGGAAAGGCGTGACATCACGTCGCCGGTCTTGGTCTTGGTGAAGAAAGCGACCGACTGCTGCAGCATCCGGCCGAAGAGCTGGTTGCGGAGGTCGAGCATGATGCCCTGGCTGATCAGGTTCGAGAAGTAGGACTGGAGCACGCCGATCAAACCACCGAGCAATGACGCGCCGATGAGGGCGCCGATGAGCAACAGCAGGCGGGAGAAGCTGGCGTGCGGCTTGAGCGCGGAGTCGATCAACGTCTGCGTCACAAACGCCGGGACGAGCCCGATGACCGAGGTGACGCCGATGCAGGCGAGCACGACCAGGGCGTGCGACCAGTAGGGCAGGAAGTAAGCGAAGACCCGGCGCAGGAGGCGCCACTCCAGGCGGACCTGGGGCTTTTCCTGCCCCCAGTCAGGCCGCCAGACGCCGTGCCACATCAAGGTGCTCTAAGCGTGCCCGGTTCGGCGGCCGGCCAAACGATCCAGGTTGGTGAGGTCGACTGACTCTCCCGCATCGCGGTTCAGTTCAGAAGAGGCGCCAGCCAGCCGGGCCGGTTGGTGAAAACCGAGTCGGGGCCGCAGTGCTTGGACCAGGCCAGCGCAATCTCGTCATCCACGGTCCAGACCCCCACGCCCCCGCCCGCAGCTCGGACCTCCTCGACCATCTCCGGATCGAGCATCGCGAAATGCGTGGAGAGGCCATCCGCGTTGGCGGCCCGCAGCATCGCGATGGGGTCGGCCGGCCGGCTCGCGTCGATGATCCCGGTGTTGACGCCGGGCGCCAGCTCCTTGAACTTGCGCAGCAGCGGGTGGTGGAAGGAGATGACGGAGACCTGCTCGGTCATGCCCGCGTCTTCGAGCGCGCGGGCCAGCTTTTCCTCGAGACCCGCGTAGGGAATCGGATTCTGCTTCGTCTCGACGACCAGTCCGACCTTGTCCTGGACAAGCTCTAGGAGCTCAGCCAGCACCGGGATCTTCTCTCCCCGGCCGGCATCCAGCCGGCGGAGCTCGGCGAAGGTCTGGAGGCCGACCGGCCCCTTCCCATTTGTGGTGGCGTCGAGCAAGTGGTCGTGGATGACGACCAGCTCGCCGTCGAGAGACAGGTGGACGTCGCATTCGACCAGGTCGCACCCCAGCTCGATCGCTGAGCGGAAGGAGGAAAGCGTGTTGGCGGGGAAGTCGGCGGGGTTGCCCTGGTGGCCGCCGAGCAGGATCCGGCCCTGTCTGCGAGCAGCGTCGAAAAGGCCCTGGATCGTGATTGGCGCTCGCAGAACCTCGTCAGTCTAAACTCGGAGGTCCATGGCCCAAAACCGCCCTGCGACGATCGGCGAGCTCCGCGCCGGCGGGCACCTCCGCGAGACCGTCAAGCAGGAGATGAGGCGCAACCTGCTGGCCCGGCTCCGCGAGCGGCGGCCGGTCTTCCCGGGGATCGTCGGTTATGACGAGACAGTTGTGCCACAGGTCGCCAACGCGGTCATCTCGGGCCACGACGTGATCCTGCTGGGCGAGCGTGGCCAGGCCAAGAGCCGGCTCATGCGCTCGATGATCCAGCTGCTCGACGCCGAGGTCCCGGTCGTCGCCGGCTGCGAGATCAACGACCACCCGTTTGCTCCGGTCTGCGCGCGCTGCCGGGCGCTGGTGGCCGCCGAGGGCGATGCCGTGCTCATCGACTGGCTGCCGCGCGACCGCCGCTACGGCGAGAAGCTGGCGACGCCCGACACCTCGATCGCCGACCTGATCGGCGAGGTCGACCCGATCAAGGTGGCCGAAGGCCGCTACCTGGCGGACGAGCTGACCATCCACTACGGCCTGGTCCCGCGAACCAACCGGGGCGTCTTCGGCATCAACGAGCTGCCGGACCTGGCCGAGCGGATTCAGGTCGGCCTGCTCAACATCATGGAAGAGAACGACGTCCAGATCCGGGGCTATCGGGTGCGGCTGCCCCTCGACCTCTTCGTGATCGCGAGCGCCAACCCGGAGGACTACACCTCGCGAGGGCGAATCATCACGCCCTTGAAAGACCGCTTCGGGTCTCAGGTCCGCACGCACTACCCGCTCGCGGTGGACGAGGAGATGGAGATCATGGAGGCCGAGCGCATCCCGGCGGACGCGACCGCCTCGGGCGTCGAAGTGCTGGTGCCGGCCTTCATGCGCGAGATCGTGGCCGAGGTGACCCATCATTCCCGTCGCAGCCCGCACATTTCGCAGACCTCAGGCGTTTCGGTCCGGATGTCGATCGGGAACTACGAGAACGTCATCTCCAACGCGATCCGCCGTGCGGTCCGCGTCGACGAAGAGCTGGCTGTCCCGCGCATCTCCGACCTCGCTTTCACAGCCGCCTCAACAGCGGGTCGGGTGGAAGTGGAGGCGCTGGACGAAGGCAAGGAGGAGCAGGTCCTCCAGCGCATCCAGCGCTCAGCGGTGAACGCGGTCTTCGGGCGCTACTTCACGACCGGCCAGTTCGAGTCCCTGGTGTCGCGGTTCGACGCCGACGCGATCAGCGTGGAGGTTGGCGAAGCGGCGCCGGCGGCCTCCTACGCGAAAGCGGTGGGCGACAGGGTCGACCTGGCGCCAGCCTTGAAGCGCCTGGGCCTGCCTGACCGGCCCGAGGCGCGGGCGTCGGCTCTGGAGTTCATCCTGGAAGGCCTGCATCTCAACAAACGGCTGAACAAAGACGAGCTCGATGGCAAGGCTCTCTACCGGAGGTAAGGCGGTCCGGGGTCCCCGCAAAATCGCAGATTTTGTGGGGTGGAAGGACGAGCTCGATGGGAAAGCGCTCTACCGAAGGTAGCGTCGAGCTGCCATTCGCCATGCCCTTCGCCGACCTGGTCGGCGTTTCGATACTGTCCGCGACTCCCGAGGAGGTGCGCGGGCGGCTCGACTGGAGTCCGGAGCGCTGCACCTCGTTGGGTTTGATGCACGGGGCAGCCCTCATGGCTCTGGCCGACTCCGTCGGTGCTGTCTGCGCATTTCTCAATCTTCCGGAAGGCGCCGGCACCGCGACCATCGAATCGAAGACGAACTTCTTCCGGGCGGTGCGCGAGGGCCACGTCGACTCGGTCAGCAAGCCGCTGCATATCGGGCGCACGACCATCGTCGTTCAGACGGACATCTTCGACGCCGCGGGCCGGCGGGTGGCTCAGGTGACGCAGACCCAAGCCGTCCTCGTGCCGGCCTAGATGGCGCTCCAGGAAGTCGTTAAGGGTCTCTACCGGATCACGCCCGTTCCGGGAGTCAACGCCTATCTGTTCGACAGCGATGGACTGACCGTGATCGACACGGCGATCGCGGGCAGCGCGCCGAAGATCCTGCGGGCGGTTGCCGAGATCGGACGCCAGCCCAGCGACGTGGCGCGGATCGTGGTGACGCATTGCCACCCCGATCACTACGGCAGCCTGGCGGAGCTGAAGCGGCTCACGGGTGCGCCGGCGTTGATGCATCCGGTCGACGCCGCCGAGGTGCGCCAGGGGACCACCGGGCGGCGCTTTCAGCCCAGTCCGGGCGTCATTCCTTTCCTGCTCGTCACCGCGATGGGCGGACGCCAGCCGAAGATGGAACGGGCGGAGGTCGAGCAGGAGATCCACGACGGCGAGCAGCTGCCCGGAGGCCTCGGGGTAGTCCACGCTCCGGGTCATTCCGATGGCCACATCGCACTGCTCTGGAGTCAGCACGGCGGTGTCCTGCTGGCGGCCGACTCCTGCTGGAACCTGTTTGCCCGCTTGTCGCTGATGCCGTTCTACGTAGATGTGGATGAGGGCAGGCGAAGCCTCGCACGTTTGTCGGCGCTCGATTTCGAGGTCGCCTGTTTCGGCCACGGGCCGCCGATTCGGAGAGGGGCCGCGGCGCGCCTCCGCGCCAAATGGGCCTAGCCGTGGTAGTTCGCGAAGGCGAAGGCCGCAACCATGAGCACGATCAGCCCGATGAAGACCAGCTCCAGCCGGATGGCGATCCGGACCCTGCGTACCGCGGCGCGGGTGCGGTTGCCGCAGTTGTCGCAGTAAGAGGCGTCCGGAGTCAGCGGCGAATTGCAGTAGTCGCAGGCCCTTTGAGCCATGCCGCAAGTATGCCGACGCGCGCAGCCCGTCTAGAGTTTCGGCCGTGGAGCCCGATCCGAACCTCGGCCGCGAAGATGTCCTGACCATGCTCGGCGCTTCGCCTGAACGGGTCCGCGACTACGTCCTCGGACTCGACGAGAACCGCCTGGATTACCGCCACGGCCCGGCCTTCCCAACGTTGAAGGAGGTCGTCGTCCACGTCTGCGATGCTGGCACCGCCGCTGACGCCGCCCTCCGCCACGCGTGTTTGGACGGCGCGACCGAGGTAGCCGCCCGGGCCGCCCTGGAGACGACCGCCGAGCCCGACGTCTCGGTCGCCGCTGACGCCCGCCTCGAGGACCTCTCCCGCGTGCGCCGGCGGACTGTCGACCTCCTGCGGGGCCTGACCGATCAACAGTGGGGTCAGAGGTTCACCGACGATCTGCTGGGCGAGATCGACATCCTCGACTTCTGCCGCCTCATCGCCGCCCACGAGATGGGCCACCTCTCGCAGGTCCGGAACCTGATCGCGCTCCTGCCCGAGCCTTGAGCGACACCGAGCTCCAGCGCGGGTTTCGCACCCGTTTCGAGTGGGGCTCGGCCGGCCTCGCCCGCCTCGGCCCCGGCTCGGACGTGATCGTCATCGTCGACGTCTTCCGCTTCACGACCGCCGTCGACGCGGTCCTGGCCGCGGGTGGTCTCGTGGCCCCAGTCGAATGGAGCAAGCGCGACCCCGACCGGATCCAGCACCTCTACCTCTCGCCGGTCCACCTGGCTACGAGCACCAAGCGTGGTGATCGCGTCGACCTCCCCTCGCCAAACGGCGCCCAGCTCACCGTCGAAGCGACCGCCCTCGGCGCTCACGTCATGTGCGGCTGCCTCCGAAATGCCGGCGCCGTCGCGGCCGAGGCGCGGCGGCGGGGCGAGCGAGTCACCGTCATCGCGGCCGGCGAACGTTGGGACGACGGCTCTCTGCGCCCGGCGCTCGAAGACCTCCTCGGCGCCGGGGCGATCCTCGCCTCGCTCGGTCCGGGCGACGCTTCGCCGGAAGCCCAGCTCGCAGCCGCATCCTTCGAATCGGTGCGCCCCCGGCTGCCAGGGCTGTTGCGCGCATGCGCCAGCGGACGCTGGCTCGAGGAGGTCGGACTGGGCGATGACATCGATGTCGCGTCCCAGGTCGGCGTCAGCACGGTGGCGCCCACCCTGCGGGACGGGGTGTATGTGGGCCCCCTCCCTCACGCTCCCCCGCCCAGCGGGGGAGGGTGAGGGTGGGGGGCCTAGCGGTTCGTTTCGCGACGCACGAAAAGCGCGGTGCCGACGACCATGAAGATCACGAACATCGTGGCCATCGCGAGCAGGTTGAGACCGGCGTCGAAGAGCACCACCTTGTGGTATTCCGCCCGGCCTGCGTAAGCGACGTCGCGGATCAGGTCGACCACGTAACGGAGAGGCGAGAGCAGCGAGAAGATCTCCAGGTACCAGGGCAGGATCGAGACCGGGCTGAAGACGCCGGCCAGGAAAAACTGGGGAAGAAAGATGAAGCCGAAGAGCTGGTTGCTGCTGCGCTCGTCGGTGAGCATCGAGAGCAAGACGAGCCCGAAGGCACCGCCGACGAAGCAGCAGAGGAGGCAGACCGGCCCCAGGAGCAGGATCTGCTCGGGCGTCAGCGGGACCCGCAGGACGACCGCGAAAGCAATCATCGGCAGGGCTGTGCAGAGCGCGACCAGCGTTTCGCCGAGGATCTTGCCGAAGACGATCGAGTAGCGCGAGATCGGCGACACGAACATGCTCTGAGCAAAATCCGTTTGCCGATCCGACATCAAAGAGGTGATGCCGTTGGCGGACGACTGAAAGATGGTCATTCCGAGTACGCCGGTGAAGGTGAAGCCGATGAAGTTGAACCCTGCCGATCTGCCCAGGTTGAGCTGCAGCGTGCCGCCCATCAAGGCCATGATCGCGAAAGGAAAGATGAAGGTGGCCGCGAGCCGGGCCGGATCGCGAAAGAACTTGAGCACGTCTCGGCTGGCGACCGCCGCGATGGCATTCATCTCATTCACCGGCAAGGATCCTCAAGTAGGCGTCCTCGAGCGTCGGCGAATGCGTGCGCAGAACCGTCAGCTCGGTCTTGAGTCCACGCAGCACTTGCTGCGCGGAGCGGCCCTTGAGATGTACTTCAAAATGGCCGGTTTCCTGGAAGTCGACCTCCAGCCGGCGCAGCTCCGTGCGCAGCTGGTCGCGGTCGGCGGCATCCAGGATCAGGTGCTCCTCGAGCAGTTGCGATTTGACCTCGGCCGGCGTTCCGAGAGCCACAACTTTGCCGTGGTCGAGGATGCAGATGCGATCGGCCTGCTCGGCCTCGTCGAGGTTGTGCGTCGTCAGCAGGATGGTCACGTCGTACTCGGCCCGCACGCGCCGCAGGTACTCCCAAAGGTTGCGCCGGCTGGCCGCGTCGAGGCCGGCGGTGGGCTCGTCCAGGAAGAGGATTCGCGGCCGGTGGAGGAGACCGCGGATGATCTCGAGCTTCCGCTTCATGCCGCCGGAAAGCTTCTTGACCGGCCGGAAGACCTCTTCAGCCATGCCCAGTACGCCGGCCAGTTCCAGCACCTGGCGCCGGTACTCGCCGGGCATCAATCGATACGCCGGCCGGTACGGGTAGAGGCCGTAGAGGATCGCGTGGAACCGGATGTTCTCCTCGCCTGAAAGGTTCAGGTCCAGGCTCGGCGTCTGGAAGATGATCCCGACCTGGCGGCGGACCTGGGCTGCTTCCCGCCGAGCATCGTAGCCCGCGATCTTGACGACTCCGGCGGTGGGCGTGAGCGTCGTGGTCAGGATCGAGATGGTTGTCGTCTTGCCCGCCCCGTTGGGCCCGAGGAGCGCGAAGAACTCGCCGGCGCGCACGTCGAAGGAAACGCCGTCCACCGCATTGATGGATGCCTTGCGGTAGCGCTTGACGAGATCCTTCACCTCGATCAGGCAGTCGATAACAACGCCTCCTTCTCTCGCAAAAGGGTGCCAGAAGAGATCGCTTCTCTGACGCGCTCGAGGAGACGGGCCGTGTACCTCAGGTTGTGCTCGACGGTGAGGCTGATGGCCAGCATCTCGTGCGCGTGGAAAAGGTGCCAGAGGTAGGCGCGCGTGAAGCGCGCGCAGGTCCGGCAGTCGCAGCCCTCGAGCGGCGGCCGGGGGTCGTCGCGCATGGCGGCCGCGGTCAGATCGAGCCGGAAGCGGGGCAGGCCGGGGTGCAGCGCGTGGCCGTGGCGAGCGACGCGCGTCGGCATCGCGCAGTCGAAGGTGTCGACTCCGCGCAGCGCGCCTTCGACGAGGTCGTCAGGCTCGCCGACGCCAAGCAGATGCCGCGGCCGGTCCTCTGGGAGAAGTGGAGTCACCTGGTCGACGATGCCGTACCAGTCGCTTTTGGTCTGGCCGAGGCAGTCGCCGATGGCGTAACCGTCGAAGCCGATTCCAGTGACGGCCAGAGCGGACCGGCGCCGCAGCTCCGGGTACACGCCGCCGTGCACGATGCCGTAAAGGGCCTGGCCGGCGGCCATCCCCAGCCGCTCGAACTCAGTGCGGCAGCGGGCCGCCCAGCGGGCATTGCGGTCGGTCGCCTGTTCG
Organism: Chloroflexota bacterium; assembly: GCA_005880695.1. GTDB lineage: Bacteria > Chloroflexota > Dormibacteria > Dormibacterales > Dormibacteraceae > VBGR01. The sequence goes on from VBGR01000045.1 coordinate 11,204, forward strand.
GTGTACTTGGCCGGGACGTGGAACGGCGTGCACTCGTCGAGGGCCATCAGGAGGTCGGCGCCAAGGTCGCGCTGGAGGGCCATGCTCGATTCGGGTGTAAACCGCTGCCGGGCGCCGTCCAGGTAGGAGCGGAACTCGACGCCGTCGTCGTCCACCTTGACCGCCTCCGCGGATTCCTCGTCCTTCGCCGTCCGTCGCCGGCCCTTGATCTCGTCAGCCACCTGACCATGGCGAAAGCTGAAGACCTGGAACCCGCCGCTGTCGGTCGCGAGAGCGCCGGGCCAGCCCAGGTACCCGTGGAGGCCGCCCAGCCGAGCCAGCGATTCGCCGCCCGGCTGGAGGTGAAGGTGGTAGGCATTGACGATCAGCGCCTGGACGCCGGTGGCGCGGGCCGGCTCCGGGTCCAGGCCTTTCAAAGCGCCCCTGGTCGCGACCGCGAAAAAGCCTGGCGTGTCCACCTCGCCGTGGGGTGTCGAGATCACGCCCCGGCGAGCGGCGCCATCGCGGGCGGTGACGCGGAAGCTCAGCACGCCGCGACGGGGGCCGGCTCAGACGCCTGGCGGTTGCGGCCGAGGAAGGGGATCGCGGCCAGGGCCATGAGGCAGACCACCGCGCCCGAGGCGAACGGGTAGGCGATGCCGTAGCCGAACAAGTAGCCGCCCACCAGCGAGCCGGCCGCCTGAGTCCCCACGGTGAAAATGTTGAAGATGCCCTGCGCCCGGCCTTGCTGGGCTGAGGGCACGATCCTGCTGATCTCGGCCAGGACCGCAGGCATCCCACCCAGGGTCAGGAAAGCCTCGATCACGCCAAGCACCAGTACGACCGGGATGCTTCGGGTGAGCAGGTAGAAGGTGGCGAAAAGTGCGCTGAAAAACAGCGTCAGTCCAACGCTGAGGCGGACGCCGTAGCGGTCGGTGAGCCCGCCGGCGGCAGCGCTGAAGAGGACGAGCGGCAGCGAGTAGAGGCTCAGGGAAAGGCCGGCGATAAGAGGTGAGCCGCCAAGCGCGGTTACGTAGAGGACCCAGGTCGCGCCATAGACACCGCCGAGGTACTGGTAGGCGGCGCCCGCGAGGATCGCCGGCAGCAGCAGCCAGAGCAGGTGACGCTCGACCTTGGGGAGGCCGGTCGGTCCCTCGTAGCGGCCGGCCTCGTCCCGCGCCAGTCCCGGCGGTAGGGTGCTCAGCAGCAGGGCGCCCAGCCCGCCGGCGATCGCGGAGCTGACGAAGACCAGGTCCAGACGGACGAGGGCGAGCAGGCCTCCGATCGTCGGTCCGATGAGGAACCCACCCATGCTCGACGCCTGCCAGTGGCCGAAGATCATCCCGCGGCGGTCAGGGGGCGTGTAGTCGGCCAGCAGAGCGCGCGCGGCGGGCATGTAGAAGCCCCCCACGCCGGCGTGCAGGAACCTGACGAAGGGCAGCACCTGAACCGGTATCGGGATCAGGTAGACCAGGAAGAAAGCCCCGTAGGCGGCGATGCTCGCCACCACGATCAGCCGGCGATCGTAGCGATCGGCCAGCCAGCCACCCGGCGCCTGGGCGAGCACGTTGCCTACCAGCGCGGAAGCGCCGATCACTCCGACGAGAAGGGGCGTGCCACCGCGGTGCTCGACGAAGAGCGGCAGGATCGGGAAGAAGATCCCCAGGCCGACGGCGTCGAGGGCATTGCCGGCGAGGAGGATCCAGGCCGGCCGGCTGACCCCGCTGAAGCCGAGGCGGGAGCGGATCCGGAGCATGACTCCTGATGCTAGATGCGCCCCGGTTCAGCCGCGGTGCAGGTCAGCGTGCCTTGACGTGGAGCTCTCTCAGCGCGGCCCCCAGCACCCTGGAGAATGCTGGGAACGGATGGATCAAGTCAGACAGCTCCCGGAGCGGGATGCGTTGTTTCACGGCCAGGCTCAGCTCACCCAGCATCTCGCCGGCGCGCGGCTGGACGATGGTCGCCCCGACCAGGACGCGAGCCTGGCGGTCGGCCACCAGCTTGACGACCCCGCCCTTGAAGTCGTGGATGTATCCGCGCGCCGTCTCGCCTGGGTCGGTAACGACGGTGACGGCGTCGATGTTGCGCTCGAAGGCGCCCTTCTCGGAGATCCCCACCGACGCCACCTCGGGGTCGGTGAAGGTGACACGCGGGACCGCGGTGTGGTCGGCTCGGTTGTCGCCTCCCAAGAGCCGCATGGTGATCACCTGGCCGTGGTAGAAGGCGAGGTGCGTAAAGCCGCCGATGCCGGTCACGTCGCCTCCCGCGAAGATCCCGCCGGCCGCCTCCAGCGTGCTCGGGTTGACCTTGAGCCAGCCCCTCTCGGTGGTGGCGAGGCCGGCGGCGGCCAGATCCACGCTGCCCAGACGCGCCTTCCGCCCAGTGGCCACCAGGAGCTTTTCCGCGGTCACCGGCTGCGCACCCTCGAGCTGGAGCTTGAACCCAGCCTCGGAATGCTCGACACCCGTGCACCTCATGCCGAGGTGGACCTTGACGCCGTCAGCCTCCAGGTGTGGCTGCAAGGCGTCACTGGCCTCTGGCTCTTCGGCCGCAACCAACCGCGGCCCGGCCTCGATCAGCTCGACGCGGCAACCGATCCGGCCGTAGGCCTGGGCCAGCTCGGCCCCGATCGCGCCGCCGCCCAGGATGGCCAGGCTCTCCGGCAGCGCCTTGGGCAGCACGGCGTCGCGGTTGGTCCAGAAAGGCGTGCCCTGGAGGCCCGGAATCGGCGGCACTACGGGCTCGCTGCCCGTGGCCACGATTAGAGCCTTGCGGGCGGTCAGCCGGCGGCCACCGACGTCGATCGTGCGCGGTCCTGTGAGCTGGCCCTCCCCGCGCACGAGGACGGCGCCGGCCGCTTCCAGTGCCTTGGCTGGATTGGTGTCGTCGAGGTCGCGGGCCATCCAGAGGACGCGCTTGGAGATCTTGGGCATGTCCACGGTCCACTCGACCTTGCTGGCGGCCAGCTGCCGGGCGCGGCCCGACTCGGCCAGCGTCTCCCCCGAGCGAAGGAGGGTCTTGCTCGGCACGCAGCCCCAGTACGGGCATTCCCCGCCGACCAGCCCGCTCTCGACAACGGCGACCGTCAGTCCGGAGCCTTTCAGCTCGCCGCCGATCGCCTCGCCGCAGACCCCCGCCCCCAGGCAGAGAACGTCGAACTCATCCACCGGCGGCCTCCTCCACGTCAGCCCGGTCCGCATGACCGTGCACGCGTTCCGAGTCCGTCCTCAAGGAAGCCTGTAGCGAAGCGGACGAGAACGCACCCAGGTAGCGATCGCCATCGTAGACGGGGAGCGCGCCACGGCCGGTTTCCAGCAGCAGCTCAAAAGCTTCGCTGAGCGTGCTGGCAGAAGTCAGCCGGGGTTCGCCGCCGTTCGCGGGCGCGGCCTCCCTCTCGAGGCTCTGAGGGTCGATCGGCGTCACGGCCATCCTCTTCAAGAGCCGGTCGTGCCCCAGGAACTCATTCACGTACGCCGACGCGGGATGCGCCAGGATCTCACCCGGCGTGTCGTATTGGGCGATGTGCGCCTCAGCCTCGAGCAGGCAGATCCGATCGCCGAGCTTGACCGCCTCATCGATGTCGTGAGTCACGAACACCACCGTTTTGCGCACTCTTCGCTGGATTCCGATGAACTCGTTTTGCAAGCGTTCCCGGGTAATCCGGTCGACGGCCCCGAAGGGCTCGTCCATGAGCAGCACGGGCGGGTCGGCGCCCAGGGCACGGGCGAAGCCGACTCGCTGTCGCTGGCCACCCGAGAGCTGGTGCGGGTAGCGAGCGGCGAACAGGTCCGGATCGAGCCCGACCAGCAGTAAAAGATCGTGCACCCGGCGCCGGGTGCGCTCGCGGTCCCAGCCCCAGAGGCTGGGCACCGTCGCCACGTTGTCGGCCACGTTCATGTGCGGAAAGAGGCCGGTTTGCTGGATGACGTAGCCCATCTTCAAGCGGAGCGCGACCGGGTCCAGCCGGAGCACGTCCTCGTCGTCGAGCAAGATCCGGCCCGAGCTCGGCTCGATCAGGCGGTTGATCATCCGCAGCGTCGTCGTCTTGCCGCAGCCCGAGGGCCCGACCAGCACGCAGGTCTCACCGGTGGCGATCTCCAGGCTCAGCTCGTCGACCGCAACAAAGCCGTCCGGATAGCGCTTGCTGACCTTGTCGAGAGTGATCAAACGACCTGAGCTAGCGTAGTTGACGCGTGAATCTCTTCCTCGACGCAACGGACCCGTGGATCCGCGTCAGCTACCTGCAGAATCATGCGGCCGACTTTGAGGCGGACCTGGCCGAGCACGTCGAGCTGACCCTGATAGCGGTCCTCGTCGGGCTTCTGATCGCCTTACCGCTGGGTGTCCTGATCTACCGCCGGCGGGGCCTGCGGAACCCGGTTTTGGGAGTCACCGGCGTGCTCTATTCGATCCCCTCGCTCGCGCTTTTCGCCTTTCTCATCCCGTACACCGGCCTGACCTACGTGACCGCGGAGATCGGGCTTGTCGGCTACACGATCCTGATCCTGGTCCGCAACACGGTCGTCGGGCTGGAGGCGGTGCCGGCTGACGTGCGCGACGCCGCCCGCGGGATGGGCTATCGCCCCCTGAAACAGCTCCTCTGGGTCGAGCTGCCGCTGGCGCTGCCTTCGATCTTCGCCGGCGTCCGCATCGCCACGGTCACGACCATCGGCCTCGTCACCGTGACGGCGCTGATCGGAGAAGGCGGTCTCGGCCGTCTGATCCTGGAGGGGCTGATCCGCGACTTCAAAACGCCGCTGGTTGTCGGAACCGTGCTCTCGATCCTGCTGGCCGCGGTCGCCGATCTGGGGCTCGCCGGCATCCAGCGTCTCGTCATGCCGTGGAGCAGATGACAGGGTGAGCTTCCTCGTCAAGGTCTCGGCCTGGTTTCTCGACCCGGTTCACTGGCAGGGCAGCGCCGGAGTGCCGAACCGGCTCTTGGAACATGTTTTGATGGCAGGCGCGGCGACCCTCGTCGCGGCCTTGATCGCCCTCCCCATCGGGATCGCGCTCGGTCACTTCGGCCGGGGCGGCAACGCCGCGATCAACATCTCCAACGTCGGGCGCGCGATTCCCTCGTTCGCCGTGCTGGTCCTGGCGTTCGAGGTGGTCGGGATCGGCGCTCCGCCCGCCTTCATCGCACTCACCCTCCTGGCCATCCCGCCGATCGTCACCAACAGTTATGTCGGCGTCAAGGAGGTCGATCCGGACGTGAAGGACGCAGCCAGGGGCATGGGAATGCGAGAGCGGAAGATCCTTTTCGCGGTCGAGCTGCCGCTGGCCGTGCCGCTGATCATGGCTGGCATCCGGACCTCCGCGGTCCAGGTCGTCGCGACCGCCACCCTGGCCGCGCTGGTCGCCTGGGGCGGCCTCGGCCGCTACATCATCGACGGCTTCGCCCAGCAGGACTACGTCCAGATGTTCGCCGGCGCGGTGCTGGTGGCCGCCCTCGCCGTAGCTACGGAATTGGCATTGGGGGCTGTGGAGTTCATGCTGGTGCCGCGGGGATTGCGCGAGTCAGGCGCAGCTCCGGCGGGACCACCTCAGGCCAAGGCTGCCTGAGGACCGTGCGCTAATGAGGAGGTACGAAATTCAATGACGCTGAAAAACCTGCGGCCACTTGTGGTGGCCCTTGGCACGCTCGCGATCGTTGCGGCGTGCGGCGGCGGCGGCGGCGGCGGCGGCGGCACGACGGCGAAGGAGACACTGACCATCGGCGGGTTCAACTTCTCCGAGAGCAGCATCCTGGCGGACATGTACGGCCAGGCGCTGAAGGCGAAAGGCTACACGATCGCCTACAAGCTCAATCTGGGCAGCCGCGAAGTGGTGGCTCCCGCGTTGAAAACCGGCCAGGTGGACCTCTATCCCGGATACGCCGCCACCGAGCTCGAATTCTTCAACAACAAGAAGGGGGAAGCCGGCGGCGACCCTCAGGCGAACGTCACCAAGCTCAATACCTATTTGTCTGCGTTCGGCGCGGAGGCGCTCACTCCATCGCCGGCCAGCGACGAGAACGCCTTTGCCGTCACCAAAGCGCTCGCCACCAAGGACAACCTGGTCAAGATCTCGGACCTCAAGCCCGTCGCGAGCCAACTGGTGCTGGGCGGTCCGCCAGAATGCCCAACCCGGCCGTACTGCGAGCTGGGCTTGAAAAGCGTCTACGGCCTCACTTTCAAGGACTTCAAGTCGCTCGACGCCGGGGGCTCGCTGACAAAGGGCGCGCTTGAGAAGGGAGACATCGACGTGGGCCTGGTGTTCTCCTCTGACGGCGCCGTGGCGGCCAAGAACTTCGTTGTTCTGCAAGACGACAAGCAGCTGGAAGCGGCGGACAACATCGTGCCCCTGATCCGCACGAACAAGGCCAACAGCGAGGTGACGAGCCTCCTCAACAGCATCGACGCCAAGCTCACGCTCGTGGACCTGACGGCGATGAACAAGAGCGCCGACATCGACAAGGAAGACCCAGCCACTCTTGCCACCAACTGGCTCAAGCAGCACGGATTCAGCGCCACTACATAGCACCCAGAGTTACCTCGACCTGGTGGATTGGCGCCGCCGGGTCGGGGACCTCTATCGATTGCGGGGTCCCGGCGCGCTGGAGGAGTTCCGGCGCGGCCGGGACCGCCTCTTTCGCGAGCATCCCCAGTCACCGATTCCGCAGGACGAACGGGAGACCTTCGGCGGGCTCCGCTACTTCTCGCCAGATCCTGCCTACCGGTTGCGCTGCCGGCTGGAACCCTCCGACGGCAGCCAACTTGTTGTCGACACCGGCGGCGACGACGGCGTCATCCGCTACCGGCGGGCCGGCCAGCTCCGCTTTCAGGTGCAGGGCCGGGACTGCCGCCTGACCGTCTTCTCGATCGCCGCCTACGCCGGCGGCCTCTTTCTGCCCTTCGCCGACACCACCTCAGGCCAGGAGACCTACGGCGCCGGCCGCTACCTCTTCGACACGGTCAAGAACACGGACGGGTTGGCGCTGGAGCTCGAGGCCGGGTCGAACGAGGTGACCATCGACTTCAACTACGCCTATAACCCGTCCTGCGCGTACAGCCCGCTCTGGGCCTGCCCGCTGGCTCCTCCCGAGAACCGGCTCCCGGTGGCCGTGCGAGCCGGCGAGCTCACCTACCCGACGTAGCTAAGGTATTGACCCGTGGATGAGGTGGCGCCGGCGGAAGCCCTGGAGCGGCCGGCCCGTGCAACCGGACGCAGCCGGCGCAAGCGCGGCGGAAAGGCGTCCGGCCGGAGCGCGCAGTACTGGATGGTCGTCAGCTCACCTGACAATTTCAAGCGGACGCGCGACCACGGCTTCAGCATCCAGGGCATCAAGAGCCGCCACAAACGGCGGGTCGAGAGCATGCAGCCCGGCGATCGCCTTCTCTACTACGTGACCGGCCGGATGGCGTTCGCGGCGACGGTCACCGTGACCTCGCCGATGTACGAGGACCACACGGTGATCTGGCGGACCGACCGCCGCGAAGAGGACTACCCGTGGCGGTTCCACATTCGGGCCGACAGTGTGCTGGAGGAGCCCGAGTGGGTGCTCGCGCGGGAGATCGCTTACCGGCTTGACTACGTCCGGAAGTGGCCGCCCGAGCACTGGACGCTTGCCTTCCAGGGCCACCTCCACCAGCTGCCGAAGAACGACTTCAAGATGTTGGAGGACGAGATCCTGCGGCTGCAGAAGAGCCGCCGGCCGGCTGCCGATCACGAGCCCGCGGCGGTTGACGGTCCGAGCTGACCCGCTCGGCGTCCGGGCACTCAGCGCGCGAACCTTGGAGCACGGAAGCCACGTCCAGGTCGGCTCCCTGAAGGATGCATTCGAGGCGATCCGCGACCTTCCCGTCCCGGCCTGGGACCGGCGCCGCCACTACACGGGCGAGCGAATCGTCGAGTACCTCTTCGTGCTGGACACGATCAACTTCTCCTTCTGGGGCTCCGGCCGCGGCTACTGGCAGCTGGCCGAGGCGCTGCGGGATGCATTTGCCCGGGGCGAGCCGCTCTGGGAGCCGGAGCAGCTCAGTTCGATGACCGCCAGGCGACTGCGCGAACTGGTCGGGGACTTCCCGCTCCTGGAAGAGCGCGCCGCGGCGCTGCGCGAGCTTGGCGGTCTCGGCACGGGGGCCTTCCAGGTCTCACCCAGCGCAGTCGAACTGGCTCGCGATCTCGCCGGGCGGCTACCCTCCTACGCCGACCCGTTTCTCAAGCGGGCCCAGATCCTGCCGGCCGACCTCTGGGGCGCCGGAGCCGCCCAGTTTCCCGACCTGGCCGAGCTGACCTGCTTCGCGGATTACAAGCTCCCGCAAGCGCTGCGCCATCTGAACGCGCTGCAGTACTCGGGCGAGTTGTCAAGAAAAATCGACAACTGGGTCGAGCTGCCCGCCGGCTCCGAAGAGGAGACCGAGATCCGAGCCGCGACCGTCGTGGCCGTGGACCGGCTGCGTGACCTGCTCGAGGAGGCGGGCCGGCCGCTGCTGGCGATCGAGGTCGACTGGATCCTCTGGTCGTATGCGCAGGGCCTCTTTCCGGTCCGGCCTTATCACCGGGTCCGGACGGTGTTCTACTGAGCATGAAAGAGGCATCCGATCTCGTAGCCCGAGTCGATCCTGCGTTCAAGCGGGTGATCGACGCGGTCGGCCCCTACAACCCGCGGCCGCCGCAAGCGGACTACTTCAACGCCCTTGCCGCGTCCATCGTGTTCCAGCAGCTGGCGGGCCGCGCGGCCCGCGCGATCCACGGCCGCTTCCTCGCGCTGTACGACGGTCATGCGTCCGCCGAGGCCATCTTGAAAACACCCCTGGAAGACCTCCGAGCGGTGGGGCTGAGCGGCTCGAAGGCGGCCTCCATTGTCGACCTGGCGATGAAGACGTCCGACGGCACCGTGCCCCTGGACCGCATCGAAGAGCTCGCCGACGACGAGGTCGTGAAGCACTTGGTCGCGGTTCGTGGCATCGGCCGCTGGACGGCCGAGATGTTCATGATCTTCCAGCTCGGCCGGCTCGACGTCTGGCCGGTCGACGACTTTGCGGTCCGCAAGGGCTACGCGGTCATCCACGGCTTGATCGAGTCGCCCCTGCCGAAAGCGCTGGAGCAGCTGGGCGATATCTACCGGCCGTATCGAACCGTCGCCGCCTGGTACTGCTGGCGGGCGACCGACACGGTCCTGCCCGAGGTCTGATTCGGCTCGAATGGAGCCGTGTCCGAGAGTTAGGATCGGTGACGTGGCCCGTCCGTCTCGCCCTGAATCCCCCGGCAAGCGTCGTCGAACCGCGGGCGAGCGGGACCGCGTCGCCGACGAACGCGACTCCGTCGCCGACGAACGCGAGCGCGTCGCTGACGAGCGCGAGAGCAATTCAAACGACCGGGAGGTCCGCCTGGATCGGAAAGAGAGCCAGTTGGTGGCGCGAGAAGCGCGACTGGACCAGCGCTCACAAACTCTTCATGAGGCTCTGCCGGAAATCCTGCAGCGGGAGCAGGAGGCGATCGACCGCAGCCAGGAACGCCTCCAGCGCTCGGAGGAGCGTTTGCGCCGTGCGCAAGAGGCCTTGGACCGATCTCGCGCGCTCCTGAACCGGGACGCGGCCAGCATCCGGCGGGAGCTGGACGACTCCGCGAGACCTGCCCGAAGGCTAACCCGCTCTCAGGGGTAGATCCCGCGTTCGGCCGTCGCCTCGGAGACCCGCCGCACGGCCAGCAGGTAGGCCGCCAGCCGGAGGTCGACCTGCTTCTCCTTCATGATCGCGAGGACCTCCCGGAACGACCGCTGCATGATCGTTTCCAGCCGCTGGTTGATCTCGTGTTCCGACCAGAAGAAGGACTGGAGGTCCTGCACCCACTCGAAATAGCTGACGGTGACGCCGCCGGCGTTGGCCAGGATGTCCGGGACCAGGAAGATCTTGCGGCGGTGCAGGATCTCGTCGCCGCCCGGCGTGGTCGGGCCGTTGGCGCCTTCCACGATCAGCTTGGCCCTGATCTCGCCGGCATTGCGGGAGGTGATCTGGTTCTCGAGCGCGGCCGGCACCAGCACGTCGCACTCGAGTCTCAGGAGGTCGTCATTGCTGATCACCTCGATGCCCGGAAAGTCCTTCAGCGTGCCCTCCCTGGCACGGTGCTCGATCAGCTTCCGGATCGGCAGGCCGTGCGGGTTGTAGATACCCCCGTAGTCCTCGGAAACGGCGATGACCGTGCAGCCCGCTTCCTCGAGCAAGCGAGCAGAGACGCTGCCGACGTTGCCGAAACCCTGCACCACCACCTTCGCGCCGAAGGGCTTCAAGCCGAGGTGCTCGAGCGCTGCGAGCGTGCAGATCATCACGCCCCGCCCGGTGGCGTCGGTCCGGCCCAGGGAGCCCCCCACCTCGACCGGCTTGCCCGTCACCGTGGCGGGCACGGAGTAGCCCTTGTGCATCGAGATCGTGTCCATGAACCAGGCCATCACCTGGGCGTTGGTGCCCACGTCCGGGGCCGGGATGTCGCGGTCCGGCCCGACCAGGATCGAGATCTCGGTGGCGAAGCGGCGGGTCAGGTGCTCGAGCTCGCTGGGTGAGAGCTTGCGCGGGTCGACGATGACGCCGCCCTTGGCGCCGCCGTAGGGGATGTTGACCACGGCGCACTTCCAGGTCATCCACATGGCGAGGGCCTTGACCTCGTCCAGCGAGACGTCAGGGTGGAAGCGGAGGCCGCCCTTGGCCGGGCCGCGATTGATGTTGTGCTGGACGCGATACCCGGTGTAGCAGCGCACGCTGCCGTCGTCCATCTGGACCGGGAAGTGGCAGGTGAACTCTCGCTGGACCTCTCGCAGGATCACTCTCAGGCCGGGGTCCAGCTTGAGCATGTCGGCGGCCTCGTCGAACTGGTGCTGCGCCGTGTGCCACGGGTTGGTCTCGGAGATCTGCTGGGCTACAGCCATGGTCCGCGGTCCACTACATCAACACCGACGAGCGAGGGTACTCCGCCTCCGGGTCGGTGAGGACGTTGACGCAGGCGGGCACGCCCGCCTTGAACGCGCGCTCCAGCGCCGGCCGGATCTGCTCCGGGCGCTCGACGAGCTCGCCGTGGCCGCCCAGCGCCTCCACGACCTTGTCGTAGCGGGTGCCGGGTCGGAGATCGGCGGCGATGGCGGTGCCGAGCATCTGACGCATAGGGTGCTTCTCGGTCGCCCAGATCCCGTTGTTGCCGATGACGCAGACGATGGGCGCCTGCTGCCGCACCAGCGTGTCGAACTCCATCCCCGAGAAGCCGAAGGCGCCGTCGCCGGAGAGCAGGAGGACCTGGCGGTCCGGGTGGGCAAGCTTGGCGGCAAGCGCGTAGCCGGGTCCTGACCCGAGGCAGCCGAAAGGCCCCGGGTCGATGAACTGGCCAGGGCCGGGGCGTTCGATCATCCGGCCGGCGAAGGAGACGAAGTCGCCGCCGTCGCCCACGACGATCGCGTCCCGGTCCAGGAATCGATCAAGCTCGGCGATGAGGCGGGCCGGGTGGATGGGCACAGCGTCCGACTCGGCCAGAGCCCGGTCCCGCTCGCGGGAGCTCTTCTCCTTTTCCGCCAGCCTCTCCAGCCAGCCCGACCGCCGGCCGGCGCCGGCGCCGTCGCCGCTCTCGGCCAGCGCCGCTAGCGACGTGGCGATATCGCCGTAGAGGGCGGCCGCGCCCGGACGGTGCTTGCGAAAGTCGTCGCAGTCGACATAGATGATCTGCGCGTCGTCTCGCATGACCGGCGGCTGGCCAAAGTTGAGGCGGAAGTCGAGCGGCACGCCCACGACGACGACCAGGTCCGCCTCGCCAAGCCCGACCGAGCGGGAGCGCGAGCGGAAGCTCGGGTGATCGGGCGGCAGGCATCCCCTGCCGAGGCCGTTCAGGTAGACGGGCACGCCCGTCCTCTCGGCGAAGGCGCGGAGCTGTTCCTCGGCGGCTCAGGCAAGTCGGCCGCCGCCAGGAAGGTGTCGAAGGGAACGTCGAAGAACACCGGCCCGGTCCGCGCGGTGAGCGCTGTCTGCAGCGAGTCGATCACGAGCGCGTAGGCCTCCTCCGCCGACTTCAAAGTAGAGGCGCGTTTGCTGAGCGTGGTCACCACCGGCACGTGGTCGATCTCCTGCAGCGAACCCATGCCCCAGCGGGCTTCCGGCGCCCGGCCGCCGATCACCAGCAGCGGGCTGTCGTTGGAGTGGGCCGCCGCGATCGCCGAGAGCGCATTGGTGACGCCGGGTCCCGCGGTGACGGAGGCGACGCCGCACTGCCGGGTCACCTTCGACCAGCCCTCAGCGGCAAAGGTGGCGGTCTGCTCATGACGGGTGTCGACGATCCGGATCCCGTGTTCTTCAGCCCCCAGCAGGAGTGGCCAGATGTGGCCGCCGTTCAAGGTGAAGAGATGGCTCACGCCGGCGCTTTTCAGGGCAAGCGTGATCAGCTCGCCGGAGCTACCGGATTCGGCCATCCCTACAACTGTCGCAAATGGGACGCGCTAGTCGCGGCGCGCCGCCCAGGGCATGTGAGGCGTGTTGAAGGCGATCCCGACCTCGCCGCGGGAGTCGACGACGATGATGCCGCCGGTTCCATCCACGCGCCGCGTCAGGCGAGCGATCGCTGCTTCCGCGGCGGTTTCGGCGAAGCCGCCGGCTGCAAGCTCGTCGACCACCTCCTTGCAAAGCGCCAGGCGCAGGTACCCCTCACCGCGGCCGGTCCCGGCGGCCGCGCCGCCGCGATCGTCGGCGTAGAAGCCGGCGCCCGGGATTGGGCTGTCACCGACCCGCCCCGGCAGCTTGCCCGTATAGCCGCCGGTCGAGACAGCGACCGCGAAGCGGCCGTCAGCGTCGCGAGCGACCGCTCCGACAGTGTCCACGCGCTTCCACTCCTCCAGCTGACCCCGCCGGCGCTCCGTCTCGAAGATCGCCGGGTCGGCGAGCTCGACGCCTTTCGCGCGGGCGAACTCCGCTGCACCGTCGGCCACCAGGAGGACGTGGCGGCCGTCTTCCATGACAGCCCGAGCCAGGTCGATCGGGTGGCGCACCAGCGCGCGGATGGCGCCCACGCCGCCAACTCGGAGAGTGGTCCCTTCCATCAGCCCGGCATCGTGCTCGATGAAGCCGGCGCTGTTGAAGGTCGCTCCGATGCCGGCGTTGTAAACCGGGTTGTCCTCCAGCGCCCGGACCGCTGCGACCACCATCTCGAGCGCCGTTTGGTGGCTCCAACCGGCATCGAGGGCACCTTCCAGACCAGCGTCGGCGGTCGCTCGAACCGGCCCTTCCCAGGGCCCGGCGCCGCCGTGGACGGCGAGTGTTCTCATGAGGTTAGCCCGCCCTTAACTCGGAGCCGCCTGCGCTCGACTGGCCGTCGACCACGTCAAAGGGATACCAGTTCGCTCGTCTTTCGGGTGCAGCTCGACGTCATGACGCGCTACACAGCCGTTTTCTTTCCTCCTCGAGGAGGGAGGGACCGTTCGTTTCGAGAGCCCGGGGCGCGCAACTACCCCTGCCAGCCCCGGCTCTCTTTTTTATGCCTGGGGGATCGAGATCCCCGCGTGTCAGCTAGAGCTTGCTCGCGAGCGCGATCTGGCGCCGGAATACGAACCGGCTCGTCAGGTTCGTGATCAGTACGAGCACGACCAGCACCAGCGCAGCGCCCCATGCCTGCTGCTGCGCCTGCGGATAGGGCTGCCTGGCGTAGTTGAAGACGAGGAGAGGCAGCGCGGCCATGGGCTTGCTCGGATCGAGATTCAAGATCTGGTTGCCGAAGGCTGTAAAGAGGAGCGGCGCCGTCTCGCCGGCCGCCCGCGCGACCGCCAGCAGGGCGCCTGTCACGATGCCGGGAGCCGCGGCCGGCACGATCAGCTGCAGCGCCACCCGCCAGCGGGCCAGCCCCAGGGCGAGGCCGGCCTCACGCAGGCTGCCCGGGATGAGTTCGATCGCGCCTTCCGTGGTCCGGATCACGACCGGCAGCATCAGGACGGCCAGCGCAACGGCGGCCGAGATGCCACTGAAATGGTGAAAAGGGGCCACCAGGAGCGCGTAGGCGAAGAGGCCGATCGCGATTGAAGGGGCACCGACCAGGACGTCACTGGCGAGCCGGATGAGGTCGCCCCAGCGGCCGCGACCGTACTCGACGAGGTAGACGCCACTCAGGATCCCGACCGGGACCGCCAGCAGCGAGGCGAGGCCGACCATGATCACGGTCCCGGCCAGCGCGTGGGCGACGCCACCACCGGGGATCCCGATCGGGCGAAACGAGTTGATGAAGAAGTCGACGTTCTCGACTGAGGGCAGTCCTTTCGAAACCGTGTACGCGAGGACCAGGCCGAGCGGGATGAGTGCGGCCAGCGCGGTTCCGTAGACGAAGACGCGGGCGAGGCCGTTGCTGACCTGCCGGTAGAGGTTCCGGTTCAAGCCCGGGCCTCCCTCGCCGTGGAGCGCACCAGGAGCTGGGCGAGGACGTTGACAGTCAGAGTGACCAGCATGAGCACCAACCCCAGCTCGATCAGGGCCGAGGAGTAGAGCTGCCCCGTCGCTTCCGTGAACTCGTTGGCGATCACACTGGCGAGCGTGTAGGCGGGGGCGAAGACTGACGTGGGTATCTCCGGCCGGTTGCCGATCACCATCGTCACTGCGATCGTCTCGCCCAGGGCGCGGCCGAGCGCCAGCACCGTGGCGCCGAAGATGCCCTGCCGAGCCGCCGGCAGGATCACGCCCCAGGTCGTTTCCCACCAGGTCGCCCCGAGGGCCACGCTCGACTCGCGCAGCCCGCTCGGCACCGCCCGGATCACGTCGCGGGAGACGGCGGCCAGCGTGGGCAGGATCATCACCGAGAGGACCAGAGACGCGGTGAAAAGACTGGTCCCCCGAGCCGGGCCACCCAGGACTCCCACCGAGCCGAAACGGGCCGCCAGCGGCTGCTCGATGTGGATGAGTACGAAGGGGGCCATCACGTAAACAGCCCAGAGGCCGTAGACGACGCTGGGGATGGCGGCCAGCAGCTCGACGCCGATCCCAATAGAGCCCCGCAGCCGGCCGGCCGAGGGCTCGGCCAGGAAAAGCGCCACGCCGACGCCGACCGGCAGGGCCAGAGCGAGCGCGATCAGGCTTGTGGCGACCGTGCCGAAGATGAATGCGAGTGCCCCGAAGTCCAGCGTGATCGGGTTCCAGGCCCTGGAGGTAAGGAACCCAAAGCCGTAGTGCTGGATGGCGGGCGCGCCCTGCTGGGCCAGCAGCAGCACGATCAGCAGCAGGCTGATCGGCGCCGCCAGGGCGACGAGCGCAGTCAGCAGCCGGAAGCCGTCCGGCGGCCGCCGGCGGCTCCGCGCCAGCACGGTGCCGCGGATCACGCGCCTTTGCGGTCGAGACGGTAACCGGCGCCGCGGACGGTCACGATCTCGAAGCCGACCCGCCCGGCGAACTTCTCGCGTAGCCAGCGGACGTGCACGTCCACCGTCTTGCGATCGCCCATAAAGCCGGGTCCCCAGACCTGCTGCAAGATCACCTCGCGCGAATGGACGCGCTCCGGGTGGCCGATCAGGTAGGAGATGAGGTCGAACTCGCGGGCGGTGAGCTTGACGTCGACGCCGTCCAGCAGCACCCGGCGGGCGGCCCGGTCGATCACGAAGTTGCCCAGCGCGTCGCGGTCGGGGAGCGCCCGCTCGGCCGCCTCCGCCCGGCTCCGGCGGAGCACCGCGTTGACGCGCGCCAGCACCTCGCGAATGGAGAAGGGCTTTGTGATGTAGTCGTCCGCGCCGAGCTCCAGCCCGACGATCTTGTCGACCTCGGAGTCCTTGGCGGTGACCATGATGATCGGCGTCGAGCTCGTCTTGCGGAGCGCGCGGCAGACTTCGACGCCGCTCATGCCGGGCAGCATCAGGTCGAGGAGCACGAGATCGGGCTTCAGGCTGCGGGCGAGGCGGAGGCCGCTGACGCCGTCGCGCGCCTCCTGGACGCCAAAGCCGGCGGCCAGCAGGTTGTACTTGAGGGTGTCGCGGATGCCCTCGTCGTCCTCGATGACGAGGATCTTTGCCCAGCCGGTGCTGGCGACCTGGCTGGCCACGCGGTTCATCGTCACCCGAGCTCCACGACCTGGCCCGTCTCCAGGAAGACGATGTCCTCGGCCACGTTGGTGACGCGGTCGCCGATCCGCTCCAGGTTGTGCGCGACCAGCATCAGCGTCACGCCACGGAGAGTCTCGTCGGCGGCGCCGCCCCCGTCGGCGACCTCCCTGATCAAGTCGTCGAAGACGCGATGGTAGAGGCGGTCGATCTCGTCGTCTCTGGCCGCCACCTCCCGTGCCCTGACTTCGTTCTGCTCGATGAGCGCGTCGAGGATGTCGTGGACCTGCTGGATCGCCAGCTCGCCCATGATCCCGAACTCGGTCCGGAGCAGGTGGTCGGGGAGCTCGAGGAGGGTGCCGGTCAGGCGCGCGATGCGAACCGCGTAGTCGCCCATCCGCTCCAGCTCGGAAGCGATGTAGATGACGCCCATCAGGTTGCGCAGGTCGCGGGCGACCGGCTGCTGCGTCGCAATGACGAGGAAGGAGCGCTCCCGGATCTGCCGGAAGATCTCGTTCAGCTCCTGGTCCTCGGACCGCACGGACTCGGCGGCCGCGCGATCTCGCTTGCGGAGCGCGTTCAGGGCCGCCTGGATCTGAGACTCGACCAGGGCCGCCAGACGAAGCAGGGATTCCCGCAGCTCCTTGAGCTCGGCGTCGAAGGCCTCGCGCGTCACCGTTCTATCAGAGTGTTAGCCGAATCGCCCGGTGATGTAACCCTCGGTGCGGGGGTCGGTCGGCTTGTTGAAGAGGTCGGTCGTCGGCGCGAACTCGATCAGCTGGCCGTAGCGCTCGTCGGTGTCCATGAGCATGAATGCCGTGAAGTCGGCGACGCGAGCGGCCTGCTGCATGTTGTGAGTGACGATCACGATCGTGTACTGCCGGGCCAGCCGGTCGATCAGGTCCTCGATCTTGAGCGTGGCGACCGGGTCGAGGGCCGAGCAGGGCTCGTCCATCAAGATGACCTCGGGTTTGACCGCCAGGCAGCGGGCGATCGAAAGGCGCTGCTGCTGACCGCCGGAGAGGGAGGCGGCCGGATCTTTCAACCGGTCTTTCACCTCGTCCCAGAGAGCGGCATCGGTGATGGCCGTCTCCACCGCCTCGGCGACCTGCTGACGGCGCCAGCCGAGCAGGCGCGGCGCGAAGGCCACGTTGTCGTAGATGGAAAGCGGGAATGGGCTTGGGCGCTGGAAGACCATCCCGACTTTCTGACGCAGCTCGAGGAGCCGGGTGGTCTCCGTGACCTCCATGCCGTCCAGGCGGACCGAACCTTCCGCGCGCGCTTTCGACACCAGGTCGTACATCCGGTTGAAGACACGCAGGAGGGTGGTCTTGCCACAACCCGAAGGGCCGATCAGCGCTGTGACCCGGTTCTCCGGAATGTCCAGCGAGATGTCCTTCAGCGCCCTGAACCGGCCGTAGTAGAAGGAGAGGCTCGACACCTCGAGCTTGGCCGGCGACGCCCCCTCCAAGGCTCTCAGAACGACTGGAGCCACCCCTCGCGCGGGATAGTCGGCGGGTCTGCTCTCTGCCACCCCGAGGCCACCATAACCGAAGCCTGATTAAGGGGAGATTATGGTGCGACTAACGTTCGGTGGGTCGCCGGCAGCTCGATTCCGAAGATCTGGCCGCCTTCCGGCGCGGCTTCGGTCCAGACCCGCCCGCCGAGGAGCAGCACGAGGTGCTTGGTGATCGCCAGGCCGAGCCCGCTGCCGGGGAGCTCGCGGGTCCGAGCGGGGTCGATCTTGTAGAAGCGCTCGAAGACGCGCTCCCAGTGCTCGGGCGAGATCCCCGGGCCGTGGTCGCGGATGGTGATCCGGACCTCCTGGTCCCGCGCCCCTGCGCGCACCTCGACCGGGCTGCCCGGCGGGGAGAACTTGGCCGCGTTGTCGACCAGGTTTCCGATCGCCTGGGCCAACTTGGCGCGATCC
The DNA here is from genome assembly GCA_005880695.1 of Chloroflexota bacterium. GTDB lineage: Bacteria > Chloroflexota > Dormibacteria > Dormibacterales > Dormibacteraceae > VBGR01. Next base: position 29,128 of record VBGR01000045.1, read on the forward strand.
GTCAGGAGGCGGAGACCGGGTTCGACCTCAAGGTCGAGGGGGCGATCAGCGTGGACGCGTTCGAGGCTCTCCTGCACGAGGGGCGCCAGCTCGACGCTCTCCAGCCGAACCTGGGTGCTGCCGCCCTCGATCTCGGCCAGCTGGCGGAGATTGTCGACGATCGCGGCCAGGTGGTCGGTCTCTTTGAGCGCACGAGCCGCGAACCGCCTGCGGGAATCTGCCGGCGGCTCGTCCTGCAGGCTCTCGACCGCCAGCCGCAGCGATGTGATCGGAGTCTTCAGCTCGTGGGAGAGGTTGGCGACGAACTCTTGGCGCACGGTCTCGAGGCGACGCTGCTCCGTCACGTCGGTCAGGAAGATCAGCGTCTCGCCGGCCGCCGGACCGGGGACGAGCAAGCTCGTTACAACGCGCTGCCGGTGCGCGAGCCGGGCCTCACCCGTCGGCCGGCCTGCGCGCAGCAGGTCCACGATGGCGCCCTCACGCGTGACTTCGACCAGGCCGGCAGGAAGGCGCTCCGCAACGATGGAGAAGTAGGCGCGCGCGGCCGCGTTGGCGGCTACCACCTGCTGCCGGGCGTCGACCATCATGGCCAGGACGGGCGCCTCCTCCAGGAGGTCCTCGAAGGGCTTGAGCGGCGCCAGCTCGTCGGCCGGCCGGGCCCCTCTCCGCCAGCGCTCCCAGATCACGCGGCGAGTATAGGGAGCCGCCTTAAGGGCAGAGGTTTAACGGAGGCGTAACCCGCCCTTAACCGGCCGTCCGTAACGTGGCTCCTGAGCTTTGAAAGCATCGGCAGGAGGAATGAGAATGTCCCTTCGTTCAACCCTTCGCGCGGCCGGGGTCGGGCTTGCGGCGCTCGTGGCGATGGCCTGCGGTGGCGCCAGCCCGCCGCCGGCAGCGGTCGACGTTGGCAGCGGTCAGCTGAACGGCGCGGGGGCGACTTTTCCGGAGCCCTTCTACACCAAGGCCTTCTACGCCTATAACCAGAAGTACAGCCAGGTCAGTGTCAACTATCAGTCGGTCGGCTCCGGCGCGGGTGTCCAGCAGTTCACCAAAGGCACCGTCGACTTCGGCGCCAGCGACGTTCCCATGAACGGCACCGAGGTGGCCAACGCGGGCGGCGCCGACAGCCTCGTCCAGATTCCCACGACGCTCGGCGTGATCTCCATGGCTTACAACCTGCAAGGCGTCAGCAGGCTGCAGCTGGACGGCGACACGATCGTGAAGATCTTCCAGGGCCAGATCAAGAGGTGGAACGATCCCGCCCTGACCGCGCTGAACATCAACGCGAGCCTGCCCAACAAAGACATCACCGTCGTCCATCGCAGCGACGGCAGCGGCACCAGTTACGCCTTCACCGACTACCTGGCCAAGCAGAACGCCGGTTGGAAGGATGTCGGCAAGTCGATCGCCTGGCCGGCCGGGGTCGGAGCCAAGGGCAACGACGGCGTCGCTGGGCAGGTCAAGCAGACTGACGGCGCGATCGGCTACGTCGAGCTTGCCTACGTCGTCCAGTCCGGGATGCGGCAGGCCTGGGTGAGGAACAAGAACGGCAAGTTCCTGCAGGCCTCGGTCGCGGGCGCAACGGCAGCCGCTGCCGAGGCGAAGAACGTCAGTCCGACCAACTTTTCCATCACAGACGAGCCCGGCGACGCCAGCTACCCGATCACAAGCTTCAGCTGGATCTTCTTGAAGAAGAGCCAGACGGAAGCCACGAAGGGCAAGGCTTTGGTCTACCTCTTCAAGTGGCTGACCACCGACGGCCAGGCCTACGGCAAGGACCTGCAGTACGCACCGCTGCCGAAACCGGTCGAAGATCTCGCCACCGCGACCCTCAAGTCGGTCACCGCAAACGGCACGGCGCTCCTCCAGTAGCCTCCCCTAGGACACGGCCCGGGACCAGTTCGATTAGCCGGTCTCGGGCCGGTAAGCTACTGCGGTGGCTGAAGCTCGCCCTCAGCTGAAGTTGGCGACCCCGCAGACCGTTCAGACTGAGCCGCAGCTTCGCTACCTGAACCGCGAGCTCTCCCTGCTCGACTATCACCTCCGCGTACTGGCCCTTGCCGAAGACCAGGCTGGGCCTCTCCTCGAGCGAGTCCGCTTCCTGGCCATCTCGGGACAGATGCTGGACGACCTCTTCATGGTCCGGGTCGCGGGCCTCCAGGAACAGCTCATCGCGGCGGTCGCCGCGACTTCGCCGGACGGCCTCACGGCCCAGGAGCAGCTGCGCGCGATCCGGAGCCGGGCGCAGGCCATCCAGTCCCGGCAGCTGGAGATCCTGGAGCAGGAGCTGGTCCCGCGCCTGGCCGCCACGGGCATTCGCATCCGCGACGCCGCCGACCTGGAGGCGCCCGACCGCGACTACCTGGCCCGCGTTTTCGCCGACCAGATCTTCCCGGTGCTGACACCGCTCGCGGTCGACCCGGCGCATCCCTTTCCGTACATCTCCAACCTCTCGCTGAACCTGGCGGTACTGGTTCGCGACCCGCTGCGCAAGGAGTCGCACTTCGCACGAGTCAAGGTGCCGCCGCTGCTGCCGCGGTTCATCGCCCTTCCCGATGGCGCCAACTTCGTGCCCCTGGAGCAGGTCATCGCTGCCCAGGCGCAGGCGCTCTTCCCTGGGATGGAGATCATCGAGACCCACCCCTTCCGGGTCACCCGCGACGCCGACCTGGACCTCGTCGACAGCGAGGCGGAAGACCTGCTGGCCGCAATCCAGACCGAGCTCCGGCGCCAGCGCCGCCATGGCCGCGCCGTCCGCCTGGAGGTCCCGCCAGCGCTGCCGCCCGCCGTCCTCGAGCTGCTCATGCGGGAGCTCGAGCTCTCCAACGCCGACGTTTACACCGTCGGTGGGCTGCTCGACCTGGCCGGTCTCGACGGCTTCTGCCAGCTAGATCGGCCCGACCTGAAAGACGAGCCCTGGAGCCCGCAGACGCAGCCTCGCTTGCGTGACGTCGAAGGCGAAGCCCCGGACATCTTCGAGGTCCTGAGCAAGGGCGACGTGCTCGTCCACCACCCCTACGACTCCTTCGCGACGTCCGTGGAGGCGTTCATCGACCAGGCGGCCGTCGATCCCCAGGTGCTTGCCATCAAGCAAACCCTCTACCGGACCTCGGGTCCCGCCAGCCCAATCGCCAAAGCGCTGATCAGGGCTGCCGAGCGAGGCAAGCAGGTGGTCGCGCTCGTCGAGCTGAAAGCCCGCGGCGACGAGCAGGCGAACATCGCCTGGGCGGAAGCCCTGGAGGAGGCCGGCGTGCACGTCGCCTATGGCCTGGTGGGACTCAAGACCCACGCCAAGATCACTCTGGTGGTGCGCCAGGAGGGGAGCCGGATCCGGCACTACGTGCACGTCGGCACGGGCAACTACAACCCGCGCACGGCCATGATCTACGAGGACGTCGGGCTGCTCTCGGCCGATCCCAACCTGGGGCTCGACGTGATCGAGCTCTTCAACCTGCTGACCGGCTACTCGCGGCAGCGACGCTACCGCAAGCTGCTGGTCGCGCCGACCGGTCTCCGCGCCGCCATCATCGACCTGATCCACAAAGAGGCGGCGGCAAGCGAAGGCAGGGTCACGATCAAGGTCAATAACCTGGTGGACCCGGAGGTGATCGACGCTCTCTACGAGGCCTCGCGAGCGGGAACCAAAGTAGACCTCCTCGTGCGCGGGATCTGCTGTCTCCGGCCCGGGGTCCCCGGACTTTCCGAGAACATCCGCGTGCGCTCGATCCTGGGCCGCTTCCTCGAGCACTCGCGGATCTTCGCCTTCGGCGGGGGCCGCCGCGCCCGCAGCTACTACCTGGGCTCCTCGGACATGATGCCGCGCAACCTGGACCGCCGCGTGGAGGCCGTTGTGCCGGTGACCGATACCGCTCTCCAGAAGCGCTTCCAGGAGATGCTGGACGTGGTCTTCGCGGACAACTGTTGGGCATGGGAGCTGGGACCCGAGGGTGAATGGAGCCGGGTGCCCGGCGGCGACGTGGACGCCCAGCAGCGTTTCCAGGAGCTGGCCCGCCAGCGGGCAGCGGGAAACGGCACGTCACTTGGTTGAGCGCGAAGTAAAGCTCGGAGCGGGGCCCGGCTTTCACCTGCCAGAGCTGGAAGGCGTTGCCGATGGTGTGGCCGCGGCCCCGACGGAAGCCCTCCGGCTGGAGACCGTCTACTACGACACGCCCGACCTCCGCCTGGCCCGCTGGGGCTGCAGCCTGCGCCACCGGGCCGGCGAAGGCTGGACGCTGAAGCTGCCGACGAGCGGGAGCGGGGACCTCCTGGAGCGCCCCGAGCTGGAGTTCGCCGGGCCGGCCCGGCGGCCGCCGGCTGCCGCGCTCCGGGTGGTCAGGGCGTACTTGCGCAAGGCCCGTCTCGAACCTGTTGCCCGCCTCTCCACGCTTCGCCATCGGGTGCGCCTGACGGGGAACGGGGGCAAGCGCATCGCGGAGGTGGTGGACGACGAAGTTTCGGTGCTGGACGGCCGCCGGGTGGCTGCCAGGTTCCGGGAGATCGAGGTCGAGCTGCTGAACGGCGGCACGGCTCTGGTCGACCCGCTGCTGGCCCGGCTGCGATCAGCCGGTGCGGGCGCGCCCGACCCGACTCCCAAGCACGTCCGGGCGCTCGGCCCCCGTGCCGCTGCCCCGCCCGAGGTGGCTGTCCCGGACCCCAGGCGATCCGAGCCGGCGGGCGACTCGGTCCGTCGGGCCATCGCAGCGGCGGTGGTGCTGCTGATGAAGCATGACCCCCTCGTCCGGCTCGGAGGAGATCCCGAGCACGTCCACCAGGCGCGGGTCGCAACGCGGCGCCTGCGCTCTCACTTGCGCACCTTCGACGAGTTGATCGATCCGGATTGGATCGCGCCGCTGCGGGACGAGCTGCACTGGCTCGGCGGTGAGCTGGGCGCCGTGCGGGACGGCGAGGTCCTCCTCGATCGCCTGCGCGGCCGGGTCGCCGAGCTGCCCGAGAACGACAGGCGCTTGGGCCAGGCGCTGACCAACCGGCTGGCCGCACAGGTGGACAGCGCCCGCAGCCGCCTCCTCGAGGCTCTCGACTCCGACCGCTACGTCGACCTGATCGAAAGGCTTGTCGAAGCCGCCAACGCGCCGAAGCTCCTGCCGGGCGCTGACCAGCCCGCGGCGGACGTGCTGCCCGCTCTGGCCGCACAGCCCTGGGACCGGCTCCGCGCCGCGGTGCGGCTGCTCCCGCCCGACCCGGTGGATACCGAGCTCCACCAGATCCGAATCCTCGCCAAGCGTGCCCGCTACGCGGCCGAGGCGGCCGAACCGGTGCTCGGCGCTGAGGCAGGGAAGTTCGCGCGCGCCGCCGCCGACCTCCAGACGGTTCTTGGCGAGCTGCAGGACAGCGTTACGGCGCAAGCGTGGCTGCGTGACGCGGGCGGAAGTGGCCGCCGGGCCTTCGTCGCCGGCGAGCTGAGCGCGCTGGAGGAGGCGGCCGCCGCCCGCGCCCGGAAGGAGTGGCCGAAGGCCTGGCGGGCGCTGGACAAGAAGAAATTGAGGAGCTGGATGCCGAGCTGAGAGCGACGATCCAGGCGGCTGGCGGTGTGGTCTGCCGGCCCGGGCCGGCAGGGCTGACGGAAGTGGCGCTGGTGCACCGGCCCGCGTACGGCGACTGGACCTTTCCCAAGGGAAAGCTCGACGGTGATGAGACCAGCGAAGAAGCTGCTGTTCGCGAGGTGGCCGAGGAGACGGGCTTCAGCTGCGAGCTGGTCCGGCCCCTGGGCGAGACCTCCTACGTCGACAGGCGGGGCCGGGACAAGACGGTCAGCTACTGGCTGATGCGGCCAACCGGGGGTCGCTTCGTGCCCGGCGACGAGGTGGACGAGCTGCGCTGGCTGACCGTGGCCGAGGCGCTGGAGATGCTCACCTATGAGCACGACCGGCACCTGGTTTCGGAGCTGGCCTAGTGGCGGACGCTCGACGCTGAGCACCACTCTCCTCGTCCGCCACGCCGACGCGGGCAGCCGGGAGAAGTGGCACGGAGACGACCGGCTCCGGCCGCTCAGCAAGCGGGGCCTGCACCAGGCGGAAGCGCTCGTCGGCCTGCTCGCCGAGCTCCCGCTCGAACGGCTGCTATCAAGCCCTTACCTGCGCTGTGTGCAGACCTTGGAGCCGCTCGGCCGCTCGCGCGGCGTCAAGGTGGAGACCGCGGAGGAACTGGCGGAAGGAGCCGGGCTGGAAGCTGCACAAGGCCTGATCAGGCGGCTGGGCGAGGTTCCCGCAGCCCTCTGCATACACGGCGACGTCTGCCTGGACCTGCTCGACGAGCTGGTCTTGAAGCGCGTCATAACGCGCGACCAGGCACGCTGTCAGAAGGCTTCGACCTGGGTGCTGGAGAACGGCGCGGGACCGAAAACCGCGCGCTACCTATCGGCTCCCTGAGGACCGCGCGTTAGCAGGTGATGTGGAGCACCGCGTTGGTGGCCTGCTTGCCCTGGGCCAGCAGCTGGATCGCCTGCTTCGTAGGGAGCACGACCAGCTTGACGCCGCGTCGCTGGGCCTCCTCCGTGACGGCGTCCATCACGGGTAGAGCGCCGTCCGCCCCGGTTCCGATGACCAGCCGCTTGCACGACCAGGGGATCGCCTCTTTCACGGAGAGCGGCGTATGCCCGAACTTCTGGCGCCAGGGTTTGGAGGCCTTCTTCCGGCGCCGGAGCACCTGGCCGCGGTCGATGAGCACGTCGCGATCGTAGGTGCGGCCATCGATCGTGATCGAGCCGAAGGAAAAGCCGTCGAAACGCATTCTCCGCGCCTCCTGCTTCTGGCTATCGTAGAAGTTAGGTGGACTGTAACGGCCGTTTCCCGTGCAGGCCGAAGGCTCGAAGACCGGCGTTTCAGATCGTCGGTGCCAAGGCGCGGGTGGCGCGACGCCGGATGCGCATCCATAGATGCGCGCCGGCAAGCGCCGGGCCCCCGCAACACAGGCATCAGCGCCACGTGGGCGCCCGGCGATCTGAGACGTCGGATGCTCCGGAAACGGCCGTTAGAGTCCACTAGTGGCTGCCCCGCGCCCCAAGCACACCCCGCGGGACCGCACCCTCGAGGCTGAGCTCAAGTTCAAGCTCTCCGGAGCCGCTGCCCAGGCGCAGCTGCGCCGTCGCCTGCACGAGGTTCAAGCCCACCTCGAGGGCGCTTACGACGAGGAGAACCTACGCTTCTGGCGCAAGGGAAAACCGCCCCCGGTCAGCCTCCGGCTGCGGATCATCGACGGCAGCCGCGGCGGCATCCTGACGGCCAAAGGTCCGGCCCGCTTCCTGCGTGGGATCAAGATCCGCGAGGAGACGGAGGTGGAGGTCAGCGACGCCCAGGCACTTCGCGACATGCTCGCCTACCTGGGCTACGAGGTCGCCTTCACCTACCACAAGCACAGGGAGACCTGGAAGCTCCCGAGCATCGCGGTGTTTCTGGACGTCCTCGACTTCGGCTTCTTCGTCGAGCTGGAGGGCGAGGTGGATCTGCTCGAGCCGACCGCCAAGGAGCTCGGGCTGAACCCACGATCGGCCCTCAAGTCCAGCTACTCCGCGATGGCTCGCAAGCACCAGGCCGGCGCGAAGGGCCGCGCCCTCGCCGGCTGACCCGCCTAGAGGTTCAGCTGGGCCAGCTTCTCGTCGATCCGGTGCTCTGAGCGCCGGCGCTCCAGCTCGTCGCCAGGGCCGAGGTCCACGAAGCGCGCGTACTGCGCCAGCCGCGGGTGCACCTCGCGCACGCGCTTGAACATCTCCTGCGCCACCCGCCGGTAATCCGGGTGGCCTTGCGGCGTCGTGCGCAGCTCGCAGAGGTGGAACACCTCGCGCAGGCTCAGGCGGAAGTACCAGCGGACCCGGTAGGCGAGCGGGACGACGTACTGGGCCAGTACCGGGCCCACGTCGCGCTGGAGCCGTTCGTGGGCATGCCCGGCTGCTTCGACGGCGTCGCGGTAGCGACCGTCCAGCCCCATCGCCTCCAGCTCGGGCGGTACGTCATAGCCAAGCGAGGCGCCGAGCAGCTGGCGTTCCTGCGTCAGCATCCGGTGCCGCTGGAGGTCGCGGTAAGCAGCGAAGTTGGCGACCACCTCAAACGTGTAGTGCGTGTGCTCCAGTGCACGGGGAGCGCGCTGGCGACGGTTGCCGCGGCCACCGAGGAGGGCGTCAAGCACCAGCGCCGGCTCGACCCAGGTCTCCTGCAGCTCGGCCAGGGGCAAGGCTGAGTGGGGGAAGAGGGCCGCCGCCACCACCTTGCGCTCGGCGTCATCGTCGAACTCGACGAGCCGCACACGCGGCTCGGCCGGCGCGCCTGCAGCGTCCCTCGCAAGCCAGCGGAGCTGCTCGCTCGTAGACGACATCAGCTCAGCGGCGGGCCGGCCGTACTTCTCGTCGATCGCCCGCCGAACAAAAGCGGGAATCACCTGCGAGAGCTCGCGGTGGAGGTCGGACGCCAGCCGCCGGCACTCGGGCAGATCGTGGCCGGCCATCTTTGTGACCAGGTACTCGAAGGCCCGGCCGTTGCCGTAGAGACCGAGGTTGGTGAAGGTCGCGGCGGGCAGCAGGCCGCGCAGAAGGTCGAGCGCCTTGGCCCGGGTCGCCGCCTTCCAGGCGCGCTCGGTTTCGCCGGGGTCGATCGGGAACTCGCCGCGGACCCGGTCGAGGACCTGGACGAGCAGGTCGGAGAAGGTCTGGAAGAGGTGGTCGCAAGCGAGCTCGTAGTAGCGGCTTTGCAGCTCCGGCCCGCGGTGATAGAGAAACCGTCCGTCCGGGCCAGGGCGATCGAAGCGCACGTAGCGGGTCGACTTCTCGAGCGGCGAGAGCCCGATCCGGGAATCCTCCAGGGCCTTGGCGGCAAGGGTCGACACGCGCTCGACCGCAAGGTGGGCTCCAGCCAGCTCGGCGACCGAGTCGTCACCGTATCCGACCAGGACCCGTTCGTAGAATTCCTCGGCCTTCCGCGTCGCCACCAGATCGCCAGGTGTCTCCGCCTGGAGCAGCTCTTCGAGTCCGAACTCGGGCTGATTCAGAAACTCCTCGAGCAGCACCCGCCGCAGGCTCTTCTCGGTCCGCGAGTAGCGGGAGAAGAGCGCTCCCTTGACAACCTCGGGCAGGTTCCGGAGGGCGAACACCGGGCGATCCAGATTGGTGAAGTAGCGCTCCAGGAGGCGGGCCTCGTCGGCAGTGAACTCGAACCGCTCCGGGGTCAGCTCACGCTCGGCAACCGCCATCGAAGAACCTCCCACCAAGGCGTGGACGGACGCCTGACCGTGGCGGGCCGAAGACATGATGTCACAACATGGACCCGGTGCAGGACCCCCTCCGCGACTTCGACTGGGCGGCGCATTGGCGGCGTCTCGTGGAGGCTCGCGCGGCGCCCCAGGATGGCGCTTTCTGGGACCGGCGGGCGGCCTCTTTCGCCTTCTCCATGGAGAAGCAGGAGAACCCGCTCGTCGAGCTGCTCGCGCCCTTCCTGGAGCCCCACAAGACTTTGATCGACGTCGGCGCGGGCACCGGCCGGCAGGCCGTGGCGATGGCCGACCGGCTGGACTGGGTGACCGCTGTCGAGCCTTCCGAAGGTATGCGGGGGCAGATCCCGAGCCGCTCCAATCTGACGGTCGTGGCCTCGACCTGGGAGGAGGCGGACGTGGCTCCGGCCGATTTCGTGCTCATGAGCCACGTCCTTTATTTCGTGGCCGACATCGTCCCCTTCCTGGACAAGGGCGAGGCTCACGCGAGGGAGCGCGTCTTCGTTTTCATGCGGGACGCGCCGCACGTCCTGGCATCCAGCCGCCTACGCGAGGAGCTGTCCGGCGAGCCACGGCCGCGGGAGCCCTGGGTCTACGACCTCGTGAGCCTGCTCCGCTGGAGGGGCCGCCACCCCGACGTGGCGATGACCCGCTATCCCGTCGTCTTCCGGTGGCGGGACTTCGAAACGGCCGTCGCCGACGTCCACGACCAGCTCGGCGAAGTCTGGCAAGAAGCCGCGGGCCGGGCCTGGCTGGAGGGGCATCTTCAGCGCGAACCGGACGGGACGTGTCTCTACGACGGTGGCGCAGTCACCTCAGGAGTGGTCCATTGGCAACCTCCGGCGTAGTCGAGCTGAGGCCTGCGCGGACCGCCGATCGGGAGCGCGTGGTCGAGATCTGCGCCGCGATCTGGGAGGGCCACGACTACATCCCGGAGGTGTTCGACACCTGGGTACAGGACCCCAGCGGCACCTTCCAGGTCGGCGAGGTGGATGGCGAAGTCGTGGCGCTGCAGCGGATCCGGCCGCTCAGCCGGGAAGCTTGTTGGTACGAGGGTCTTCGGGTCGCGGAGACGCACCGCCGGCTCGGCATCGCCCGCCAGATGCTCGCCGCGGCAGTCGACCAGGCGAGCTCGATCGGATTCCAGGAGATGCGGCTGGCAACCGCCGATCCGGCGCCGCGGGCACTTTTCGAATCGGCCGGGTTCCGCATCCTGCTCCAGCCCGACCTGATGCGCGCCCGCCGCCTGGAGGGCCTGGAAGCGGCTCGGATGCCGGACCCCGATCAGGCCGATCGGCTCTTTCCGCGTGTCCAGGCCGACCCGGCCTTCGAGCTCTACTCCCACCTCCACGTGGAGTGGGATGGCGTGTATGACCTCACTGCCGAGGAGTTGGCCCGGCGCGCCGAGCAGGGCCAGGTGCGGATCACGGCCGGCGGCCGGGCGCTGGCGGTCGTCGACTCCAACCCCGGCTGGGGCTTCCTCTCCGTGCGCTTTCTGAGCGGCTCGGGCGCGGCCCTTCGAGATCTCGCGATGGCGCTTCGGTTCGAGGCGGATCTGGAGGGCCTGGACCACGTCCGGATCTGGGTACCCGAGGGCCACCCGGCGGTCGGTGACCTGCAGGAGGTCGGCTACGATTTCCGGACTGAGCTCTTCCGCTTGTACTTTTACGCACTGAGGCTTTCCCGCTGACCCGCCGCTACGTAATCCTGGGCAACGGCATTGCCGGGCAGACCTGCGCCGAGGAGCTCCGGGCCCTGGACGCCGACTGCTCGATCGTGATGGTCGCGGCCGAACCGCACCCTCTCTACAACCGGGTCGCCCTGCCGCGCTACCTGCGCGGCCAGGTTCGCCGCGAGAAGGTGTTCATGCGCACCAAAGAGGACTACGAGGCGAAGGGCATCGAGGTCCACTTTGAAACCTGGGCGACGGAGGTCGACCCCAGCGCCAAGGTCGTCCGGACGAACCGGAGCCAGGAACTTTCCTACGACGCCCTCCTGGTGGCGACAGGTGGCAAGCCGAAGCCAGCACCCTGGACCGGCATCGAGGAGCTGCGCCAGGTCTACGGATTCCAGACCATCGACGACACGGACGTCATCATCGAACGCTCCGACGAGTCCGAGCGGGTGCTGGTGATGGGCGGCAGCTTTATCGGCTACGAGCTGGCCGAGGGCGTCAGCTACCGCAAGAAAGCGCAGGTGACCTGGATCATGCGCGGCCCCTGGTTCCTGCGCTACGTGCTCGACGCCGAAGGCGGCCAGCTCTGCCGGCAGCTGGGCGAGGCGCAGGGCGTGGAGTTCATCTGCTCTGATGAGGTGGCGCGCTTCTCACGCTGCAACGGGCGCTTCCAGGCCGAGACGCAGAACGGTCGCAAGGTCGAGTTCGACGTGCTCACGTACGGTGTCGGCCTCGACTACTACGTCGAGCCGGTGGCGGGCGCCGGCGCCGAGCTGGACAAGGGGATCAAGACCGACGCCAAGCTCAAGACCTCCTTGCCGGACGTCTACGCCGCGGGCGACATCGCCGTCTTCTTCGACCTCATGGTCCAGCGCCATAACCAGATGGGCACGTGGGACAACGCGGAGGCCCACGGCAAAGTCGCCGCCCACAACATGGCGGGCGCTGAGGAGGACTTCTTCGACGTGCCCACTTACACGACGACGATGTTCGGCTCGACCCTGGCCGTAATGGGCGTGACGCCGGACGTCCAGCCGGGCCTGGACTCGGTGCGGTCCTACTCGTTCGAGGAGAAGTTCTTCCGGAAGCTCTTCTTCAAGGACGACCACCTGGTCGGCGGGATCATGATCGGGCCTCCAAAGGGGCGTAAGAAGCTGATCGAGATCATGCGCGCCCGCCAGCCGATCACGCGGCCCCACGAGGAGCTGCTCGACCCGGCCAACCTGAAGGATTGAGGCCCTTGACGAGGGCTTAGGCAGTGCCGACGGTGTATCGTCCCAACACTCCGGGATGAACGAGCGCGAATACGCGGACTGGTATGTGTGGGCCAAGCGCAACGTGAGTGCCACTTCCGAGATCTGCCACGCGGCTGCGCAGGCGGCGATGGAGGCGGTCGCCAAGGGCGAGGACCCGCAAGCTGCGGCGCGCCGGGCCGGCCAGGCGAGGCAGGGCGCCGGCTGGACGTCGACCGCCAGCTCGGACCTGAAGTCCTACGCGGAGTGGTTCGACTGGGCGCGGACGCAGCTCGGAGGGAGCCCGGACGACAACCACAAAGCGGCAGCCGCCGCCCTGGACTCGCTCCGGCACGGCGGTGACGCGGCCGCCGCGGCCGATGCCGCACGCCTGGCGGGTGGCCAGACGCCCGCGGCAGCTCCCGCACCCCCGGCTCCGATTCCGCCCCCACCACCCACGCCTTCGTATGCACCGCCGGTTCCGGCGGCGAGTCCGCCTCCGACGCCGGGTCCGGTGCCCGGCTCTGGGCCCATGTACCAGCCTCCCTCGCCTTATCAGCCGCCGAGTCCATACCAGCCGCCGACCAGGCCCGCCTACCCGCCTCCCTCCCCGTTCCAATCTCCGCCGCCCTCCCAACCACCCACGCCTTACCAGCCACCAGGAGGGCCGCCCGGCCAGCCTCCTTACGGCGGCGGATATGCCTACCCAACGCCCTACCAGGCCTCTGTCCAGCCCACCTCCGTCCCGGTCTGGGCGACGGTCGTGCTGATCGTCGGGGCAGTTATCTACGCGCTCTTCGGCGTGCTTTATCTCATCGTGTACGTGACCAACAGCGACCCTGACATCCGGCTCGGCTCGGTTGTTTTCATGATCGTGGCGGCGCTCGTTACCGCCCCCTCTGTAGTTGGAATCGTCGGCATCCTCAGCAGTGCGGTTTGGGGCCGGATCTTCGCGACCATCGCCTCGATCGTTATGTGCCTGACGCTCGTGGGGTGCATCTTCGGCATCCCGGTGCTGGTCGGCCTCTACGCGCGCCGCAACTAGACTCTCCACAGTGGCCGACCAGATGCCGGATCTCCTCACCGTCCACGCCATGACGCGCGGCGACAAGCTCGCGCTCGTCGAGGAGCCGGGCGGCCGGACGCGCACTTTCCTCGAGCTCAACTCACGAGTGAACCGGCTGGCGAACGGGCTGCGCAAGCTCGGCGTCCAGGCCGGTGAGCGCATCTCGGGCATGAGCTACAACTCGATCGAAGGATCGGAAGCGGCCCACGCGGCGCGCAAGGCGGGTGCTGTGGCGACGCCGATCAACTACCACCTGAAGCCGGCCGAGGCGGCGTATGTCATCAATGACTCCGGCGCGCGGGTTGTGTTCGCCAGCTCCGACTTTTTGGCCACGATCGAAGAGGCGAGACGCGAGGTGGCCGGCGACGTCACCTACGTCGCCTTCGGCGTCGATCCACCGGCCGGATGGCTGCCTTACGAAGAGCTCATTCACGCCTCTGACGACTCGGAGCCGGAGGACCAACCGGGTGGGATGGGCGCGACCATGATCTACACCTCGGGTACGACGGGTTACCCAAAGGGAGCCTTCCGTCCGAAGGGCGTGAACGTCGAAAACGTCCTCCAGATCATCCAGATCTTCGAGCTGACCGACTCCGACATCCATCTAGTGGCGGGACCCGGCTACCACAGTGCCGTCAGCTTTTTCTCCTTCCTCAACACGGTGCTGGGCGGCACCAACGTCATCGAGAGGCGGTTCGAAGCGGCCGAGGCGCTGCAGCTGATCGGCAAGCACAGCATCACGACCACCTTCATGGCTCCGACGTTGGTGGCCCGGCTCCTGGCCCTGCCCGACGAGCTCAAACGCAGCGTCGATCACAGCGCGTTGCGGGCGATCTTCGTCGGCGCCGCGCCCTTTCCGCAGACCCTCAAGGAGAAGGGCACCGCCTACTTCGGCGAGGTCCTCTGGGAGTTCTACGGCGCCACCGAAACCGGCATCAACACCGTGCTCAGGCCGGAGGATCAGCTCCGCAAGCCAGCCTCTTGCGGTACAGCCGTGCCAGGACAGGAGATCCGGCTGCTGGATGAAGAGGGCGTCGAGGTCCCCACCGGCATGCCTGGCGAGTTCTACGTCCGCAACGGCTGGCTGGCGGAGTACTTCAACCGCCCCGACGCCACCTCGAGCGGTTTTCGAGACGGGTTCTTCTCGGTCGGCGACATCGCCTATCGCGACGAGGACGGTTATTACTACGTCTGCGATCGCAAGATCGACATGGTCATCAGCGGCGGCGTCAACATCTACCCCGCGGAGGTGGAGGCGGTGCTGCACGAGCATCCCGCGGTCGAGGACGCGGCCGTCATCGGCGTACCCAACGAGGAGTTCGGCGAAGAGGTGAAGGCGGTCGTGAAGCTGCGGCCGGGCACGACCGCAACCGAACTCGAGTTGATCGAGCTCTGCCGGCAGCGCCTCGCCGGCTACAAGCGTCCGAAGTCGGTCGACTTCGTGGACGACTTCCCGCGCGACCTGGCGGGCAAGATGCAGAAGCGCCGGCTCCGAGATCGCTACTGGCAGACGGTCGAGCGCCGCGTCTAGGCTCTGCGCGTGAGACGCGGATGAGGCGCGGATGAGGCGCTACCCACCCTTCGACGGCGAGCTGCAGCTGCCGGAGGTGCGGCTGCCGGCTCCGCCCCGCGGCTTCTGGCTCTGGGTCGTTCTGGTTGCGATCGCCCTGGTGATCCTGTTCGTCGCCACCCCGCTCATCACCTTCTACACCGAGCTCCAGTGGTTTCAGGCCCTCGGCCTGCGCAACGTCTACACGACCCGGCTCGGACTGCAGTTCTCGCTCTTCTTCGGCAGCCTTTTGGTGGCCTTCGTTTTCGCCACCGCGAACGTCGCGATCGCGCTCCAGCTGCGCGCGGCCTCGGCGCTGCGGACGATCGGGATCAGGCGGCGCATCCTCCGCACCAGGGCCGGCGTGATCGGCCTGGCGGTGTCTGCGTTGGTCGCTCTCGCGGTCTCCCTCGGCGCCGGGGCGCAATGGCAGCAGCTCGCGCTTTACCTGAACGGCACGGCGACTGGAGTCCAGGAACCGGTCTTCGGCCAGGATGTGGCCTTCTACCTCTTCGTTCTGCCGTTCTGGCACTCGATCCTGAACTGGCTGCTGGGCCTGACTTTCCTGACCACGCTCCTGGTCGCGGCCCTCTACGCCTGGCGCGGCACCGACTTCGAGCTGCGCCTGCCGGACCGCGGCGTCGCGCACGTTTCGGTTCTCCTGGCGCTGGTCGCCCTTGTGCTTGGCGCGGGTTCCTTCATCGGTCGCTACGACCTGCTCTACGCGCACAACGGGTACGTCTGGGGCGCCGGCTTCACCGACATCAACGCGCGCATTCCGATCGCCTACATCTCGACCGCATTGGCGGTTGTGCTCGCGCTGGCGCTGGTCGCCAACGCGGTTGTCCGCCGCCTCTGGCTGCCGGTGGTCGCGCTCGCCGTCTGGATCGTCTTCGGCATCCTGGGCGGACTGTACGGCGTCGCCATTCAGCGCTTCGCGGTGGCGCCGAACGAGTACAACCAGGAAAAGCAGTACATCGCGCGGGAGCTGGACATGACGCGCAAGGCGTTCGGGTTGGACAACGTGCGCACCAGCGACTATCCGGGCAGCACCCGGCTGACCGCCCAGGACGTCGCGAACGACCGCACGACGATCGACAACCTGCGCCTCTGGGACTACCAGCAGCTGCAGGAGATCTATCCCCAGATCCAGGCCATCCGCACCTACTACGACTTCAGCGACATCGACCTCGACCGCTATGTCATCGACGGCCGCTACCTGCAGCTGGAGATCAGCGCTCGCGAGCTGCGCACCGACCGTCTGCCCTCCCAGGCCGGCGGGTTCGTCAACCAGAAGCTGACCTACACGCACGGTTATGGGGTCTCTGCCAGCCCGGTCAACACCGTGGTCGGTGACGGCCTCCCGGACCTCGTCGCGAAGAACATCCCGCCGCAGGGACAGCTCGCCGTCACCCAGCCGGACATCTATTTCGGCGAGACGACCAGCCCCTTCGTACTGGCGCCGACCGCCCAAAAGGAATTCGACTATCCCGGATCACCTGACGTCTACACGCACTACACAGGTACGCATTCGCCGAAGCTGGACGGGGTCAATCGCTGGCTCTGGGCGGCCCGCACCGGGGATCTCAACCTGCTCATCACCTCTCAGGTCCAGCCCAGTACGGAGATTCTTTACCACCGCAACATCGTCGACCGCGTGCGCAACATCGCGCCCTTCCTGGACTACGACCGCGACCCCTACATCGTCGTGGTGGACGGCAAGCTCTACTGGATCGTCGACGCCTACACGAGCGCGACCACCTACCCGTACAGCCAGACGGAGAGCGCCTCCAATTTCCTGTCGGGATCGACGCTCGGCGATGTCAACTACATCCGGAACTCGGTCAAGGTCGTCATCGACCCGTACGAAGGGACCACCACCTTTTACGTGGCGGACCCGAACGACGCCCTGATCAAGGCTTACCGGAAGACGTTTCCAAGCCTTTTCACGCCGATCAGCGAGATGCCGGCTGGACTGCGGTCGCACATCCGCTATCCGGAGGACATCTTCAGCATCCAGTCCGCGGTTTTCACCGCGTACCACATCCGCGACACGCAGGTCTTCTACAACCGCGAGGACGTGTGGGCAACTCCCGCCGAGCAGCGGGGCCCAACCGCCTCAGCGACCACGCTGCAGCCCTACTACGTGATGATGCGGCTGCGGGACACGGGCACCGTCGAGTACCTCCTGATCCTGCCCTTCACGCCCAACAACCGCCCCAACATGATCGCCTGGCTGGCAGCACGCAATGACGCGCCCAACTACGGCCAGCTGGTGCTCTACTCGCTGCCCCACACGGTCAACATCTACGGGCCCCAGCAGGTGGCCAGCCTGATCCAGGCGAACTCGCAGATCTCGAGCCAGTTCTCGCTCTGGAACCAGGGCGGTTCGCAGGTCCAGCAGGGCAACCTGCTGGTCGTGCCGGTGGGTGGCAGCTTTCTCTACTTCGAGCCGGTCTACCTGCGAGCGACGAGCAGCTCGACCAGCTTTCCGCAGTTCCGCAAGGTCATCCTGGCCGACTCCGAGAAGGTCGTCTGGGACGACACGCTCCAGGGCGCACTGTCGCAGCTCGTGGGGACGGGCGTCGCCCCGACGCCTCCGGCTGGGGGTCCGCCGGCGGCCGCCGGCAGCTGCCTGCAGCAGCTCTCCCAGCAGGCGAACCAGCACTACCAAGCCGCCCAGGACCGCTTGAAAGCGGGTGACCTGGCCGGCTACGCGAATGAGATGAACCAGGTGGGTCAGCTCCTCCAGCAGATGCAGACCGCATCGGCCACAAGTCCCTGCAGCGCGTCGACCACGCCGGGGTCGTCGCCCAAACCCTCCCCCTGACCCCATGCCGCTCGACCCGACCGAGATCGGGGACCTGGCGCCCGTCCGCGCCGATCACTTTCAGCCCCAGCAATCGCATGCCGTCCGGCCGCCCCCATGCCGCAGGCGCTGGATCGGCCTCTGGATCTCCTGCCTCGTCTGTTTTCTTGGCGTGATCTGGGTGGCGATCGATTCGCAGCACCAGGGCTGGCACGACAAGCTGGTGAACACCTACGTGGTGCGCGTCTAGCCGAACAGCTCAGCTGCCCTCGATGAGCGGGACGAAACGCACAGGAAAGAGCACCTCGCTGAAGATCCGCCCATCGCGCCGGCGGATGAGTAGGAGCTCCTGCAATTCCCGCCGTCCTGACTCGACCGGGATGGCCATCCGGCCGCCCTCGGCGAGCTGGTCGATCAGGGCTGGAGGTACTCGTCTCGCGGCGGCTGCGACCAGGATGACCGAGTACGGCGCCTCCGCCGGCCAACCGAGCGTGCCATCGCCGGTCACGACCTCCACGTTTGCGTAGCCGAGGCGGCGCAGCGTCTCGGCCGCCCGCGCGGCCAGCTCCGGCTCGCGTTCCACCGTGATCACCTTCCGCACCAGCCGGGAAAGAACAGCCGCCTGGTACCCGGAACCGGCCCCTACTTCCAGCCCGACCTCGTCCGGCTCCGGGCGAACGGCTTGGGTCATCCAGGCCACGATCAGCGGCTGCGAGATGGTCTGGCCCGCGCCGATCTCGAGCGGGTGGTCTTCGTAAGCGAGATCGCGCACCTCGGGCGGAACGAACTCCTCTCGGGGCACTTCGGCCATCGCTCGCAACACCCGCTCATCCGTCACGCCATTGGGGCGGAGCTGCTCCTCGATCATCCGTTCTTGCGGGGTCACGGGTCTAGAATTCTTCTTAACAGACTTCTTTGGCGTCCTCCGTCGCAGCTAATGTCCCGCTTGCCTGGCGCCGGCCGGTTAAACAGCGGTCGCGGCTGCTCCGGCGCACCGGCCCGCCTCATTCGCGTGTCCCTTTTGCGCACCCCTCCGAGCAAGAGTTTGCCCGCTTCCTGGATTACTACCGCATCCGTTGGGTGTACGAGCCCACCTCCTTCCCGATCGCCTGGGACGCGGAGAGGGTCAGCGAGATGTTTACCCCCGACTTCTACCTGCCCGAGACCGATCTCTACATCGAGCTCACGACTATGCGCCAGGCCCTGGTCACACCGAAAAACCGCAAGCTCCGGCTGCTGCGGGAGCTCTATCCGGACGTCAATGTAAAGCTGCTCTACCAGAAGGACTACCAGCAGCTGCTGGCCCAGGCCGGCTACGGCACGCTCGACAGCGTCCACCACCTGCGCAAGCAGGACATTCGCGAGATCCTGATCTCGCCCACCGAGCTGGAGACCCGCGTCCGCGCCCTCGGACGGAAGATCTCCCGCGACTACCGCGGCCAGGCCGTGGTTCTGGTGGGGATGCTCAAGGGCGTCACTTTCTTCATCGCCGACCTGGCTCGCCAGATCTCGATCCCGATCGCAATCGACTACCTGGCGCTGGCGCGCTACGGACCCGCTCAGCCCGGCGCTCGGGTCAAGGTGGTGCGCGACATCGACATCGACATCGCGGGGCGCAACGTGATCCTGGTCGAGGACATCGTCAACACCGGCCTCACGCTCGACTACGTGGTCAATCTCCTCCGGGAGCGCGGGCCCGCATCGCTGGAGGTGGCGACTCTCCTCGACCGTCCCAACCGGCGGCTGGCTGAGGTCCCGCTCAAGTACGTCGGCTTCCAGATTCCGAACGATTACGTGGTCGGCTACGGCCTCGACTACCGTGAGCTCTACCGCAACCTGCCCTTCATCTGCGTGCTCAAGCCCGACGTCTACCGGGGCCTGGAGCCGCCCCGCCTGGGTCTCGTGGAGGACCCGGCCGGATAGGCGAGTCGCCCGCCCGCCGGCTGCTGCGCCTGCTGGACTGGATGAGCGCCCAGGACTTCGCGCAGCTAGTCGAAGGCGGCCGGGAGAGTTTGCTGCGCCAGGTCGAAAGCATCGTCGTCGACGCGCACCGGCGCTGGTACGAGTCCCTCGGCAAGACCTGGTCCGAGCCGGTGGCCTACCACTGGCTTCACTACGAGGACCCGGATCCGATCTCGCGGCTCAGGGTTGCGGTCCAGCGGTTGTCTGCAGCCGAGGTCGCCTTCTCAGACGCCCCGGTCGCCCGCGCCGAGCTAGAAGCCGGGAGGGTGCGGAAGGGGCGAGCCGCTGGTCTGGAGACCTACCCACCAGGCGATCCACCAGGCGGCCCAGACGCAGAAACCCAGCAGGCCCAGGACCACGACGCCGCGGAAAACGCTTGACATGCCTTCGCTGAAAGGAAACGCAGAACCGGGGCGAATCCGGTGCCCTGGAGGCTCGCTTTCGCGCTGCTGCGGATCCGCTTGGGGCGGCGGCTGAAAAGTGCTACCTCAAAAGCGATCTCGAGTTCATCGGGCGTCCCTGCCGGCGATCCGGGCGGCCATCGGCCCCCACCCTGCCCTCCCCCGGAGGGGGAGGCGAGTATAGGAATCCCTCCCCCAGAGGGGGAGGCGAGTATAGGAATGCCCCAACCGACCCTTCTGTTTACCCTGAAGTACCCTATGCGTTTTTCGGCTTCCAGCTTGCGCCTTTCACCTACTCGACGTTCGGTATCCTCAGGTTTACCGTACTCAGCCGATAGGGGCGAGCCGAAAGGTACAAGCAGCGCGAAGAAGGCGTCAACGGCAAAAATCAGTTCGCCGCCAGGCTACGAAAGACGGCCTCTCGGCATGCCATGGGTAGTTCTTGAAAGAGGTGGCGCAAGTGCGTGAAGCAGTCATCGTCGAAGCCGTCCGGACTCCGATCGGCAGGCGAAACGGAAAGCTCAAGGAAATCCATCCTGTCGTCCTCGGCTCGCTTGTGCTGAAGGAGCTCGTGAGCCGTGCCGGAATCAACGCGTCCCAGGTCGAAGACGTGGTCTTCGGGTGCGTCAGCCAGGTTGGTGAGCAGGGTGTCAACGTCGCCCGCAATGCCTGGCTCACGGCCGGCTTTCCTGTCACCACGCCGGCCACGTCGGTCGATCGCCAGTGCGGCTCCAGCCAGCAGGCGATTCACTTCGCGGCCAACCTGATCCAGAGCGGGATCTGCGACATCACCATCGCCGGCGGCGTCGAGTCAATGACCCGGGTCCCGATGGGTTCCAACGCGATCAGTCCTGGCACGCCGTTCCCGCCCGAGCTGATGGAGCTCTTCGACCTCGTCCCCCAGGGAATCAGCGCCGAGCTGATGGCGCGCAAGTACGGCATCAGCCGGCAGGCCATGGACGAGTTCGGGGTGCGCAGCCATCTGCTCGCCGCGGAGGCCACAGACAAGGGGTACCTGAAGTCGCAGATCATGCCGGTCGAGGTCCCCGTCGAGGGCAACGGCCACAACGAGATCTTCGACAAGGACGAAGGGTTCCGGCGTGGCGCCACTTATGAAGCGACCGCCGCCCTGCAGCCCGCTTTCAACCCGGAGCATTCGATCACCGCCGGCAACGCCAGCCAGATCAGCGACGGAGCCGCCGCGGTCCTGCTCATGAGCAAGGAGAAGGCGCAGGAGCTCGGGCTCAAGCCGCGGGCCCGCATCCTGGCGCAGGCGGTCGTCGGCACCGATCCCGTGCTGATGCTGGAGGGGCCGATCCCCGGCACCGCCGCGGTGTTGAAAAGGGCCGGCCTCGAGCTTGGCGAGATCGACCTTTTCGAAGTGAACGAAGCCTTTGCCTCCGTCGTTCTGAGCTGGCAGAAGGAGACGGGCGCCGACCTGAATAAGGTGAACGTCAACGGTGGCGCCATCGCCATCGGCCACCCGCTCGGAGCGTCGGGAGCCCGCCTCATGAACCACCTGCTCTACGAGCTGGAGCGGCGCGACCTCCGGTACGGCCTGGAGACGATGTGCTGCGGCGGGGGCATCGGAACCGCCACCATCATCGACCGCCAGGTTGACTAGCCCGACCGGTCAACCCAACGAGCCGTTCGGCCGGTTCGATGACGTCCGGCCCTACCTGATCTGGCCGGGCGTTCTGGCGCGGGCGGTGCGCGGCGAACGGATGGGCCTGGCCCTGGTGGAGCTGGACTCGAATACCGAGGTCGCCGAGCACACCCACCCGAACGAGCAGGTCGGCTTTGTCCTGCAGGGCATCTTCAGCTTCACCATCGCCGGCGAGACGCGAGAGCTGCATCCGGGCGAGACCTACGTGATCCCGGCGTCGGTGCCCCACTCGGGCCGGGCGGGGTCCGGCGGCGCGGTCGTCATCGACGTCTTCAGCCCGCCCCGGGACGACTGGGAGCGTCTCGAGAGAGGAGACGCGAGCAAAGCCGCCTGGCCGTAGGCCGAGCGCCAAGCTTGACGGAAGGGGCAGCTTAGCCTTTACTTACCCAGCGCCGTAGGGGGAATCGTGGCGCTGACTCCGAACCGGGAGGCGACGTGGGGAGTAATGGGGAGCAATAAAGTGGGGGCTCAATTGGCTCGCGCCGTGGATCGCTTGGCGCCCGATGGAGACGAGCGCCGGGATGTCACCGCCAGGGGCCTTCGTGACGCGCTCGCGGAGAAGCTGCGTGTCCACCCGCGCGCCGTCAGCGACCTCTCTATCGAGACCCTGGCCACGGCGGTCGCCAACCTGAACCTGGCCTTCGACCGCATGCACCAGCTCGAAGAGGAGGCTGCCATCGACGAGCTGACCGGGGTCCTCCGCCGAGGGCACGGCATGCTCACGCTGACGCGCGAGATCCGGCGCGCCTTCCGCGAGCCGGACCCGAGGCTGGTCGTCGCCTTCATCGATGTCGACCGGCTCAAGTGGTTCAACGACAACGTCGGGCACGCGGAGGGCGACAAACTGCTGATCTCGCTGACGCGGGTGATCACCAAGCGGCTCCGTTCCCACGACGTGGTCTTTCGCTACGGCGGCGACGAGTTCGTCTGCGTCTTGCCCGGCGCCAACCTGGCGCACGCTGAGCCCATCTTCGAATCGATCTCCAAGTCCTTCGGCGAGAGCGGTCCCGACCGCGCCTTCACCGTCGGCCTGGCTGAGATGCGGCAGGACGACACTCCCGAAGGCCTGGTGGCCCGTGCCGACGAGGCCCTCTATGCGAGTCGTGCCCGCCTTGGGCACTACGACCATTCAGGCGCTCGACCGCAGCCGACGGCTTAGGTAAGGCGACTCCAGGCAGAAGCGCCAGGGCTTCTCCTTCCAGGAGCCCGAATAGTCGACGCCGATCCGCGGCGTCGCGAAAACCTCGGCCGTTTGGAAGCCATCGTCCAGCAGGTACATCCCGGGCGGTTGCAACGGGGCGCCGTTGTCGGAGCGGTCGATGGCCAGCGAACGGCAGAGCAAGCCTGGCCCGCTGCATCGGCCAACGCCAGGACCCGGCTCGAGCGCTCGGATCAGAACCGCCTGGGGGCTGCCGGCCGGCCTGGTAACGAAGTTGAGGCAACACCACATGCCATAGATCAGGAAGACGTAGACGTGTCCGGCCGGACCGAACATGACCTGGTTGCGCGGGGTCAGGCCGCGGGCTGAATGCGCCGCCAGGTCGTCCGGTCCCAGGTACGCCTCAACCTCCACCAGCCGGCCGGTCAGACGCCGGCCGGCGACCTCTCGGACCAGCACCTTGCCGAGCAGGTCGCGAGCGACCTCGAGCGTGTCGCGCTCGAAGAAGTCAAGGGGAAGGATCTTCTCGATGAAGGGAAAGGCTAGCCGCCAGCCCGCCAGCCGGCTCAGCCGGCCTGGCGCTGGCGCAGGGCACGGAGCTTGGCGGCTCGAGCCCGGCGGGCGCGGTGGCGTCGCTTCTCCCGGTAGAGAAGCTGGTCGGCAGCCTCGAAGAGCGCCCCGTAGTCCAGGCCGGGCTTCCATTCGGCCAGGCCGAAGCTGATCTCGAGATGGCCGGGCAGGGCTCGGCGGACCCGGTCAGCGACCTCGCTCGCGTGGCTCAGAGCAGCGTCCGGCATGGCGACGCCGAACTCGTCACCCCCCAGCCGCGCCGAGACGTCAGATGTGCGGACGACACCTCGGATCACGTCCGCCACCGCCCGGATCGCCTCGTCGCCGGCGTGATGGCCGTGGCTGTCGTTGATCGCCTTGAGACCGTCCATGTCCATCAGCATCAGGGTCAAAGGGCGGCCATGCCGGGCGGTCAGGGCCAGGGAACGCCGGACCTCGCGCTCGAACTCACTCCGGTTGGAGAGACCGGTCAGGTAGTCGGTATGAGCTTCGCGGAGGTGGGTGAGGCTGTGCTCGAGAGCCAGTGCGACATGGTCGCCAACCGCCCCGATGAAGCTCACCTCGACCTCGGCGAAGCTGCGCTGGTGGCGGCTCAAGACGACGAGCATCCCGCTGAGCGAGCGACCCTGGCCGAGGGGCACGACCAGCGCGCTCTGGTAGGGCCCGAACATCCCATCCTCCACCTGGTCGAGCTGAAGAGGCACGCCCCGGCGGACGGCCGCGGCCACCTGCTGTCGGCCGAGGAGGTCGAGCTGCGCCAGGAAGCGCGACTCGTGCTCAGACAAGCCGATCGTCGCGGCGAGCACCAGCTGGGGTGGCCGGGCTGAGCCGTCCCGAACCTGCCAGATGGCGCCGCCGTCCAGCTGCATGGCCTTCACGGTCTCGCGAAGGCCGGCCTCCGCAACCTCGTAGACATCGAGTGTCCGGCCGACGGCTCGAGCCACCCGGATCAGCGCCCGCAGCTCCGCCTTCTGCTCCTCGTGCTGGTCGGCCTCGACCTCCATGTAGCCTCGGGTCAGCAGCAAAACCAGCGCGCGCGTGAGCTGAGCCAGCTTTCGCGGCGCGCGCCGGCCCGACATCTTGATTGCCGTCTCGACGCCCATCGCCAGCTCCAGCAGCGTGTCAAGGCCGACGCCCTGGCGCTGCAGCCGCTCGGCGCAAAGGCGGGCATGGAGAGCGAGGTCGAGCGGGATCTCGTCACCACCGACGGCGAGGGTGCCCAGCAGTGTGTCGAGGAGCGTGTCCGCCACGGTCGGCGCTGCCGCGCCGCGCTCTTCTAAGAGGCGGGCGGTCTCGGCGAGCTCACCAGCGAGCAGGTCCGCCAGCGCGGACCTGACACGGTCATCGCCGGCTGCAAGGTTCATTTACGAAGTCTCTTACGTTGAATGACGCGAGCCTGAGGCGATCATTGCGCGGACAGGCGCGCGATCCGGGGCCTAAAGTGTTGACTGACACGCCCTTTCAGGAGATGGCTAAGTGATGGCTACTGCGACCACGACCGGGACTGGAAAGCTCGAGTCGCTGCTTGGCTCGGAAGCCCAGGCGCTTCTCGAGCACAAGTGCGAAACCGTGCCGAAAGAAGTGCTCAACCTCCCCGGTCCGGACTTCGTCGAACGCATCTGGGTGGGGAGCGACCGACCGACTCGCGTGCTCCGCAGCCTGGAATCGCTGCTCAAGAACGGTCGCCTGGAGGGCACGGGCTACGTCTCGATCCTTCCGGTCGACCAGGGCATCGAGCACTCGGCCGGCGCCTCCTTCGCGCCCAATCCGGCGTACTTCGACGGCGAGAAGATCGTTCAGCTGGCGATCGAAGGCGGCTGCAACGCGGTCGCCTCCACCTTCGGCGTGCTGGGCTCCGTGGCGCGCAAATATGCGCATCGCATTCCTTTCATCTGCAAGCTCAACCACAACGAGCTGCTCACCTACCCGAACCATTACGACCAGATCCCCTTCGGCACGGTCAAGGAGGCCTGGGAGTTGGGTGCGGTCGCGGTTGGGGCCACGATCTACTTTGGCTCGGAAGAGGCGGATCGCCAGCTGATCGAGATCGCCCGAGCTTTTCACGAGGCTCACGAGCTGGGGATGGCGACGGTGCTCTGGTGCTATCTGCGCAACAACGCGTTCAAGAAGGACGGCGTCGACTACCACCTGGCCGCCGACCTGACGGGGCAGGCCAACCACCTCGGCGTTTCGATCGAGGCCGACATCATCAAGCAGAAGATGGCCGAGGTGAATGGCGGGTTCCAGGCGCTGAACTTCGGCAAGACCTCGCCACTGGTCTACGAGAAGCTCTCCAGCGACAACCCGATCGACCTCTGCCGCTACCAGGTGCTGAACTGCTACGCGGGCCGGGCCGGGCTGATCAACTCGGGCGGGGAGTCGAAGGGGGCCGGCGACCTGGCCGAGGCGGTGCGCACCGCCGTGATCAACAAGCGGGCCGGCGGGATGGGCTTGATCTCAGGGCGAAAGGCCTTCCAGCGGCCGTTTCAAGAAGGCGTCGAGCTGCTCAACGCGATCCAAGACGTCTACCTGAACACTTCGGTGACCATCGCCTGAAACTGGCGTTTCTCGGCACCGGGGCGGCGTTCAGCCTCGAGCGTTACAACGGGTCGGTGTGCGTCGACGGGCGTCTCCTGCTCGACGCCGGCGCCCCCCTGCTCACGCACCTGCACCGCCTGGGCATCGACCCGGGCGGGATCGAGACGATCTTCCTGACCCACTTCCATGCCGACCACACACTCGGACTGGCACCTTTCGTCCTCCACCGCCTCTTCCGGGACAAGCGGCCGTTCACCATCGTCGGCCCGACCGGCGTTGAGGAGCGGATGGAGGCGTTTTTCCGCTTCGCCTGGCACGACGACTTCTGGCTGGAGTTCCGGGCTCGCCTGCCGCTTACTTACGTCGAGGCGGGCGAGAGAGGCGAACTCAACGGGATTCGCTACGAGACCGTGGCCTTGAAGCATGGAGCCGGCGGCTGCACCGGGTACCGGCTCTGGATCGACGGCCGTCTCCTGGCGTACTCCGGAGACACGGAGCCGACGCCCGAGTTGGAGCAGCTTGTCGAGGGCGCCGAGATCGCGATCATCGAGGCGACCGGGCCTGGCGACCAGTTTTCCCACATGCCTTGGGACGCCGCCCTGGCGCTTCGAGATCGCCATCCGGAGACGCGTTACTTCTTCAACCATATCTATGAAGGCACCCTGGAGAACGCGACCGAGGACTTGACGGTCGTGGAGGTGTAAAAACTCAGGCATGAGCAGCGCTGAGACGAAGACCAAGACCGAGACCGAACCCAGGCGCAACCTGGCGGCGGCGATCGTGGGCGGGGTGGCCGGCAGCCTGGTGTTCGCTCTGCTGCTCGGCCTGGGCTTCCTGCTCTACCAGCGCCTCTACGGCGATTCGACGCTTGCCCTGGTGATCTTACTGGCGGTGTTCGGCGGACTCGGCGCGTACGCGGGCTGGCTGCTCGGAGTCCTGGTGTTCTCGGCGGTGAGGGGGTCGGTCGAGACCTGAAGTTCGGTCCTATGACGTCTAGATATATCCGAGTGATGTATCTTGTCGAGCGATGTCGCAAACTCGACTCTCCAACACCTCGCGGGCGATCCTCGGCATCCTCTCGACCGGCCCCCTGTCCGGCTATGACATCAAGGCGTTCGCCGACAGCTCGGTGCGGCATTTCTGGGCGGTCAGCTACGGGCAGCTCTACCCCGAGCTGAAGGCGCTGGCGGCCGCCGGCCTGGTTGCGGCTGAGGCGCAGCCCCGCGGCTTCCGTCGGCGCACCGTGTACAGCCTCACCGAAACCGGGCGGGCGGCGCTGGCGGATTGGCTGGCGGAGCCGATCGCGGGTGGCCACGAGCTCCGGGACGAGCTGCTCCTGAAGCTCTTCTTCAGCGATCCGGTAAGCCCGTCACACTTGCAGACTCTGCTTCGCCAGATGCGCAGACGGCACGAAGAGGCCGCAGCGGATCTGACCGACCAGCAAGAGAAGCTCGGCCCCCGCGCCGGCGCCCTGCGTCAAGCGGTGAGCCGGTTCGGCGGCGAATACCATCGGTTCCGCGCCGACTGGTGCACCCGGCTCCTGGCTGAGATTCAGGGCGAGGCTCGCCGGTGATGCTCGGCCGATACTTCTCCTGATGGCGCAGCCCAAGCGCCGGCGCCGGCCGGATTCGCGCCGGCCGCCCCCATCCCCTCCGGCTCAGCCAGGCGTCCTGGTCCCGGTCATCGTCACGCTCGCCGGTGTCGTGCTGCTGGTCAGCGCCTTCTTCGTCTACCGCGCGCTCACGCTGAAGCCCGCACCGCCACCGCCAAGCCAGACGAGCACCGCGTCCTTGATCGCAGAGATAACTGCGATTCCTGATTCTGAGCTGGCCCGCGTCGGCGCCGGCACCGCCGACCAAAGCAATGTGAAGCGGGCCAACGACCCTCCGCTTCGGGGACCGGACGGGAAGCCTGAGGTTCTCTACATCGGCGGCGAGTTCTGTCCTTACTGCGCCGCCCAGCGCTGGCCGATCATCATCGCCCTCTCCAGGTTTGGCACCTTCTCGGGGCTGCAACCAGCCAGCTCGTCGTCGACCGACGCGTTTCCGAACACGCCGACTTTCACCTTCCGATCGGTCTCCTTTCAGAGCAGCTACCTGGACCTGGTCGCGCTCGAAGTCCGTGACCGCAACGGTGACCCGCTGCAGACGATGACCTCTGAACAGCGGGCGCTGCTTGCCAAGTACACGCAGAACACGATCCCGTTCGTCGACTTCGGGAACTCATACGTGCTCTCCGGGCCCAACTACTCGCCGCAGGTGCTGGCGGGCAGGAGCTGGCAGCAGGTGGCGGCCACGTTGAAAGATCCCTCCTCACCGCAGGCGAAAGCGATCCTCGGGTCGGCCGCGGTGCTCACCGCCCTCACCTGTCAGATCACCGGCGGCCAGCCAGCCGCCACCTGCTCCCTGCCGGCGATCCGCTCACTCGGGGACAGCCTGCCGAGGTGAACTCGCACCCCGAAGGATTCGGACCCAGTGATTTAGGTTGACGCGCGACCGAGTCTTGCTGCTGACTGCAGCGGCCTCCGGCGCGGCAGGTCTCGCCGTCTCCGGGTACCTGACAGCGGTCCACTCTGCGTCGGCACCGCTGGTCTGTCCGGCGACTGCAACTGTCGACTGCGAACGCGTCCTTTCAAGCCCCTACGGCGTGCTGCCGGGTTCAGCCGTCCCGACGTCTGCGGCCGGGGTCGCCTGGTTCGCGATCAGTCTCGTGCTCGTCGGGCTGCTGTTCCGCCACCCGGCCTCGGCGCCGCTCCGCCGCCTCCTCGTCGGCTGGGCGGCGCTCGGACTCATCTCCGTCCTCTATCTGGTCTTCATCGAGGTCGTCGTGATCGGAGCCATCTGCGCCTGGTGCACGGCGGTGCACGTGCTCGTCCTGGCGTTCTTCCTGGTCGCCCTGGTGCGCTGGCTATCATTCGAACCCAAGTGGCAAAGCCCAACCTGACCGGAGCAGGAGTGCGCCTGCCGTGGGCCCGCGAGCAGCTTCGAATCGCGCTCGAGATCCTCGACAACCCGGGCGGCGGGCTGGTCTTCGGCTACCAGGCGATCGGGCAAGTGCGCGCCCATCTGGAGGAGACCGACGCCGAACGCTGGGAGCCGGTGATCCGGCTCCTCCACGATGCTGAGCAGCACGCGGTCCGGCGGGACTTCGGACCCGCCCAGGAGAAGATTCGAGAGGCTTTGCGACAGCTGGAGGGGTAGCGCTGATGCGAATTCGTTCGCTGCTCGTGGCGCTCGCCGGCCTGTTGGTGCTGGGCTTCATCGGCCTCTGGATTGCCACGCCGACCGCCGCCGATGTGCAGCCGCGAGTTGCCCGGTTGGTGGCAAGTGAGCATTCGAGGCTGCTCCGTCCGGGCGAAGTGCCGCCCTTGCTCAAGGAGGCGGTCGTCGGGATCGAGTACGAGCGCTTCTTCCAGCACCACGGTCTGGACGTGGTCGGGCTCGTCCGCTCTGGTCTCTACGATGCCGGCCACGGCTGCCTCTGCCAGGGCGGCTCGGAGTTCTTGGTTTGCCGGAGTACGCGCTCCTCGCCGGCATCCAGCAGGCGCCGACCCTCTACAACCCGCTGGTACACCCTGACCTCGCGTCGAGACGGCGAGCCTCGGTCCTGAAGCAGATGGTCGCCGAGGGTTACATCACGCAGGAGGAGTCTGTAGCGGCGGCCGCCTCCCCGCTCGGGGTCGGAACCGCGCCGCTCGGCTGCGCCTAGCCGGAGCTCAGTCAGGCTCCTCGTCGGGTAGCAGCCAGCGGATCGCCTCGGACATGGGCCGGACCAGCGTGCGGTAGTCGTCCTCGCCAAGGCGGTCGCGCGCGAGCACCGCCAGTCCCGCCGCCAGCGCAGCCTCCTCGGCGCGATGGCCGACGTCGCCGGGCTCGACTTTCCACGCGACAGTCGAGCCGCGGCCTTCAGTGAACTCGCTGATCTCGGCCTGGGCCGAGGTCCAGGCCTCTTTGCGAACTTTCTCGAGGGCGTCCTGGCGCGCCTTGTCGAAGGCCTGGCGCCGGTTGGGATGGATGGCGACGTGCCGGTCCCAGCCGTGCGCGATGCGCTCGATTCCGCTGGGACCCAGCACGCGGATGTCGTCGAGGAGCCGCTGGAAGAGGTCGGCCTGCTCGCCGTACCCGTAGCCGTCGCGGTCGGTCATCCTTCGCGAGGATACTCGGGCCGCTCTGGCCTCGCCGCGCTCAGGCGGCCTCGCCCGGCTTGGGGCCGAGCATCTGCAGGTTGTCGACCAGGATCTCGGTCGACCAGTGCTTCTTGCCCTCGGCGTCGTCCCAGGTTCGAGTCTGCAGCCGGCCGTCGCAGAAGATCAGGCGGCCCTTGCGGAGATACTCTCCGACCACCTCGGCCTGGCGTCCGAAGACCACCAGCTGGTGGAACTCGGTGTGCTCCTTGCGGTTCCCTTCGTCGTCCTTCCCGCCATAGGTATTGGTGGCGACCCGGAGGTTCGCGACGTGTTGGCCGCCGTTGGTGGCCCGGAGCTCCGGGTCGGCCGTGAGCCGCCCGATCAGGATGACCTTGTTGACCATGGCTATGTGCCTCCTTTGTTGTTGCCGGCCTGCCAGCTGATAAGCCAGGGAGCGGGGTCGACCGCCAGGCCGAAGCGGTGGACCTCGAAGTGGAGGTGGGAACCCGTCGAGAGACCGCTGCTGCCGACGAGGCCGATCACCTGGCCGGGCGTGACCGGCTCCCGGTCCGCGACAAACGCCGCGGCGAGGTGGCAGTAGAGGGTCAGCATCCCCGCGTCGTGCTCGACGACGACATGGATGCCACAGGGCCCGCCGGCTCCGGTATGAGCCACGCCGGGGGCGGGCGCGTGGACCTGGGTGCCGGCGGGCGCGGCGAAGTCGATGCCGCCGTGGAAGTGACCTTGGGGACAGCTGGCATCGATGGGCTCCAGCTCGAATGCCGTGCAGCCGAAAGGCTGGGTCATCACCGCACCCGGGACGAGGACACCGTCCCAGGCGGGTGCGCGGCCACCGAGCAGGAGCAGTGAAGCAAGCCCGGCCACCGTGATCGAGAGCGCACGGAGGAACGTGATCACTTGACGTGGGACGCGACGTGCGCGTAGTGCTTGGCCATCGCCACCAGGTGAGAGCCGGCCCGAGAGGTGGCGTGGAAGGCGCCCGGGACCTTGAACGCGATCAGCACGGTGGCCAGGGCGAACGCATGGCGAATCGGCGAGTGGCCATTCGCCTGCTCAAATTCGAACCCGATGCCGATGATCAGGAGCTGGGCCGGCTGCATGAAGAGGGTGGTGACGAAGAGCGAGCCCCATTCGCGCGCGTAGTGGTGGGTGTCGGGGAGCACGAAGAGCAGCGCGGCGAGTGGGGCAACGAGTGTCAGCACCACGAGGAGGGCGAAGCGGATGACATAGGCGAGGGCGAGCACCAGATAGGAGATGAAGAGCGCGACCGTGACCAGGACGGGCACGGTCGGCACGCCGCCAAGCTCGTCCCTGCTGAACAGGGTGTTGACCAGGTTGAAATGCAGGCCCATCGCCTGGACCACCTGGCAGAGCGCGTTGTTGGCGTCGACGGCCAGCTGGACGAGCGGCAACGAGAAGTTGATCAACAGCACGGCGAGCAACAGGCGGGGCAGCAGGATCCGGACCGTGTAGAGGCTGCGCACGCCGTGAGCCCACATGATGTGGAAGCTGCCCCAGAGCACCACCACCGCGAGCGCCGCATCGGCGACGCCCTGGGTCCACGGGATCAGGGCATGGATGACCCCGGTGTCGGTGAACCGGCCGAATGGCGGCAGGGGGTTGCCCGTGTCGAACACGTAGGCCCAGAAGGTGGACACGACCAGGTCGCGGTTGCCGAGGACGGCCTCGGCCGCCAGCCGAGCGAAGGCCGCGCCCAGGTCGAGGGGCCAGAGCAGGTTCATGCGTGCGGGATCGACCCCGTGAGCACTTTGACCAGCACGCTGGCCATCTCCACACCGATCGTCCCCACGACGATTCGCTGGATCCACTGCTTGGACTGCAGGATCGCGCGGGTGTCGACGGCGGTCATCTTCCAGAGGAAAGCCAAAACAAAGGCAAGCGCGCCGATGGTGGCAACGAGCGCCTGGGCAACGGTGACCCAGGTTTCGATGAGAGCTTGGAGCCGGATGAACTCCTGGCTCTGCATCACTGTGGTCGCGTCAAGGAACGGCATTTGGATTCGAAGACCTCCTTGTCTTTTCGGTTGGGTTCCGAGGGAGGCTCGAAACTAGCCGGCCGGCGCCGGTTAGGAAACCAGGCCGGTTAAGGAGGGAGCGAGGCCACCGCGAAGATGAATGCGAAGTGGTAGCGGAAGGCCCCGTCTCCCAGCTCGCTCATGGCTGCTTCCAGCTGCTCCTCGAACTCCCCTCGCAGGCGAGGGCCCAGGATCGAGATCAGCGTGTGGGGCAGCGGCCCGGTGCCGGTCATGATCGCGGTCCACTCGCGCGGGCTGCGCACCCGCCCGCCGGTGACGAGCTCCGTCATCTTCACGTTCTGCAAGCCGAACTCCTCCAACAGGCTCAGCAGGTTGTGGCGCTCGCCCAGCTCCGCCCGCTCGGTCGAGTGTTGGGGAATCCGCAGGTGGTGGCGTCCCGCCAGCTTTCCGAGCTCTGTGTAGAAGAGCTCCTGGGCTTCGGTGTGCAGGCTCCGTCGCTGCATCGAGACGGCTATCCGGCCGCCCGGCCGGAGCAGCCTGACGGCCTCGTCCAGGCTGGCGAAGGGATCGATCAGGAAATGCAGCGACTGGCCGTAGGTGATGAGGTCGAAGCTGTGCTCGCGGAAAACCATGTTCTCCGCCGCCATCGCCATGAAGGTGGTGTTGGGGTGGACGTTGCGGCGGGCGAGGTCCAGCATCCGGGCCGAGAGGTCGATGCCGACGACGCTGCCCTGCTTGCCGACCTTCGCGGCCAGGAGATGGGTGACGAGGCCGGTTCCGCAGCCCACGTCGAGGCAGGCCTGACCCCGCTTGGGGTGGGCCAGCTCGACCAGTTTTGCGGCGACCCTCGAATTCAGGCCACCCGCCCAGGCGTCGTACTCGCCGGCGGTGCGATCGTAGAACTCGACCAGGTGCTCGATGAGCTCGTCGGCGGCAGTGACGTCCATCCCGGGATGGCTAGCTTACGGGCGCCAACGGTCGACTAGAATGCCTTGGTCCCGGGCCGGCATTGTGGGAGCTACGAAGCATATGGCAGACGAAGAAAACGAACAGCCTGAGCGCGGCAGGGGCCGTCACAAGGATGGCAACAGCCACGTCGTCCTGGGTCCCCGGGACGTCCTCAACGGGACCCTCAAGATCGAGGGCGACATGACCGTGCGCGGCAAGGTCGACGGTGAGATCCACACCTCAGGCGACATCGCGGTCGAGAACTCGGCGACCGTCAAAGCTCAGCTCGAGGGCAACAACGTGATGGTGCAGGGCAACGTGACAGGCAATGTGGTGGCACGCGGCCGCCTTACCCTCGCCGGCACGGGTTCGCTGCACGGCGACGTGAAGATCGCCAAGCTTTCGGTCGAGGACGGCGCAACGCTGAACGGGAACGTCTCGATGACGCCGACCGTGCATGGCGGAGCGGGGCCGCGCCAGGAGCCGAAGGAAGGCGAGGCCCAGAAAGAAGGGCAAGGCTGACCTAGAACCGGTCAGGCGACGCGCGTAGCGTCTTGCCAGCCAGGCAGTCGATCAGCTCGACGGCGCCCGGAGGTCGCTAGGCCTTCCCGTAAACTGGCCGCGTGTTGCTCCGCCGCGCCGCGGTCCTGCTTTGTTCCACGTTTTACATACTCCAGGCTTGCTCATTCAGCGCCGGCGCGCAGGCGGACCCCAAGCAGGTACTGAATGACGCGTCGACGGCGCTGGCGCGCGTGAAGACCGCCGCAGTCGAGCTCAAATTCGGGTCTGGAGCCAGCCTGGCCGGTTTCTCGGTCGTGTCAGCCTCGGGCAAGGTCAAGCTGCCGGGCGACAGCGACACGACCATCAAGGCCAGACAGTCCAGCGACTCCCTGATCGAGCTCGAGGTGGTCACGCTCCAGGATCACGTCTATCTGAAGCTGCCCTTCCTCGGCTGGAGCGACCTCACGGGCCAGACCACGGCGATCCCGTCGGTGGGCGCGATGTTCGATCTTCAAAAGGGGCTGCCGGCTGTGATGCCTAAAGGTCGGTCCCTTTCCACCCAGGGCTCGGAAACGGTTGACGGCAAGGACTGCTGGAAGATCGCCGCCGTCTACACCGCGACGCAGGTTGCACAAGCCATCCAGCCATTGAGCCCGGCGGGCGACATCCAGACCACGCTCTGGGTGGGCAAGAACGACCACCTCCTGAGAAAGGCTTTCCTCCGCGGCGCGCTTTTCCAGGCCGGCAAGAACACCAGCCTGGAGGTCCGCCTGCACAATTTCAACGCGAATTTCGACATCGTCAAGCCGCCCATCCAGTAACCCCTTGAGCCGGATCACTCGCCGGGCACCCTGGCTGCAGCGGCGCGGCTCTGCTCGCTGGCTCCTTTTGCTGGCCGCGGCGGCGGGTCTCTTCGTCGCCGCGCTGGATGCCTACGCGGTCGTCACCCTGCTGCCAAAGATGCTCTTCGACCTCGATGTGCCGGTCGACCGGATCGAGCAGGCGACGCCGATCGTGTCCGGTTTCCTGGCCGGCTACATCGTCGTCATGCCTCTGATCGGACTCGCCTCGGACGTGCACGGCCGGACCGCCGTTTACCTGGGCGCCCTGGCGGCCTTCGCGCTCGGCTCGATCTTCACGGCCAGCGCCGCCTACACCGGCGAGCCGCCCTATGGCTTGATCGGCTTGCCCTGGCTGGTGGCGGGCCGCGTTCTCCAGGGCGTCGGCGGAGGTGCTCTGGTCCCGGTGGCGCTCGCCCTGGCGGCCGACCTCTTTCCAGCCGGGGGACGAAGTCCGGCTATTGGCGCAATTTCAGCAATCCAGGAGACCGGCAGTGTCCTCGGTCCGCTCTATGGAGCGGTGCTGGCCGCCTGGGCCGAGACGCTCGGCAGCTGGCGCTTCGTCTTCTGGGCCAACCTGCCGCTCGCACTGGCCTGCGCGGCGGGCTTTGTCGTCGCCCAACGCCGCCTCAGTCCCATGAGTGGCCAACGCACTCAGCAGCCGGAGCGCGGCGAAGTACCGCCGGCCGACTGGCTCGGAGCGGTCTTGCTCGGCATCGGGCTGGCGCTGCTGGTCGTGGCGCTCTACCCGGACGATCCGGCCCACCGGGCGGTGAGCGCGTTCTTCTGGCCCGCCGGGGTCGGTGCGGTCGTGGCGTTGGGCGCCTGGTCCTGGCGGCAGGCATCCGACCTGGCGCCCGTGATCCCGCGGCGGCTCCTGCGGAGCCGGGTCTTTCTGGGCGCCTCGCTGGCGAACCTGCTGGCCGGCGGCGGCCTGATGGTTGCCCTGGTGGACATCCCGCTCATGGGTCGCGGCGTTTTCAACCTGACCCAGCTGGACTCGGCGTTGCTGCTCTCAAGATTCATGGTGGCGGTCCCGCTGGGCGCCATCCTTGGCGGCCTCGCGGCACGCCGGCTGGGCGGGCGCTGGGTGGCCGCGGCGGGAATGCTGGCGGCCGCGGGGTTCTTTGCCCTGCTGGCAGGGTGGAACGAGCACGAGCTGGCCCGGCGCCTGGTTGGGATCCGTGAGGCGGACCTGGTGCTCGCGGGGGGCGGCCTCGGCTTCGGCCTTGTGATCGCGCCGCTTGCCACGGCTGTGCTGGATCTCGCCCAGCCCGGTCGCCACGGGCTGGCGGCGAGCCTGGTGGTCCTGGTTCGGACGCTGGGCATGCTCCTGGGGCTGTCGGCCTTGACGGCTTTCGGATTGAGCCGCTTCTACCAGCTTTCCAACGCCGGACCGGCGCTGCGGCTGATCCCTGGATCGCCCGACTTTGCGGCCCAGAAAGCCGCTTTTGACGCGCGCGTGACGCAGGCCCTGGTTGCCGAGTATCACAGCATCTTCTTGATTGCGGCGGCTCTCTGTGTCAGCGGCGCCGTCGTAGCCGGGCTGGCCCTGGTCGACTCCGCCCGCTCCACGGCGGGCAGGACGACGGCGTCCAGATAGCGACGCGCAGCGGACAGCAACGCCGCCACGATGCCGGCCTCGGCGCGTTCCCAATCGGCTTGGTCGCGGTTGAGGCCCGCCAGGTCGGGCGGCAGCAGCCCGGGCGCCGGAACCGTTCGGCCCGACGCAGGCGACGGCTTCGGCTTGGTGACGGGCAACCCGCCTGACGGGCCGCGCGGGCCGGGCTCGACCGGTGGGCGCGCAATCGCCGGCAGTAGGGGAGGCGGGCCGCCGGGCGCGGAGTAGACGTACCAGGCGAACCCGACCAATGCCGTGACCACGAGCGCCTCGGCCAGGACGAGCCAGGTGAGCGGTTTGTTGAAAAGGCGTCGCATGGGCGAATCGAGACGCCACCCTAGCCGACGCCCGACGACCCGGGAAAGTGACCCGGTTAAGGAGCGCCCGGCGCGGCTCTCAAGCCGGCCAGCGCGGCCAGCCCGCGTTCGATCGTCTCCATTCGCTTGGGGAAGCTGAAGCGGACCTGGCCGCGGCCCAAAGCGGCGTCGTGGAAAAAGCTGGAGGCGGGGACTGTCGCGACCGCGACGGTCTCGATCAGGTGGCGGGCAAAAGCCACGTCGTCGGTGTAGCCGAAGGGCTCGATGCCCGCCATCACGTAGTAGGCGCCGGCCGGGGCACGGCATTCGAAACCGATCTCGCGCAGGCCTCGGACCAGCGTGTCGCGCCGCTCCCGGTATTCCTCCTGCAGGGAGTCGTAGAAAGCCTCGGGGAAGCCCAGCGCGGTCGCCACCGCGATCTGCAGCGGGTGGGCGGCGCCGACCGTGAGGAAGTCGTGCACCTTGCGGATGCCCGCGGTGAGGGCGGGAGGCGCGATCAGCCAGCCGACGCGCCAGCCGGTCACGGAGAAGGTCTTGCTGGCACCGCTGATGGTGATCGTTCTCTCGGCCATCCCCGGCAGGGTCGCGAGCGCCAGATGCCGGCCGTCGTAGACGAGGTGCTCGTAGATCTCGTCGGTCAGCGCCAGGGCATCGTGCTCCTGGCAGAGACCCGCTATCAGCTCCAGCTCAGCAAGCGAGAAGACCTTCCCGGTCGGGTTGTGCGGCGTGTTGATGACGATGGCGCGCGTCTTTGGGCCGAAGGCCCTGCGCAGCTCGTCCGCATCGAAGTTCCAGTCGGGTGGCCGCAGCGCCACGAACCGGGGAACGGCGCCGCTCAGGATGCAGTCAGGCCCGTAGTTCTCGTAGAAGGGCTCGAAGACGATCACCTCGTCGCCCGGGTCGACCGCGGCCAGCATGGCGGCGATCATCGACTCGGTAGCTCCGCAGGCGACGGTGACCTCGGTTTCAGGATCGACCTCGCGGCCCCAGGCGCGGGACTGCTTGGCCGCGACGGCAGCCCGCAGCTGGGGCGCGCCCCAGGTCGTGGCGTACTGGTTGAAACCGCCGTCCAGTGCGTTCTTGGCGGCTTCGATGATCTCTGGCGGAGGCGCAAAGTCGGGAAAGCCCTGGGCAAAGTTGACCGCTCGCTCGGGCCCGTTCAGCGCCAGGTTGAGGCGGGTCATCTCGCGGATGACAGATTCGGTGAAGCTCTCGGCCTTGTGGCTCAGCGCCGGCATGCTGGCTGCTCGCGGAGCCGGGTCAGACGCCGGGCGCGCCGCGCTCGAGGTGGAAGGAGTCCCCCTGGCACATGGCGCAGATTACTGGCGCCTCGAGTCCGCGCTCCCAGTGGCCGCAGTTGTCGCAGGTCCAGTGGCTGAGGGCAAAGAAGTCGAGGATGTCAGAACGGCTGACAAGACCAACCATCTTGCCGCCACGCAGGACCGGCAGGCGGCGGATGCGCTTGCCCGCGAGCAGCTGGGCCGCCTCCTCGACGCCCGTGTCCTCGGTCACCGCGATCACATGGGGACTCATGATCTCCTTGACCGTCTTACCTCGCTTGGTGAGCACGTCGACCTCCGAGACGATCCCCACCACGTGACCTTCGGAGTCCACGACCGGCGCGCCCGTGATCCGCTTCTTGCTCAGCGTCTGCGCGGCGGCGCCGACCTCCTCGTCCTCGGTGAACGTGATGACGTCGCGAG
Source organism: Chloroflexota bacterium (assembly GCA_005880695.1). Classification (GTDB taxonomy): domain Bacteria; phylum Chloroflexota; class Dormibacteria; order Dormibacterales; family Dormibacteraceae; genus VBGR01. The sequence continues at coordinate 67,040 of VBGR01000045.1, forward strand.
TCATCAGCTCCTTCACGGGGATCGACGAGGTCACGGCCTACCCATGGCTGGCTAATAGCCTAGCCACGCCTGCCGGGTCGAAGTTGCCACCCGTGAGGATGAGGGCAACCGGACCGCGTCCCCCGGCCGGCTTCTGGGGCTTCGGCAGCTTGCCGGCCAGGTAGGCAGCCAGCGGCAACACCCCAGTCGGCTCAAGCGCCAGCTTCAAGCGCAGCCAGGCGGTTGACAGGGCCTCTTCTATCTCTGCCTCGGTGACCGTGACGATGGCCTCGATGGTCCGGTTCGCGACAAGAACTTCGAAGTTCCGCTGTCCGATGCTGAGCGTCCTGACGCCGTCGGCAATGGTGTCGGGAGCCCGCGGGAGCCGCTGGCGCTCCTTCATCTGGAGCGAGCGGTAGGCGTCGTCGGCGTTGGCCGGCTCGACGCCGATCACCTGGATCTCCTGGTTCTGGGCCTTGGCGGCCAGGGCGGTTCCGCTCAGCAGACCCCCACCGCCGATTGGTGTCGCAATGGCGGTTAGGTCGGGCCGGTCCTCGAGCAGCTCGCGAGCAGCGGTGCCCTGGCCGTGGATCACGTCCCAGTCGTCGTATGGGTGGACTAGGGCGAGCCCCCGCGCCGCGACCTCTTCGGCCAGCCGCTGGTCGCGGTTTTCGAAGCTGATGCCGGCGGTGATCACCTCAGCGCCAAGGGCGCGGGTGGCGGCGACTTTCGCGGGGTTGGCACCTTCCGGGATCAGGACCACGGCTGGCAGCCCTGCGGTCCGGGCGGCGAGGGCCACGGCCTGGGCATGGTTGCCTGAGCTGGCGGTGATCAAGCCCCTCGGCGCCGGGTCGCGTGCGGCCAGGCTCAGGATCGCATTGAAGGCGCCCCGCGGCTTGAAAGAGCCCGTCACCTGGAAGCATTCGGGCTTGAGCAGCAGGTCTGGGTCGAGATCGGTCGTGAGTGTCGGGGTGCGGCGGATGTGCGGCGCGATCCGGGCCGCCGCCTCATCGATGGCGCGCGCGTGGGCTTGAAGGTAATCGCTCACGAGTCAGGCGGCCGGCCTGGCTTCGGTTGCAGCCGTCTGCCGGCGCCGGACGCTGGTCAGGAAGACGCCGAGAAGGATGACGGCCATGCCACCCAGGATCGGCAGCGTGATCCGCTCTTGAAAAAGCAGGGAGCCCCAGAACACGGCGGTCACCGGGATCAGGAAGGTGACCGAGGCGCCGCGGGTCGCGCCGAGTGAGTTGATGAGGAAGTAATAGAGGATCGACGCGACTCCTGATCCCGCGACGCCCAGCACGAGTGAGGCGCCGACCGAGACCAGGGTCGGATGCGCGTGGGTCAGCGCGGGCGCCGCGATCGGCAGGATCAGGATCGTGGCCAGCGCCATCTGCCAGAAGGACCCTTCGATGGGATCGACGCCCGGCAGCAGCCGCCGCTGCCCGATCGCGGCGACCGCGTAGCTGGCCGCGCCGGCGATGGCCGCGAGGCTGCCGAGCACCCCCGCGTGCAGGGGATCGCCCAGCTGGGGCGCGATCAGGATGCCGGTGCCGGCGAAGCCCGCGGCGACACCGAGGTAATTCAGCGGGCTGGGGCGCTCGTTAGGGGTGAGCCAATAAGCGATGATCGCCGTCCAGAGCGGAGTGGTGGCGTTGAAGATCGCGGCCAGCCCGCTGGAGATGTGGAGCTCCCCCCAAGCGATCGCGGTGAACGGTATGACGCTTCCGGTCACGGCCATGAAGAGGAAGCCGGGGAAGCGTCGCCTGATGCCGCCAAAAGGGCGACGACGCGTCAGCAGGATCACCGCCAGGAGGAAGACCGACGCGCTCCCGGTACGGATCAAGACCAGGACCGCCGGATCGAGGGTGGCCACGCCGGCCTTGATCAGCACGAAGGAGAAGCCCCAGATGAACGCGGTCAGCCCCAGGGCCCCGTAGGCCGTGAGGTAGGCGCGACGATCCAGCGGCGGAGCGACGACTTCTGACTTCAGCGCCTTAAGCCTGCCGGGTCGGCCACTCGTCGGTGCTGACCACGATCGTGACCGGGCCCTGATTTACCAGCTCCACATCCATGTCCGCTCCGAAGCCACCGGTGCGGACGGTGATGCCGCGGGCGCCGAGGGCGCGGGCGAACTCCCCGTAAAGGCGCTCTGCCAGCTCGGGCGCCGCCGCGCCCGTGAAACCGGGTCGCCTGCCCCGGCTCAAGTCGGCGTAAAGGGTGAACTGGGAGATGACCAGGGCCTCGCCCTGCACATCTTCGAGGCTCTGGTTGCTGCGGCCGGTCGCGTCCTTGAAGATCCGCATCGTCGCGACCTTCTCAGCCAGGCGGCGGGCGTCGTTCTCAGCGTCGTCCGGACCCACTCCGACAAGCACAACCACGCCAGAGCCGATTTCGTTGCGGCTGCCGTCCCAGGACACGGCCGCCGACCTGACTCGCTGGATGACGAGCCGCAACCGGCGAAGCGGCGTCAGCCGACCCAGGTTGCGAGGTCGCTGAAGACCTGCTCCCGGTCGAGGTCGTTGAAAGGCTCGTGGTAGGAGCCCGCGTAGAGCTTGAGCACGCTGCCGGCGATTGCCGTCCGCTTGTAGAACTCCTCGGTGGCGAGCGGATCGATGATGCGGTCGTCGGTACCGTGAGAGGCGAAAAAGGGCACCTTGATCTCGCCCGCCCGGCTCATGATCTCGGCGTTGGCGGCACTCCACTCGGCGTAGAGGCGCGCGGTCATCCTGGAATGGACCAGGGGATCCTTCTCGTATGCCTCCACGACGGCCGGCTCCCGGGAGATCGCCGCGGTCTCCAAGTCGGTGGCGAGCGCCACCTTGGGCGCCAAGCGTGACAAGGCTCCTGCCGCGGCAAGCTTCCACTGAGGGACCTTGGCGCGGACTCGCAATGCCGGGCTGGAGACGGCGAAACGCCGTGGCTGGACCTGGCTTCGGACGATCGCGCTGAGCAGGATCGAGCCACCCACGGAGTGGCCAAGGGGCAGCACCTCTTCGCCGGCCTGAGCCCGCCGAACCTCCTCGATGAAGAGCCTCGCGTCACCGGTCAGGTCATCGAAGCTGCCGGCGTGGCCGCGCTGGCCTTCGCTGAGTCCGTGGCCGCGCCAATCGAAGGCGTACGTCGAGTAGCCGCGGGCCGACATGGCGGTCGCGAAGCCGGCATACCGGCCGGAGTGCTCGCCGTGTCCATGCAGCACTGCGAAGGTGACCCGCGACCCCGGTTGGACCCAACCGCGCCAGTAGAGACGGGTGCCATCCAGAGCTGAGAAGGCCCCCTCCGCCTGCTTGACGCTAACCGAGATGGCGTAGGCCCCGGAGGATCTTCAGCGCCTCCTGCTCGGCCTCGAGCAGCGTCGGCGCGTAGGCCCGCAGCCCGTGCAGCGAATAACCCCAGTGCTGCGGGTGGCCAGGCGCCTGCGAATGCACGCGGTAGCTTGGCGGGTAGAAGGTGATCGCCTGGCCCATGACCTTCTTGATCACCGGCCGCCGAGCGAGGTGATCTTCGAGCTGACGGCTGCCGTCCAGGAGCCCGCGGTGGAACTGCAGGCGGCGGAGCTTGGCCAGCGGATGCTCATCATCGCGCCACTCGACGTCGGCTCCATACTCGGCGCTGCGATCTCGAAGGAAAAAGAGAAGGACCAGAGCGTCGGTCTCGTCACCGGCCATCTTCAGGAACCCGGCCGCTCCGATCTCACGGCCTTCGGCGTTGCGCAGGTGTCGCAGGTACTCGGTTTCGAAGAGTCCCCGCGAGAGGTCGGTAGCGATCCAGGGCGGCCCGCTTCGCCATTCCCGCGAGCCGGCCAGCTGCTCAACCTGGTCCTCCAGCCGAGAGGTCCGCTCCGGCGGCAGATTTCGGAGCCGGAGATGGATCACTCGAGCCACGCCCTTAGCCTACCCGCTCCCTCGAACTTCAGGAGATGGACTCCAGATGGCGGCAGCTTCAACTCCAGGTCGCCCACGCCGAACTCCACTTCGACTCGGTTCCAGAGGTCGCGCACCGGCCGCCGCGGCGGCGCCTCGATCACCAGCTGGCGCGCGGGTCCAGCCCAGTTGAAGGCAGCCAAGACGTCGTCGCGCCGCCAGACGGCGGCCAGCGGATGGGCTGTCGGGTCCCAGTCGGGCCGGGCGGGCGGTCCGCCCACGAGGGCCTGGACCTCCGGGTTTGTCAGCAGCGCCAGGCGCTCCGGCGCAAGACGAGCCAGGTCGTCGGTGGCGAAGAAGGGGCCGCCCGCGAGAGCGACCACCGTGACGAGCTGACGAGCCTGCTCAACCGTCAGGTTGGCTCCAACCAGGGCCGCGTCGGGGTCGAGCTGGAACCAGCGGTCCAGGAAATGGCGGCAAGCAGTGTTGCGGGCGATCCAGAGCACCTCGTCGCCGAAGATGCGGCAGACCGGCTCCCCCTTCTCGAAGTCATAGAGCGGGGTGGCCGTGTCCTGGCCGATCCGGCAGCCGTCGACAAGTCCCGCAAGGGGCAGAAGCGGCGCCCCGCTCGCGCAGAGGTAGCCGTCCCGCGCTCCTCGGCGAATCGCACGCAAGCCATCGCGCAGCGCCCGGACTCCGGGGTAGGCGCCCGCATATAGGAAGTCGATCTTGAAGTGCCGAAAGCCCTGCTCGCGGAGGCCAGCGAAGGTCCGTTCGAGGTGGTCCTGGACGCGCCGCCGGCGAGCGTCCAGGACGTACATCGGACCAAAGCTGACGTGGACGGGGTCGATCAGGCGGCCACCGCCGGACGGGTCGCTGAGAAACCAGTCGGCCGGGCCGTGAAGGGCAAGGTCGGAACCGGTGCTGACGAGGAACGGAGCGATCCAGAGCCCCGGCACCTGGCCTCTCCGAGTGAGCCTTGCGGCAAGGTCGCCAAGGCTCGGGTCGAACTTGCGGTTGGGAATCCAGTCGCCATATGCCTCCTGCCAGCCGTCATCGACCAGGACCTGGTCGTAGCCCAGGCCGGCCAGGGCTCCGTCGGCGAGGATGCCGGCGTTCTGGAGCACGTCCTCCCGGGTCACCCAGGTGCCGTAGTGGTACCAGCTGAGCCAGCCTTGGGGCACGCGGCGCGGCGGCGAATCGCCACGCCGCCGGCGTGGTCCAAATACCTGCTCGCTGAGCTCGGCGAGGCCATCCCAGACGTCGTCCACGAGCTGCAGGACAAGGTCTTCTCCGCGCCAGAGCTGACCGCGCCGAGCCGTCCAGTGGGGCCGAGCTTCTAAGGGCCCCGGGGCCGCACCTTGCGTCATGGCCAGCCGGCCCGACTTCAAGTCGAAGCGCGTCACGAGCCTCGCGGCCGACCTCGCCGCCATGACCAGCGCCCGGCCGTCGGCATCCGCGACGGCAGCCGTCCAGTAGGAGGGTCGGGCGCCACCGGCCGGCACCACGTCAGCCGCGTCCCAGGATTGGTAGCCGTTGTAGACCCACCAGGTGGCGCTGTCGGCCTGGAACTCGAGCCTCGCGGCGACTCCCAAGGCGACGATCTCGCAGTATTGACGCGCGGTTCCGCGGAGGCGGATTCTCGCCGCTCGCCCGCCGCGAAAGGTCAGTCGGACAGTGAGTGGCCCGCAGGCGCACTCGAAGGCACCGTCGCGGCTTCGCCAGCCTTCGCCCTCGTGCCGAGTTCCATCAGCTGTCTGGCAGGTGGCGACTATGGAGTCGAGGGAGGCCGCGGCGGGCCAGGCCAGGCGCAAGCGTCCCTCGGCGAGCCCGAGCTCGAACCTGGCGGGCACGGCCCGGGATTATACGGTCCGGATCAGGGCCGCCTGCCAGGGAGGGACGATGACGCGAAAGGCAACCCGCTCGGGGCCCGCAGCGACCAGGAAATCGCCGCGCCGGGCGGCCTCCAGCGCCTGGCGCTGGGAATCGCTGAGCTGAAACGCGCGCTGCAGCTTCTGAGCCTCAGTCGGCCGCTGCGCACCCAGGAAACGGATCGCCGGGTTGGTGGCGACTACCGTGCCCTGCTCGGTGGCGAGCAGGTCGCCCGGGTTCTGGGTCGCGAAGACGAGGCTGCCGTTGTACTTGCGAATCCGGCGGGCCAGCCGGACGACGAACCGGCGCATGGTCGCGTCCTCGAAGAGGATCCCCAGCTCGTCGACCACCAGCAGGCAGCGGCGCCGGCGGTCCTTGATGCGGCTCCAGAGGGCCTCCGCCAGCAGGTAGTGGACCGCGCCGACCATCTCTTCGCGGAGCTCACGCATCCCGAAGACGACGAGCGGCGCGTCGAGGTCGACGTTGGTGGGGCTGCTGAACATCGCGCCGAGACTGCCTCCGACCCAGCGCTGCAGGATCCTGGCGGGGCGAGAGCTTGGCGGCAGGTGCGCCGCGACATCTCGCAAAACCGGGTGGTCCGCGGCGGAGTAGGCGTCGCGAATCGCCGCTTCGGTAAGCGCGCGCTCGACCTCGTCGAGGCTGCCGCAGATCACGTTGACGAGATCGAGAGCGTCGGCGACCGCAGGCCCCAGCCAGCTCTCCTCTGCTCCCGGCGGCTTCGGCTCCAGGACGTTCAGGGCGTGACCGGAGCCGAGCGCGAGCGGCACGTCGACACCATTCACCGCCCTGGCCAGGCGACCGTACTCGTGCTCGGGGTCGATGACAAAGGCCTGGGCACCGCGGGCGACGGCGCCGAGGAGAAGGCTCGAGAGCAGGTACGTCTTGCCGGCGCCGGAGTGGCCGAAAACGGCGATGTTGGCGTTCTCGTAGCGGACATCGTCAAAGGGATCGACCTGGACCGGCATGCCCGTCGCTCGGGTGCGGCCGAGGACGAGGCCGTTCGCGTCGGCAAGCTCGGCGTCCAGCCAGGGCAGGAACGTCAAGAGGGCGGTCGTGTCGACCACCCGGCTGCGGCCGAGGCCATCGTTGCCAGCCGGCAGCGTGGCCAGGCGCCCGTCGGCCTGCCTGTAGTGGCACAGCCGGAGAGTGCAGAGGGCGCCGCGCGCGGCGGCCTCCACATCGCCGGTCGCGCCGGCCAGCTCCTCCCTGGTTCGGGCCGTGATGGTCAGGTAAACCGCAACCTGGAAGGCGCGGTCGCGGCTGGCGACCAGCCGCCGTTGCAGCTCCTGGGCGGCCGGTACCGCCCCGGCCAGCACCGGGTCGGTGGCACCCCGCCGCGCGACCTCGACCTGGCTGGTGCGCATGTTGTTGAGCTGGCGCTGGAGATAGGAGACCGCCAGATCAGTTGGAAGCGGCCGGGCGTGCCAGGCGAGGGCGGCCCGGCGGTCGGGTGGCACCAGACGCAGCAACCAACCAGGCTCCAGCTCGCCTCCGGGAAAGCGCTCCAGATACCAGGTGCGGTGCCAGCCCTCGGCGTCCCGGTAGTCGGGCCGCGACTCGGTTCCGGAACCGGGCGCCGCCTTCTCCCGGTCGCTGACCCGCACGCCGATCGCTGTCAGCGCGCGCCGGGTGGTCTCGGCTTCCTCGCCGGCCACGACCACGGTCACCTCACGCGACCGACTGCTGCGCCAATTCGCAATCTTCTCGACGAACGCGGTGTCGGCCCGAAGCATGGCGGCGGCACCGGCAGGCGGCGGGGGCGCGGACTCGCCGTCCAGGAGTTCGGCCTCGTCCAGCTCGCCGGGCTGGAACTCGATCACGACCTGGATCGGACCCGCCAGGCCATCGAGCAGCGCGCGAAAGCCGGCCAGCCAGCGGTCCTGGTCCTCTCGGCTGGCGCCCAGGAAACCCAGGCCGTCGGTCTCGAAGAGAGCCAGCGTCTCATTGACCGGGCCCAGCGGCAGTCCCGAGACCCGCCTGACGACCGGTGCGATGAGCCTCACGGCGAACGCACGAGCTCAGCCGCAAGCCCGCGGAGGATCGGGTTGAAAGCCGGCTCGCCCTTCCTCTCGGCTTCGGCCAGCCAGGGGTCGAACGGTAGAGCGACTGCCCGCTGGGCGCCCGCCGCGTCGAGCAGCTCGGTCCATTCGCGGCCCGGTGGTGCGCGGTTGATCACCAGCACCAGCTCGCGCGGAGGCTTGAGCGCGCCGGCGACTTTACGGAGGCTTTCAAGCGGGACGTCCGCAGGCGTTACGAGCAGCGCGATATCGGCGTCGCGGGCCGCCTCGGCCACCTCCAGCCCGGCTCGCCCCCGGGTCTCGGCCACCTCCAGGTCGAGAACCGGATGGCGACCGGTCCCCTTCATCCCGAGTCGCAGGGCTGCAGCCGGCGACGCGGCCAGGCGCGGCGCGGTACCAAGCGCGGCGAGCGCGGCAGCCAGCTCGGCGGTCACGGTCGTGGCGCCCGAGCCCGGCAAGACGCCGTGCACGCTCAGGCTGCGAGGACCAAGCCGCGCTTGTTGGCCGGCCTTGACCGGCGCCAGCTCGAGCCGGTAGTTGCGGAGCAGGAAGGCTCCAATGTCACTCACCCAGCAGTCCAAGTGGCGACCTTCGTGACGCAGCCAACCCGCTGCGGCGCCAAGAATCGCGACAAGTACGCAGGCGGTGCCTCGCAGAGCCGCGGGTCCCGTGTTCGAGCTCCAGATCGCCATCGCGGCGACGCCAGCGACCAGCACGTATACGAACCGCAGGGGCGAGAGGCCGTAGATGAGCTTGTCCTCGAGATCGACATCGAGCGGGATGCGGGCACGCATCTGGCGAGGCTAGGCAATCGACGGGTCTCCGCCAACCGGTCCGGTTAAGGGCGGACCGAGACTCGCGGTGGGTAGAATCGGAACCCGGCTCCCGGCCCGCGTAGCTCAATTTGGCAGAGCAGGGGTCTCTTAAACCCAAGGTTCACGGTTCGAGTCCGTGCGCGGGCACCACTCACATGTGCAGCTTCGGCTGAAGCGCGCCAAGAGGCCTTCGGCTGATGCACGACAGAACTTCGGTTGATGCGCGACACCTACTTCGGTTGAGCCGCGACACCCGGGCTAGGAGGTCGCACCTCAGCCGAAGGCCCACACGGGCACCATTCGGTGCAACTCCGGCTTAGGCCTACTGAAAGGACCCGTCCGGATCAGCCGTACCAGCCCACGACGTCAACTACCAGATCGGTCGTCCCGAGCTGGTTGTAGAGGTCGATCGCTCCCGACGAGCCGAGCCTGACCACAACCAGATTGGGCACTGTCAGAGCCGGCACGTAGTTCAGGTCCGACGCCAGCGGCCGCGTTGAACCGTCTGGCCAGACGGTCAGAAAGCTGGCCTCGGTCGGGTTGGTGGCGGTCACGTTCAAGACCACCGCGGTCGGAGGCACCGCGTCGCTCATGGCCGGCACCCCACCCCGGCCGGCGACCGCGAGGACGTAGGTCGCGTTCGACCCGACCGCAGCCGCCGTCCGCGTGTCCAGGATGCGAGCTGGCGTGACCCCTACGAAGAGACCGCCAGCGGAGGCAGCGGTTCCGTCGCTGAACCAGCCGCCGGCGTCCGCCACCACGTCCACCGACCCGACGTTGTTGAAGATGCTCACCGCTCCGCCCGCGCCCACCTTCACGATCACGCGATTCGGCACCGTCTGCCCAGCAACGAAATTGAGGTTTGACGCGAGCGGACGCGGAGTGCCGGTCGGATAGACGGTCAGGAAGCTCGCCGCTGTGGGATTCGTAGCCGTCACGTTGAGCACGACCGCAGCGACACCGGTGCTCGGGATGTTCAGAGTGCCGGCGACCTGGACGTCGATCGCCCGCCCCTGGCCCACCGGCGCCGACGTGACCACACGCGTATCCAGCACGCGGTGCGGCACGATCGCGGTATAGAGGCCGGCTGACGGCAGCGTGGCGGTCGGTGCGCCCACATAACCGGCCACATCGACGACGACGTCGGCGCTCCCCGCGGCGTTGTACACCGACACCTGGCCGTTTGCGCCGAGCGCGACCTCGACGAGGTTCGGCACGGTGGTTCCCGCCGTCCAGTTCAGGTTGGACGCCAGCGGCCGCGGCACTCCGGCCGGCCAGACGGTGAGATAGCTGGCCGCCGTGGTGTCGGTGACGGTCACGTTCAGGACGGCGTCGCTGACGCCAGTGGCCGGCACGCCCCCAATTCCCGTGACCTGCAGATTGAGGGTTCCACGCGCGCCGACCGGCGCGACGGGCACCCCTCCAGTGCCGTCGCGAGTGTCGAGGATCCGCTTCGGTGGCAGCGTCTGGTACGGGCCTCGCCCAGGGATCACCGCGTTGGAGGCGGACGAGGGAGGGCCCGTGCCAGCCGCGTTGCTGGCGGTCACCGTGAAGGTGTAGCCGGTACCGTCGGTCAGCCCCGTCAGAGTCGCGGCAAGCTGGGTGCCGGGAACGGTGAGGGTCACGCCGCCGGGCGAGGCGACGATCTTGTAGCTCTGGACGGCCCCGGAGGCGGGCGCATTCCAATAAACGGTTGCCGACGCCTCGCCGGCGACGGCGGCCGGTGCGGCTGGAGCCCCGGGAGGTCCCGTCGCCGCCGAGTTCGGGTCGACCATCAGCGACGACTCGTCGATGGCTTCGAACTGAGACGCCGGCACCGTCTTTAGCTCACTCAGCAAGCTGTCAGGCCAGCTCGCGTCCTGAGTTCCGCTGAAGAACCAGTTACTGCCGTTGTCAGCCAGGATCAGGCCGTAGTGCTGCAGCGCGCGCAGGACGATCTGCCCCTGGGCGCTGAAAGTCGTGATGTCGTAGCCGGCCTTGAGCCGGAACCTGGCGCCCATCGGCGGCAGGGCCGGGTTCGCGGCCGAGCCCGCCTGGTGCCGTGCCGGCCAGAGGAAGCTCCTGTCCGACTGCACCGCGGTGAAGCGGATCGCGTGATTGATGGCGCCCGCCTGGACTTCGTCCCAGCGCACGAGGCCCGGAAAGATCGGCAGGCCGGCTGCGTCGGCGGAAGTCCAGGTCAGCGGTCGCAGGGCGTCCGACCCGAGGTTGAAGATCGCGCCCGAGCCCGCGTGCCAGGACGATCCGCTGCCTGTCAGGGCATAGAGCTCATAGAGAGTGCAGGTGTCCTTGTTGACGATCAGCGCGTGGCGGTCGCTGCCGGCCTCGATCGAGGTGTCGGCCCCGACCGGATAGGGGCCGGCATCGCTCTCGCTCGCGTAGTCGAAGGACACCGGGACGGTCGCGTGCGCGTCGTCGACGACGTTATACGGAAAACCGTATGGCGGCCCGCCAAAGTCGGGGTGCAGCTTCGTCGTCGCCGCCGACATCGAGGCGAGCCACTGGGCGCTGCTCGCGTGCACTGGCATGGTCGAGATATCGGTGTTCCAGATGTTGTCCGCCGGAAAGACGGTGCAGCCAGTCGACGGGACAGGCGCCGCGTGGGCCCTGACCGGCGCGCTGACAGCGACCGACACGGCCAGCAGCGCAACGGAGATCCACGCTGCCGGCCTCAAGAACTGCAGCCGGTCAGGAGACCTGGAAGGACCACGCGTAGGGAAGCCCGTTGACCGTCAGCGCCACGGCGTAGGTAACGCCGGGCTGGAGTGGCTGTTGGGGAATCACGATCACGCCGCCACGCTCGGTCAGGTAGGAGCTGAGGTTGACGTTGCTGTTCGAATCGATGACGCAATGGGCGAGCGGCGCGCCGTTGCCCGTGAAGGTGTGGGCTGTTGCCGACGTTGCCACTCGGCCACCGGTCTCAACGAAGACGGGCAGGCCCGCGGGCGTGCCGTAGCCCGGGCAGGCCTGCAGCGGGTCGGGATATTCGCCTCCGCTGTAAGTGCGCAGCGGCACGGTCTTGCCATTGCCGGGCCAGTAGACGGGGAAGGTCCCTCCCCGGAAGGGGTTGCCCCGAGCGATGTCAAGCACACCCGCGGTCTTGTACGTGCCGGCGGCTTCGTGGTAGGCACCGAAGCCGGTCTGCTGGAGCCGCGGATCCATCATCGCCATGGCGTGGAACGGGGCCCCCATCCACCAATCGATCGACTGCTCGTCAGGGGAGCCGATGCTCCAACTGACCACGATGTTGCCGTTGCGGGCAGCGGCGTCGCCTTCGGGCGTGTAGTAGGGCGCACCCGGCGTCTCCGAGTGCGCGATCACCTGGTTCTTGACGGTGTACCGCGCATGCAGGTAATCGCCGGCGCTGAAGGTTGCGTTCTCACTCAACCCTGGCACGCCGGCCGTGCTGCGCCAGTAGTTGAAGCGAGCCAGCCAGCCGGGTTGCGGGCAGATGTTGAAGGCCGGAGCAGATCCAGGCGTGGTGACCGGAACCGGTCCCGTGTACCAACCGACCACGTCTACCACCAAATCGGCGCAGCCGGCGTCGTTGTAGAGGTCGATCTTTCCCGTCGGCCCGACCTGGACGACGGCGAGGTTGGGAACCGTCACTCCATTCGTCCAGTTGAGGTCCGACGCCAGGGGCCGGGCCGCACCGTCCGGCCAGGCGGTCAGGTAGCTCCCGGACGTGGTGTCAGTTACGGTGACGTTCGCCACCACCGCCGTCGGCGGGTTCGGATCGGTCATCGGCGGCACGCCGCCGACCCCCGCCACGGTGAGCGTGCGGGCACCGGTCGGCCCCCAGGGATCCGTGTAGCCGCCGGTGCCGGTGCGGCTGTCCAGGATGCGCACCGGCGCCATCGCCGAGTAGCGGCTGCCGGTCCCGGTCGCGCCCGCGTCGGTGAACCAGCCGTTGACGTCGACGACCAGCTGGACAGCGCCCAAGGAGTTGAAGAATTTCACTTTGCCGTCCGAGCTCAACTTCACGACCGCGCGATTCGCGACGGTCTGGCCCGCAGTGAAGTTGAGGTTGGACACGAGCGGCTTCGTGGCATCCGCCGGCCAGGCCGTGATGTAGCTAACCTGGGTGCCCTCAGTCACAGTGACGTTCAGCACAGCCGCGGCGACGCCGCTGGCGGGCAGGTTGCCGCGGCCGCTGACCTGGAGCGTCTGCACCGTGCCAGGCCCCAGCGCCGCGGTCGGACGGGTGTCGAGCAAGCGCGCCGGGATGACCGGGTTGAAGAGGCCATCGGGTCCCGGGGATTGGTCGGCTGTGGAGTAGTAACCGGCCACGTCGAAGACGACGTCGGTCGAGCCGACGGAGTTGTAGGCGGTGACCTGGCCACCAGTGCCGAGCGCGACCACGACCAGGTTCGGCACGGTCTGGCCCGAAATCCAGTTGAGATTGGACGCCAGCGGCCGCGTGACGCCCGCCGGGAACACCGTGAGATAGCCTCCCGCGGTCGTGTTCGTCACCGTGACATTCACGACCACGCCCGAAACGCCGGTGGCGGGGACGAGGCCGCGACCCGCCACCTGAACGTTCAGTGAACCACCGCCAGAAATGGGCGCTATCGGGACGCCGCCAGTACCGTCGCGCGTGTCAAGAATCCGCGCCGGCTGCAGCGGATGATAGGTCCCGCCCACTGTCGTCGCGGCCTGCGCGGGCTGCGCTGGAAGCATGGCCAGAAGCACTGTCGCAACCAGCACGCTCGCGAGCGCGGGCCGTTCGGCTTTTGTCCGCCTCACATGGCGATCAACTCGCGGCTCGCTGAAAACCTTGCGCCTTGCAGACCGTCAGGAGGGACCGGGCCGGACTGCGTCATGCTCGCTAGCTAAGATCGATCACGTGATCCTCCGCGAGGAGGGCGACCAGTTGGTCCTCGTCCGCCAGGTCGACCATTCGATGCTCTCCGGCTGGCTGGCAGCCGCCTGGGGCGCGGGTCCGTGGGAGCGCCCAGAGCCTTACCAGTCGTGCGTCGTCGGCGCCCGCCTGCACGACCTGATCTGGGTGCCCTGGGACGAGGCCCTGCCCCGCCGACCGGACGGCCGGCCCTACAACTTCTTCGAGGTGGCGCGCCCGTTGATAGTTCCTTATCAGCGGCGCGGAATCGACGCCGTAGAGGCGCTGGACGCTTACGCCGGAATGCTCGCAAGCCTCCATTTCTCGGGCTTCTACCACTCGCATTGGGGCTGGGAGCCTCTTTCGGTGGACGACCAGGACCGCGAGGTTGTGGCCGAGCACGTAGACCACGAGTTGGACCGCCAGCGGCGGCTCCGCGTCACGCTCGGGTTGGACCAGCTCGGCGAACGGCGGCTGGAGTGCAACTACAAATGGCTGCAGCTCTGGGACCGCATCTCCCTGCACATCTGCCTCTTCGGATTCGACTCCGGCTACGAGGCGGAGTACCCGTCCGTCCAGGCCCGCGTCGACGGCGGCGAGAAACTCCCGCTGAGGATCCGCCTGGACCCCGGCGGAATCTGCCTGCTCGACCCCTATCCGCTGGAGGTCGAGCCCTACCGGGCCCGCATCCCCTGCCTGCGAGCGCCGCTGGCCGAGCTCGACTCGCTCGAACGGCGCTGGCGAGCCACCGGCTGGGACGCGATGGAGGTCACCTTTCGGTCCGCATGACTGAGGCTCGGGGTTCGTGCCGAAGATAGCTCTGGAGGACGTCCGGCCAGCGGTCGACAACCAGAAGGTCGGGATCTCCTACTCCGGCGGCGGACCTCGCGTGGTCATCGAGCTGGGCTGCGCAAGGGCGTTCGTCGAATCGGGCATCAGGCCGGCCGTCATCGCCGGCGTGAGCACAGGCGGGCTAGCTGGAGCGGCGCACGCTCTCGACCCAGTGTCTGGTCGCGGCATCGATCTCGCGGCCCAGCTGCTCACTCGCATCTCGTCGCGAAGACTCGGCCTGAACAAGCTCAACGTCTACTGGAAACTGCTGCTCTTCGCCCTGCGTCGTAAACCACATGGTCTCGGAGACAACTCGGTCATCGGCTCGCTCATCAAGGAGAGCATCGCGAGCAGGTTTCCCGATGAATTCCCCAGCCCGATAACGATTGGAAGCTTCAAGGATCCCAGGCTGCTGATCGCGGCGACCAACCGACATGACGGCACCGCTCACTGGTTTCCATCGGAGACGGAACTTGACGCCGCGCTGGTCACATCATCCGCCGTGCCTGGCGTGTTTCCCTGGCGGCCGGCACCCGTCGGTCGTGAGGACTTCCCGATGGTTGACGGCGGGGTCGTCACCAACCAGCCGATTTCCCAGCTGGCCCTCGAGGGTTGCGGAACGATCTATGCCTGCAGCATCGGCTACGGCGGCGGCGCGGTCCCGAACCCGACCGACCTGCTCGACAACGCGCTGGCCTGCTTGTGGATGGCTGTGCACCAAACCATGAAGCTCGAAGAGGACTACGTCCGAGAAAAGATCGCCGCCGCCGGAGGCAAAGTCATCCACATCCACCCCGAGGTCAGCATTCCCAGCGAAGACTTCAACTTCACAGCTGTGTCGATCGAGACGGCGATGCGCGACGCCTGCGAGAAGACCAAGGCCCACCTGGCGACGAATCCGCGAAAGTGAGCACTCGCGCCGGACAGCTGGCGATCGCGAGCGGGATCGTCGGCATTCTGGCGACCCTGGTGCTGATCGCCTTTTTCATTCTGGAGGCGCCCCAAACGGTTGCGGCCGGGGCCAAAACTTCCCGCCTGGGTGCGCTCAATGACGCCCTCGGCGGGATCCAGCTCCTGCTTCTCCTGCCGGTGGCAGCAAGGCTGGCGCTGGCCGGCAACCTGCCCAGCCGGCTCGGCGCAATTGCGGGGGTCGTTGGCCTCGCTGCAGGCGCGATCGCCTCAGAGCTGTACGTCCTGGAACTGATCGGCTTCACGGTCAACTATCCAATGGTCGCGGCCGGGAACGGGTTGGTCGGGGTCTGGATTTTGACGATCAGCCTTGGCGGCGAACCGCGGCTGGCGCGTGGGCTGAAACGGCTCGGGATCGCGACTGGCGCCGGCCTCCTCATGATCCCGCTCGGCGTTTTTCTGCTGGGTGGCCTGGGCTCTCTCAGCGACTCAAGGCTGGCGCTGCGGAACTACCCGTTCCTTGCCACTGCAGCGATCGGGATCACTGCATTCGCGATCGCGCTGCCGATTTGGTCAATCTGGCTCGGCCGACAGCTCCGTGTCGCCAAAGCCGAAGCCCGGAATCTACCGCCCGCCTAAAGGCGGGCCTGCCGGTCTCCGCCAGCGCGAGAGCCCTTCACGAGGTCGAGAACCCTGGCCAGCCCGCGGGGTGCGCCCCGCGGCACCTGAGGCAGCAGGTAAACCTCAAGCCCAGCGGCTACCGCACCCCCATCCGCGATGTGGCTGTCGCCGACCATCAGCGTCTGTCCGGGCTCGACCAGCAGGAGCCGGCAAGCAGTCAGGAACAGCTCGGGCGCTGGCTTCTCCAGAGCCTCCTCGTACGACTGGATGTACGCGCTCACGTATTGCCCAAGGCCGTGGCGTTCGAAGACCGGCCGCAAGGAATGGGCGACGTTGCTGACCACTCCGATCGGGACACCCCTGCGGTGCAGTCGCCGCAGCACCGGCTGCGCGTCCGGGTAAGGCGTCCAAAGCTCGGGAGTCATGGTCTCGTACAGGCGCTCAGAGATCCCCGGCGCATGGACGTCAGCGCGCGTGAACAACGCGGTCCACATCCGGCGATGGTTCTCCGGCGAGAGGTCGCGACCCTTAACCATCTCCCCGGGCGTGCCTGCCGCCGCCCAGATCTCGCTCCACACCTGTTCGGCGAGCGCAGGCTCGACGCCCGCTTCGACCAAGATGGCGGCGCCGTCGGGGCTGTAAAAGAGCGTGTTGCCGAAATCGAACAGAACAGCCCTCAGCGCTGGCAAGCGGAGCTAGCCGAGCAGATCGATCATGCGCTGGTCGGCATCAGCCGCTTCGCGCGGCCTCTCTCGATTCCCCGCTGCCACGCGCCAGGCTCACCGCCTCGATGTATTCGAGTGATCGACCGCCCTCGAAGACTGCCGTGCCGGCCTCCTGGCCCAGGTTGGTGAGCGCTTTCTGGCAGGCCTCGTCAACCCGGTCCTGCCAGAGTGGGATCGACTGCGCTCCGGCCGCCTCCCGCAAGCCGGCGGCTGCCCCTCCAAGCCGGAGCGCGAGGCTCCAATTCGACTCGGCCGCGGCGAGCCTGCACAGACCCTCCAGGAGCAGGGCGGTGTTGAGGCGGTCACCGATGGCGACGGACATCTCGAGGCTCTCGCCCAAGTGCCGGTGCGCCTCCTCGAACTGGCCGCGCTCGAACGCTATGATGCCGAGGGCGGCGCGCAGAAAGCTCTCCAGCTTGCGGTCCCCCGTCTCCTCGGAGAGCTGCAGGCTCTCGACGGCCCGGGCTTCGGCCTCCTCCAGGTTGCCGGCGAAGTAGGCGACCAGGCCCAGCACCCAGAGCGACCCGGCCACCGCCTTCTTCGCGCCGGCGTCCCGGCCGACACGAAGGCTGGCCTCGAGGTGTTCCCGAGCCAGGTCAAGATCGCCGCTGAACACGCTCGCCATGCCGAGGTTGCTCATCACTCTCGCCAGCTCGGCGCTGTCCCCCGACTCGGCGAGCAAGGCCCGGGCTTGCTCGAAGAGCGCTCGAGCGTTCACGACGTCGGCTTGCCTGAAAGCCATCCAGCCCGCCCCGTCAAGCGCGCGCGCCCGCAGGCTGGCGTCGGCCGGAACGGACTGGAGCAGCGACTGCAACCGCTCGCGCCCTTCGCTCACATGACCGGCCGAGTCCCAGAAGTCGACAAGTGCGACCGCGAGACGCAAGCCTCTCTCGTCTTGTGCCGTTCGCAAAAACTCGAGCGCTCCGCTGAGGTTGGCGTGCTCCTCGGCGATCCGATCGTCAGCAGCGGTCTCCGCGAGCTGCAGGAAATGAGTCGCGTGGCGCTGCCAGACGGTCTCCGCTTCACCAGACTCGAGAAGCTGCTCCCGGCCGTATTCGCTGAGAGTTTCCAGGAGGCGGTAGCGAAAGCTGGCGCCGTTGCGGGGCTCGGGCACGACGAGCGACTTATCCGCCAGCTGGGAGAGCACGTCGAGAATCTCGCTGGCCAGGATCGAATCGTCGCTGCAGACCGCCGCAAGGCTGTCTGCCGAGAAGCCTCCCGAAAAGACGGAGAGCCTCCGAAAGAGCCGGCTTTCCGCCTCCTCCAGATGGTGGTAGCTCCAATCGACAGCCGCGCGCATCGTCTGCTGCCGGGGGACGGCCGTGCGGCTCCCCCCGGTCAGCAGCCGGAAGCGATCCTCGACGCGATCGAGAATCTGGCCGACAGACATCATCCGGACGTGAGCCGCCGCCAGCTCGATCGCCAGCGGGATGCCGTCGAGACGCCGGCAGAGGAGGCCGGCTTCGGCCACCTGGCCCTCGGCCAGCTCGAAGGCGGGATTGGAAAGGCGCGCCCGGTCGACGAAGAGCGCCAGCGCCTCATCGGGAATTGAAAGCGACGGAATTCGCCAGGTTGTCTCGCCGGGAACGCGGAGCGCCTCGCGGCTGGTGACCAGCAGGCGCAGCCCTGGACACTTCAAGAGCAGCTCGTCGGCCAGCTGCGCGGTGGCTTCGACGACGTGCTCGCAGCCGTCGAGGACCAGGAGCAGCTGCCGGTGCTTCAGATGCGCGGCCAGTGATTCCGTGATCGACTGTCCGGGCTCCTCCCGAACCTCGAGCACCGTTGCCACGGCCTGCCCCACGAATCTCGCGTCGTTCACCTGGCCGATCTCGGCGAGCCAGACGCCGTCGGCAAAGTCAGCCAGGAGCCGGCTCGCCGCCCGCATCGCGAGCCGCGTCTTGCCGCAGCCGGCCGCGCCGGTGACGCTGACCAGCCTGCCGCTGGAGAGCAGTCGCAGCAACTCGTCGACCTCAGCCGTCCGGCCCACGAAGCTGGTCAGGGGCGCCGGCAGATTGTTCGGGTAAGCGAGCAACGGGTCCACGGCCGGGAAGCCCGCCGGCAGATCGGGATGAACGAGCCTGAAAACGCGCTCGGGCCGCTCCAGATCCTTGAGGTGCCGGACCCCGAGATCGTCCAGAGTCGCCCTCTCAGGCAGCGAGTCGGCGACCAGGTTTCGCGTCGCTTGCGAGATCAGGACTTCTCCGGGGTACGTCGTCGCCAGCATTCGGGCACAGCGGCTGACCGCGACACCCTGGTAATGGGAATCGCGCAGCTCGGCCTCGCCCGTGTGGACCGCGATCCGGACTCGAACCGGCGCTCCCGCCGGCCAGGGCTCGGCCGACAGGGCCCGCTGCATGTCCGCCGCGGCTGCGACCGCCTGGCTCGCCAGCGGAAACGCGGCCAGCGCGCTGTCGCCTTCACGTCCAGCTTCCACGATCTCACCGCCGTGCCGATGCACGTGGTGGGCCACGATCTCGTCATGCCGCTCCATCGCCTTCCGCATGGCCTGCGGTCGCCGGTCCCACTTCGTCGTCGACCCTTCGATGTCGGTCAGCAGGAACGTCACCGTCCCCGCCGGCAGCCCACCGGTCATGCCGCTCAAGCTACGTCCAGGGAGTTTGCCCTGGCCACCCGCCCCAGCCAGCGGCCGCTGCCGCGCGGCGTCCGGGCCTGAGTCTGGCGGTCGACCTCGATCAGTCCGTACTTCGGCCAGTAGCCGAGCACCCACTCGAAACTGTCAAGGGCGCTCCAGTAGATGTAGCCGAGCACCTCCACACCCTCCGCCAGGCACGTCTCGACCGCTCTCAGCGCGCATTCCACGTACTCGATTCGCTCGGAGTCGTCCTCGGTGCAGACTCCGCTTTCGGCCACCATGACCGGAAGTCCCGTGACCGCGGCGGCCCGCCGCACGGTGACCCCCAGAGCTTCCGGCCGGAACTCCAGGCCGATCTGGGTCTTTCTGGTTCCCGCAGGAGGTCCATGTAATCCGTCCGGACCGATGTGCAGGCGCGTATAGGTCTGGACTCCGATGAAGTCGTCTCCCTTCGTCGCCTCCAGGAAGACGTCCTCGGTCGACCGCCGCATCTGCGACAGCTGCTCCTCATAGCCTGGCTCGCCGGCGTATTCATGCATCGCGAGCGCCAGGCCGACCTTGACTCCGGGCGCTGCTGAGCGAATCACATGTGCGCCGGCCAGGTGTGCGGCAACCAGCAGTTCCGAGACCGATTCCTTGCGCGCGAGGCTGCGCTCCCCTGGCGGGAAGATGCCCACCTCGTAACCGAAGGCCGCCACGACGTTCGGCTCATTGATGGTGCAGGCGTAGCCGAACGCACCGGCCAGGTGACCGGCCACCGTCTCGCAGAAGCGCTCGAAATGGGTCACCGTGGCGCGGTCGCTCCAGCCCCCGTTCGCGGCCACCCAGAGCGGCAGCGTGAAGTGCTGAAAAACAACGATGGGTTCGATTCCGCGCCTCCGCGCCGCCTCGCAGAGATGACGGTAGTGATCGAGGGCGCACTGTGAGATCTCCCCTTGGCGGGGCTCGATCCGGCTCCACTCGACTGAAAAGCGATAGGTGTTGAGACCGAGACCGGCGAGCAGGTCGAGGTCGGTGAGGTACCGGTTCCACTGGTCGCAAGCATCCTTGCTCTCTTCTACGCAGGGGCTTTCCGGATTGCGCTCCCAGGCCCACCAGTCGTTCCCGACGTTCCCGCCTTCGACCTGGTGAGCCGCGCTGCCGGCTCCCCAGAGAAATCCCTTTGGAAAGCCCATCCCAGGGGAATCCTCAGCCGCTCGGACGCCGGGCGTCAAGCCTCGGGCTTGCGCTCGTCCGGGTGCCCGGTGTTGCCGAAGGCGATGCGGTCGCGGACGACCCGGGCCCGGCCGAGAAGACGCGCCGGCTGAACGGCGTCCTCGCCGAACCGATCCCTGATCTTGTCCATCGCGGTCTCGAGGCGTTCTCGCCGGGCCGGTGACGCACCTGAGAAGAGATCCAGCTGGCCGGCGCCGGCGGCCGTGAGCCCGGCCAGCGCCACGCCAAGCGTGCCCACCGCCCGCCGGTGGTCGCGGGCCGCCAGCAGCCGGAGGGCAGCCTGGTAGATTTCCTCGCCCGTGTCGATCGGGCCCGGCAGGGACAGCTGCCTCGAAAAGCGCCCGACGTCAGGCCGGTAGACGACGCTGACGGAAACCACCCTGCCGCGGCGGTTGCCGGCGCGCAGACGCCTGCCGACCATCTCGCAGAGGCGCATCAGAAGCTCCTCCAGCTCTCCATCGGAGGTGGTCGCGCGCGCCAGCACGTGAGAGTGGCTGTAGCTCTTGCGGGCGACGCCCTCAAAGCTGTCGACCTCGAAGCCACGCAGCCGGCGGAGCCAGCCTTTGGCAACGTCGGCATGCATGCCCGACAGCCGGAGCGTTTCCGGCGAGGCGTAGAGGAACTCGAGCGGCGTCCGGATGCCCGCCCGGAGCAGGCGCCTGGCGGTGGCCTCGGCGATTCCGGAGAGGTCGGTCAGAGCAAGGCGCCCGAAGACCTGGACGAGGTTCCGGTGGTCGATCCGCTCCAGGCCGTCGCGCTTGTTCAGGTTGGACGCTTGCTTGGCCATCCAGATCGAGGTCGAGATCCCGACCGAGCAGGTGATGCATTCGCCCGCTTCCCTCTGGATCGCCTGCTTGACCGCCAGGCCGACGCCCTCCGGACCGAGCCTCGCCAGGTCGGGCGTGCCTTTGAGGTTCACCGACGCCTCGTCAATCGACATCCGCAGCACGTCCGGGCTGTGGCGCGTCAGGATCTCCAGGAGCTGGTCAGAGACGGCCCGGTACCGCGGCGGGTCCGGCTCCCTCACCACAATGTCGGGGAAGATCGCCTTGGCTTCGAACACGCGCATTCCCGTCTTGATCCCGAGGTCGCGCGCCTCTCGGGAAGAGGAGACGATCGTCGCGGCGTCCGTGGCGTAGGCCGCGATCGCCAGCGGCCGCCCGCGCATGGCCGGGTCGTGCTGCTGCTCGATCGACGCGAATGCGCAGTTGAGGTCGACCACCAGGGTGGTGGGATCGGCGAGGTTCAGCCCGAGCTCGATGGGGTCGCTCGCCACAGCGAGCAAATGTTCGCACAGCCAGGGAGCCTGCGGCACTCCGCCGTACCCACCCGTGTCAAAAAAGAGCCCCACCCACGTCACTGCTGCAGAGCCACCGTGACGGCAAGTCGTACATAGGAGGGAGCTATGGACCTTTTGGACGTGCTGGAGGAGTTGTTGGACACTTGCAAAGAGCTGCGAGATCCGCTCCTGGGTGGGCTGTCGCCGCACCAGGCGGCGCGCTTTCCGAGCCTGGTCAACCGGGCTCGGAGCGTTGTCGAGCGGGAGAAGGCAAAGTCGCAGCCGGTCGGGTCCTGGCTCTGGCGCGCCTCCTGACCCCAGCCCGCGCAGAGCTAGCCCGCGCGCCGGCAGCGGCCGTCCTCCATCAGGAGGACCTGGTCCGCGAAATCGCGGAAGGCGGCGTCATGAGTGGCGACGAGAACGGCGGTGCCGCCGGCGGCCACGCCTCGGAGCAGCTGCATGACCACGAGGGCGGTCTCCGAATCAAGCTCGCCGGTCGGCTCGTCGGCGATGAGGAGGCGAGGGCCCTTGGCCAGCGCCCGAGCCAGCGACACGCGCTGCTGCTCGCCGCCGGAGAGCTCCTGGGCTCGATGCTCGGCCCGTTCGCTCAGGCCGACCGTCGCCAGCGCGTCAAGCGCCGCCGCCCGAGCCTCGAGCTCGCGCCGGCCCTGCGTCAGAAGCGGCAGCATCACGTTCTCGACCGAGCTCAGGATCGGGAGCAGGCCGGCGGCTTGAAAGACCCAACCGGTCACATCTCGTCGAAAGCGCTCGCGTCCGTCGCGATCGAGGCGCGCCAGCTCCAGGCCGGCGACCGTGATCGTGCCGGTGTCCGGGGTGTCCAGCCCTCCGACCAAGCTCAGGAGCGTGGTTTTCCCGGAACCTGACGGGCCGCTGAGGACGGCCAGCTCACCCTCCGCGAGGCGAAGTTCGGCCTCCCGGACGGCGTGAACCGCGGCAGCCCCGCTGCCGTAGCTTCGAGAGAGGCCCTGGGCGACGACGACGTCAGTCACTCCGGCTCTTCCTCATCGTCATGACGCGAGATCACCAACCGGTCTCCCTGGCGGCGGATCCGGACCCTGTCCTTGAGCCGGAGCGCCTCGAGATGCACGCCCGGGATCTGGATCCGGCCCGCACGGTCCATGATCACGAGCTCGTTCGCGACCGCTTCGTCCGCGCTTCCCGACCAGCGGGTTTCGGTGCTCGTGCGGCCGTCCCGGATCCGAACCACCCGGTCTACGTTCCGTTCCACCAGCGGGTCGTGAGTCACGAGCAGAACGGTGATGCCGAGCTCCTCCCGGAGACGAGCCAGGTCCTGCAGCAGCCGGCCCGCGGCAGCGCGGTCGAGCTCGGCCGTCGGCTCATCTGCGAGCAGCAGCCGGGGCAGGTTGGCGAGTGCGACGGCGACGGCCAGGCGCTGCTGCTCCCCCGCGGAGAGCGAGGCGGGGCGGAGGTCAGCCCGGTCGCCCATCTTGAGCATCGCGAGCAGGCTGTCGGTCCGGCTCAGGCGCTCACCGCGGGCGAGGCCGGTGCCAAGGAGCGGAAGCTGGATGTTCTCGGCCGCGGTCAGCTCCGCCACCAGGCTCGCGCGCGCGTTCTGCCAGACGTAACCGACGACCCGGCGGTGGTACTCGAGGCGGGCGCGCGCGCTCAGCGCGACGATGTCGATCCCCGCCACTCGGGCCTGGCCGGCGCTCGGCGTCTCCAGGGCGGCCAGGATGTTCATGAGAGTGGTCTTGCCGCTGCCACTGCGGCCCACGACGGCAACCATCTCGGCTTCCGCCACCTTCAGGTCGAGCCCCTGGAGGGCGACCACCTCCAGCGTTCCCGTCTTATAGATGTGGTAGAGCCCTGTGCACTCGACGATCTCGGTCATCCGAGCATCCTCAGCTGCTGGAGGAGATTGAAGCGGCCACCCGTCCAGGAGCCGACCATGCCCGCGAGACCCGCCGCCGCGGTGGTCGCGGCCAGGGCCCCCAAGATCAGGCCGGGATCGAGGATCAGGATCGTCGCCGGAACCGTCTCGAGCGGCCCGGTGCCTAGCTCCAGGACCGGCAGAACCACGGCTGCCAGAAGCAGTCCGAACGCGCATCCGAGGAGCACGCCGAAGCCGAGGACGAGCCAGCGCTCGAGGCGGATCACGGCCAGCACCGCACTGCGCGGCATTCCGTTGCCTTGCAGGATTGCGTAGTCGTCCAGGCGAGCCTGGCCGGCGGCCAGAAAGTGGAACCCGAAAGCAACCGCGCCAAGCGCGAGAGCGGTCAAGAAGGTGACCAGCAGGCTGGCCTTCAAGCCGAGCCAGACGGGATCGCCGTCGAAGCCTGACTGCAGACGGCGCCGGTCGAACAGGTCGTACGGCTCGGAGCCCTGGAGGCGCGCCTGATCGGTCTTGGCGGCGCTGTCGCGCACGTCGACCCAGAGCTCGTTGGGCCATGGATAGGTGTAGCCGCCGCGGCCCAGGAACGCCAGCAGCGGTTCCCGGCTGGCGACCAGGAAGTCACCGCGTTCGGGGTAAAGCGACGGGAAATGGTCGACCACGCCGACGATGTTCAGCGGCACCGTCGCCGAACGTGCCTGGAAGAGCATCGGATCTCCGACCTGGATCCCGAGCCGGTCGAGCGTCGACTGAGACGCCAGCGCCGGAACGGTGTCTCGAGTCGATAGAGGCGGTCGGATGACGATCAGGCTCTCGCCGGGGAAGATCCGCCAGGACACCGTCGGATCCTTGTCGTGGGGAATCAAGGAGGTGGCTTTGAGGTCGCTTGGCAGGGCGGACGACCCGCCCTGGAGCCACCACCAACCCACCGGGTCCTGAAAAGACTGCAGCAGGCTCGGGTCGCCGGAGCCGGTTCTGACCCCGAGGCCGGCGATGGCGAGTCTGCCGTCCCGCGAGTCCGGTGGCGTCTGCAGCTCCAGGCGGCGCAGACGCAGCGGGTAAGCGGGCGATCCGCGGTCAAAGGAAAAGGGCGCCTCTAAGTAGCGCCAACCCGGTTGAGAGAGCGCGCCCAGCCGGCTAAATCCCCAGCGGCCGTTCGCGTCGGTGAGGATGATCGTGAACTCGGTGTCGAGCCCGGTGCTGTAGACCCAGAGCCCGATGGAGTCTGGCCGGCCGGGCAGCAGGTAGCCGCCGGTCTCCTGCGTGACCAGGAGGCGGAGCAAGTCGGGCAGGGGCCGGGCGGCCAGGTCAGAACGGGTCCAGGCGGTCTGGCCGAAGCTGACCGGGTCGACTCCGAGGACCGCGGGCTGAACGGCGTCGACGCTGGTCGTGCCCGCCGTCCGGAAGACCTGGGTCGCCGCGGTCACGCCTTCCAACTGCCCCTGGACGCGGTCGAGCGGAGGCAGCTGCGTGTCGTAGTAGGCGCGGAAATCCGCCCCAGCCGCGTAGGCGGCGCGGTCGCCCGCGTTGTGAGCCTGCGTCGCCAGGTCCGTAGCGCCGAAGACGCCGAGCGCGACGGTCGTCATCACCAGCAGGGCCAGCCAGGCGTGCTCGCTCGGCCGGCGGCCGATCTCGCGTGCGGCCAGCCAGCCGGCAGCGCCCCGGCCGAGCAGGGCCGCGAGCGGACCGAGCAAAGGCAGCAGGCGAACGGCGGCCAGGGCCAGGAAGGCGAGGGCCAGGCCAGGCAGCACCAACGTGAAGGGGTCGGTTCCGCTCACCCCGCTGGCCCGCACCGCCCCTCTCCCGACGAGGCGGGTTTGCGCCAGCAGCGGAACAGCGAGGAGAGCGAGCCCGAGGTCGAGGTAGCGCCACTGCCACCAGGGGCGGGCGGTCCGGGAACGGCGGCGGCGCACTTCGAGGAGCGGGCTCAAGGCGGCGAGCAGGGCCTGGACCGCCAGAATGCCAAGCCCGGCCAGCAGAGCCCCAGTGACGAACGGCCAGGATTCGGCGAGGAAGCGCTCAGAGGCCGGGCCTACGGCGGAGCCGAAGACAGCTCTACCGATCAGAAGGACGGCCAGCCAGGCCAGTGCGGCCCCAGCCGGCACCGCGACCAGAGCCACCAGTACGAACTCGATCATCAGCAGCAGCCAGATCCGGCGCCAGGACCAACCGCGGCTCCGCCAGAGGGCGAAGGTGTGGCGCTGCTGGCCGAGGACGTGGCCCGCCACCAGGATCAGATAGAGGAGGGCGAGCAACAGCACCTGCGCGGCCACCAGCTCGATGGCGAAGGCGGCCACCCGCAGGCGATCCCGAAAATCGCGAATCGCGGCGTCGAGGCCGGTCTTCAGGAAGGCGTTGTCGCGCCTGACGCTGAAGTCCCCGCGGAGCTGGCCGAGCCCGGTCAATACGGCGCCGAGGTCGGCGCCCACCAGACCGCGAGGATCAGGCGCGTAAACGATCGTCGCCTGCGTCCCCGAGTGAGCCAGCGTGGCCAGGATGTCGAAAATCCCCGCCTCACCAAGGTTGACGCCGCGGGCTAGCTGGTCCGCGTCAAACCAGAAGGGGTCCCGGGGGGCACGAGGTTTCCAGATCCCGGCGATCCGGAGGCAGACGTTTTCCTCCGGGAAGGCGAAGCCGGCAACGCAGTAGATGTCGTTTTGGTGCAGCCCCAGGTTTTGCGCCGCCTGCTCCGAAGCCGTCGCCAAGAAGGTGTCGCCCGCGCGATCCGCGGTCGGGAGCTCGCCGCTCAAGAATGCGATCCGGTCGCTGAGCCCCTCGCGGTAGACGAGGCGAGGAAAGGGGGCGACGTGAACGCTTTTGGCGTTTACGGAGGCCGGGTCGAGGTCGGTGGTAGAGACGGCGCCCCAGCGGCGGCGGAGGAGCCCGGGAACCCTGCTCGCGGTGGCTTTCTCAGACTGCCGCTGCAGGTTGTGATAGGCGATGTCGCTCTGGACGCCATCCTGGCCGAGGGTCACCAGTCCGCCGTCTGGCTGGGACGCCAACACCCGCTGCAGCCCGGCGTCGGTCACCAGCCCGAGGACCAACGCCACAGCGGTCGCCACCGCCACCGCCGCTGCCAGCCCGGATCCGAGGACGAGGGTGAGCGGCCAGCGGCGGCGGAGCCGAATCGCGGCGAAGCGGGCGAGGTTTAGCTGGGCGATGGCTCCGGCTAGTGTCCCGAGTCAGACGTTCGCACTGCAAATCCGGTGGTGACTTCCTGCGAAACGCCAGGCGCGGGCGTGGTCCCTGGATACGGTTAGGTAGCCCGGGCGATCGGCTGGGGGTTCCCGGCCACACCCCAGAGCAGGAGGCTCGCCACCCGCGAGGCGCTCATAGCAGGCGCCTCGTTGCGGGCCAACACGCGGACCAGGAGCATGGTCACGGCCAGGCTTGCCACCTCACCGGCCTCGAGGTCGGAACGGATGTCCCCCCTGGCCTGCCCCTGCTCGATTGCCGCAGTCAGCGGACCGGCGAGCGAGTCCAGTCGCGCGACCGGACCTTCGCTCAGCGCCTTCTGGAGTCCGAGGGCGAGCGCGCGGTGCCGGCTCAAGGTGGTGGCCAGCGAACGCAGCCGTCGTTCGACCAGCTCTGAGGTCAGGAGGTCGCCAGGCGCCTCCGCGGTCGGAATCGGCTGGAGGCGGTCGAAGACCGACGCGTAGAGCCCGGCCTTGCTGTCGAAGCGGTTGTACACAGTCGCGACCCCGACCCCGGCCTGCTCCGCGATCATCTCGACAGTCGTGTCATACCCGTGCTCCTGGACCAGCGCGGCCGCAGCCTCGAGGATCTTCTCCTCGCTCCGGTGGCGACGGGTCGCCACCGCCCGCTGGTGCCATTCGCCGACAGTTCTGCGTTTACTCACCGCGCGTAAACAGTTTAATTTAGCCTTGTTCCAGATGAAATTCGCGATCCGTGCGCGCCCGCCGCGCGATCGGTTCGTGGACCTGGCCGTGCGGGGCCGGCGGACCGGCTTGCGCCGGCTTCTCACCGAGCTCTACGGCCGGCGCACCGACATCGCCGAGCTGGCCGCGATGTGCATCGGCGTGGTGCGGCTCCAGAGGTCGCCCCAGAGAGGCGCGGCCCTGCTCGCCGACGTCCTTTTCAACGGCATCGCTCGGAACTGGCCGCTGGCGAACGCGGCTGTGCGCCCCACCCGGCCGCCACTCCAGCGGCGCGTCCGGGTGGCGATGGTCGCCGGGCTGGCGGCGGGAATGATCGCCGTGCTGCTCAGCTCGCCGGCAAGGCTCGAGCCGGCGACAGCTCCGGTGGCGAGTCACTGGGTCGCCGGCGACGGGTCGCGCGCCACCTATCGCATCACCGAGCCTGGCGGGGACAGGATCCTGGACACCCAGGGCCTCTCGAGCCAGCTCACGCTGGAGCCGCAAGGCTCGCGACTGGTCGCGCGCCACCTGGTGTTGCGGACAGTCGTCCTCTACCACGGCCAGAGCCGGATCACGTCGTTCGACGCCGACCCGATCAGCCTGCCCAGCTCCCCACCAGCCAGCCTCCTCGACGTCTCCTCGCCGGGTCAGCTCTCCTATGACGGGATGACCAGGCCGGCGACGAGCCATCTGCGATTGCGCATCGCCCAGAGGGAAATCGAGGTCGCTGCCTCCGTCCCCGTCGATGCCTCAGGCGAAGTCGACTTCGACGTGCATCTGAAGCCCGCTCCCGCCCCGGCGTAAGCGCCGCGGCAGTTGTCGAGGCGGGCCGCGAGGCCGTACATTCAATCCGGCCCGGTCAGCGCAAACAGAGAGGAAAGCCGCCTTATGGCAGACAATCCACCGCCGCCTGGCAGCAACCCCCCGCCTCCGGGCGGTTCGCAACCACCGCCGCCGCCGGGCGGTTCGCAACCACCGCCGCCGCCGGGCGGCTCCCAACCACCACCACCGCCGCCGCCGCCAAGCTACCAGCCGCCGCCTCCGCCTTCCGGCGGTGGCTACTCGCCGCCGCCTCCCGCCGGCGGCTACGTCCCTCCGCCAGGTGGCGGATACGCCATGCAGCAGCCGGGCGCGATGGCGACCGGCAACCTCGCCGAGCCTGGCCTCCGAATCCTCGGCGGCCTCATCGACGTGGTCATCCTGATCATCATCAACGTCGTCATCGGCGGGCTCTTCACCGCGGTCAAGCTGCAGGCGATTTCCGGGCTCATCAACCTGATAGTCGACCTCGCCTACTTCGGATATCTCTGGAGCAGCCGCGGTCAGAGTGTCGGGATGATGCCGTTCGGGTTCGTCGTCCGGGACGCGCAGACCGGCCAGTTCCCGAGCATGGGCAAGTCGGTACTTCGCGGATTCATCTGGAGCATCGAGGCAGGGTTGACCGTCTGCCTCGTCGGAGCGATTGGCTGGCTCTGGATGCTCTGGGATCCACAACGACAAGCGATCCACGACAAGGTGGCGGGCACGATCGTCACCAAGGGCTAGCCCAACCCCGAGGAAGCCCTCGCTTTTAGATAGACCGGTGGCCGGCCTTCTCGCGGAGAGGCCGGCCTCTTCTTTTTAGCTGCGCCGGGGCTCGCTCGGTTCGGACCGCCAGCCCTCGACGCCCTTGGAGAGCTTGGCGGGCGTCGTCTCGCTCTTGATCAGGTATTCCAACGCGCCCAGGTTCAGGCCGCGCTCGACCAGCTCCTGCTCGCTGTAATTGGACAGGATCACGACCGGGATGTCCTTCGTCTGCTCGTCCGCGCGCAGCTCCTCGAGCACGGCGAAGCCGTCCATCTTGGGCAGGCGGATGTCCAGGAAGACAATGTCCGGCCGGTCCTCGCGAGCCATGCGGAGGCCGGCTTCGCCGTCGGGAGCGACCGTGACGACGTAGCCATCCAGCTCGAGCTTGAGCTTGTACATCTGAGCGACGGCCGGATCGTCCTCTACGAAAAGAACCCGGACTTCCTCGTCCCTCACTTGATAATCCACCCGCACACCTCCAGGGTTCCTCGACCTAGTGGACTGTAACGGCCATTTGCGTAGCAGGCCGGAGGCTCGTAGACCGGCGTTCCAGGCCGTCGGTGCCAAGGCGCGGGTGGCGCGACGACGAGCGCATCCACAGATGCGTGATGTCTAGCGCCGGGCCCCGCAACACCGGCATCAGCGCCCCCAGGGCGCCCGGCGGCCTGGGACGTCGGATCCACGTCAAATGGCCGTGACGGTCCACTGGCTTCAACATACGGCATCCCGTTTTGAACTGCGAGACGGGGCTCGAGCCGAACCGGATTTCTTGCTCACTTTCATCTTTCCTGATAACGCCATCAATAACAATCCGGGCATCCAAACTTGGCTCGACCCACCGTCCTACCACCTCCATCCATGCCGGCCATGCCCGGTCCCGAAAAACTTCTCGCCTGCACCGCAGCTAACGCCTAGAATGGCCGTCGTGGCGCAGGCAGGGGGAGACCACGACGCCCGTTTCCAGCGGGCGATCGAGCTGATTGGGAAGCGCTGGACGGGGACGGTGGTGAGGACGCTGATGAGCAAGCCAGCGCGCTTCAATCAGCTCCTGACCGGCATCCCGGGCATCTCCGATCGGGTGCTCACCGAGCGCCTGCGCGAGCTCGAGACCGAAGGCCTGGTGGAGCGTCTCGTCGATCCCGGCCCGCCTGTCCGGGTGAGCTACCGCCTGACCGCCCGCGGCCGCGCGCTGCAGCCCATCTTCGCCTCCGTCACCGACTGGGCGGACACCTGGCTGGGCAGCGCGGTCGCCGCCGCCAGCTAGTTCAGCCAGCCCGCCGGCCGACCGCTTCAGGCCCGCTGCTATCCTCGTTACGCCCATGCCTGTAGGCGACCTTTTGCGGCGCCGAGCGGACGGCTCCCAAGCGTGCCCCGCCTGCGGCTCGCCAGTGCCGGCCGGCGCCACCTACTGCCCTAGCTGCGGCGTCCGCATCGATGATCCGGAAGCGCTTCCGCTCCATGTCGTCGACCGTCAGACGCGGCTCTTCAACGAGAGGTTCATCCGTCCAGTCCTGGAGGATGAGCTGGCTCGCGGCCATCGCTACGGCCGCTGGCTCGGCATCCTGCTGGTCGAGCTGCGCACCCAGGCCGACCACGGGTCGGGCAACTCCGACGGCCTGAAAGCGATGGCGGCCGCTCTGATCAACTCGCTCCGCGACGTGGATACGCCTGGGCTCCTGAAACGGATGCCGGCTGAGTTCTTGATCATCCTGCCTGAGGCAGAGCTGAGCGGGACGGCCCACGCCGCGAACCGGCTCATCCAGGCGGTCAACGAGGCTGTGAAGGACCAGGATTTGAAGGCTGAGGTGGGCCTGGTCTGCGTCAACCCCGCCAAACGCTTCCGCGCTGGGGCGGTCATCGAAGCAGCCGGGCGCAGCCTCCGGACCGGACGCCCCGAGGTGATGGGCAGGTAGAGATTTTTCTGGCCCGCCACGGCGAGACCGAGTGGAGCCAGAACGGCCGGCATACAGGGCGCACCGACCTACCGCTGCTGCCGGTGGGCGAGGCGCGCGCCGGGTCGCTGGGCCAGCGGCTTCAGGGGATCCCCTTCGACGCGGCCTTCTCGAGCCCGCTGCGCCGGGCGCGTGACACGGCACGCCTGGCCGGATTCCCCGGCGCGGTGCTCACGGACCTGCTCCGGGAGTGGGACTACGGCGATTACGAAGGCCTGACCTCGGTTCAAATCCACGAGACAGTGCCCAGCTGGGACCTCTGGGCCGGCGGCTGCCCGGGTGGCGAAACGCCGACCGAGGTGATCGCCCGGGCCCGGCGCTTCCTCGACCAGCTGCCCGCGGCGGCCACCCGCGTGATCGCCTTCAGCCACGGCCACTTCATTCGCGCGATCGCGCTCGCGTTTCTGGGCCTGCCGGCGGCAGCCGGGGCCCGCCTCGCGCTCGACACGGCCGCCCTGAGCGTGCTCCGGGCGGGCGACCGCGGCGGCGTCGTGCAGCTCTGGAATGACGTCGGACATCTCCCCGTGTAGAGCCGAGCGACTAGAGACCAGAGGTCTAGAATCACGCAGCCAATGAGCGCCATCGTCCACTTCGGCCTTCTGATCATCGGCGCTGTGGTGATCATCGAGGGCGTCGGCCTGGCCGTTTTCCCGAAGGCGCTCGGCTTCCTCGCGGGGCCCGGCGCCACGAAGCCCGCGGCGCGCTCCTGGACCCGCTACCAGGGCCTCGGCTTCATGCTTCTTGGCGCCGCGCTGGTGATGGCCTCCGCCCGGGGTGACCTGGTCCCGGTCGTGGTCCTGGCAATGGTCGCGTGCCTGATGTTCTCGCTGGCGGTCCTCGGCCGGTCCCGAGTCCGCTACTAAGCCGACCAGGCGGAAGAAACGTGCTCGTGGTCAGCCAGGCTGAGGTGAAGCGCCTGCTCGATCTCCCGCAGCTTCTCGACGCGCTGCGCCGGGCCTTTATCGAGCTGAGCGCGGGCCGTGCCTCGGTGCCGCCCAGGATTGCCGCCTTCGTCCCCGACCGCGGCCTGCTGGGCGCCATGCCCGGATACTCCGATGGCGTCCTCGAAACCAAGCTGGTCTCGGTCTTCGCCGGCAACCACGACCGTGGTCTGCCTTCTCACCAGGCGGTCATCGCCCTCTTCGACGCCGAGACCGGTACGCCCCTCGCCCTCCTCGACGGCACCCATATCACCGCCGCCCGCACGGGGGCCGCCGCGGCGGTCAGCACCGACCTCCTGGCACGAGCCGGCGCCGGCGTGCTCGCGGTCTTGGGAGCCGGCGTCCAGGGACGCTCCCACCTGGAGGCCCACCGCTTGATCCGCAACTTCAGCGAGGTCCGCGTCGCCAGCCGGGACCGGGCTCACGCCGAGCAGCTGGCCGGCGACTTCGACGCGCGCGTCGCCGACACCTTCGAAGCCGCGGTCCGCGGTGCCGACGTGGTCTGCTGCTGCACCGACGCCGCCGAGCCCATCCTCCGGCGCGAATGGCTCAGCCCTGGCGTCCACGTCACCTCGGTCGGCTCCAACGTCAAAGGCGGCGAACTGGACAGGGAGACCGTTCGGGCGGGGCTGCTGACGGTGGAGTCGCGCGCCGGCTTCCTGCCACCACCTGCTGGCAGCGCCGAGCTGCAGGGCCTTGACCCGGAGAGCGCGGTCGAGCTCGGCGAGCTCCTGGCCGGCACTCGCCCCGGACGCACGAGCAGCGAGCAGGTCACCGTGTACAAGTCGATGGGCCACGCGGTGGAGGATGCCGCCGCGGCAGGCCTGGTCTACAGGACGGCGCTGGCGCTGGGCGCGGGCACGCAAGTCCAGCTTTGAGGATCGAGATCGTCGGCGGCCTGGAGGGCGCCACGAGTGCGCGAGGCCTGGCGGTGGTGGTCGATGTGCTGCGCGCCTTCACGGTCTGCGCTTACGCCCTGGCTGGCGGTGCCCGCGAGTCGATCCTGGTGACCGAAGTCGAGGACGCTCTGGCGCTGGAGCAGGCGATTCCCGGATCGATCGTCTCGGCCGAGGTCGACGGTCTGCCCGTCGAGGGCGTCGAAATCAGCAACTCGCCCACCTTGCTGGCGAGGCACGATCTCCAGGACCGCACCCTGATCCAGCGCAGCAGCGCCGGCACGCAGGGCGTCGCCCTGGCGGTCGCGGGCGCCGAGCGCGTGGTCGCCGCCAGCCTGGTGGTGGCCGCCGCCACGGCAAGGTACGTGGCCGGCTTCGACCCGGCGCTGGTCACCATCGTCGCCATGGGAGAGACCTCCGGGCACCTCGAGGATCGGGCCTGCGCCGAGTACATCGCTGGCCTGCTCTGCGGCCGGCCATCCGAAGTCGGGAGCCTGCTCGGCCCTCTTTACGACTCGGACCGCTACCGCCGGATCAGCGCCGCCGAGTGGCCGGGCTTTCCGCCCTCCGACCTGGACCTGGCGCTGCAGCCGGATCGCTTCGACTTCGCCATGCCTGTGACCAAAGAAGAAGGCAGGCTGGTCGTCAGGCGCTCGCCCTCGCCTCCCCCTCTGGGGGAGGGTTGGGTGGGGGCCGTAGGCTAGGCGCTCGCCCTCGCCTCCCCCTCTGGGGGAGGGTTGGGTGGGGGCCGTAGGCTAGGCGCTCGCTGAAGCGGCCTCCGACTTCTGCTGGTACCACCTCACCGGGTGCTGGTGGTCGTGGTTCCGTTCGTAGTCGTCCCACAAGCGGTCGTAGAGCGAGAACATCGTCGATCCGATCTCAGCGCACGCCTTCTCCGTAAGTCCCGCTGAGCGCAGGCGCTTCAAGAGCGAGTCGATTGCGAACTCTCGCGCCTCCAGCGGGTCGACCCGAAGCGGCTCCGGGATCTCGCTGATGTGCTCGAAGGGCAGGCGCTCGTCCGGTCCCACCACGACTGACACGGCCGATTCCAGCAGGTCAAGCACCTTTCGAGCGATGACGCGGCCCATCTCCGGGTCGGCCTCGACGCGGCGCCGCAAGGCCAGCACGCCAAACCCGATGTGACGCGACTCGTCGCGGGCGACCGCGGTGAAGCCGGAGACGAAGCCCGGTAGCAGCCCGACCCGGCGCAGGATGCGCAGCACCGTCCGCTGGCCCCCCAGCGCAAGGTAGCCCTCGATCACCAGGTGGTAGGTGACGACCGCCTCCACGAAGGCGCGCACGTCCTTCGGGTCGAGCCGGCATTTGTCGATCGCGTTGACCAGGTCCTCGTAAAAGATCCGCTGGTAGCCGGCGCGGGTCTTCGGCTTGAGCTCGGTCATCGCGCTGTGGATGCCGCCCGCGTGGCCGTGGACCTCCTCGAAGTAGCGCTGGAAGAACACGGTATGGCGCGCCTCGTCGGCGATCTGGGTCGCCAAGAAGATGCGCTCGTCCTCGAGGGGCGCCGCGTGGAGGACGGGCGCCAGCGTGTCGGTGACGATCTGCTCGCCGAGGAAGAAGAGCGTCATGGTGATCCGGAGTTGCTTCTGGACGGGCTCGGGCAGGTTCGCCCAGTCCTTCACGTCCTGGCTGAAATCGAGGTCGGAAACCGCCCACTGCTGGGTCTCCCAGCGGTGGTAGAAGGAGGAGCTGTCCAGCTCCGGGTTCAGCAGGCTGTCCATCTGAGCCTGGACGTCTTCGACGGAGACGTTGACCAGCTCG
Source organism: Chloroflexota bacterium (assembly GCA_005880695.1). GTDB lineage: Bacteria > Chloroflexota > Dormibacteria > Dormibacterales > Dormibacteraceae > VBGR01. The sequence goes on from VBGR01000045.1 coordinate 101,506, forward strand.
CGTAGGGGGGTCGTCTCAACCCTGCGGATGGCTTCCTCGACGGCGCTTTGGTTCATGGGGTTCATTGTGCGGCCTGCTAACCTGACCGGCAGTTGCCCACCCAACCGTGAGTCTGGAGAGGCTAGCGAAATGGCAACTCTGCTAAAGCCCGATCCGACCTTCTACCCATCCGCCCGCACGGCTGCCGAAGCCCCGCCCGAGACGCTCGCCTACATCGTCACCTTCGACCCCGAGGCGAAGACACCCGACGCGCTGGAGGTTCTGGACGTAGATCCTAAGTCGGGCGATTTCGGGAAACGCGTCGGCCGCCTGGAGATGCCTCACATGGGCGACGAGCTCCACCACTTCGGCTGGAACGCGTGCAGCTCGGCGCTCTGTCCCTGGGCGCCCCACCCACACGTCGAGCGCCGGTACCTCGTCGTGCCCGGCCTGCGCTCGTCCCGGATCCACATCATCGACACCAAGGGCGACCCGCGCGCGCCGAAGTTGAGTAAGGTCATCGAGCCCGAGGAGCTCGCTCGCAAGGCGAACTACAGCCGGCCGCACACGTCGCATTGCGGCCCCGACGGCATCTACATGAGCGCGCTCGGAGCGCCGGACGGCGGCGGGCCCGGGGGCCTCTTCGTCCTCGACCACGAGACCTTCGAGGTGAAGGGTCCCTGGGAGAAGGACCGCGGCGTGCAGGAGCTCGCCTACGACTTCTGGTGGCACCTGGGCCAGGACATTCTCATCAGCAGCGAGTGGGGCACGCCGAAGATGGTCGAGGCCGGCCTCAACGGCGAGATCCTGCTGAGCGGAGGCTACGGCCACCGGCTGCACATCTGGGACCTGCCGAAGCGGGCGTTGAAGCAGACGATCGACCTCGGCTCACAGCACCAGATGCCCCTCGAGCTGCGGCCCTCCCACGACCCCAATCAGACCTGGGGTTTCGTCGGGGTCGTCACCAGCCTGGAAGATCTCAGCGCTTCGATCTGGACCTGGCATCGCAAAGACAGCGGCGAGTGGGCCGCCGAGAAGGTCATCTCGATCCCGGCCGAGCCCGCCGACCCAAGTCAGCTGCCGCCAGTCTTGCAGCCGTTCAAGGCCGTGCCGCCGCTGGTGACCGACATCAACCTTTCGCTCGACGACCGCTGGCTCTACGTCTCCTGCTGGGGGACCGGCGAGCTCAAGCGATACGACGTCGCAGATCCTTTCAAGCCCCGCGAGACGGGCTCGATGCGGCTCGGGGGCATCGTCGGACGCTCACCTCATCCGGCCTCCGGGCCGCTCAACGGAGGTCCCCAGATGGTGGAGGTGAGCCGCGACGGTCAGCGCGTCTACTTGAGCAACTCGCTCTACGCCACCTGGGACGACCAGTTCTACCCGGACGGGCTCAAGAGCTGGGCAACCAAGCTCGACGCCAGTCCCGATGGTGGGCTCAAGGCTGATCCGAATTTCTTCGTCGAGTTCGAGCAGAGGGCCCACCAGGTCCACCTCCAAGGGGGCGACGCCTCCTCCGACTCCTACTGCTTCTCCTGACGCCGTGACCTGGTCGGCGTACTGGACTGGCCTGGTCGTGCTGGGCGCCTATCACGGCGTCAATCCCGGCATGGGATGGCTTTTCGCGGTCGCGCGGGGCCTCCAGCAGCAATCGCGGCGGGCAGTGCTCGTCTCGCTCTTGCCTATCGCCGCCGGGCATGAGGGCTCGGTCGCCGCCATCCTGCTGGCGGCGGCCCTGGCCCGGCCCTTCCTCGACCAGCGCGGACTTCGGTTCGCGGCCGCCGGCGCGCTGGTCGGCTTCGCCATCCTCCTGCTGCTCCGGCGCCGGCTGCACCCATACCTCGGGATGCGCTTGAGCCTGGTCGGGCTGGCCGCCTGGTCTTTCCTGATGTCCTCCGCCCACGGCGCTGGCCTGATGGCGGTTCCGCTCTACCTCGGACTGCAGGTGCCGGCGCCAGGGCAGCTGCAGGTGCCGGCCGGCATTCTGCAGGCGCTGGCCGCCGCGACTCTCCATACCACGGCGATGCTGACCGTCATGGGCATCGTGGCGGTGCTGGTCTACGACCGTTTCGGGCTTGGCTTGCTGCGGCGCGCCTGGGTCAATCTTGACCTGGTCTGGGTCGGCGCCCTTCTCGTGGCCGGCGTGGCGACGCTCTTCAGCTGATGCGGTAGATCCACTCCGGACGCGCGTACTTCGTCGCGGCCAGCCGCTCGGCGCCGGCCAGCTCGCCTGGCTCCAGCGAGCCGGGATGCCCGCCCGCCTCCAGGACCAGCGCCGCCAGCAGCTCCTCGCGCGATGCGGGGACCAGCGTGTCCACCGGGGTGACCACCTTGGCCGCGCTGCGGACGCCGCGGGTGGCGACGCTGGGCCGCCCGATCCGGATCAGCTCCCTGAGCAGCCCGGGCGCCATCGAATAGGCCAGCGTCGTGTGGTGGAGAAGGGCGCCCCGCCGGCGGGCTTGCGCCGCGCCCGCGATCTTGCCCGCCGGCGAAACGATGTCGTTGATGGGCCGGTAGGCCGCGTCGACGCCAAGTTTTCGCAGGGCCTGGACGGCGAAGGCGTCCAGGTATGCGTAGGACTCTCGGAAGGACATCCCGGCGACCACCTCGGCCGGCAGGTAGAGCGACCAGGTCACGGTCCGGCCAGGCTCGGCCAGCATCGTACCGCCGCCCGAGAGCCGTCTCGTGATCGTGAAGCCGCGGCGGCGAACGGCGGCCTCGTCCACCTCGTTGGCCACCGACTGGCTCGAGCCCAGGACGAGGGTCGGCTCGATCCAGCCCCAGAAGCGGAGAGTAGGCGCTCGGGCTCCGGCAACCACCCTTTCCAGCAGGACCTCGTCGAGCGCCATCTGCTGGTGGGCTGGCAAATCCTGCTCGGCCAGGATCTCCCAGTCGGGCAAGGGCGGCACCCCTAAGAAAATAAGCGACCCACCCCCGGTTTTCGGCAGTTGTTGAAGTCAGATGACTCCAGTTTGTTGCTACACAGCTTTCCTGTCGGGTTGTATCCTCTCCCCCCGATGACTCAAGCCCAACGCAAAGTCCTCCTCGTCGAAGACGATCCGAGCATCGGCCAGCTGTATGCGATCAAGCTGCGCATGGACGGCTACCGGGTCGACCTGGCCGCCGATGTGGCCACGGCTGAGATGCTCTTCGAACGTTCCACACCGGATGTCATCTGCGTCGATTCCCGCCTTCCCGACGGCAGCGGGCGGGAGGTCGTTACAGCCCTGGTCAAGCGGGGCGCCACCGTGGTGCTCCTGACCAACGACCAGGAGGCCTACGAGCGGCCGCCGGCGGGCGTGGCGCGAACCCTTCTCAAGACCCGGACGACGCCCTCTGCGCTGTCGCGCGCGATCGGAGAGCTGACCGCGGCCCGCTCCCGCTAGACCAGATCGCTTAGCTGAGAGCCGTCCGGATCCGGGCCGCGCTATCGTCCAGCTCAGTCCGTTCCACGGGCTCACCGTAAGTTGGTGGAAAGGTCAGGCTGAATCCATCGCCCACGAAGCGTGGGATCACGTGGATGTGGAAGTGGGGAACGTCCTGGAAGGCGGCTTCGCCGTCGGCGACGAAGAGATTCACGCCTTCGCAGCGCAGCCCGGACTCTCGGAGTGCCTTGGCGATGTTCTCGGCGACCGCGAAACAGGCTACGCCCTCACCGGGGACCAGCTCTGACAGCAAACCGGCGTGGTGCCTCGGGATCACCAGGGCGTGGCCGGGGTTGATCGGCTGGATGTCCATGATCGCGATCAGGGTCGCGTCCGCATAGACGACGCTGGCCGGAGCCGCGCCCTCGACGATCTGACAGAAGACGCAGGTGCTCATCTACTTGGCCGCGCAACAGCTTAAGGTGTGCGCCTCCCAACTCTGAAGGGGACCTCGAGCGCCAGAAAGAAGACTGCGGCGAGCAGGGTGCTGCCGGCGATGTACCAGGGCCAGGGGCCCATCAGGTCCAGCAGGGTTGGGCCGGGGGGCGGGCGGCGGAGGTACATGTAGTTCCCGCCGGTGACCAGGTCAGCCAGCCCGATCACGGCCGTCACCGCAAGGGTCGCCAGAAACGCTCTCACGGCCGCGCCTGGCCGGGGTCGGAGCCCTAGGCCCAACGTGAGGAAGAGCGCCGCCAGCACGATGCCGCCGTGGCCGAGGTAGTACTGGACGAACCAGTAGTCGGGAAAGTGCTGGACCAAGTCCGGGGTCAGGATCGCCTGGAGCGTGCCGGCGACACCCCAGAACCAGGTCAGCTCGACGAGGAAGGGGCGCCGCCAGAGGAGTGCTGCCGCGGCCACGAAGGTGGCCGCGCTACAGAGCTGGAGCGGCAGGTAGCCTGTCACGTTCCAGAGGCCGCTGCGCCAGCTCACGATCCACCAGCTGACCTCGTTCAAAACTAGGACGAGGGCCAGAGCGCGGCTGAACCAGTCAGTCCAGGTGCCCGGCTCTCGCCGGGCCGCCATCACGAGCAAGGCGCAGATGGAGGCGGTAACGGCTACCGCGCCGAGATGCTCTGGAGTGAAGAGCTCGCTCACGCTCGGCGGCGCCGCTCAGCTTTCGGAGATCGGCTCCGCCGTGGCTTCGGGGGCCTCGGGAGCCGGCTCGGCCGGCCGCCGGCGGCGGGACCGCCGGCGCGGAGCTTCGGCTGGCGCCGGAACCTGCCCGTTCGGCACGGGGCTGACCGGTTCCATCGGCTGGGCCACCTCGGCCGGGGACTCGCCGTTGACGCTGGCCACCTCCTGGCCGTCGCGCGGCCGGCGCCGGCGGCGGTTGCGGCGGCGATCACCCCGCCTGGGGCGCGAGAGCCGCTGCACCTGCGAGCGGATGCCGACGCGCTGGCAGGCGGTCACGACGGCGCCCACGCCCGCTACCAGCCCATCCTCTTGCGAGTGCTCGAAGAGCGGGCCGAAGAGCTCGGGCGCGCCGCCGATCACCGTCTTCGAGTCGCCCACGATCACGAGCAGCTTCTTGGCCCGCGAGATGGCTACGTTGACGCGGTTCGGGTCGTTCAGGAAGCCGATCGCTGCGCGGTCATTGGAGCGCACCAGCGAGAGGATCACGGCGTCAGACTCGCGGCCCTCGAAGGCGTCCACCGACTCGATGTCGTCGGGTGGGACGATGCCCTTCAGCGCGCTCTGGAGCCGGTTGACCTGCGAGTTGTACATCGCAATGACGGCCAGCTTGGCCTTCCGGACGCGCTTGCGGATGATCGTCGTGATGTCCTTGCAGAGTGCCACCTCGAACTCATTGGCGACGCTCCGCTGGGCGTCTCTGTACTCCTCCTGGGCCCCCGTGTCGACCCAGACCAGCTCGCGGTCGAAAGGCCAGGGCAGCGGCATCCGCGGGTGGGGCGCCTCGTGGATGAGCTTGCCTTCGTAGAAGAGATCGGAGACCACGCGGCCGATCGGCTCCCGCATCCGGTACTGCCGCGGCAGCATGATCTTGGACTGGGTCGGAGCCCGGTCCCACATCCAGCCATAGAAGCTGTCGTCGCGCACGATCTCGTCCAGCGGGTCCTGGATCTGGAACGAGGAGGCGGCCTCCTCCATGACCGGCGGCAGCTGGTTCAGGTCGCCGATCATCACCCAGCGCTTGGCCAGGGGCATCAGCGCCAGGGCCTCGTTGGCACGAACCTTGTTGGCCTCGTCCAGGATCAGCCAGTCGAAGACCATGAACCGCAGGCGGGAGTCGATCGCCAGCCGGTTGCAGGTCCCGGCGACGAGGTTGAACTGTTGCAGGTTCTCCCCTTCGAAGAGCGTGCCACGCAGCCGCCGCGGGACCTTGCCCGGCTCGGCGATGCGGGCCTGGCGCACGTGCGAGAACCCGAGCAGCCGCTCCTGGCCGGTGTCGACCGCGTCGTTGGAGTGCGATGAGAGCAGGATGGTGCCGCCGCTCTGGCGGCCCAGGATGCGCCGGATCGACTCGACAATCGCGGTCGTCTTGCCGGTGCCGGGGGGCCCCTGGATCATGTAGAGCTGGCCGGGCAGCATGCCCATGACGCGAGCCACGGCTTCCGACTGCTCCTCGTTGGGGTCGGGCAGGTGGTGGGCGCGCCGGCCCTCCAGGACCAGGTGGGGCGGCGAGCCCAGCCAGCCGGTGTCGGCCAGCAGCGCGGCCAGGGCGCCGGTCCGGGGCGACCCGATCTGAAGCTGGCGGATCACTGAGCGCTGGGCCTCGAACATCTCGACGCTGGCCGTCGGCAGGACCACGCCCTCGTCGGGGAGCGGATCGTAGCGGCGGAAGGAGACCCAGAGGTCCTGGCCGGAGATGCGATCGAGGGACATGCCCCGGTACTCGGGGAAGCCGGCCGAGCGGACTGTGAGGGAGTCGATGCCGCGGTAGACGCGGGCGTCGAGGTCGCCGACCAGGTGGAGGATGGCGCGGACGTATTCGCCACCGCGGAGGTCCTCGTCGCAGGCGGGGCAGTGGCTGCCGTTGGAGGTGGGGACCTGCTCCTCGCAGCGCGGGCACTCGACCCACTGCTCGGTCGCCTCGTAGCGCCTGATGGCCGCTTCGGCAAGATCCTCGCGGAAGTCGCGGAGGTGCTCGACGAAACGCATCGTGGAGTCGAGGATCGGCAGCTCCTTGGCCTTCTCCCGGAGCTCGATGGCGGTGAAGCCGGAGAGCTCGGAGTCCCACTCCTCGACCAGCTGCAGCTCCTGGTAGGTGAGGTTGATGCGCGACTTCTCGATCGGGTAGTCAGGGGACTCGAGCTCCTGGAAGTCGCTCATCTCGAAGGCCAGGCCCTTGGGCGTCCGTCCGAGCCGGCCCTGGATCAGCGTTGAGTTGAAGAGGCCGATGCATTCCAGCGGCTTGTCAGGCTTGGTGATCGTGTAGCCGATCTCGATCGCCTTCTTCTCCTCGAGCACGTCGAGGATGACGCGCGGCCCGCCCGGGATCAGGCTCAGCTTGGCAGCCGCCGGCGAACCCGGCTTGATCCGGATCCAGAGCCGCCCGGCCGAGACCACCTCGCCTGGGATGTCCGGATCCCAAAGGGGCAGGACGTCGCCGGGATTGGGCGTGGTCACGCGGGACCAGCCGCGCTGAGAAGGGCTAGATACAGGAGAGTCAAAAGTGATTCCCGAGGAGGCCCGCAAACGATCGCGGGGCCTGAGATGTGGATCTACCTTACCAAATTACGGTGGGAGTTGAACACCGCGGGTCTCCGGGAGGAGCAGGAGCAAGAGCGCGCCCGCCAGCGGCGCGACCGATACGAACACGATTGCCGTTCCCAACCCCACCGAGGGTGCGGCCAGGCCGACGAGCTGGAGGCCCAGGATGCCGCCCACCGCCGCGGCGACCGCCGCCACCGCCTGGGAGGTGGCACGGGCCCGGGTCGGGAAGAGCTCCGCGTACCAGGCCGTGAGCACCGGACCGGCCGCGCTCCCCACGACGCTCCAGGCCAGGTTGCCGCCCCAGTAGAGGGCGACGCTGCCGGCGAAGGTGAGCGCGTTCACCAAGGCGGATGCCAGCGAGAGCCCGACGGCCAGGGGGCGCCGGCCGGCCCGGTCCGAGAGCCAGCCGCCGGCCACGAAGCCGAAGCCTGCCAGCGGCGCCGAGGCAGCCAGCACCAGGCTGATGCTGAAAGGCGTCAGCCGCAGCGTGCGACTGGCGAAGAGCGCTCCGTAGAGGCCTCCCGGCTGAAAGGCCACGGCCGCCAGCAGGCTGGCCAGCGCCAGGACGGCGAGCCGGGCGCGCCAGCGGGCCTCGAAGAGAACCCGCAGCGGGTTGTCCACGTGCCCGGCCGCCCGCCAGGTGCGGCCCTCGGGGAGCCAGGCCAGCAGAGCTGGTACCGCGAGCAGGCCCGCTCCGCCCGCCCAATAGAGCACCCGCCAGTGGGGCGCCAGCAGCGGATAAGCGACGATGGTCAGGCCCTGGCCGGCCCCGGCGGCGATGGTCAGCGCGGCCACCGCGATGGCGCGCCGTTCCCTGGGCGCCTCCTCGACCACCAGCGCGCTGGCGATGCCGATTGCCGCCACCTCGAAGCAGGAAGCGGTGAGGCGGGCTACCGCCAGCCAGGCCAGCGCGGGGGCGAAGCCTGTCGCCAGGTTGGCGACCGAGAAGGCGGCCACGGCCAGAACCAGGAGTCGTTTCCGTCCGGCGCGGTCCGCCAGAGCTGCGAGGGGGAGCGCCGCGATCGCGCCGAGCCCGAGCACCGACCCCGCGTTGGAGAGGTCCTCGACACGGGCGTGAAATTCCTGGGCGACCGCGGGCAGCGCCAGGAAGAGCGCCGACCCGTCGAACTGGGCCAGCAACACGCACAGACCTGCCAGCAGCAGCGTGCGGCGGAGCTCGCCGCTCAAATCAGGCCGAGCCGGCGGAGCAGGTACGGCCCCGGCCCGAGGAAGCCGCAGGTGGCGCCCACGTGGGCGATCGAGACGCCGAGCAGCGAGGGCGGGCCCGGCAGGAGCCAGAACGCCAGACCCAGCGGGATGCCGAGCAGCGCAGTCGCCACCACGTCCGGCCACCACCAGCCGCCCAGCCGGTGGTAGAGGACATAAACGGCCGTAGCGATCACGAAGCCGGCGGGAGCCCCAAGAAGGATGGCAAGGCCGCCCTGAAGGAGGCCCCGAAAGAGGCCCTCTTCGAGCGGGCCGTTGAGAGCGTAATAGCCGGCCTGGAGCACGGCGTCGGGTGCATCCCCGACTCGCAGCGCCCCACGCCGGCGGCTGAGCCAGAGCTGGAGCACCACACCGGCCAGGAACCCGATCGGCAGCCCGAGCAGGCCGAACAGGAGCTGGGGCTGCAGGTCCCCAGTGGCCACGCCGAGCCAACCGGGCCGCCAGATTGCGTAGACAATCCCGACGACAACACCAAATGGCAGCAGGCGGGTGGGCAGGTCGGAGCGCATCCAGGCCAGCGTCTCCCCCGGGTGATTCGCGACGACGCGAACGCGTGTGCTCGCCACCAGCAAATAGTCTGTTAGCCGTGGCCTGGGAGATAGAGGAGCGCTACTTCGAACGCCGTGAGATCAAGGCGGCGCTCGACTTTGCGCGGGCGGGCGGCATCGCCGTCCATCGCAACTTCGACAACTACGCGGGCACCCGCTCGCCGCGCGGGATGCGGATGGACCGGCCCTTTCTGCATGTGATCGGCCTGCGGCCCCGCCTCGAGCAGTGGGGACGCGGGCACGGACTCCGGCCGGAGTGGATCCAACCGGAGAAGCGTCGCGGTGTCGCCCATTACGACGTCTTCGGCGAGTTCGCCCAACGGCTCATCGACCGGCTCCAGCGGCGAGAGGAGGTTCGCCGCCACTTTGCGCTCTTCCTGGCGCGCTTCGAGTCGCCCCTCTACGGCCAGCTGGCCCAGGGCATCGTCGCCGACCCTACGATCCTCGACCTGGCCGGTCGCGCACCACGAGGCCAACCACCGGCGAACCTGCTTTTCGGGGCCGTCCACTACCTCTTGCTGAAGGGCCTCGGCCATCCGCTGGCGGCTTACTACCCCAGCGTCAACACGTCAGTGCTGCGCGGTGAGCCCTACCCGGCGTTCCGCGAATTCTGTGCTGAGCACGAGGGCCGGATCCTGGATCTCCTCGCGACCCGGCGGGTGCAGACCAACGACGTCGCCCGGAGCGCCGTTCTCCTCCCCGGCTTCAGCGTGGTCGCCGCCCGCGCCGAGCGGCCGCTGGCCCTGGTCGAGATCGGCGCCAGCGCCGGCCTGAACCTTCTCTTCGACCGCTACTCGTACGACTACGGCAACGGGAACGTCTGCGGCGACCCGGAGTCCAAGGTACGGATCGAGTGCAGTGTGCGCAGCGAGCTGGTTCCGCCGCTCGAGATGCCGCGCGTCGCCTGGAGGCTGGGCATCGACCTGAAGCCGGTCGATATCCGGGACACGGACCAGGCGCTCTGGCTTCGAGCCCTGGTCTGGCCCGACCAGCCCTGGCGGTCGGAGCTTCTGCTGGCGGCGATACGCCTGGCCCAAGCCAACCGCTCCGAGATCATCCAGGGCGATGCTCTCGAGGTCCTTCCCAGGGCCGCAGCTATCGCCCCGGTCGACGCGGCCCTTTGCATCTTTTCCAGCTACACCGTCTACCAGTTCAGCCCCGAGCAACAGGACCGCCTGGCGGCCGTCCTGGAGGGCATCGCGGCGACGCGCGACCTCTACCGACTCAGCTTCGAATGGCACCCGGGCGAGGAGTCCTACCTGGAGCTGGCGAGCTTCGAAGGCGGCCGCCGGGAAGACCTGCGGCTTGCCTCCGCCCACGACCACGGCCGCTGGCTGAAGTGGCTGGACCCGGCCAGGGTCCTGCCCGGACCATAACGGCGTGACCGTGGTCGCGACGGGATCCGTCGCCTTCGACTACATCCTCACCTTCAAGGGCCGGTTCGCCGACCACATCCTGCCCGGCAAGACGCACATCCTGAACTTGAGCTTTCTCGTCGATACGCTCGAGAAGCGACGGGGCGGCGTGGCGGCCAACTACGCCTACAACCTGAACCTCCTCGGCTGCCCGGCCGCCATCCTGGCGACTGCGGGCCAGGATGCCGTCGAGTACAAGTCCTGGCTCGAGGACCAGGGCATCGATGCGCGCGGCCTGAAGATCCTCGCCGAGGAGCACACGGCCACCGGCTTCACCACCACCGACCTGGACGACAACCAGATCACCGGCTACTACGGGGGCGCCATGAACCGGGCGGCGGAGCTCGGCCTGGGCGACACCGTCTCGAGGCCGGAGGCTGTGATGATCGGGCCCAACGCACCCGCGGCCATGCTGCGGCTGGCCGAGGAGTGCCGCCTGCGGAAGGTGCCCTGGGTTTGGGACCCGGCCCACCAGCTGCCGCATCTAGGCAAGCCGGAGCTCGAGGAGGGCAGCCGGGGAGCCTGGATCGTGATCGGCAACGACTACGAGCTGGAGTTGATCCAGCAGCGGACCGGAAGAGACGTACCCGGGCTGCTCGAGCTTGCCGAGATCGTGGTCACCACCCTCGGCCGCCACGGCTCCCGCATCCAGACCAGCGGCAGGGCGATCGAGATCCCCGCCGCGCCGGCGCGCGAGGAGGTCGACCCGACCGGCGCCGGCGATGCCTACCGGTCGGGGTTGGTAGCAGGGCTCCTGCGCGGCCTCGATTTCGAGGAGGCCGGCCGCCTCGCTGCCCTGACCGCCACCTACGCGGTGGAGCAGACCGGGACCATCGAGCACCGCTTCACCATGGCGGACTTCGCCGTCCGCTACCGTCAGGCTTTCGGCGCCTCCCTCCCGAGCACTTTCGCCGTCAGCTGAGGCAGCGTCGGCGCCCGGCGGAGGGGATCGGTCAGCCGCCCTCCGTCGCAGCCGTAGCAGATGTCGGACGGAGGCTGGCTCGTGGCGCCACATCTAGGGCAAAGAGCCGGCGGTCGCGGACCCGGAAGGCGATCTCTTGCCCCACGGCAACCACCAACAGCTTGCCGTCAAGCTCCAGCCGCGGCGATTCAGCTGAACTCATAACCGCGAGCCTCGACTTCCCACTTGACGTCCAAGCTGACCTCAGCGGTCCTGCTCTCGCGACCGTCCGCCGGCGATCTTCAAGTTGTACTTCGCGGCGAGCTCACCCACCCACTCGGGGTGTGCCCTTGGGTTCTGGTACCGCTCTTGCAGGGCGGCGAGCTTTTCGAAATCGGGTGGTCCCTCAGCGGGGATCAACGTCACCATCTCCGCGAAGTAACGCTCGAGACCGGCCGGGCAGATGATCTCCATCAGTCGAGCCGGCGCCGGGCCCGCATTCCAGAAGGTGTGAGGGATTCCCCGCGGCTTGAGCACGTAGGTGCCCGGCCCGGCCGTGAACTCGCTGTCGCCGATCCTGAAGCCGATCTCGCCTTCGAGGATGTACGAGCACTCGTCCTCGTTGGTGTGGACGTGCGGCGGCCCTAGCGCACCCGGAGCCATCGGGTGCTCCACGATTGCGAGGAGTCCGCCTGTGTCCTCGCCCGAGATCTTGAAGACCACGCCTCCTCCCGGGATGGAGACTTCCTGCCCCTCAGCCGGCCCCACCGTCAAGCGCGCATGGACTCCCATAAGCCAACCTCCTAATCAGTAGACTGGCTTGTATACTGATCGCACCAGCCGCTATTGTCAAGGTTCGATGTACACTCCCGTTTACTGAAGTAAGTTGGCAGGAAAGTACCAGCTCAAGCGCCGCGCCGAGCGGCAGGAGGAGACCAGGCGGCGGATCGTGACGGCGGCCGTCGGACTGCATACGACCGTCGGGCCGGCGCACACGACCGACGCTGCGATCGCTCGGAAGGCCGGCGTCACCCGCGTCACCTATTACCGCCACTTCCCCGACGCGGTGTCACTCTTCCGCGCCTGCAGCGCCCACGGCCTCGAAGCCTGGCCACCGCCCGACCCGCAGCCGTGGTTGCAGATCAAAGACCCGCGGGAACGCCTCACGACCGGATTAATGGAGCTCTACGAGTACTACCGGATGGCGGGCCCAGGACTGGTTGTGATAGGTCGCGACGTTCCGCTCCTGGATCCCAAGCTGTTCGGGTCCCCGAGCCGGCTCGACGTAATTCGCGCCATCTCGAGGGTGCTGGCCGGGGGTTGGCATGCGCGCGGCCGCCGCGAGCGAGTCATCGGCGCAGCAGTGAACCACGCGGTCAACGTGAATACCTGGCAATCCCTGGTCCGGCAGCAAAGCCTCGACGAGACCGAGGCCGTGCAGCTGCTGGTGGCGATGGTGATGGCTGCGGCCGACGGTCAGGCTTTCGGAGCCGTCCTCCCGAGCACTTTCGCAGTCAGCTGAGGCAGCAGCGACTCGGCCTCGCGCACGATCCTCTCAACCAGGTCGCCGGCGGCGGGCAGGTCCTTGATCAGCCCCACCACCTCGCCGGCGTAGAGCGCCATCTCATCGATGTCGCCGCGCCGGCGCGCCTCCTGCAGCTTCGCGCCGGCCTCGGCCGCCTGGCTGCGGAGCTCGGATTCGCGCCCGAGCCAGCGTTCGACCAGGGCGTTGCGGAGGGTGCGGGCCGCGGCCGGCTCGGGCCAGTCCGCCTCATTGGCAATGTCCGGGATGCGGGTGCGCAGCGTCTCCTGGCCGCCGGCCTCCAGGATCGCCAGCTTCCAGGAGTGGTCGATCGGCGCCTCCTTCGTGGCCAGGAAGCGGGTGCCGATAAGCACCGCCTCGGCGCCCAGAGCGAGCGCTGCCGCCAGTCCCCTTCCGTCACCGATCCCGCCTGACGCCACCACGGGGACGTCCCCGACTGCGTCGACGACCTGGGGGACCAGCGCGAACGTCGAAAGCAGCCCGACGTGGCCGCCACCCTCCTGGCCCTGCGCAACGATCAGATCCACACCCGCCTTCGCCGCGGCCTCGGCTCCAGGCACGTCCTGGACCATGTGCATGACAAGGCAACCCGCCTCATGGGCCGCTTCGACGTGGGGCGCCACATCGCCCCAGGCGGTCGACAGCACCGCCGGCTGCAGCTCGAGCACCGGTTCGACGTACTCGAGCGCGCCCCAGAGGAGGAGATTGAGGCCGAACGGGTTGGGAGTGAGCTCGCGAACCTTGGCCACCTCTGCTCTGATCAGATCGGCCGTTGGGTAGGTGGAGACTCCCAGGATGCCTAGGCCGCCCGCCCGGGAGACGGCCGCGACGAGCGCGGCGTCGGTCGACCCGGCCATGCCGGCGAGCAGGATGGGATGCCGAATGCCGAGCAGGTCGGTGACTCGGGTCCTCATGCCGCGGACTCGACCAGCGCCAGCGGGCGGACGGGCGCTCCCGTGGCGCCCACGATCTTGAGCGGAGCCGCCACAAAGAGAAACTCGTGAACGGCGTCGCGAGCCAGCTCCTCCAGGTCGAGGACCTCGATGATGTGGATGCCGGCGTCGACCAGCAGCCGGACATGCACAGGCAGCTGGGTGTGCTGGGCGCCGGGAGCCAGCCACTCGAAAGCGATCGTGTCGGCACCGGCCACGCGCACCTCGCGGTCGGCCAGCCAGGCAGCCGCGCTCTCGTCCGGACCCGGCACGCCCGTGTCCCAGCCGACGTACGCCTCCTGGTCCTCATAACGCTCCACCGGCCAGCCGGTTCGGAACAGCACGGCGTCGCCCGCGCGGACCTCCACCCCGTGATGGCGGCAGGCCGCCTCAATGTCGGCCGCAGTGATGGGCCGGCCGGCTTCGAGTGCCTGGCTGCCCTCGGCGGCTGCGACGTCGATCAGCACCCCTCGGCCGACCAGCGGGGCGATGGTCTCCGAGCCGTAGATGTGGAAGCGGCCGCCCCGAGAAGCCGTGTAGGCATCGTGGCCGCTGAAGAGCAGGCCTTCCCGCGAGAAGTGGGCGAAGGCGTCGATGTGGGTCCCGGTGTGGCCCGATGTCGTGATCAGCTCGTTGGCGCTCGAGGAGCCGTCCTCTCTCACGGCGTCCCCATGGCGCCGCTGGAGCGCCATCCGGAAAGGCGGATGGCCGGGCGCGACAGGGGTCGTGATCTCCAGCGGCCGTCCCAGGTCGTAGACCCTGTACTTCACGCCGGCAGCATCCGTTCCAGCTGCTCGACGTGCTCCTCCAGATGGTTCAGGAGCGGGTAGCGGGCGATGTGGTCGGCCGTGATGACCGTCCCGTGCGTGGTCCGGCACTCGCGCTTCAGCGCGGCCGCGTCGGCGGACCGCAGATATTGCGCGGTCCGGCGCTGGTCGGCGACGGCCTGCGCCAGCAGCTCGGGCGGTGGCGTTTTTGCCATCTCCTGGCCGATCACGTCGCGGAGATGGACGTTTCCGAGCAGGTCGAGCTCGCTCATCTGCCCGGATCCGACCTTGTAGGTAAGCATGCCGTAGAACTTGGAGAGGACCGCGATGTGGGCCAGCACCTCGTGCGACGTCCACCCGGAGGCGCCGTCGGATCCAGCCTCCGCCGTGACGCGTTTCCCGACTTTCTCGAGATGCGCCGAAGCCGCCTCCAGCCGGGCCGCCAGGGCCAGCCGCTCGCGGTCGATGAGCTGGTCTAGGAATGCTTCCAGGTCGCTGACCGTGAAGTCCTGGCTCTCGATCTTCATCTGACGGATCTCCTTTTTTCGAGGGCCTCCCAATGGGCGGGGTCGGCCCAGGTGCCGGCGAAGTCGGCGGTGGCGGCGGCGGCGAGCTCCGGCCGGGCGTAGGGTTGCGCGGCTTCGAGCGCGCGCTTGATACCGGCCAGCGCACTTCGCGGCACAGCCGCCAGCTGTCCGGCCAGATCCTGCAGTCGAGACTCGAGGTCGGCCCGCGCGACGAGCTCCTCGAAAAGCCCGATCCGCTGGGCTTCCGCGGCGTCCAGCTCACGGCCGGTCGTGAGCAGAAGCAAGGCCTGGCCCCGACCGACAAGCGCGCCGAGCCGTTCGATGCCGCCCCAGGCGGGCATCAGGCCGAGCCGGGCCTGGGTGAATCCGATCCGAGCGTCCGCCACGGCGAGCCGGTAGTCGCAGGCCACTGCCACCTCGGCGCCACCGCCGATGGCGGGGCCGTTGACCACCGCGACGACCGGCATGGGCAGGGCCGGGATCAGGTCGAGCGTCGACCGCATCCGGCGCGCCATGTCCAGGGCGAAAGCCGCATCGCGGTTGGACTCCAGCTCCTTCACGTCGCCGCCGGCGATGAAGGCGCGGTCCCCGGCGCCGCGCAGGAAGACCGCGTGCACCGCCCAGTCCGCGACCTGGCGGAGGGCCGAGTCGAGGCCGGCCATGGCGGCCTGGTTCAGGGCATTGCGGGAGGCTGGCCGATCGATGGTGATGGTCGCGACGGGGCCGGACCGCTCCAGACGAACCTCACCCACGCTTCAGAAGATAGTTCTTGCTCTGAGCGCGGGTCCCGGTTTAGAACGTAAAGGCCCTTCCTTCTAGGCTCGCGCGCCGCAGCGCGCGGCGGGCAGGCCGAGTGGCCTGCCCCAGATAGAAAACAAGGGCAAACAGCCAAGGGCCAATCACTTGGGGGCGAGGCGCCGTTTCTTCTGAACCTGGTCCAACGGCACGAGGCCGCTCGACCATATCCTCTAACTGAGATGTGCCACTCAGACATTTCCCGCCCGCCACTGCCGCCGATCCGCGGCGCTGCATCCGACCGGGGCCCGCTCGAACTCACGGCAAGCGACGGCAACCGGCTTCTCGCCTACGTGGCCCGGCCGGCCAAGCCGAGCGGCCGGGGCATGGTCGTCATGCCGGACGTGCGCGGCCTCCACGAGTTTTACAAAGACCTGGCCAGACGGTTCGCAGAGGCCGGTTTTGAGGCGATCGCCATCGACTACTTCGGGCGCACCGCGCCGACCGAGGACCGGAGCGAAGCCTTCGACTGGATGACGCACGTAAAGCAGCTGACTCCGGAGGGCACGGCGAGTGACGTGCGAGCCGCGGTTGAACACCTCCGCAGCGAGGCGGGCGGCAACAGCGAGGCGATCTTCACCGTCGGTTTCTGCATGGGCGGCAGGGCCTCCTGGCGGCAGTCCGCCGAGGGCCACGGGCTCGCCGGCGCGATCGGCTTTTATGGCGGCCAGCCGCTGAGCCTGGAGCCGGTGATCCCGAAGCTGGAGGCGCCGCTCCTGCTGTTGCTGGCGGGGCAGGACCAGGCCACGCCCGCGGACGACTTCCGGAAGTTCGAAAAGCTGCTCGGGCAGGCCGGCGTCGAATACGAGTCGCACACCTATCCGGATGCGCCGCACAGCTTCTTCGATCGCTCTTTCAAGGAGCACGCGGCCGCCTGCGAGGACGCCTGGCGGCGGATCCTCGACTTCACCGGCCGCCTGACGCCGGCAGCCGCCTAAGAGGGCTGCGCTAGGCGGTCGCGGGAGTCCCGGCCGCCCAGGGAGAGGCGGCGACCCAGCGCGCCAGCTGGCGTGCGGGCACCGGTCGCGAGAGCAGATAGCCCTGGATCACGTCGCACTCCAGCTCCACCAGCGTGTCCCAGGCAGCCTGCGTCTCGGCGCCTTCCGCCACCACGACCAGGCCCAGGTTGTGACCGAGGTCGATGGTCGACTGCACGATCGGGTTGACCTCCGCCGAGTCGCCCAGGCCGGCGATGAACGAGCGGTCGATCTTGACCTCGTTGACCGGCAGCTCTCGGATGTGAGCCAGGGACGAATACCCGATGCCGAAGTCGTCGATGGAGAGCATCACCCCCATCGCGCGCATTCTCCTGGTCACCGCGACGGCCAGCTCGGGGTCAGCCATCAACTCGGTCTCCGTGATCTCCACCTTGAGCTCCTGGGGAGCGGCTCGCGCCTCCTCAAGGAGCCGGGCGACCAGGTTGGGCAGCTCTGGGTCCTGGAGGTTGCGCATCGAGAGGTTGACCGCGACGGGCACCTGCGTGCCCTTGGCCCGCCAGACGTGGGCCTCGGCCAGCGCCTCCCTGATGGTCCACTCACCGAG
Source organism: Chloroflexota bacterium (assembly GCA_005880695.1). Lineage (GTDB taxonomy): Bacteria > Chloroflexota > Dormibacteria > Dormibacterales > Dormibacteraceae > VBGR01. The sequence continues at coordinate 118,782 of VBGR01000045.1, forward strand.
CTGACCGATCAGGCCCGATTCCTCCGCCAGAGACATGAACTCGTCCGGCGGCATCAAGCCGTGGCGCGGGTGGTCCCAGCGCACGAGTGCCTCGACGCCGGCCAGGCTGCGCGTGCGCACATCGATCTGGGGTTGGTAGTGGAGCACCAGCTGGCCCGCCCGGATAGCCTCGCGCAGCTCGCCGGCGAGGGCCATCCGGCCCGGGCTGTGGCGGTCCTGCTCCGGGCTGTAGACGGCGTGCCCGACGCGGTTCTGCTTGGCAACGTACATCGCGATGTCGGCACGCCGCATCAAGGTCGCCGGGTCGGTGCCGTGCTCGGGGCTGATGGCGATGCCGATGCTGCCGCCGATCTGGAGGCGCTGTGATTCGATCGCGAACGGCTCCTGGAGTGCCGCGAGAAGGCGGCCGGCGGCATTGACCGCGCCCGCTTCGTCCCCCGCCGTGGGCAGCACGACAGCGAACTCGTCGCCGCCCAGCCGGGCGACCGTGTCCGATTCGCGGAGCTGCGCGTGGAGCCGGGGACCAACCTGCTGGAGGAGCTCA